>NZ_JBFTPE010000002.1:0-417069 GCF_056398325.1 Paenibacillus sp. 01T443
AGTTGTCCACGTTCTATTATGCTAAGATGGGAGTAGCTCATGTTGGGTTCTCCTGTGAAAAATGGTGTTGTGGTGACTTCCATTTTACACGAATCCAAACATGGGCCTCTTTGTTTTTTAGCTGTCGCACTTCATATTACAATCCGTCAGATAAATAAACTTAATCTTCATCCTCATCCAAAACAAGCTTCTTACGCAAACGCCTAGGCCGTATTGCAAGGTACGCTAGCGCTAGAGCCGCTGAAACAAGCGATGGCATGTACACGCCTGATAGTGCTAGAGGCAGAGCTGCAAAAAGCCATAGCAGCGACGTGCATACAAGCATAGCTAAGCGGTCTACTTTCAAAAATTGCTCGATTCGCTGCTTCTCCGGCAAAGGGTATACATGCTTCCATACCGAATAGCGATGAACGTGACGCAAGCCGCTTAATTGAACGGCAATCAATCCCATGAAAATAAAAAATACAAGAATACTGCCATAACCGGATAAAGACACCGCCTCCGCAAACCAATAGATGATCAAGCAGCCTAGGAAGAGCAGGCGAATCATCATCCCGCCCATCTCCGTTCTCAGGAGCGAGGCCGTATAGAGATAAACGAATGTATTGCGGCTCGCATAGCGGACTGCACGGAGCAGCCAAGCGATATACGGCCTTTTGGCGATACTTGATGGAAGCGTTGGCACGTCAATGAATAGTCCGAAAAAAACATAATAGCGTTTCCGCGTTCTCGCTTCCTCATCAATCAACCTCTCCCAAGGCAAACGGTGCTTGCTTGGCAAGCGGTATAGCAAGCCGTATAGCGCGCAGAGAAGTACGGTAAAGCCTGCTGCTTGCCACAGCACGCTCGTAAGCCATGCCGCAATGATTAAAACGGTTATAACCCAGCGCAGCAAACGCAGCAGGCGCCTCATGCCCGGCCATGTCATCCTCCGCTCTCTCCAGGCTCCCCAAATATTGACTGCCTTCATAACTACAGCGATTACAGCAAGTGCCCATCCTCCGTTAACAGCCGGTCCTTGCAAATAAATGGGAAGGTACAACAGAAACACGACTGCCGCCAGTAACGAACAAGCAATCGTATTATATCGAAACGATAGGCGTAAATAACCAGACATTTCCGCTTCGCGCGGCATCAAAAAAACGGTATCTCCTGCGACAAGCCAGGTCCGAAGCGGGCTCCAGCACAGAACCAGCGTTAACGCGGTAATGCCGACAGCCGCAAAGGGAAAGTCGCTGGGAACATCACGAATTAAATTGATGTAGCCGATAGCCGAAGATATGATGAACAAAGACATAAATGCCGGAAAACCGCTTTGACCCATGTATCGGAAATAGGGTAACGCCTCCTCACGGAACGCTTTGGCGCGGCGATGCCACAACGTTTCAAGCATGCGATCATGGCTCATTAAACATGGCCCCCAGTTACTAGCTTATAGAAGGCATCCTCCAGCGAGCCGCCGCGCATGTCCATTCCAGCTGCTTTCCTGACATCCTCCAGCGTGCCTATAGCGACGATTTTACCGTGATGCATCACGATAAACCGATCGCAATACGCCTCGACCGTTGAGAGGATATGCGAGCTCATCAGAATGGCTGCTCCCTTCCGCTTGACCTCAACCAACCTTTCCAGCAAGGAGCGGATACCGAGCGGATCAAGACCGAGAAACGGCTCATCTATAATGTACAAAGGCGGCTCTGCAAGCAGCGCATTCATAATCATGACCTTCTGTTTCATCCCCTTCGATAAATGGGAAGCGAAGGCTTTGCGCTTCGGTACCATCTGAAACTCTTTTAACAGCTCATCCTCTCGTTCTTCATAGTGGTTGTCCTTAACGCTGTAAGCCATGCCTGTTAAACGCAAATGCTCCTCCACCGTCAGCTCATCGAACAGCACCGGCGTCTCCGGCACATAAGCAAATGCAGCGCGGTAACGCTCCGTTTCCTCATCCAGAGTCACACCATCAATCCGCACATCCCCGATTTGCGGCTTCATAAGTCCTAGAATATGCTTAATTGTCGTACTCTTTCCGGCGCCATTTAGGCCAATGAGACCAACCATTTCGCCAGCCTTCACCTCAAAAGAGATGTCATGCAGTACCGGCCTTCTTGGGCTATAGCCGCCGGTTAAACCGTTTACCTGTAAAATGGACTCCATCCTATCACCTTCAACATTGCAATTTAGTATTAGCTAGTAAACAGCATACCGAAATATTCGACTAATATCAAAAAAGCATACCGCTGAGAGATTCAAGAACGTAAAAACGAGAAAAATGGGCAGCCATCGGCCCCCCATTTCCCTAGAAAAAACATTTTCTTTTACTTATTACTTTGAAAGCAAGTTATAAAGCACCTGCGCCACCTGAGCTCTCGTGGAGAAATCCCGAGGGTTCAGCTTTGATTGGCTTCCAGTAATAATGCCGCCCTCTACAAGCGATTTAAACGCATCGCTTGCGTAACCGGCAATTTGTTCTGCATCGCTAAAGCTCGACACGGTAACATTCGAGGTTGCCGCTGGAAGCTCTCCCAGCACCTCTAACGAACGGTAAAGGAGTGTGAATAGGTCTTGGCGCGTAATTTTGCTATTAGGCTCAAATGTAGTACCGTCAATGCCGTTCGTTATGCCTAGGCGTTTAGCTGCGCCCAAATAATTCGTGTAATAGGTATCTCCAGCATCAGAGAAATTATTTGTCTCCTTTACATTTGGCGAGATGCCGTAAGCTTTCAATAAGAAGACAATGAATTGTCCTCTCGCTACTGTCGCATTCGGGCCGTAATGCTCCTCGTCCGTTCCGGTAGTAATGCTTCTTGCAGCTAGGAAACCGACTGCATCCTCGTACCAAGACGTATCCGGTACATCCGTGAAGCTTACTTTGTTATAGCCGACAATATACTGGGAGAAATGTGTGGTAACGAATTCTACCGTTCCCTCAGCTGCGTTATATTTACCTCGAATCGTCTCGAGGCCTGATTCCGATACATAGTAGACAACAACTGCATTTGGATCTTCTCCCGCTTGTAACGAATAAGGTACGCTCACTTGAAGCTTGCTGCCGCCGAAGGTCGTTAACGGGCTAGTGCCCGCAAAGACGGAGAAGTCATAAACCGGGCGGTCGCCCAATGCTTCCTTGCCTTCATCGGTGAGTTCTCCCTTGGAAATAATGATACTGATGTCTCCCGTTTCAGCAGCTTTGCTTATACTTTCAATCGCTTCTGGTTCAAATATAACCGTCGCAATACCATAGTTAACTTTAACACCAGCGTTTGTATTGTTTGCCACATCGTTAAACGCATTTCTAGGAATGCTCAGCTCAACTGATTTGGTTTGGGAAGAAGCTTCGACCTTAAGCTCTACTACCGACGATTTGCCTGCTGCTTCCGCTTTTTTCGCTTGCTCCACTAAGCCTGAAATGACAGCCGTAGTCGCTTTCGCAACGGTTGAACCTGTTGAAGAGTCCGTTGTTGCTGAGACCGTAGCCGATGGAGACGTCCCGTCATCTCCGCCGACTGGCGCAGTTGGCGAAGGCGACGGTGATGGCGTTGGCGTAATAGGACCGCTTGGATCTGTGTTGGCAGGAATAACGATATCAATGGATTGGCCTGCTTTGTATGGAACAGATGTCGGAATTCCTGTTGCATTAGGAGTTGGACCATTGTATCCGGCTTTTGCTGCATATCTCACGTTATAAGTACCTGGCACAAGGTTAGTAATGGCTTCGCCGGTTACCGCTTTGTATTCCGTTTCAGAAACCAGTTTATATTCCAAAACTTTGTTTTTTGTTCCGATAATTTTCCCGTCCAGCTGCGCTGAAGTCGTTGGCGAAACTGCTGTTAAGCCAGAGGGTAAAGCTTCTACTCTTGAAAACAGACTGTCTAAAGCATTCGTATAGTTTCTGTAGTGAACGCCGGTACCTGCGCTGCTAACATAATTAGGCTGGATACTCGTCCATGTATACATCAATTCGATGTGTCCAAGAATGGGTGCTGCTGTGCCGTCCGCATCTTTGTTGTTTTTATTGTATTGAAAGAAAAACGGAACCTGCAATCTGTCACCTTTAATCACATTGCCGTTGGCATCCGTATAGCTAATGACCGAAGGCGGCGTAGCGGCATTGTTTTGAGTTTTGATATTCGTTAAATATTGATTAACAATATTGACATATAAATTAGCGTAAGGGTGGTTGTTCGCTCTAACCTGGAGCGTTTCGTTTTTATGAGGTATATTGCCTGTTTTAGCAACATCCACGCCGCCGTCCAGCTTTGTATCCCATAAATAAACCGTGCCGACATTGTATTTTTTGGCATACTGATTAATGAATTTTATTGCCGCTCTTGTATTAGGGCACCACGAACCGCCGAATAGAATTGTATAATTGCCATCACTATTTAATAGATGAGTCAGCTCGTCATAGGTTACATATTTATAAACGACGGACTGGTCACTGTCATCAAAGATTTCGATATTCGTTGGAGGATTTGATTCGATATTTGCATTTTTATTATAAGCCGTCTTGAAAAATTCAAAGTAATCGATCACATCGTAATTGGTAGTCTTGCTTCCATTCACTTCTGTCGTAATGGCTTCGAATACCGGTCTTACTTCTGCTTTATAAGCTTCTACCTTAGCAGGATCCACATTCCCATCTGTCAAATAATCATTCCAAACTTGATCCGTTTGCACGGAATCTATGATTCGATTATTTGTCCCGTCATAAACGAATAGAAAAGGAGCTTCGATTTTTTTGGCGGAAATCGTTATGTCTGCCCCGTCACTATCTTTTGCAGCGTAGCTAACGCTTTCAACTCCCGGGAGCTGCTCGTTAAGATTAGTTAAATACTTATTGATCACATCGACATATTTATATGCATATGGATTGCTGCTATCGGCAATTTCGAACTGATTGCCGTCTAGCTTTGTATCGAAATTATAGATCGTATCCACGCCATATTCTTTCGCTACTTGATTGATAAAGCCTATATTCGCTTGCGTGCTTTCACTCCATGCCCCTCCGAATAAGACAACATAATTGCCCTTGCTATCAAAAAGATTAACAAGCTCTTCGTAGTTCAAGGTCTGAAACACATGATTCTCATCATTCAAGTGTTCATAGGCCTTGCTGAAATAATCAAATGGCTCTGTACTACTATTTACTAACGCGTCCGCTGGGCTGGCATTAACAACATTGACTACGGGCAAAATGAGTAATGCCGATAGAAGCAGCGCTAGTATTCTCTTTGCTGTGTTCGATTTCATTTTCATATGTTCTCCTCTATCTCACTTTATTTTGTGTTTCTTAGCCGTATGAACTATGTATTCCCCACTCATAACTTGAGATTTTGATATGGAGGTCTGCGATTATCGGTTAGACCTCCATATCATGTTAGTAAGAATGGATTAGCAGATTTCTTCCTCGTCAGAAGAATTATCCTCATTCGCAGGCGGTGCTGCCGGCTGTTGTGTATCAGGTGAAGAAGATGACGAGGTTGATGAATTTGATGATGAGTTAGAAGTCGTTGGCGCCTTTGGCTGAACCGTCTCTTTTTTCACGAAATTAAGGGATTTCGATTTGTCTTCTTCTGTTTTAGCTGCTTCAGCTGGCGTTGCTTTTACTTCTTCCTTTACAACCGGAGCTGCTTTTACTTCTTCTTTTACTGCAGCAGCCTTAGGCTTGCTTTCTTCTTTTATCGCAGGTGCCGCAGCTTTTGGCTGTGTTTCTTCTTTTACTGCCGCTGCAGCGTTTTTTGTTGATTTGGACACTACTTCCTTTTTATCAACTACTGCACTTGCTTTTGGCTGCGCTGTATCTGCCGCTTTCTCTTCTTGCGGCTTCGTTTCTTCTATAATTGCCGGAGCAGCAGCTGTTTGCGGTTGTGCTTGTTCGGTTGCAGCAGCGGTGCTTACTTGCGGTAGTTTATCATCCGTATTAACGATCGTTATCGCTTTAGGCTGCTCTTCTTTTGCAGCGGATGTTACGGCGGGGCTGTTCTTCGGCACGGGAACCCCTTGTGCCTGTTTCGCAGATACGGCTGCGTAAGTTAAGGCTGAGAAAGCCACCGTTGCGGAAATCAATGTGATAGTCAGTTTTTTCATGTTTGTTAACATCCCTTTCGTTTCGCTCATTGAGCTTTGTATTCGTTTTTAATGATGGGTTATTGTTTTGTTTGTTTTGCTTGGATAAAAAAAAGGAGACTCAACAAGGGCGCATCATGCGCTCTCATCGAATCTCTGGTGGTCCAGTAGATTGTTCTTCTTTTGTTATCCGACAAAATGGTTAGCCAACACATCTTGATTACTTTTCTATCTTATTCCCCAAGGAATGCCATGTCAACGATTATTTTAATTTTTCCCATCGTTTTTGTCGGAATTAAGAGTGCCGCGGTTAATAGCTAGGTTCGTGGATAGAAAAAAAGGCATCACCGCCATGGATGATACCTCTTTCTTTTACGTATTTAATTACTTGATTTCAATTGTTTTTGCCGTTCCGTTTTCGCCCTTAACCTGTACGAGCTGACCAGGCTTCAACAGCGATGCATCACCGGTAATTGCAACATTAGCATCCACGTTATAAGTAAGCATAACCGTTTGCGAGTTTTCAACACGCGTAATAGATAGCGTTACAAGCTTCGCTTGTGCGTTGAACGTTAGCGTATTAAGTATACCAAGCTCCGAGAAGGGTGTTACCACGGGAGCTGACTTCGTAACTTCGATGAAAACGACTTTATTTTGATAAGTGCGCACAAGAACCTCATCACCGGCACGCAGGGCGCTCAGTGGAGCTTTCTTATCATCGCGGAAAATAAATACGTTCGAATCAATGGCCAATGAAGCTTCTGTGTTATCCGCTTTAACCACAGTCAGCTTGCCGTCAGCAGGAGCTGTTTTCAGCTTACCCGTAATGGCTTGCGCATCTTGATCCGGCATTTCCGTATCCGTACGGTCCAGAAGAGCGGCTAGCTCTGCACGAGTAACGGGTTGGTTCGGACGGAATGTTTTTCCGTGTTTATCGTTGTAGCCCGTAATAATCCCTTTCTGAAGGGCGAGCGCGACATAGCCGACTGAACCGGCTGGAATTTCTTTCGCATCCTTGAAGTCGAGCTTCGTATTGTTAAGCGCTTTCGCTTCGTCTTCCAATTTAAGCGCTTTTACAAGAAGGATCGTAGACCAAAGTCTTGTCGCATTTGCCTCTGGTTTTACTTCTGTTTCCGTTTCGGAGAACAAATCGTTTTCCAGCGCGACGGCTACGTAACCGACAGCCCATGGATACTTTTTCTCGATTTTGTCAGCGTCTTTGAATTGCAGATCCGTATTCATTTCCGCAGATGATTCCGCTTGTGCGCGAAGTCCCATCAATCTGACTGCAGCCGTTATCGTCTCAATGCGGCTAATTTTTTGATGCGGCTTGAATGTTCCATCCTCATACCCTGTAAATACACCCTTCGACGCTAGTCGCATTATGTATTCCATTGCCCATTTCAAGTCATCCTCATCTTCGAATTGCCATGTTACTTTATACTTATCATCATCTTTATCATGCTTGTCCTCTTGTCGGTCATTATTATCGTCACGACCGCCATCATTCCCTCTGTCTCTACCGCCATCTGCAAAAGCTGACGTCGCTCCGCCTGCAAGCATTAGCAGCGCAAGCGAGGAAATTGCTGTTTTTTTCAACATTGTGTTTTTCATTAAGAAAGCCACACTCCTTATTCGATTGCGGGTTTTGCCGCATTTTTTACCTTCGCCCATACGTTTCGGGAGAGGCGGATCGATTTGAGAGGGTGGCATTCAAAATTATTTTATTTTATTGTTCTTTCTCGGCCTCACGCTTCGCTTTCAGCCATTTCGGCGCTCCCTTGTTTTTGCCCTCGCGCTTTCGCTCCACCTTCTTGGGAGCAGGCTTCGGTGCCGCTTTTTCCGTTATTCTCGACTTCGGTGCGGAACTGGTCGATTTCACGTCAACAAGCTTCGTTTCCTTTGCAGCTGCCGGCGGTTCCTTCCGTTCCAGAGAGCGCTTCGCTTGGGCTGCTTCTGAGCGCTCGGCGAGTTTCGCCTCATGCCTAGCAGCAAACGGACGTGTTGCTTCTTTAAGTTCTTCCTCCGTAAGCAGCTTGCCCCGGAACATAGTCCGCTCTGACAAATCAATGCCGAGCTGCTTGCGGAACTTCTCCATAATAAACAGCTCCTGCGGCATCACAATCGATATGACCGTCCCTGGTCGTCCCATACGGCCGGTGCGACCAGCACGATGTACGTAGTGATCCGCGTCCGCAGCAGGATCAAGCTGTATAACGAGCGGCAAGCCTTCAATATCTAATCCGCGTGCAGCAACATCTGTTGCAAGCAGCAGCTGGCAGCGTCCCTCACGAAAACGTGTCAGCGTTGCTGCTCTTCGCTGCTTATCCGCATCTCCGTATAGAGCTTCAACCGTGAAGCCCTCATAGCTCAGCTTCGATTCCCAGTTCGAGATATTGTCGGTATCATTAAGGAACAACAGTGCGGATGACGGGTTCAGTAATCGAACAAGCCGCCTTGCCGTATCCGTCTTGTCCCGTTTATCGCTGACAACAAAATAATTATCGATCGTTTGGGATACCCGGTGCTCGGGCGTAATTTGAATGCGTTCCGGGTTTTTCATCCAACGACCTTCGAATCGCGCCATTTGATCAGGATAAGTCGCCGAGAAGAAAGCGATTTGACGCCCCTTACCCATGCCATGCAGCAGGATCTCGACCTCTTTTGTCGAGCCTAACTGAAATACCTGATCCGCTTCATCTACCACGACGTTATTTACATCGTTCAGCTTCAGCTTGCGCAGCTTGAGCAGCTCATGCATACGGCCCGGCGTACCGATGACAAGCTGCGGGCGCAGCTTCAGCTTCTCTACTTGACGCTTTAACGCCGCTCCGCCAATCAGCTGCTGAACGCGAATATTCAATGGCTCTGCGTAAATTTCCGCAACGCGTACGATTTGCATGGCAAGCTCTTGCGTCGGCGCTAAAATTACCCCTTGTATAGCGTTCGAATACGAATTCATCTTTTGAAGCATCGGCAGCAAATAAGCGAGTGTTTTACCTGTACCTGTCTGAGATCTCGCCGACACGTCGCTGCCTCCAAGCAGAATTGGAATCGTCTCTGCCTGTACATCCGTTGGTTCAATAATTCCGTTTGCTGAAAGCTTGTTCTCCAGCAGCTCATTAATACCGATTTCATTCCATGTGTGCTTACTCATTCTTTAATCCTCTCTCATTTAAACCTTTATTTTCGATTTAGCATACCGCCGAAAAGCCGGTCGATGGTGCGCGGCAGTAATTGATAAAACTTTATGCCAAGTGCTGCTTTTTTCGGAAGATCGAGCTCTGCTTTCCGCAGTTCGATCAATCTAACGATTCGTTTGACCACATATTCTGGCTTCATCATAAACCAACTGACATTTTTCACGTAAGAGCCGGAAGGATCAGCAAGCGAAAAAAAAGGCGTATCAATCGGCCCTGGATTCACGGCAGACACCTGAATTCCATGACCGCGGAGCTCCATTCTTAGCGAGTTTGTAAAACCCAGCACTGCATGCTTTGTCGCTGTATAACTGGTTGATTTCGCCGTGCCAATCTTGCCAGCTAACGAAGCGACGTTTACGATATGACCGCTCCCCCGTTTCACCATATGGGGAATGACAGCCTTCGTACAACGCACAACTCCCATGTAATTGGTATCCATCATCTGCTCAAAGCTTTCCACAGGCATGCTTGTAAAATACTCAAATTGCCCATAGCCGGCGTTATTCAGCAATACATCTATTTTACCGTATTTCGCAATGACGGCTTCCACTGTCTGCTTTACTTGTTCGTTGTCTGTGACATCCATCTGATAAAACGCGTTTTTTCCTTTTATTGCGGATGAAATCTCCTTCAGCTTCTCGATATTCCTTCCCGTCAGCACTGGAATCGCCCCATGCTCGGACAGTCTTATCGCCGTTAACGCTCCGATCCCGCTCGATGCGCCGGAGATGAAAATAACTTTATCCTTTAACATCCAACATCACCCATTTACAAGTTTACTTGATTGCTAATGCAGACGCAAAAAAAGCTCCCTAAGGAGCTATTTCTGTGCTAAGATGCGATTAAAACTTGGATGTCAAGTTCTCCGATTCCTTCCATAATTAGCGGAATCGTCAGCGCCTTTTGTGCGGTAAAGCCTGCTGATTGCGCGGATTGGATTACCTTAGGCGGCGTAATATCAACCCGTACACCTTGGTTAAACAGCATTGTGCTGGCATTTCCGCTGATCATGTTACCGAGCTCAGAAATAGCACTCTTCACGATTTCGTCGATTTCAGAAATTACGTATCCACCCATCATCGCAGAAACCATTTTCATAGCTACTTCTTCGCTTAGCCCGAATACAATGTCTCCGTTCATCTGTCCATTGAGTCCAATTTGAATCCAAATATAGTTCTCAACAAACTTTATATCCTTAAGACCTAGTTCACCAGTCGCAGGACGTATTTGAACCACTTGCTCAATCACGATTTTTGCGGATTCAAGAAACGGGTTAATGTATTCTGCCTTCATAATGAAGATACGCTCCTTTTCGACAAAATTCGCGCTTTGTCTTGTTTAATTTATATTATACTTAATTCATTAGGACAAGTATACTATAAAAAAAATATATATACCCAAAGAACTATATTTTTTCCACGAAAACTGTAGAATGTTGTTAATGAATGGAGGTTGCTCTGCATGCCTAACGTATGGGCTCATTTCATATTTGGACAGCTTGTGCTTGAGAAGCTTGGTGAAAGCGCTCTTCTGCAAATTGAGGAGCATAAAAACATGTTTAATATGGGTTGTCAGGGACCGGACTTTTTATTTTATCATCGTTTCTTCCCTTGGCAGCGCAGCTTGGCGTTGAACCGATTAGGTACCGAGATGCATAACCGCCATTGCGGTCCGGTGCTCACAGAAATGTTGGATGGTGTCATCGACAGGAAGACCTGCCCCAAAAGGCCTGATCCTTCTATACTATATACGCTTGGTTTTGTGCTGCATCATATTCTGGACCGTAACCTGCATCCTTATGTTTTTAGCAAATCCGGATTCCGCAAATGGGATCATCAACGATTCGAAATTATGATGGATACGTTAATTGCGAGAGAGCTTTGGGGAGTCGAAACGTGGAAAACCGCTGTTTGGAAATACGTAAGCACGAATGGCAGCTTCCCGCCTCCGATTCTGGACGTATTCGAATCGATTGCTTCAACCTATTACGGGGAGCTTGCACCGCTCATTCAGCGTGAAGACTGGAACCAAGCTAATCGCGATTTCACGGCTGCGCAGCGCTTATTCCATGACCCGCTTGGCATACGGAGAAAACTTACGTTTGGGCAAATCGAGCCTTTTGTTTTTAAGAAAGAGCCTTTGCCCTTTGATGTGTTAAATCTAGAGGAAAAGCCTTGGCTTAACCCGGTAAACGGCACAACCTATCATCACGAGAGCGTCTGGACCTTATGGGAGCAAGCTCTGGAGGACGGAATGGAAGTCTTGAATGCCATCCTAGTATGGATGCGGGCGCATGAAGGTCCCCAGCTTACGAAGGAGGACCGATCTCACGTACGTCTGCTGCGGGAGCAGGCTGTTGACTTAATTGGCAACCATTCGTATGAAACAGGCCTCCCTTGCGACTCAGGAGCAGCTATCCGTTACGCTGACACCGTATGGCCTGACCAAAGCGGCATTACGAAGTCTCCTTAATTCAAGGAAGGAGGCTTCGTAAATGACAAAAACCGCCTCAAAATTCGTTCGCTGCCTTAAACCGCTTTACTTGTCATGCTTCTCCGGAAACGCAGCCTGATAAGCCGCAGACGCTCATATAACACATCGACTGGCTTACTAAGCTGCGAAGCCTCTGAAGTCCCGTATACGTGCTGCAGCACGGGTTTCAAGTATTTGTCTCCAACCTGCGTCAGTGCATCCCAGACGAGCTGCAGCTCGTCCTCTGACACGTCGTTTAGCTCCCTGGTAATCAACGACTCCATATCGTAGCCCTCTTGCTCAAGCTGCTCGATACGATCCATCAGCTCACGTCTTGAGAGCTCCAGTTCAGCCCCAAGCTGCTCTAACGAGCCGCCCTGCTGTATCGTTGTCAAAATATGCTTTTTGGCTAATTGACGGTCCATCTGCGATTTATATTTCGTTTCCTTCTGTTTGTACAACCACTGCGTATAAATTCCGGAGTCTAGCTTCTCGACCACCCATTGCAGCGGAAATTCCGTCTCCCGGTCAGCCTCTTCTGTTATAGCGAGTACTTCCATACCATAGGACGCATGCTTAGTGCTGCCCCATCCTGGAATTTGTGTCAGCTCTTCTGCCGACTTCGGAACAAAAGCGCTAATCATCCACAACATGCGGTTGGTTGCAACAAGATAAGCCGAGCGCTTCTCCGAAACCGCTTTCGCACGTCGCCATTCGCGAAGTTTTTGGAAGAGATCCGGATTAGAGTGAAGCTCGCCATAGCACTGCAGCATGGCTACGAAGCTGCCTGCAGAAGCCCTGCGGTCATCCAGCATGCTGTCGATAATTGGTGTATAGCCTTCTCCCATCACCCTTGCAATGCCATGCCTGAAAGCTACAATCATATCCTCCCATGATGTGCCTTCGAACCAAGTTTGCGGATCTCCGGTTTCTGCTTCCCCTTCTACCCACATCACAGACCAAATACCTTGACGTTCACAAATAGACAGCTGCGCGCTAATGACATTTTGATCCTCACCAAGCTTCTCAAACGTGTTCAAGAATACGATTTGCATGTTGACCTCAATCCTCCAATAAATATGAATTAGCGAATGAATTGAACGAGAAGGCAACCATTCCGGAAACAGAGCGACATGCCGGAAACAAAAAAAAGCACCTCCTTTGCCTACGGCAAAGGAGGTGCTTCCTCACGTTCAATGATTCGATTGGTTTCATGCTATCATAATGATTTCTTTATTACAAGCATTTTGTTATTGTATAATGAGTTTATTAATGGAGTGGAGGCTATACCATATGCTGTTGCCTGATTTTGATTTTATGTCCGATTCAACGGAGGAAACTTCAACCCGATATGTCACGTTCATTGGTCCTAGCTTAAAGCGCTTCGATCTTGCGATTACATCTACAAGCCGTTTCTATGGCAAGAAGCTCATTACTGATCTCCAATTCGGAAAAACCGCTATCATCGGCCCTGATGATCTTGAAGAGGAAGGTTATCTTGAATATACGTTTAAGCTAACCGAAGAAGAAGCGTCCGAGCTTGCTCAATTCTTATACTTTGTTGTGGGAACGGTGCATTTTACAGATTAATCAGGGTACACTGAAATGGTAATATGGTAATACCATACCATTTTGGGAGGAGTCTGCTGATGGATCGATTTATGGAAGAAAATCGCCAGCCATATACAGATGTATCGACAGTTGAATCACAGCGTAACGACCTGATTCCGGAGGAGTTTCCGGATGGCCCGTACGGCTCTGACCTGCGGATGGAATCCCTTGGCAAGAGCACGCCATGGCGAATGGACCAGCGGCCACCTAACCCCTTCAACTATGAGAATCGAGCGCTTCATGCGGGAATGTCTCGCGATTATCCCGGGGAAGACGAATATGACCATGCTTTTCCTGAAGTACACGACGAGCCATAAAGAAACTTAGCCCTCAATTATGCACGCTCAATTGCGTGTATAATCGAGGGCTTTTTTATGGGGATTGTTTTATTTCGCGGCAGCTTTGAATGACAAAAAAGACCATCAACAGCCTATGCTGATGACGGTCTTTTTACATTTTGCTTTACGCTGGATTAAGCTCAAGATCATCTTCATCGCCGCGATCAAAAGCTTCGCGATCGAATTCACCTTCAGAATTGGCAACAAGCAGCGCCGTTACTGTCGTTCCTGTTGCATTTACAGCCGTACGGCCCATATCGATCAAAGATTCAACCGCAACGACTAGCGCAATACCTTCAAGCGGAAGGCCAACCGCTGTAAGCACTACCGTTGTTGAGATCGAAGCCGGTCCAGGTACGCCTGCCACACCGATAGAAGAGATTACACTTACCAAAACGATTAGTACATAATCCGTTGCCGTAAGCGTAATTCCGTATACTTCGGAAACGAAAACCGATACAATAGCAGGCCATATGCCGCCGCA
Source organism: Paenibacillus sp. 01T443 (assembly GCF_056398325.1). Classification (NCBI taxonomy): domain Bacteria; kingdom Bacillati; phylum Bacillota; class Bacilli; order Caryophanales; family Paenibacillaceae; genus Paenibacillus; species Paenibacillus sp. 01T443. The sequence continues at coordinate 14,178 of NZ_JBFTPE010000002.1, forward strand.
GCCGTTAAAGTTCATCGTCGCTCCAAGCGGAGCTACGAAGCTGGCGATTTTCGGCGATATGCGAAGGCGTTTCGTAATAACCTCCAGATTAATAGGAAGCGTAGCAAAGCTGCTTCGTGTCGTGAACGCTACAGCGACCGTTGGATAAGCTTTTCTAAAAAACTTCAACGGATTAACCTTCGCTACGAAGGTTACCAAACCGCCAAATACGAATACGAAGTGAAGAAGGAGAGCAATATAGCTTACAGCAATTAGCATAGCTAGCGGCTCAAGCGTTTCCCAGCCGTATTTGGCCGCCATAACCGCAATTAGCGCAAAAACTCCGTATGGCGTGAAACGAAGAACAAACTTAACCACTTGATGCATAATTACCGTTGCGGATTGAATAAAAGCTTTGAACGGCTGTACGGAATCCGGGTTTTTCGCTCCTACCTTAACGATAGCGACCGCAATGAATAGGGCGAAAATAAGGATTGGCACGACTTTCCCCTCCGCAGCATCGCTGATCGGGTTGGAAGGCACTTGATCCAATATCACCTGGAAAAAGCTCGGCACTTCGCGTGCTTCGAAATTTTCAGGTGTCGTTAATGCAAATCCAGCACCTGGACTAATTGCCGATGCAACAAGTAGTCCGATGATAGAAGCTACGCCTGTTGTAGCTAAAAACCAAGCGATTGTCTTCACGCTAAGCTTGCGTAAAAACTCAATGTTCGTAATCGATATAATACTGTTTATGACTAGTACAAAAACGAGCGGAATAACAATCATTCGAATGAGGTTTATATAGATCGAACCGATTGTACCTACACCTTCCGTGTCCAGCTCAAAATTATTAAAAATAATACCTGCAACTAAGCCCAGTCCAAGAGCTACTAGAACCCGCGTTCCGAAGCCTACCCGTTTTTTGGCCATAAAATAAAGGCCGCCAAGAAGTATTGCTGATACAAACAAGGTGATCCAGTTGTTTTCAATTGCTGTCAATAAATTATTTTCCATAATACAACAATCTTCCTCTCTGTTAAAATTCTATGATGTTCAGCACAAATTAACTTTTAAATTAATAATACATAATCCCGATAAGAATACTGCGCTTTACGTAAAACAATATATCATCGGTGTTTCATTTATGTCAATATGATTTTTCCATGGCTAAATCTTAGAAAAAAAGAAGAGACGCGTCACAACCTGGCATAAACCAGTCGCTCCGCATCTCTATGTAACTTATAAGATAATTAATACACTTTTTCCAGAAAATTCACCGTAGCTTGGAGAGCTTCTGACAAGTATAGTGTAGCTCCCTCATAAGGATGCAGAACGCCAAACACATGATCCGCTCCTTCAATCGTAACAAAGGTTTGTTCCGGATTCGTTTGCCTCAGCCTTTGGTTCACGGCAAGCAACCGCTCGTTATCGGCGCTTCCTTGTACAATTAACGCCGGCTGCCTCAACGATTTGAATTGTGTCAGCACGTCAAACCGTTCTCTATTCGCCTCCGCATCCTCCGATACGAGCTGCTGGAGTCTCGTCACATTTTGCTCATCAGCTCCTCTAGCTGGCGTTGAGCCTCCATTCCATACGACGACGGCTTTCACATTCTCAGGCTGCTCCGCTGCTATAATGAGACTGCTGCTTCCTGCCCTGCTGTGCCCGATAATCGCAATTCGGTTGGCATCCGCTTCATGGCTTAGCGGAAGCAAGCCTTGCTTCACATGCTGTATGATCACATCAAGATCTACAAGCTCTTGAGAGACGGTGCTCGCTTCGGCCACACGTTCCTCAGCAAGTCCGGCTTCTTTGGCAGTTACACGAGAAAAGTCAAAACTGATTGCATAAAAGCCTTTCTCAGCTAAGCTGTCCGTTACCTCGGGCCAGAATGCCCAATCCTGAAAGCCTCTATAGCCATGCGCAATAATCACTACAGGTCTTGCGGCTTCTCCTTCCAGTGTCTTTACTCTGCCCTTCAAAATGAGCTGCTCGTTTAAATTAATCTCAAAAGGCTGTGACAAAATCGTTCTCTCGGTCATATTCACCACTCCTTAATAAAGAATAAAAAAAGGAGGCAATCCTTTGGAAAAAGGACACCTCCGTTTTTACGGTCGCATGTTTTGCTTTTTAAAAATTAATACAATAATACTTATAGACTTACTTGGTTATTTTTGAATAATAACAATCCTGCCTAGTTTTGTCAACGAAAAAGAGTTAGATTGTGTTATGACTATACTTTCGTAAGTTCGAAACTTGGTTTAACGTTTTTAAAATCTACATTTTCGCCGCTCACCATAAGGCCCATGCCCCAATCAAAATGAACCTGCTCCGACGGTTTATCCGCTGCGTCACGATACTGGAATAGAACATTTCTTCGTGTTCTATCACTACGGTTCACGTCCGAACCATGAATCGTCAAGTAGTTGAAGAACAAAACATCACCTGCTTTGGCTGGACAAAGCGTTCCCGAGGAGATCGGATACTCCTTATGATTAAGATAGTGTTTGCCTACATGCGGCAAAGGTCCTTGCAGATGCGAACCGGGAATCACAGCCAAGCAGCCGTTCTCCTCATCCGCGTCATCTAAATGCACGCTGGCAGCCAGCATGGAATGGTTATGATGCGGAAAATACGGGAAATCCTGATGCATCGGAAACGCTGCGCCATTAGCAGGGGGCTTCACAAGCATTTTGGAATGATGGAGCTGAACATTGTGACCGATGATTTTGTTCAGAACGGCCGTCATTTTCGGGTGAATGACTGCTCTCGTAAAGGCCGCGTCATGGTAATGCACATCGTGAAAACCTTTCAGCACCAGCTTCTTAAGCTGTTCAGGTGGAAGGAAATCACCCTGCCAAGCATGGTTCGTATCCGCTTGATTCTGAGCTGCGCGATTAATGATTCTCTCGACCGCCGCTCTCATCTCCAGCACCTCTTCCTCATTAAACACGCCTCTTACCAGCAAATACCCGTTTTCCTTGTAAAATTGCACATCATCATTGACGTTCATATCGATTCTCCTTATCCTATAATTAGTTTGAATATGCTTTCATTATAGATGTGGTAAGGTAAATTCGTATTTATCCGTCAAAGACGTCTTTTTGCACAATTACGCCAAGGGAGTTGATGGTTCATATGTATGTTTGGCCAAAAAGCGAAGAGCGATTAAATCGGTACGCACGCTTGCTGCATGGCGATAGCGTAACCATTCATGTTTATTATTGGGGAGCGGTACAAGGGTTAATCGAGAATACCGTTCATAAACATTCGTTTTTTGAGATTTGCTACGTTACCGGAGGCAGTGGAATTTACGAGGAGGGGCATGTCACTTATCCATTGCGGGAGGGAGTTCTGTTTTGTTCCCGTCCAAATATATATCATCAAATTCGGGATGTAGACCAATTGGATTTATTATATGTAGCGTTTGAGCTTGATGAGAAGCTTTCAAAGCCAGATGAATTCGATTATTACAATCAAGCCTTAAATAGCGGACCGATATGGACAGATAAGCAGCAGCTCTCGCCGACTGCTCACATTTGGCACGCTTTGCTCGTTCCAAGCGGCGATAGTCATGCTGCTCCGATTTCTTTAATCCCTCAGCTTGCGCACGCCTTGATCCTTACTTTTCCCACTATCGTTGGCGGGAAGAACAGCAGCACGGAAACGGTATTACCTGCATCTAATGCTGCAATGCTCATCAGCCGCGCCAAGCTGTACATACGCGACAATCTCGGAGCGAACCTGAACCTCGCAGAGGTTGCCCGTTATATTAACGTATCGGAGCGGCATCTCTCTAGGCTGTTCTCGCAGAGCGTGCATGAGTCATTTTCCATGCTCGTTAGGCATGAGCGAATACGCGCCGCTGAGCAGCTGCTGTCGCAAACTTCAACGCCTATTAAGAGCATTGCTGAGCGCTGTGGTTTTTCATCCGTTCATTATTTTACAAGAACCTTTGCTGAGGCTAAAGGTATCCCACCCGCGGCTTTTCGGCAGGCTAGCCGCAGAAATTCCGAACAAGAATAGTATTTCTAATTAATATGGGCTCATAAGTCATGTATTGTGATTTCGCTTCTAACCATAAAACGGGCATTCACACCTGCTTGTCCGATTCCTTTTGAAATATAAAAGGTGCCGTGCTGGTCCGTGTGGAGCCCTTTGTAGATTCCTTTAGCCGAAAGCGGACCTTTCGGCTTAATCGCAAAAAAGAACGGCACGTTCAGCTGCTTTCCATGCAGATGACCGGCCATTAAATAATGATACGGACGTTCGATCTTCAGTACGACGTTAGGATCATGTGTGATGATGATGATGGGCTTCGAGTCGTCGACAAATCGAAATGCTTGCTTGATATTACTGTGACCAGTACCGTAATCATCGATCCCGACTAATTGGAAATCCTCTAATAACACAGACTCGTTTAGCAGAACTTTTATTCCATAAACCTCAAATAGATCAAGCAATTTTCTTAAATGAGGCAGTTCATAATCATGATTACCCAAAACGGCATAAACAGGGACACCGCAGTCAGCTATCACTTTAAAGTATTGAGCGGCTCGTGATAAGTAGCGTTCTCTATAGGTAAAATCACCTGTCAAAAAAATATAGTGAGGATTAGTCATCTTAATTTCTTCCCTGATTCTTCTTGCACTCACACGCAGCCTGTCAAAGTGAAGATCGCTTATTTGAAGAATACGCTTGTTAATGCCAATTGGATTGTTAATCTTTTCCACTTTCAACCATTGTGTTGGAAAGATAAAGAACAGATATATGATAATGATGCATCCGCTAATGATTAAATAAATCAATATGATCCCACCTTTCCTCCATATGTAGATATACTTTATAAACTAGTATATTCAACTGCATCCACGATCACAACTGCGGAACAACTTCACCTTTCAGCTATTATGGCAGTGGCTTTGCTCTATCAAACTCTGTTATTTCAGTAAAATGATACAAATCACAAATTAACTTGTTGACAATGAAACAGCAGAGATGTTAACCTAATCACAAGTTCTTTATAAAGAACAAAAACGAAAAACGAGCTTTCAAATAAACTATAAATAAAATGGTGATGGTTTAACTATTTCCTAATCTTTAATTCATTATTTAAACCACACACAACAGTTCTTAAATAAGAACAACATGCCATAATAAATTCTTTTCATCAGCTTGTGCTTTATCAGCGACAGGAGGAAACAATGAGCGCTATAGTCGGTGTTTGTCATCTCAATAATGAACCAATTCATCCAGAACTGGGTATGCAGCTGTTACAAAAGCTGCAGCACTTTCCTGCAGATGATATCAACGCATGGCGCAATGAACATGTTTTCTTGGGATGTCACGCGCAATGGATTACTCCTGAATCCGTTAACGAAATTCTGCCTTACTTCGATTATTCAAGCGGCCTCGCAATAACCGCCGATGCCATCATTGATAATCGTCCTGAACTGTTTGAAAAGCTGCAAGTTGGATTGACTGACCGCAAGAAAATGACCGATAGCGCACTAATCCTGCTTTCCTATCAGAAATGGGGAAAAGACGCTCCCAAGCATTTAATTGGCGATTTCGCTTTCGTTATATGGGATGAACAAAATCGCACCTTGTTTGGAGCTAGAGATTTTTCTGGCAGCCGCACGCTTTATTTTGCTCAAACAAAAGAGTTGTTTGCTTTCTCTACAACCATTCAACCTCTTTTTTCAATACCAGGAATAAATAAGCAGCTAAACGAGCAATGGATATCCGAATTCCTAGCAATCCCTATTACAACCGATGCCGTTGATTTGTATACAACCGTGTACAAGAATGTAGGACAGATCCCCCCCTCGCACACGATTACGGTTTCCGATGGCGAGTTGAGGTTTTCTAGATATTCGACCTTAGCAGTTGAGAACAAATTAAAACTCAAAACCAATGAAGAATACGAAGAGGCGTTTAGGGACGTTTTCCAAACAGCGGTCTCGTCTCGGCTTCGCACGTATCGACAGGTTGGAGCAAAATTAAGCGGAGGACTCGATTCCGGATCAGTTGTAAGCTTTGCAGCGAGGGAGCTGCGTAACCAAAATAAACAATTACACACTTTCAGCTATGTGCCGCTTGAAGATTTTCAAGATTGGACGCCCAAGAGCAGAATTGCAAACGAGCGCCAAAATATACAATCTACAGTTAAGCATGTTGGCAACATCAATGATCAATATTTGAATTTCCCTGAAATGAACCCACTTACTGAGGTTGATGAGTGGCTCGAGATCATGGAAACACCGTATAAGTTTTATGAAAATTCCTATTGGATTAAAGGAATCTACCAGCAAGCGCATGCTCAAAACCTTGGTGTTCTGCTAACAGGCAGCCGAGGAAACTGGACGATATCCTGGGGACCCGCCCTCGATTACCAAGCAAGCTTGATTAGAAGCTTTAAATGGATTCAGTTTGCCAAGGAAAACCATCTTTACAGCAAAGAGCTTGGAATTAAGAAATCGCGCATTCTTCCAATCGTAGGAAAAAAAGCCTTCCCAAAAATTTCAAAGCTGTTATTAACGAATAACGAGCCTGAACTTCCAGATCTTATTAACCCGGAATTCGCTAAAAAAACTAACGTCTATGAGCGGTTACAGCAGCATGGTTACGACTTCTGGGGAAATCCTTTCCAGGATGTCTATGAAGTGCGAAAAAAACAATTTGAAATGCTCTATTACTGGAATATTACTGGTACAGTCGGATGCAAGCAATCTCTGCGTTATTCCATGTGGGAACGCGATGCAACCAATGATTTGCGAGTCATTCGATTCTGTTTATCGGTACCAGAAAAGCAATTCGTCCAAAACGGTTTCGATCGTTCCCTCGTTCGCAGGTCAACAAAAAACTATTTACCCGAAAATATAAGACTAAATCAAAAAGTACGCGGAATACAAGGTGCCGATGGTCTACATCGGATGATTCCCTCATGGGGCCTACTAATTGACGAGCTCAAACAGGTTATAAAAGATCCAATTATTTCGGAGTACTTGAATATTAAGGAACTAAAAAACGCATTGTCTATCATTGAAAAGGATCCGCGTCCGGAGCTCGTCTTCGAGACTCATTTCCGAATACTGATGCGCAGTCTAATTTTCCACCGTTTTATCAAAAAACAAGCTTGAAGGGAGGTGATTTCTATGCAAAACCAAGTAAAAAAAGCGTGGCAACAACCTGCTTTGGAAGTGCTTAATGTCAATATGACAATGGCTGGTCCTGGACTTAAAACACCTGATGCTGTTCAACCCGACCCAACTGAAATTATCAACTTCAGCTAGTCTTAAATCAATATTCTTTTCATACTTAGAATTCAGGTGCCTATATTCTCATATATGGGCACCTCCCCCCCCAATATCGCATTACGATCCGGAGTGATACTCATGATAAAGACCGAGAGCAAAAACAGCTATTATTCCTTTGGTTTCCGTATCGATAGCTATCTTCCGCTGCCTGAACTGCCCCCAATTAATGAACACACCAATATGAATATGGAAACTGTCAGAGTAGCGATAACGGATCTTACAGCTTGCTGGAATTCCGCTGCCTCTTCAAGTGAATATTTCGCAGTGAAAGACAATCAAGTACTTATTCGAGTTCCCAACACGGCTATTTTCTGCATTAGTAATGGTGAATCCATTATGGTCTCTCCTTTTGAAGGCTTTAACGATGATAAAATCCGTCTCTACATACTAGGTACGTGCATGGGTGTTATTCTTTTGCAAAAAAGAATTCTTCCGCTGCACGGCAGCGCTATCGCTATTAATGGCAAGGCCTACGCCATTCTCGGCGCGTCCGGTGCTGGGAAATCAACGCTTGCATCCATCCTGCTTGAAAAAGGGTTTCATTTATTGAGCGATGATCTAATACCGGTAACTATAGACCAAAATAATGTTCCAATGGTTTCGCCTTCCTATCCGCAGCAAAAAATGTGGCAGGAAACCATTGATCATCTTGGCATGAGCTCATCCCAATTACAACCGCTCTTTGATAGAGAAACTAAATTCGCAGTGCCTGTCTCTTCAAGATTTTGCAACCAATCCTTACCTTTGGCTGGTGTATTTGAACTCGTAAAAACGGAAACAAACGCAACGATAGAGCCCCTGCAAGGACTTGTAAGGTTTCAAACGTTGCTTCGACATACATTCCGCAACTTTCTCCTTGAGCACTTAGAATTGCGTGAGTGGCATTTCACAACGCTTTCACGCTTCGTCAATCAGATTGACATGTATCAGCTGCAAAGGTCATCTTCCTATTTTAGTGCACATGAGCTCGCCGATTTCTTATTAAACACCATTCCCGAGGAGGATTTAGAAAATGAATAATACTGAAACGATAACTTTATCCGATTTCATTGTTTCTTGCGAACAAAATATTGTCAGCGATATGGGCGACGAAAAAGTAATGCTTAGCATCCGTAACGGCAACTATTATAATCTTGGTACGACCGGAGGCCGTATTTGGGATTTTTTGAATGAGAAAATTTCAGTTAAGGAAATAGTTGATCAATTATTATCCGAATATGACGTTGAACAAAAGGAATGTGAATATCAAGTTATTTCCTTTTTGGAGCAGATGAGGAAAGAAGGTTTAGTTCTTGTTACTCAAGAAAATTAAACTAATATTCTCGCTTAAAAGGCACACCTTTTTCTTGTTTTGCGAGACTTATTTCTTCTTGGGCTGGGCGCGTATCCTTATGTATAGGCCATTTTCAAAAATCGCTCCGTCGCTTGGCGCAAAGAGGGAAGAAACAGCAAATCATGCCGTACAGACAGACCTGCGTACGATAAAACATATTTCTCACGCCTTAGCGATTGTAAGCCGGCATACGTTTTGGGACAGCAAATGCCTCGTTAGGGCGATTGCAGGCTTAAAGATGCTAGAGCGGCGTAAAATTGACAGTACTCTGTACCTCGGTACGGGGAAGGATGAACATGGGAAACTGATCGCGCATGCCTGGCTGCGCAGCGGGCCACTATATATTACGGGAGCCGATGTGATGGATCAATTTATTGTTGTGGAGAGATTTGCAAAAAAGGCTAGCTGAGCTCCTCTATCCGTCCCCATATCCAAATCATATGCGTCATTGGTTATCCTTGAAAGGAGAAACAAATGAATTACATTTTGCACTATATGAAGCGATTGCATCATTTTTCGGGAGTCGCTTTATACATCAACCTATTCGGAATGACGATCTCCAGTTTTTTAGATAGTATTGGCATCTTACTATTGATTCCTATGCTGAGTCTTATCGGTATCGTAAGCCTGGATGTTAGTAACAGCTATTTTTCAGGACTTTCTGATTATATGCGAGAGCTCTCTCCTACTCTTTCTTTGCTAATCATTTTAGGTATCTATGTCATTATTGTATTCTTACAAAACCTCATTCAGCAGAGGGCTTCTATTCGAAATGTTGAGATTCAACAGCATTTTAGCCGTCAATTGCGTTACGAAACCTACCATTCCATTCTTCTTTCAAACTGGCCCTTTTTCTTGAAAAAAAGGTCATCCGATCTTATTAATTTGTTGACAATAGAATTAGCCCGCGTGATTGGGGCTATCAATCTTTGCCTACAGCTAATAACCTCCCTTATATTCACATTGATCCAAATCGGAATTGCCTTTTGGTTATCGCCTACTCTGACTATGTTCGTATTAGCCTGTGGCATTATTCTAGGAATGTTCTCCAGAACATTCATAAAAAAGGCCAAAGCGCTCGGCAATCAGACCTCACAATTGTCTCAGAGTTACCTGGCGGGAATTACCGATCAACTAAACGGAATGAAGGATATTAAAAGCAATACGCTTGAGCAATCCCGTTTAAATTGGCTCTCTGGATTGACTAAAGGAATGATGGAGGAACAAGTGTCCTATGTCAGACTGAGGATGAATTCACAGCTTGTTTATAAATTAACATCTGCGCTCCTCATTTCATGCTTTATATTGGTTTCATTCAAGCTTTTCCAAACGCAAAGTATTCAACTGCTGACGATTACCGTCATTTTTGCGCGTTTATGGCCAAGATTCACCACTATTCAATCCACACTGGAACAGCTTGCTTCCATGATCCCTGCTTGCAAAGCGTTAATGGTTCTTCAGAATGAATGCAGCAATGCAGCTGAGCGGCTTGAAATGGAGGATGACAAAAGAGAGACTTTACGCATAGAACACGGGATTGAGTGCCGTAATATGAACTTTCGATACAATCAAGATGAAGATAATTTTACGCTGCAAAACATTAATCTATTCATTCCTTCAAACAAACTGACAGCAATAGCCGGCCCATCGGGCGCTGGAAAAAGCACTCTTATTGATCTTATAATGGGATTGATGCAGCCTGAATCAGGTCAAATTCTAGTTGATGGGGTTCCAGTCTCAAAGGACAATCTAGTTTCTTTCCGTCAATCCATTAGTTACGTAGCTCAAGATCCGTTCCTATTCAATGCAAGCATTAGAGAAAATTTTTACATGGTCAAGCCTGATGCTAACGATGAACAGATCTGGGAGGCATTACAATTCGCATCTTCGTCTGACTTTGTTCGAAAGCTCCCTAATGGACTTGATACTGTAATTGGGGATCGTGGAACCAGACTTTCCGGAGGAGAACGCCAGCGGCTTGTAATCGCACGAGCTATCATACGTAAACCATCTATCCTCGTTTTAGATGAAGCTACAAGCGCATTAGACACGGAGAACGAAAAGAAAATCCAGGAAGCTATCGAGCGTTTAAAAGGAACGATGACCGTTATCGTTGTTGCTCACAGGTTATCAACCATTAAACAAGCTGATCAAGTTATCGTAATCAATCAAGGAATACTTGTTGAGCAAGGAGAATTTCTTAAGCTCGCTGCTGATTCAAAGAGTTTATTTGGAAATTTATTAAATAATCAATCTATGGCTAGTGCTTAATATTAGATATAGATAACAAAAAAAAGGGCTTACTCATAGGTAGGCCCTTTAGCTTGTAGCTTAAGATATTAGAATATTTTAATTCAATATTCATATGACAACATCCAATATCATACATAAGTGGCGGCTAAAGAGCTTTCGCATTCCTTAAATATTCGTTATAATAGGATTTAGTCTACAACGATGTAATGACGGAGGAGTTTGTTATGATCGGAGAACGCATAAAGACGCTGCGTAAGAGAAATGGCTTATCACTGACTGAACTTTCACAAAGAGCCGGTGTTGCGAAATCTTATCTAAGCTCCATTGAACGAGGACTTCAACAGAATCCTTCGATTCAATTTCTCGAAAAGGTAGGCGCGGTATTGAAGGTTCCTGTAGAAGAATTTTTGAATAGCGATCAGTCTGAGCAAAAAGCTGAAAATCTTGATCTCGAATGGGCCGATTTAGTAAGAGAGGCCATGGCTTCTGGTGTCAGCAAAGATCAATTCAAAGAATTTTTGGAATTCAATAAATGGAAAATCAAGCGCGAATAGCGCTTTTTTTATTTCTACACAGCAGTACCTTGCATCTCATCATTGCTGCTTTCCTTTAAAATAAGTAGTGCTTTTTGCACATCTTCTTTACTAAAGCCTAATGTACGTGCATTCATTATTAAAGCAACCCATTCCAAATCCAAGTCTTGATGGTCATCTGAGTTTATAAGTACCATTTTCCCATGTCCCCCATTCAATTTGGGACGGTTGCACCACTGACTCCATGCGTTTAAGGTGCCCAGATACTAAACGCATTTCAACGTCTCCCTATGCTTGTCATTCACTTATAGATGTATTATAGATCACCATAATTGCGCATGCTGTCGCTTCATGTCTTACAAAAATGATAGATAATTACATTTTTTGTCGAATAACTTTAAGCATTATTAAAGAAAATAGAATGAATGGCCCAAAATCTGTAAACACCAAAAACTAATCCTTACGGCTTATTTTTATTGCGCAGCCTTAATGTAATCAACCGCTTCCCTCTCGAGTTCCGAATGTTCTGGTATCTCATAGCCGCTCGGATTCGAATATTGCCAGCGCCAGGAATCCTCGCACATTTCTTCTAATCCTAATGTCGCAGTCCAGTTCAGCTCCTCATTTGCCTTCATTGTATCCGCATAGCAAATGGCAATATCGCCCGGTCTGCGTTCAATAAGCTCGTACGGTATACTTCTGCCAGATATCTTTTCAAATGCAGCTATCATCTCCAGCACGCTATAACCGCGTCCGGTTCCGAGATTATAAATATCCACACCCGATTTACTTTTGGCCTTCTCTAACGCCCGCAAATGCCCTCTGGCAAGGTCTACAACGTGGATATAATCCCTTACCCCTGTACCATCAACGGTAGGGTAGTCGCTTCCAAAAACATTTACATGCTTTAGTTTTCCAACAGCTACCTGGGATATGTAGGGCATAAGGTTATTCGGGATCCCATTCGGATTCTCGCCGATTCTACCACTTTTATGTGCGCCTATGGGATTAAAATATCTCAAGATAGAGATCCCCCATTGCTCACTTGACACCGCTAAATCCTGTAGAATCTTTTCTAGCATCAGTTTAGTTCTACCATACGGATTAGTCGCTCCCACAGGAAAATCCTCTGATATTGGTACTTGTTCTGGAAGTCCATAAACAGTTGCAGATGAGCTAAATACAAGCTTATGTACTTCATACTTTTTCATAACTTCGCATAGGATTAAAGTGCTTGTTATGTTCGTGTGATAGTAGGTCAACGGTAAACGTACGGATTCACCAACCGCCTTCAACCCCGCGAAATGAATAACTGCCTCAATAGAATGATTGCTAAAAACCTCTTCCAGTCCGCTGCGATTCATTATGTCCATCTGGTAAAACGTTAATGTTTTGTTTGTGATTTCTTCAACTCGTTCTAATGAAATACGGCTGCTGTTGGACAAATTATCTACAACAATAACTTCGTGGCCCGCTTCCAGAAGCTCAACGCAAGTATGGCTCCCAATGTAACCAGCTCCGCCTGTCACTAAAATTGCCAATATATCAGCTCCTCTCAAGAAATAATTTCAAAAAATAAATCCATTCTTTAATAAGAGTAATATTCAAATAATTCCACTTTTGTATAAATACTCTCCTGATTTTATTAAATTTGATCGCGTTAATTTTGTTAGTATATGGTCGAGACCGTATTTCTAGAATCCAATATAAGTACAATAACGCTAACCTTTATACTCACATACTATTACTCTCCTGAAGCCCCATCAGCTCATATAACTTCTCTAGCTCACCGCTGTTGCTGTAATCAGAGCTTTTACAATGATTCGCTAGGCGTTCTCTCAGCTCGCGGTCGTTGTATAATTTCTCGATCCCCTCAGCTACGCCTTCGATTGATAAATCAGTTATATAGCCATCCGTCATATGTTCGATCTGGCTTTCCGCCGTCGAATAATTTGTAATAACGATTGGCTTTCCTAAAATCTTAGCTTCTGTAACGGTAACCGCTTTACCTTCGTACCTCGAGGGCTGCACATATAAGTCACATAAATTCATATACGGATAAGGATTTAATTGCTTTCCTAGCAATATAAATCGCCCTTCCAGTTGATTTTTCTTGATCAATTCTTGTAACATCGCTTCATCTCCGCCATAACCGACAATATACCAAACCATATCGTCATAGCCTTTATCTACTAGAAGCTTAAACGCTTTTATCGCATCATCAAATCCTTTGGCATGACAGAGTCTTCCGACAGACAGCAGCTTAAAACGCGTATCATGAGCCAGAGGGTTAGATTCTGCCTGTTCATAGGACATACTGCGAATAAACAATGGCGAAACGATATTTTCCATAACGACTACCTTATCTCTTAATGATTCATAGCGCTTTAGAAAAGATTCCCTGCAAGCATCGGAAACGGCAATGATGTATTCAAATTTTTCCCACATCTTCAGATCCATTTTATAATTTGCATCTATCGTGGAATAATCCGTATGAATCCAAGCAATTTTCTTATCGGCGGTTACCTTGTCGGCAACGAAGTAATGAGGCCATAAATAACTGATTGCAACGTCATATTCCTTTTCTAATCTGGGTAGAAATGGCATTGCATACTTCCACACTAATTGCATTTGAACATAACCGATTTCATGTATGCCTTTAATTTTGCCTTGAAGTAAAGAATGGCCTTTCGCTATAACACGGGAAAGACCAATTGGCAGCTGCTTATCTTGAAATGTTTCTTTAATGGATTTTCTGAATGAGGTGTACTGAGCAATTTCGCCAAGTAAATTCGCCTTATCTGTTAGCAAACCCATAAAATCTCCCTTATGCCGGTACAGCATCAGATCGATGTCAAAATCTGCATAGTTAAACTCATCAAGCATTCCAGCTAAGCTTCTCTCGACACCGCCGACTTCCATATCGTAAGAAGCGATCAATACATTTCTCATCCTGAGCTCCTATTCACATATAGGTTTCGTTATTTTGATTTTTACTTCTGAGCTTCCTCCACCCCCATATGAATGGCCGAAGCGGAAAATAGAGAAAGTGCAGCGGCTGTGGAAGCGGCAGCGTCTTGGCATCCTCTGGATATGGAAAAAGAAAGCTTGCAATAAACGTGACCTTTTGTCTAAAGGTCAATAGACCAAATAAATACTTTCTATGATAGCGGTCTACTTCTTCCGCTATTGGAGGACTATGAAGATTTATCATTCTATGTACGTAAAACATGGCATCCTCAGCCGACCATTCTGCTCTTCTATCATTTAGTAACGGCTTCATTTCCTCACGTAAAGGAACTGCAAACAGCCTCGCTAATAATAGTAATGCCTGACCGCCAATATGCGTGAACTGATGCTTTCGAAGGAGAATAATCAGCTTAGGCCAATCTATCTTCTGATCCAACAGCTGCTTAATATCAAGTAACCAACGAAGTCTAGACCAGCCGTGACGAGCGCCATGAGAGACCAGAAACATAAATAAGTCTTCTCTACCCAAATAGTAAATAGGCCGTGTGATTAACGAACTTTGTCTTCTTCTCTCCCATAGATCATCAAACTTCGGTTCCTTCGCCGGAGCAGGATTGAGTCTCCAATGAACCTCTACTTTGATTCCCTTTTCAGGATGCATAAATGAAGTATGATGATGACGCCATTTCCAGTCATTCAGTACGGAGACGATATAATCATCCTTTTCATACCCGCAAGAGAGGAGGAGGCTTTCCGTTCTCTCTAAGTCTTTCATCGGAATAAGCAAATCTAAATCGCATGAAGTCCGAAGAGATACGTCACCATAAAGATCTGCAGCAATGACGGGCCCCTTTAAAAACAACGATCTTATACCGTTGTCAGAAAATAATTTGGCAATCTGCTCCATCTCGCCGCTCAAAGTAAGCATTTGCAGCGTATTCCGATAATAGTCGCGCTGGAACAGTTGGGATACAAACGTAGGAATCCCAATCGCTTTTAATTTTTGCAGCTTGTTATTAAGTGAAGGAAATACTCGATGGTGTCTCACTAACTCAATAAACCGGTCCCAGTCCGCATGACGGATGAGTTCCTGCAAATCAAATGTAATATCAGTCTTGTTATCCATTGCAAGAATGGAGAGCATTAATCTTAATTCATCAGATAGTTCTTCTTTATGGAGAGTGACATCGTTATTCATGAATTTCTCCTTCATGCTAATTAGCCAATAACGAACAAAATACTTATTTTGTTCTATAAAACGAACACAAGTACAGATTAACACCTTACCTAATATCTGTCAATCATCATTCCATTTGTTCCTTTTTCTTTTAGAAAAAAAGGATTTGATCTGCTAGAATGAATAAGTGATTGGAACGTTTTTACGAATAAGGAGGTTTAATCCTATGAGAAAAATAATCGTATACGGAGCCGGAGGCCATGCAAAGGCTGTTATAGATACGATTGAAAAAGCAGGTTTGTATCAAATAACAGGCATTCTTGATGGTTATAAGTCAGTCGGCTCAACCTTTTACGGCTATGAAGTTTTAGGCGATGAAAGCTGGCTAGCAGCCAATCTTTCAACCGTCAGCAGCGGCATAGTAGCCATTGGAGATAATTGGACCCGTGCAGCTGTAGTCGCAAAAATAAAAGAAGCAAATCCTCATTTTTCTTTTATAAGTGCTGTTCACCCAGCAGCTTCTATCGCTAAGGGCGCACAAATCGGCAACGGGACAATCGTCATGGCAGGCTGCGTCATTAATAGCGATACGCAGATCGGCGAGCACTGCGTCATGTATACTCAATCTTCTGCTGATCATGACTCTAGGCTAGGCAGCTTCGTTACCTTTGCCCCTAAAGCTTGTACGGGAGGCAACGTTAGTATTGGCGATTATTCCGTTCTATCCTTAGGTGCAAATGTTATTCATGGTAAAACGATCGGCGAGCACACTGTAATCGGCGCCGGCTCTACCGTTTTAACCGATATCCCAGCTTATACAATTGCTTATGGTACTCCAGCCAGAGCTGTACGCTTAAGAGAACAAGGTGAGCGTTACCTTTAATTGACTTCCTAGGCTGATTGCGCGCTCTTTTCTGCCGCTCTCTCGAACACATCGTTAATACAGTCCACAACCCTTACCTGATCAACAATGGTCATACTCGACCCCGAAGGCAAACAAATTCCACTTTGGAATAATCGCTCACAAACGGATACGTCGCCGGCGTGGGCATAGAAACGGGTACCTTCGAACAGCGGTTGCAAGTGCAATGGCTTCCATAGCGGGCGGGCTTCAATATTGGAGGCCGCCATCGCATCTAGCAGCTCCATTATCGTAGTATTCGTTTCGTTCTTGTCCATAACGAGAGTCGTCAACCAACGATTCGATCTGGTATACTGCAGTTCAGGCATAAAATGAATACCGGGCCTAGCCGAGAATGCCCGTACATAGTTGTCATATACCGCCCTTCTAGCTGCAACCCGTTCGTCCAAGACCTCCAGCTGCGCTCGTCCAACACCGGCTAAAATATTGCTCATTCTGTAATTAAAGCCCATACTGCTGTGCTGATAATGCGGAGCCGCATCCCTTGCCTGCGTTGCAAGAAAGCGTGCTTTATTTAAAAGCTCTACATCATCGGAAACAAGCATGCCGCCTCCAGAGGTCGTAATGATTTTGTTCCCATTGAAAGAATAAATACCGAACTTCCCGAAGGTGCCGCTCTGCTTTCCTTTGTACGTGGAGCCCAGCGATTCAGCGGCATCCTCGACTAAGGGAACCTCGTATTGCTCACACAAAGCAACAAGCTCATCCATCTTAGAAACTTGACCATACAGATGTACAACAATTACCGCTTTAGGCAGCTTTCCTTCGCGGCTTGCTTCCTCAAAAGCTCTTTGCAATGCAATAGGCGACATATTCCACGTTTCCGGTTCAGAATCGATAAACACAGGCTCTGCACCGCAATAACGAATAGGATTGGCACTTGCTACGAATGTGAAGCTTGAGCAAAAAACCTTATCCCCTACGCCTACTTCAAGCAATTGCAAGGAAAGGTGTAAGGCAGCCGTACCGGAGCTGACAGCAACCGCATCTGCAGATCCCGTGTAAGCTGCAATTTGTTTCTCGAAAGCATCGATATTGGGACCTAACGGCGCAATCCAATTCGATTCAAAGGCTTCATTAATATAACTGCGCTCCTTCCCGCTCATATGCGGAGGGGATAAATAAATTCTTTTCATCTCATTTGCTGACAATTTGCCACACATCCTCTTCAAATATAATAAGCCACTCCTCAAGCAAATCAGATGCTTGAAAAATGGCTTTTATCCCTCACTATTGGTCGTCGTTCCTTGGAATACAGGCATCGTCACGTGATTGCCATTCGATACTCCTTCGGATTTCAGCACCTTTTTTACAGTCAGCAGCAATATTTTAATATCCAACAAGAGGCTTCGATTTTCTACATACCAAACATCATGCTCGAATCGGGCTTCCCATGAAACTGCGTTGCGCCCGTGAATCTGTGCCCAACCCGTTATTCCGGGACGGACGAGATGGCGCTTCGCCTGCTGCTCATTATAAAGCGGCAAATATTCCATAAGGAGCGGCCGAGGCCCAATTAGGCTTAGCTCACCTTTAATTACGTTAACGAGCTGGAGAAGCTCATCAAGGCTAAATTTCCGCATTAGGCTTCCGAAAGCGGTCAGTCTTAGATGATCGGGCAGCAGCTCACCCAAACTGTCTCTCTCCGAGGTCATTGTGCGAAATTTATACACATTAAACGGAACACCGTGCAAGCCTGGGCGCTGCTGCTTGAATAAAATAGGCGATCCTAGCTTTGATCGGACTAAAATTGCGGTTATTGCAATAACGGGAGATAGTACAATTAGCAACAAGCTGGAAATGGCCAGATCAAACATTCGTTTTATCATCCGTATGGGCTCCTGATATGTATTCTATTTTTCTCTTAGTTTGACGACAGCAGCTGTCTCATTTTTGAAATCATCTTCGGCCCGACGACACGGCTCACGACTTTCTTTACCTCGCCTCTGAAGCGGACATGTGCAGGAAGCCAAGATTGAGCAAAATGATGAATCGTGTGGCTGTCATTCGTTATGTAGTTTCCGCCGTCGATATAATCATAAGGACTAAAATAAGTTCTCGGATAAAAGGTTACGCCATTACGCAGCACCTGATAATCACCATTCAGCTTGAGACCATGACGACTGCAAATTTCAGTAATGACTGCCGTATTCGTCGTCGTGTCCAGCTTTCCGTCAGGCAGCAAGAAGCTTCGCGTATCATAATTTTCCAGCAGCTCTTTGATCCAAGGATGTCCCTTTGCTGCCCCCATCGTGCCGGATTGCAAAAACTTCTGGTCCTCGAAACCTGAAAAGGCTTCATGCTGAAGAAAAACGCTTAACGGCTTGATAACCTCGACATCCGTATCCAAATATATGCCGCCGTGCTTATGAAGCGCGTATAGACGAACATAATCGCTTACGAAAGCAAATTTACGGGCCTCGTATGCCTCTTTAACATAAGGAATAGAAGAGATATCAAAGTTATCTTCATTCCACTCCATTACTTGAAAATCACCCAAATGTTTTTCCCAGCTTTTCATGCATTTCACGATTTTGCGCGGCTTTTCTCCGCGGCCAAACCAACAGTAATGCAAGATCCGAGGAATTTTTTCCATTCCGCTCACGCCGCTGCCTCCTTTATGATGGCCATACTAAATATTTGCTTGTATACCTTATGTCCAAAGTGATGACACTCTCAAAATAGAAAAAAAACAAATAAAAAACCAAAATTGCGAAGTATATCAATTTCTGATCCTTCTCACGGAATACCTTAACGATCCACCCTATCAGAATTAACTGATAAAGGTTAAAATAAATTGTCATTCGTGCGAAAATCCAATTTTGGGTGGAAATGATCATGAGCACGATACCAATGACCGAAAGGTTAGCTAGGATATCACTCTTTGGAAACAGATATCTCAGCTTCTCTCTACCAAAAAAAGCTATGATTACTGGGACAGCATAAACGAATACCCGTATTACACTCGCTCCGCCTTCTTCAAAGTTCTGATAATGGGCGTACTGAGTGCCCTGTATCGCTTTAAATAACAAATCGGAGAATTGATTAAACCCAATGACAATTAAGATGGCCACTGATAATAATGCAAAAGTAGTGCCCGTCCACGCCTTCCTTCTAACAATGAAATAGAGCGGGAGCATAACGAGTGCGCTTTGGTGAAAAACGGTGGCGAAGAGTACCACTAACATATACGTTTTCCATTTGCCTTCGAACAAAGCCCTTGTTGCTGCAAATACGATAGCTGCTGCCAGAAACTGTCTGAGGCCGTTCATCGATACGACAAATGCGCCGGACGTAATGTAAACATACAAGCTTAATTCATACATCCGTGAATATTTGTACATTACAATTGCGATAAGCATGTTTGTCACTAACGCAGTTGTAATAAGCAAGATTTGCGGATCCTCTGTGATTTGTTTCAGAAGAAGCTGCAAAATACTAAATCCCATATCTTTTTGCTCGGTTATGGTGTCCCACTGGTAATTGTTCACTTCATAACCGTGCATATAAAAGAAGGTATCACCTATATTGTTTCTTAACCCCGACACTAGAATAAGCGATATGGCGGCTACCGCAGCTAATATTTTATTAGGCTGTATAAATGTAGGTCCGACAGCAGCTGGAGCCGAAAAATACCTGGATACGAGGGCAAATAAAAAAACGACAACTAGGTTAAGCCACAGGATAGTCATTTGCCGTTCCTTTCAGCGTATATACGTTTTTCGTTTTCAGCCTAATGTAACCATATAGAAGCAGGCCCGGAATACATGCAGATAGAATGATTAGCTTAGATGGCACCTCATGAAGCCATTTTCTGTTTCTTGACATTAAACTGCTGGAAACATAGTGTATGGCCTGACGATATTTAAACGTCATTCCGCCAATTGGAAGCAGCAGCAGTGACTTGCGATAGAAAGCAAAGCCCTTAGGATTTTTCCGGTACTGCATTAACATATTTCTTGAAGATCCGTCCGGTAAATATTCGACATGACAGAGCACTTCATTCAGGATCAATAACTCATAATGCTGATTTAAATAATGATATTTATAATCAAGCCCCACATACTTCTCTCCGACAAATAACGGATAAGGATACAGCTTCGTTAATGCGGTCCGATAAACTAATTTCTTATCTCCCGTAACGCCATATTTATGATATAAATCAAACAAGGTAGCACTAGTTAGTCCTTCTGGTAATTCCGAACCGACTATGCTTCCGTCTATATAAGCATCCAGTCCAACAAAACCGCAAACCTTATCGCTCCGATGCTTACTCCAAAAAGCTACAATATGCTCCACTGCATCATCAGGCATATAGTCATCAGAATCGATACACACATTCAGTTCTGTTACCATTCGTTCATAAGCGGTGTTATGCGCTCCATGCATTCCCTGATTTTGTTGAAGGACATAGGTAATCGGCATACGCTCCTCAGCGATCCAGCCGGCTACGAGTTCTTCAGTCCCGTCGCTTGAGCCATCATCAATGATAAGCCATTCAAAGTCTTTGCAGGTCTGCCGCTGCAAGCTCTCATAAACCTGATGCAAGCAATAAGCCCGATTATACGTGGGCGTAAACACGGTTAATGTCTTCATGTCTCACCTCATAATGGGATAAATAATAATCTGCAGCCCGCAGCGCCGTTTGCTGGATATCATAGCCTTTGATTGCTAAAATACCAGAGGGAATCACACGCGACGGCTGTTTTGCTGCTATGAGGACTCCCTCAACAGCACTGGCTTCGTTTTTAAGAGAGAAGAACTTGACTAAATGTATGCCCATATCAACTTCCGTTGTAATATGATCGGAAATGATACAGGGCAATCCGGCAGCCTGTGCCTCAACTAAAGTAACCGGAAGACCTTCATGATGAGAGGGAAATACAAACACGTCAAACGCTTGGAGCAGACTGTTAATATCGCTTCTTACGCCAAGGAATTTCACCTTAGCGGTGATTCCAAGCTCGTTAACCTTCTGTTCGATCTCCGAGCGCAGAGGCCCATCACCGACAAGCAGCAGCACGCTGCTTGGTTTCTTTTGCTGCAGCTTGTGGAATATGCTGATAAGCTGGGCATGGTTTTTTTGCAGATTGAACCTTCCGACATGACCAATGACAAGACAGTCGTCAGGAATACCAAGCTCCTCCCGCATCTTCGAGCGAATATCTGCTGAGAAAGCAAATTGCTCGCAAGCTATTCCATTCTGCAAAATAAGCGTGGATTTCTCCCTGCCAGGAAACATCCAGCTGGCCGCTTCGCTTGAGCAAGCGACATTATGTGTCGCAGCCGAGCGCACGAGAGTTCCTGCATACCATTTGTAGAGGCGGGCAGCAATACCGCCTTCGCTTCTCGTATTGTGGCTGTGCGCGATGCGAACGGGAAGGTTTGCCCTTTTTGCCGCACGCAGGACAAAGCCGCTCATTTTATCCATGTGTGAATGAACGACCTTGTAATAAGCGTGCATATGAAAAAATTGATCCAAAGCATGCAAATACTTTGAATGTCCGACATCGGTTATATGCGGGATGCGATGAATATTTCCGCCGAGACTGCGTATTTCTTCATCGAAAACCCCCTCTTTGCAGGTTAGAAAATCAAATTGGATCTTCGACCGATCAATATGACGGTATAAATTCATAAGCAAAGTCTCTGCGCCTCCGCGATTCATGTTCGCTACGACATGTAAAATCCTTAAAGGACCGCCCATTGCAATCTCTCCTTTTTATCTGGCTGCGGCTGTTCCATTAATGGCTTGTAGATGTCGTTTAACTCTAGCGCTACCTGAGCCAATGAATATTTTTTAACCATTTCCGCGCTTTTTTCTCCCATTTGAAGCCGAAGCGTATTCGATCGACTAAGCTCAAGCAGTCTGCCGGCAAAAGCCGTTACCTGATTAGCGGATAGCACATACCCATTTTCCCCTTCAACAACCAGCTCCGAATGGCCTCTATTCTGCGTTGCGATAATCGGCAATCCGCTAGCCATAGCCTCCATAATATTTACCGGCAGCCCTTCGCGGAGACTGGAGGCGACAGCGACATCGCACATCGGCAATAGCCTTTCAATATCCGACCTATACCCGAGAAAATGTACCATGGCGCCAACACCAAGCTGCTCTGCCAGCCCTTGGCAAGCCGAAAGCATCGGGCCTTTTCCCGCTAGCAGCAGCCTTGCATGCGGTACCTGTTCTTTAATGGAAGCCAAGGCACGAATAAGCAGTTGATGGTTTTTGTTTTTGTTGAATTCAGCTGCGTAAAACAGGAGAAAGTCATCTGTCCGGAAATCAAACTCCTGCCGTAGCCGCCATTTATCAATTTTAGGCAAAGGCTTATACCTCGTTGTATTCACGCCAACGCCATGGATATGCGCAATTTTCTTCGCTTTGAAGTTCTTGGAAACCGCCAGCTGGTAATCCTCGTTGTTGATCGTGATCAGACAGTCCGTTTTGCGTGAGAGGCTCTTTTCTATCGGATAATAAAGCATCCAGTTCAAAAACGAGGATCCTTTGCAAAAGTGAAAGCCATGTGCGGTATAGATTACCTTCGTGCCTTTTTTTCTAGCTGTTTGCGCAGCCAATCGAGCGAGCACGCCGCCCATCGGCGTATGGCAATGTATAATTTTATAATCCTGTTCCTGGATGATCGCTTTCAGCTCACGGTAGGCTTTCAAATTATTTCTGTGAACCGGTGAGCGCTCGATCGACAAATTAAACTTGCGGTCAACAAAAGGGAGGTCCAGCTCGCCCTTTGCGGCGATATGAACCTCCCAGCCCTGCTGCTTAAACCATTCAAGAACAGGCAAATGAAAAGCCTTGAAATGATAATCAACCGTTGCACAAAATAGTATCTTATTAGGCATCCTATACCATCCTATACTAGAATTATTTTCTAGCAGCTTCTCGCTCAATCGTTTCCGACAAATAGTTTAATAAATCGTATCGCAGATCCTCCCGCTGAAGAGCGAACTCGATCGTTGTCTGTATAAAGCCCATCTTTTCTCCCACATCATGGCGCTTGCCTTCAAATTCATAAGCATAGACAGCCTCGGCTAAATTTAATGCCGCAATGGCGTCTGTCAGCTGTATTTCTCCGCCCGCTCCCGGCGTTTGACTTCCTAAAATCTCAAAAATGGCGGGGTTCAAAATATAACGGCCCATAATGGCCATATTCGATGGAGCAAGTTCTCTGGAAGGCTTCTCGACCAAATGCCTCACCCTGTGAAATGAATCCTCCATCGGCGTGCCATCAACGATGCCATAACGGGAAACGGCTTCATCCGCTACACGCTGCACACCGATTATCGAAGTATGGTACTCTTCATACTTTTCAATCATTTGCTTAATGCAAGGCTTCTCCGCAGAGATAATATCATCCCCGAGCAGTACTGCAAACGGCTCGTCGCCGATGAATTTGCGGGCGCACCAGATCGCATGACCGAGGCCCTTTGGTTCCTTTTGACGAATATAATGTATATCTACCATATCCGCTGATTTGCGGACCTCGCTTAACAAATCATATTTATGCTTGGCGGTCAAAATTTGCTCGAGCTCCAACGAATTATCGAAATGGTCCTCTATCGCGCGTTTCCCTTTGCCCGTGACAATAATAATATCCTCAATGCCTGATTCGATCGCTTCTTCCACAATGTATTGAATCGTCGGCTTATCAACGATCGGCAGCATTTCCTTTGGCATTGCTTTTGTTGCCGGAAGAAACCTCGTACCCAGCCCAGCGGCTGGTATTATCGCTTTCCTTACTTTCATAGCTTCAGCAACCCCTTTGTCTTTTTAGCCTGTTACAGATGCAAATTCAGGGAACTCCACAACGTTGTTGGCAAGATCCAGCAGCCTGACCCGTAACTCAGCTTTACTCATTCCGCCATGAAGGGCAATGATTTCTTCAATTTGGTCAAAATAAATCTCACATGCTTTACCTATGTAAATTTTCGGGTATACTTGCTTTTCATTGATTTCATTATCCTTGAGCATTTCTTCAAAGAGCTTTTCGCCCGGCCGAATGCCTGTATAATGAATGCCGATTTCTTCCACCGTGAAGCCTGACATACGAATGACGTTTTGTGCAAGATCGGTAATTTTGACGGGATCGCCCATATCCAGAACGAATATTTCGCCGCCCCTGGCGAGTGCCCCCGCTTGTATCACAAGTCTTGAAGCCTCTGGGATCGTCATAAAATAACGAACCATATCCGGGTGGGTAACCGTTACGGGTCCGCCTTTCTCTATTTGTTTTTTGAACAGCGGAATGACGCTTCCGCGGCTGCCCAGCACATTGCCGAACCGAACAGCAACAAATTTCGTGTTGCTTATGTGATCCATGTGCTGTATCACCATTTCAGCAATTCTTTTCGTTGCACCCATGACGCTCGTTGGATTAACGGCCTTATCGGTTGAAATCATTACGAACGTATCCACGCGGGCATGATTAGCTGCTCTAGCTGCATTCAATGTACCCATCACGTTATTTTTGAAGGCCTCCTCCGGATTTCTCTCCATCAACGGAACATGTTTATGGGCAGCCGCATGATATACAACCTGAGGACGATGCGTCTGCATTACCGTCAGCATTTTATTAGCATCCTGAAGATCCGCGATTTCAGTTATAAATTCAATATTGGTATGTCCATACAGCTCCCTTAGCTCCATCTCTATGGAGTAAATGCTGTTTTCTCCATGCCCGAGCAAAATAAGCTTTTCAGGTAAGAATCTTGATACTTGACGGCATACCTCAGAGCCAATCGATCCCCCAGCCCCAGTTACCATCACAACCTTCTGCGTTACGTAGCCTGAAATACTCTCAATATCCAGCTCTACGGGCTCCCGGCCGAGTAAATCCTCGACCTGAACATCACGAAATTGACTAACCGAGATCCTTCCTGTAGCCAGATCCTCTAACATCGGAATGATTTGGGTCTTTGCTTTCGTTTTCGCACATTCGCTAAAAATCGTGTTCAACTGCTTTTTACTCAATGACGGAATCGCGATAACAATATTGTTTATATCCAACTCAATTGCGACCATTGCAATGCTGGAAACGCCGCCCCTAACCGGTATTCCCATAATATCAAGGCTATGCTTATTCACATCATCATCAATGAAAGCAATCGGCAGCAGTTCCGTATCGCTGTTGCTCAGAAGCTGGCGGGCAAGCATCGTGCCAGCTGAGCCAGCGCCTACGATCAAAGTACGCTTGCGCATGCCGGCATTTTTCTGGTAGCTGCCTCGGAAAATTCTCCAGCAAAGTCTTGAGCCTCCGATCAACAGCATGTGGATCATCCAGGTCACTGCAAGCAGCCTGAAAAAGACATCCTGCATAACGAGCTGTTGAATGACAGCCGCCGCAAGGATAGAAAACGAAACCGCCTTTGTAATAATGAGCAACTCACCAACGCTTGCGTACTCCCATGCCTTCTTATACAGCTTGTAATAGAAGGAGAAAGAATGATGGCTTAACAAAAGAGTAATCGAGCTGATTACAATCGGTGTCGTCACCACATCAAGCGAAGCACTAAGTAAAAATCTGCTGAAAAAGATGGCGGTAAGCACGATAAAAGAATCGATCAACATTAAAAAAGACAATCTTTGCCGATACGTCAAAGCCATTTCACCCTTTCCTGAAATACATCAAATAAAGTAAATGCTAACGATGCATTCCGCTTTTGCTAATATCACGGCGACTACAGCAACACCTTTAGAGTGTTTAACTAAAAGGCTTTATGCAAAACCATTTAGTTAAAAACCCTAATGCAGAAATCAGGGCATTCAACCCCACCTCACACCACACTCTTGACGACTCGCGTCTAAGGTTTTTCCTAACCCACAGCATGGCCGAGTGCCCCCATTGATAACGGTGAGGAGACATTACCGAACGAAACTGTCCTAATAGACCGAATTTCGTGCTTTATAAAGAACACACGCCCGTAAAAAAAGCGCTATTGATAACGATCATCAAACGCTCTTCTTATTTAATATGACGCCAAGTATGTTGGCTTTAGCAAATAACAACGCACGCTTCGCTTCGAGCGCCAATTCTTTATGGGTTTTTCCGCTTTTCAAAAGCAACAGCACGCCATCGCATTTACTAACTAATGCGTTCGTATCTGATACGCCTAATACTGGCGGGCAATCCAGCAGTACCATATCATACTGCTCGGACGCAAACGCCATAACATCCTCCATAACCTGCGAATCAAGCAGCTCCGTCGAATTATATAGTCGCTGTCCGCTTGGCAAAATATCCAATCCTTCGACCTCTGTATTATAAATGGCTTCGCGAATTTCGAGCTGTTGTCCTAGTACATTCGACAGCCCTGGCGAAGTTTGTACATTGAATATTTTGTTAATAATCGGATTCCGGAAATTCGCATCAATAATTAGAACCCGGTCACCGCGTTGTGCCATACAAACCGCTAAGTTAACTGTAGCCGTCGACTTACCATCACCCTCAGAAGGGGATGTGACAAGCAGAGAACGCATCTTATTACCATCTGCCGCATATTGAATATTATTTCGTATACTGCGATATTGCTCTGAAATGGTGCTATGAGGATTGATGTAGGCCATAAGGCTTCTATTTACAAAAGAATTTGACGCCTTTTTCCTTTCACGAACCAATTGTTTCACCTCTCACTAATATGCTCTTTTGTTTCTTTAATTGTCTGCCATAATCTTTTCTCTTCATTTTATTCACTGAGCCTAACATCGTTAAACCTAAAAGCTCCTCAATTTCTCGCTCTGATTTGATAGAATCGTCTAGTGAATCTAGAAGATAGATTAGACCTATGCTTAAAATTAATCCGAACATAAAACCAACGTATACGATTGTATTACTTTTCTCGTTAATGGGATATGGATTTTCCTCCGCTGTCGTTAGGAGTCTAATACTACTTATTCCTAAAGTATCAGCTGCAACTTTCCTATAAATCTCCACTCCAGTATTTGCGATATCAGCCGCCAGCTTCGCATTAGGATCAATGACCGATACAACTGTAACAAGCGATCCATCAACATTATCTACTCGAATCTGATTCCTTAGCTGTGCTACTGAACGGTTGAGTCCAAGCTGTTCGATAACCTGATCCAACACGATTGGCTCCCTGAATAAAACCCGTACGGTAACAAGCATTTCAGGACTTGCAGCAACAATCATTCTTGAAGAGGCGGCGTACATAGGTGTTTCAGGCCTACTATTGTACAGACCCGCCAATACCGTAAAGACTATCGTAATTAGTAATATCAACCATATTCGCTTTCGAATGACCATGTACATTGCTTTAATGTTAATCTCTTTAACTTTTTCTTTATCACTTCGCATTTTTAACATCTCTTCATTTCTTTTACCTTCCATTTACACACCTGCTTAATGTTTGTAATAAAGAACAATAAGTTAATATTAGTTCTTTATATAGAACATGTCAAGACACGTTTCCTTAATTTCTTGTTAACCTTCAGTTATCGATATGAAGGATAATGATATTTGATGTTTTCTTTTTCTCATTCGAATAGAGACTGGTCTCCGGCCTGTTTTCCTTCCACATATTTGAACGAATCAGGTCTTTTAACGTTTGAAAATCTCCCTTGCTCATACCTTCATCAACGGCATTTTTAATAATGGAACGCCATTCTTCATCCAATATTTCATCATGGTTAAGTTTTGGTAAATGCTCTTCTCCAAGTAGATACTCAATGTTTGAATCCAAAGGCGCTGCTATTTTTGCCATTACTTGAAGAGACGGGTTGTTTTGCATGTTGCGTTCAATGTAGCTCAAATATGACTTGGATACGCCAGCTAGGTCGGCAAGCTTCGTTATCGAATAGCCCTTTTTTTCCCTTAGACTCTTAATCCGTTCCCCTATCAT
Source organism: Paenibacillus sp. 01T443 (assembly GCF_056398325.1). Lineage (NCBI taxonomy): Bacteria > Bacillati > Bacillota > Bacilli > Caryophanales > Paenibacillaceae > Paenibacillus > Paenibacillus sp. 01T443. Next base: position 42,541 of record NZ_JBFTPE010000002.1, read on the forward strand.
ATTATTCTCCTTTGTCCAGTTTAGATCTAAGCTAAGCGCTTGCAATCAAAGTTAAATTTTATAACATACAATATATTTATTTTAGTTCTTTAAAGAGAACAGGTCAACCTATTTTCATATATTACGTTGATTTATGAGATCATCGCAAGAGGTAGTCGTAAGGTTGCCCTTACTGCTACTGCTTATTAAATCAATTACAAAATTTCCAATATGTGCTAAAGCTCATACTCAATCCCTTTTGGACATGAGATAATTGAAATCAGATAATGCAAAAGCTTACACTCATGTGTTTATTTCATATTAAATGGAGGTGCATATTGTTCATGAATAATATCTATATCATTGAACTCATTCGATGGGGAATAAGTAATAACGGAACTGATGCTATAAAGACAACAGAGGGGATAAATTCTGCCTTGCAGTGGGCAAACCTCAATGATTTTCTAATAGTAGTTTTACCAAAAGGAGACTATCTTATAGATAAAAACTCTTCTGTAGAACTTTACAGTAATACAAACTACAAATTTTATGGCTGTGTGTTTAAAAAAGAATCAAATAAATTATCAGAATATACTGTTATATCATGTGATAGCATTAAAAATGTAATAATCGAAGGCGCTACTATAAAAGGAGACAGAGAAACGCACGATTATTCTAGTGGAGGTACTCACGAATGGGGTTATGGTATAAATTGCAAATATGCTTGCTACAACATATTAATAAAGAATTGTGAAGCTTATGAATGTACAGGTGATGGATTTACAACAACAATGGATTTCTCTAGCATTGGTGGCATTCAACATCCAACACATTTTGCTAAAGGAGATATTAATAGCACAGGAAGCTTGGATACTACGAAAACCAATTACACTACTGTAACAAAATTCTATGATGTTACAGGAAATCTAGTTAAATCAGTAGGATACTTTTACTATTCTGGTGATGGGTATGGTGGCTACGGCTTGGGCAGCAACTTAAATAAAACCGCGATAAAAGTACACTTTTACAAAAAAGACGGTTCCTATTTAGGCTATAGAAACACAAGATCTTATGAATTTAATTATTTGGACTCGTTACCAATTGGCACATCACAAGTAAGATTTTCTTTTTTACAAAATTATGATTTGATGAGTGGCAACCTGCATTATGTTTCATGCGCTAAAATTCCTCAGTATATAACTTACACAAATTGTAAATCACACAAGAATAGAAGGTTAGGTGCTTCTGTAAGCGGAGGAAGGTTCATAACCTATGACAGTTGCGAATTTTATAATAATAGTAATCCTATGGATAGGTCAAACGGCTGCAATCCCGGCTACGGTATCGATATTGAAGATGGTTATATGTCCAATCAAAAAATAACCGTTAGAGACTGCAATTTCTACGATAATAGATCTGGAGCGTTTATATGTATCAGTACTAGGGGGGTGCATTTAGAAAACAATAAATTCAGAGGAGCTGTTAATTTTAGCGGGAGTGGTGATGATTATTTATCACATAATAATATTTACTATGGCCCAATAACCGGCAAATCGATTACCAGTGGTGTAGAATCAGACGGGACTTTTTGCACATTTCGAAGCGATTCTATATTTGGTGAGAACTGTAATATTAACGCTGGTAATACTACAATTGATAATTGTGTTTTCACAAAATGCAGCCTATCTTTTAGCGGTGAAACTGTTAAAATCTACAACTGTAAGATCACCTTCGATAACCCTGAGAAAGATGGAGTACTCTTTTTTTCAAGTAAAAATATAGAATTGCGTAACTCCCTATTCGATATTAGAAGAGCCAAGGGAATTTCAAATGTTAGTTACGGCGTAACGGATAACGCTATCCTCTCAAATGTAAAATTTTTAACCAATGAAACGAGTGGTGGAACTTATTTTGGGACAAAGAATTTGATTGTAGAAGATTGTGAGTTTATCCACACAGGGACTACTATTAACTACAGTCGAATGATGGTATCAGAAAGCATGAGAGTTGAAAATTCAACATTTAAAAACCAATCATTCCGATTTGACGGAGGTGATATTGGTAGTGATAAGCTAGCCTTGGATAAGGGATATAGTACTCATATCTTTAAAAATAATAAAATAGTTTGGGATGCACCTTACTCACTTTACACTCATGAAGCTAGAGGGCAAGGAGTTTCTTTCCTCTCGATACCCAGAATTGACATTATAAATAACAACCTAGAAGTTATCGGGCAAGTAACCTCCTTAGGTTCCTTATTTGCATTAAGAGTGTTTACTGAAAATTATTTATTTCTTTCTAACAATACAATTGTTACTAAGAATAATACAGGGATTAACACTAAAGGGACTATTACTATCGAAGGGGTATATAGAAAGAATGGAACAACATTACCGATACCAAAGACATTAATTATTGCAGAAAATAACATCAAAATTAATTCAGATATTATTTTTACGAGCAATGTTAATGTACAATTAGAAAAAATCATTCTTGGAGAAGCTTTTCATCCTGCTGGTGCTATAACGGAACCTACCTTTGGAACTTATAATCTTGGGCAATTGATCTACAACACTTCTCCTACGCCAGGCGGATTTGTTGGGTGGGTTTGTACCACCGCTGGCACAGCCAATGTTACTCCATGGGTTGCTAATAACACTTATACAGCTAATAGCTTGGTTAATGCAAATGGAAAAGTTTATAAATCTAAAGTAACTGGAACTAGTGGTTCAACTCCTCCATCACATAAAAATGGTGAAGCTGCTGATGGTAATATAATTTGGGTGTATGTTGATGTTTTAGCTGTGTTTAAAAAATTCGGACCGATTTCCATCTAGCTTAACGAATACAGTAAATTCATTCTAAGAAATTTTAGAAATTATTTCTGTGAAATATTTTTTTAATTTGCTTTTTATATGCATAGAATATCCTAATTGATAAAGATAATCCACATTACTATTTCTGATACCGCTTAAATAATCTTCTGAAAAGCACTTAATAGAAGCCTCATTCGAGAGACAATTAATTACATTGTCATTCGAAGTATACTCAAAAATTTTTTCTCTGATTTCCTTGTTTGACAAACTTCCCTGAAACAAGTTTTGTATGCATGTTTTGAATGTATTTAGCAGCATAACACTGATGCCATTCAGATGTATTTGAGAATCACTGAAATGTTCATTAATAACTTCTTTTTGTATTTGGTATCCACTCGTCATATCGTCGAATAAATACGGCATGTATTTGCTAGTCAATCCGCCTATCCTATAGTAGTACAATGGATAGTTAACAACTTTAACACGATCTGCTTTTAGAAACACTTCTAAATTATAGAATAGATCATCTCCCAAATAGTGAATTCTGTTCAGATAACTTCCTGAAGTTAAAAGCAGATCTCTTTTGTAAAGTTTGGCAAATAAAGATGCTGGAAAAGAATGTCCATGGAAGTATGATGTTACTAAGTTTTTTTTCACATCTTCTTTTGTGTAAACTTTGTCACTTTCAAAAAAAATACTTTGTGTTCTTCTCTTGATTAGCTTTCCATTGCCTACCACCTTATAAGTATTGCAAACGGATATGTCTGCATTATTAATTATTGATTCGTTATAAAGGAACTTTATAATGTTTTTATCCACCCAATCGTCTGCATCTACAAACATTATATAATCAGAGGTAGATGCTCTAAGGCCAGTTTCACGAGCAATTACACTACCTTCGTTTTTTTTGTTTATCAAAATAATTCTTGAGTCCCTATCTCTGTATTTCTCACAGATTTCCAAGCTATTATCTGGGGAGCCATCGTTCACTAATATTAATTCAAAATTTGTGAATGTTTGTGATAAAATTGAAGTGATGCACTTTTCAAGTTTTTTACCTGCATTATATATAGGTACAACAACACTTACACGTTCTTTATTCATCGAGGTCCCCTCCATTTATTTATTTTTCACCCTTCTTGTATAAAAAAATCCTTTGCTCTTTTAATATCTAATAAGAAATTATATAAAAAGAACCGGCAGCTAAGTGGACTACGCTGCTTTAGTCCATTTAGCTGTTGGTTCTTTTGTCCCCTTTGAAAATAATAAAAAAACAATTCAATCTTATATTTTAGAAAACACCTTTAGCTTTAGGCCTAAAGTTAAATTGAGAATGACTCCTTTTATGTATTGAAATTCTTGATTCTTAAAAAATACCGCAAGATATATAATGTTAGGAACAATTAAACATATAATCCCTCTGTAAATCAACGATATGAAACTATCCCCAATGACAATATAATTACATACAATTGTCGTAATAAAGCATGTCACAACAGTTAATATCAAGAAATAGCCATAATCCCTAAAATAAGACCAAACCGATCTTTTAAATACAAGCTTATACACTAAATAAGGCTGAATCCAAAAAACCACTGCAACTGTACTTAAAGTCGTTCCCATAAATATTCCAGCTAACCCAAAGAACTTCACAAGTATCAAAGAAGATATTATGTTTATCAAGCCTTCTATTAATGTTGCATACTTATCCTGTACAAATAATCCCGCCTTGTTCTTAAAGGTTCCAATTGCCATACGCATGCCATACAAATAAAAATTCAATAAAATAATACCAAAGGTTAATTTGCTTAATAAGTACTCTTCACCTAACCACCAGCTTATAAACGGCTCTAATAAGTTATATAAGAAGATCGCACAAAAAGAGTAAATCCAAAAGTTTATGAAATATGAAATTTTAAAAATGGAATATGTCTTATCCTCATTTTCTGTTGCGATGAGATTCCCTACGCTAGCTCCAATTCCTGCTAAGATCGGATTCACCAATGCAGATAATTGCTGCGTTATCATTGTATAATTGGAGTATAGCCCTACTATTGCTACGCTGAAAAAAGAGGAAATTAAAATGTTATCAGTACCAAAAACTAAATAACCACCTGCATTATGAAAAAACATGGCTTTCACGTTTTTAATGATTTTGTTTTTCGTTTCTTTATCAATGCTATATTTTTCTTTTGTTTTAATATATGGATATCTTTTATTAACAATTTGCCCATTAACAATATTTTCTATTGCAAATAAAAGCAGCTCTAATACTAAGTATAATAGGTAATTTTGAGTGATAACTAATACTAATATTCTTGATATAATTGTCGTAATTTGAAATAACAAATTAACTTTGGTCAGAACATAACCTCTTTGGTCTGCGTATATGAGAGACTTCTTGTGAGCGTTAAAATATGAGATTACATTTTTTACAACAAAAATGGAATAAATAATTTCGATATGCGCTATTTGCTCTCCGTCTTTCATGAGATGACCAAGAAGAGGATAAAGACCGATGCTCAAAAAAAGCGTAATGATTGCAAGTACATAATAGGCTTTCTTATACAATTGAAGTAAAGCTAATACCTTCTCTTTATTCTCCTCAGCCAAAGGTTTATACATATTGTATACAATGCTAGTTGCAATTCCGCCTTCAATTAAAACCAACAACGATAAAACATTCGTCAATAACCCGTTAATTCCTAAATAAGATGTTCCTAGACTATCTAAAAATACCTTTCTAGCGATGAACCCCAGAATAGCAATTATTACTTGTGAGAATATACTTATCGAAATATTATTTATTGTATGTTTGGTCCTCATCATACATCCTCTCTAAAATCTGACTTGGTTTTCTAGCAGCTATACAATCACGAAGCAAAAACTAAATTAGTGCATAAATTTTCTCCATATCACGTGTCGTGTTGAAGGTTTCTTTAGATAAGTTAGCAGAAAATGTATTACCTAACACACGATTATGTATCAACTTTATCACCGCATTATAAATCTCATTTTCATCTATGCTGACAACTAAGCCTGTTTCTTCATGTTTGATCTGTTCTTTTGCACCTGTAAAATCAGTCGTTATTATCGGTTTTTTCAAGCATCTGGCTTCGGCAAGAGTTATGCAATAACCTTCGTGTCTTGATGGCTGTACATATATATCGCACTGTTCTATGTATGAATAAGGATTGGGATCAGAACCCATAAATATAAATTCCTCTTCTAAATTATAATCCTGGACTAATTTCTCATATTTCGTTCGATAACTCCCATCTCCGATACAATACCATCTAACTTTATAACCTTCTTTGATTAATCTCTGTAATACTCGAATAGCTATATCTTGGCCTTTTTCAAATGATAATCTACCCACGGTTAATATTCTTAAACCATCAAAATTATCTTTAAATCCTGTCCCCTCTTTGCTTTGGGCATTAATTAATTGTGAAGATATTATATTGGAGAAGACATCCGTCTTCTCCCTTAGAACGGGCACAAAATCGACTAGCTTGCTTCTTCCTTCATTTGATACAACAAATATTTTATTAAATCGACTATATATTTTTAACGCAAAGCTTTGATCAAAACCAATTTTCGTAATGTCGAAATGTATCCATTGAATTTTATTTATTGATTTGATTTTATTCACGACAAAGTAGCTTATGAAATCCATTGGACCGGCATACGCTACTGCAAGATCATATTCATCATTCAGTTTTGGAAAACCAGATAAAATATACTTAAAGAATATACGCTTATCACTCGTAATCTTAGATAGTGTGTAAATGAATGCTAGTTTAACCGCATTTATTAAGCGTCCTCTTTTAGCAAGCTCCCAGACGGATATTTTGGGTGGTTGATTTAGCGTGTTTTTTATCTTTTTATAGCCTTCTAAATATTCAACACGAACTCCTCTTGGTATATGATTTAGAAACTCTCCATACTCTTCCAACAAAAGAAGCGTAATATCATACTTGTCTTTTGGGATCTCTGAAAGCATATTGAGAAGTGCCTTTTCTGTTCCGCCTACATTCATATTTATTGACATAAACACTACTTTTTTCTTCATACTCTCTCCAAATACTGACTTTGATATTCTATAAACTCATTTAGCTTTTTAAATTGATTTTTAGCATCATTTGAGATCGAAGCGAGGTCTGTTTTGTTATTAAAAGAACTTTTTATCGTGCTTTCATCATATTGTAAATGGAGTTCATTCATATTTATTAAGACCTTATCCATGTTTATGTCTCCAAGCATTTCACTTGTTTTTTTGCTATACACTACAGGCATCAAACCAATTTCCAATAACAAAGCGATAATATTCGCATGAAATCTTGCCGCAACGAGCAATTCGAATGAAGCAATTAGTCGAATGGCTTCATCTATATCCCCTTTATAATCATATATTTCAATTTTTTCCAACGTGCTTGTTGTAAGTGATGATTTTATAATGTTTATGATTTCGAGATCGCCTTCTTCTTCACAGAAGGACATTAAATAACATTCATAACCTTTGTCCGTTAGCAGCTCTATTGATTTCACTGTACTTTTTATATAGCTATCGTAGTACTCAGATAGTCCTTTTTTATGTCTTACATCGATTATTGAGAAGCCAACTCGATTTTTTATTGCTGATCCTTTATATCTTTCCATATCCATTTGAAAAACAATATCTGGTGCGTATCTAACTTGTGACAAGTTTTTAAATAAGTTATATGAATACAAATCCCTAAAACAAACATCATCACATTGCTTAAAAAACTCAAGATAGTCACTAAAGAATTGTTCGGTCGTGAAGGGGCCAAAGTTAGCACCTAATATAAAAACAGCTTTATTCCTGTCCTTAAACTCCTTGACAAGATTCATTCTATCCTTGTATAAAGATCGATGGTATTCCTCTTCTCTAAATATGGAGCCGCCTATAAAAATAAGCGCATCATGTTCTTTTGCTATTCTTTCATAATTATTTAAATAATCAATAACATTCAAACGCTGGCCGATCTTGTTAAAAATCGTGTATTTACGCCTATTAAGATTCTCGTATTGAGATATAAATTCATCATAATTACTTCCCACATAATTAAGCGTAAATTCACAGTTTGGATATTTTCTTGCTAGGATATCTAAAAACAAATCATCACCTAAATTAAATGCCAAGTATATGTCTACAAAGATTTTTTTCATATCATTATCACCGCTCTTTAATTTTCTATTAATTGGTAAAATTTATTTAATTGATTAATTGAATTATACGGTTCTTCAATATTCAACTGCTTAACGATCTCTTCTCTAAAGTTCGAATCATCTAAATACTTTTTGATTCCATTGAATATACTATTTTTATTATGCTCTACGATTAGTCCATCGATGTTATTATTTATGATTTCTTTTGCTGTATGAAAATTTGAGCATACAATAGGCCTTTTCAATATTTTCGCTTCACAAACAGTTAGTCCAAAACCTTCTTTTATTGAAGTTTGAACATATATATCGCAATTTTTCATATATGGATAGGGATTCAGCCTCTTCCCAAGCAAGAAAAAACTATCTAATAAATCATTCTCCACTATTAATTCCTGAAGTTTTTTTCTCTCTGGACCCTCGCCGATTACAAACCATTTGAACCTATATCCCGAATCTTTCAATAAACGCGCAACCCCAATAGCACTTTCATACGATTTTGCAGAAACTAGCCTGCCAACAGTTAATATATTTATGACTGTCTTATCAAATTCTTTAATTTCAACTTCTTCCGACATCGTGTTGATTAAATTGGGATTAACAATATCAAATACGATATCGATCTTGTCGTCATAGTCAGTTCTAATCTTCATTACTGATTCTTTCGTGTGCTGAGAAACAGCTATTATTTTAGTAATGTTCTTATACGATTCATAATCCAATTCTTTATCGTAAAGTGTATTTACATAGTCTGTATTAATCCAGGCTAGTTTCTTTGATGCCTTGACTTTACTTGCAACAAAATAGGTAGGCATTCCTTGACTATAAGCGATTGCTACATCATACATACTCTCAATGGGGTATATTATTCTAGCTAAGTTTTTATACACCACTTGCTCGCTATGTAATGTTTTTTTTGCATACTTATTTAACCTCAAATTTAATGAAGTTTTAATTTTATAATATGAATATGTAATGTTTTTGGCTGCTGCGAATTTTTCATGATTAAGAAATCTAAAATATTCAGGCACAGGTAAAATATTTATATGCTTAGGGAGGTATCTTTCAAGATCTTCTCCTCTTTTAAATAACAATAAATCTATTTCGTATTTTGAAGGTTCAATCAAATTCAATAGTGAAACTAAGCTTTTTTCTGCACCGCCTATAGATAAGGAATCGATAACAAACAATAGCTTTTTCTTCACGTACTCACCACTTTTTCTTTTATTTTCTGTTTATATCCTTTCAATTTATATAAATAACTTCCATAAATAATACTTAGCCTAATAAATTTATTTTTCACTAAAAATATATATGGTTTATAAAAAATATTATTGCTTGAAAAATCTCCTGAGTATTTCCCTACATATTGCATTGATAAAATTTGTTTTACATTACCTATGGCATTTTTCATGCCTAATGCTTTGAAATTTATACTCTGCTGCTCCACTAAGTTAATGACTATATCTTGAATCCGTTTCGTAATGATCTCTTTTGTTATATTTTCATGGAATTCGACAGAATTAAATATTTTTTCAATATGCATGCAAACATTAATATTATTTTGCAGATAATCAATTGATATATTAGAACTTATGCTGTTTTCATTAAGTCTATTATAGTGATACAGGTGCCCTTTTATTGCAGCGAAGGAATTGCAGTGAACCGCATACTGTAATACAAATATTAAATCCTCAGACATAAAAATATTTTTGTCCATCTTAATATTATTTTTAAGTATTATTTCTTTTTTATAAATTTTACTCCACAGAACTCCTCCTGTTCCCTTACACACCATATTCATAAATGAATGTTTGGAAACAACCTCATCAAAATCAAAATCCGTATAGTTAAGTACCCCGTACTTGGATATATCCTTATAACCACAACAAACTAAGTCAGATCCAGTACTAATCATTTTGCTTAATAACAATTCGATGTAATATTTATCAACAGTATCGTCAGAATCAATAAATACTAAGAAATCTCCTGTTGACTCCAGAATTCCCTTATTTCTAGCTTCAGATGGACCATTATTTTCTTGATAAAAGTACAATATTCTTTTATCTTTTTCTCTATACTCAAATACGATCTCTTCACTACGATCAACAGATCCATCATTTACAAAAATTATTTCAATGTTGGAGTACGTTTGACTCAATATGCTCTCTAAACATTTGGAAATGAATTTTTCACAATTATATACAGGTACAATTACACTTACTTTTGGAAACATTCTAACCTCCATAAAACAGCTAATATTTTAAATATGATTAAATTACTAAAAAACATACCATCCAGTTAAATTCTCAATAAAGAACACTATATCAAAAAAAAAGCCTACCCCAGCAAAATCAAACAATTTTATGATCTATACGAGACCATACTTTAATAGTAGTTCTTTATAATGAACACGTCAATGTAAAATTCAATTCTTATCATTAACAACATCCATCCCAAGTTTTAATTACTAAAGCTAAAAACACCGAAAATCAGCATTTTCGGCGTTTTTAGCTTTTTATATAGGTTACTTATATTCTTTTAGCGTTGCCCAATACCCATCGACCTTTTTATTCCTTATCTCCCGACAGCTTCTCCTGTGCCTGCAGCTTGCGTAAATAATCATCCAGATTATCGAACCTCTCCTCCCAGATGCGGCGGAAGGACTCAAGCCAATCATCCAGCTCAATCAGCGGCTGCGTTCGGAGCTGATAAAAGCGTCGATTCGCGCTTGGCTTAACTTCAACAAGTCCAGATTCACTAAGTACGCGAAGATGCTTAGAGGTTTGCGGCTGGTTAAGTCCGAGTTGATCAGCAATTTCCCCCACGGATAGCGGACCATTACGCAGGAGTTCGACAATATGCAGCCGATTCGGCTCCGCGAGAGCGTTAAAAATCGTCTCTTTCATAACCTCAACTCAATTCGAAAAAACAAATATTTTATACCGCATTCTTTGGTGTTAGAAAACGCCTGTACCTAAGGAAATGCCAAACCCTTCGGCTCCCTATGAACTGATCGTTAACTTATAATACAAATATACACTTTATGGAATATTCCTGTCAAAGAATATTCGTTACTATTTTCACAACATCACTTTAAAAAGATCTCCTCACCACGCTTGGTACATGCGTAAGGAGATCTCCATTAATTATCCGATAAGAGCAACCAAGCTCTTAAACTCCAGCTCCTCAAACTTCCGCAGGACGCTGTCGCGGTCATATGCCCAGCAGCAGCCCTCAAGCTCTGCCGATACCGGCACATCACAGCGGATCGTAGCCAAATCGCGGGACAAATGAAGCATAGCCAGATCCGCTTCGATTTTAGCACGAATCGTTTTGGACACTGCCTCTAAATTTGCCAGAAGACCCTCGATAGAGCCATGCTCTTGAATCAGCTTATGAGCCGTCTTCTCGCCGATCCCTTTTACACCGGGATAGTTATCGCTGGTGTCGCCCATGAGACCTTTGATATCGATAATTTGAATCGGTGTTAGCTGGCGTTCTTCCATTAAGGTCTCTGGCGTGTACACCATATAGTTGCCGATTCCCTTCTTCATGATGGCAACCGACACACGTTCATCCACCAGTTGAAGCATATCATGATCGCCCGTCACGACAAAAATTTGCGCTTGATCCTTCAGTGCTGCAGCCAAGGTTCCGATACAGTCATCCGCTTCATATCCCGCAATGCCTATGTTCGGTACATTGAAGCTCGCGACAACGTCTTTTACAAGATCAAACTGCGGCACCAAATCCTCCGGTGCGGCAGGACGATTCGATTTGTAGCCGTCATACTGCTCAGTCCGGAATGTGGTGCTTCCCATATCCCAGCAGCAAGCCACATGCGTTGGATTAAAGGTGTTGATCGCGTCCATGAAATAACGAACAAATCCATGCACGGCGTTTACCGGTACGCCTGCGCTCGTTTTACGAACGCTACCTCCGAATGATGTTGCAAAATATGCCCGAAATAAAATCGCCATGCCATCAACTAAAAGCAAACGCTGCTCACTCATATTTTAATAACCCCTCTCTCACTCATTAACCTCTTTATTGCCCGCGAATAAAGTTTCCAATCCTTTTCGCCGCTTCTTTCAATCGTTCTTCGTCTTCGACAAGCGCTATCCGCACATAACCTTCGCCTTCGGAGCCGAAGGCTTCCCCTGGAACGACAACAACTCCGGTTTGCCGCAGCATTTCCTGGGAAATCCGTCTTGATGTCCAAGGTTCGTCCTGCGACCATTGCATCGGAGGCAGCTGCGCCCATACAAACATGGTTGCCTTTGGCGCTGGAACCTGCCACCCTTCAGCACGAAGCGCTTCAATAAATGTGTTACGTCTCTGCTCGTAAAGCTTTCCGGTCTTTGGCAGCTCCGCGCCAGCAATCGCTTCCTTCAAGGCCGCTATGCCAGCCTCTTGAACGGGATCGAACACACCGTAATCGATATTGGCTTTTAGCTCACGAAGCGCGCCGACCGCAGCCTGATTCCCGGCCAAAAAGCCTATTCTGCAGCCAGCCATATTAAAGCTCTTGGATAAGGAATGAAATTCAACCGCTTGGTCAAGCGCACCCGGAACCTCTAATATACTTGGCGGCTCGCAGCCGTCAAAGCCCATTTCCGAGTAAGCAAGATCATGTACGACTAATACGCCGTGACGACGAGCCTTATCTATGAGCCTCTCGAAAAATGCAACGTCTGCTACCGCTGAGATAGGGTTGTTCGGATAATTGAGCAAAATAAAGGTAGCTCTGTCCCAATCCGCATCAGAAATAGCATCCAGATCAGGCATAAAGCCGTTTTCTTCCTTTAGCGGCATCAGAACTGCTTCCACCCCGGCAAGCGCTAATGACCCTGCGTAAATGGGATAACCCGGATTAGGCAGCAGAGCCATATCTCCTGGATCGCAAAGCGCCATTGCCAGATGCGCTAGTCCATCCTGTGAACCAAGCAGCGTAACAATCTCGCTGGCGGCATCAAGCTCCACGTTAAAACGATGCTTCATCCATTCCGCCGCATGCTGACGAAAGGGCAAGCCGCTTTTTGTAGCTGGATAGGCATACATATCCGTGCGCAAAGCCGCCTCACTAAGCGCTTGCCTGACAGCCGGCGAAGGCGGCTGATCCGGGCTTCCGATGCCAAGGTCGATAATATCAAGCCCGCTTTCTGCTGCTGACCGCTTCCACGCCGCGACTTCTGCAAAAATCGATGACCCTAACTGCGACAGCCTGTTCGATCGCCATTTGGTTTGCGACATTCGTTTATTCACCCTTTTCCGTTGTTCCAAACTTGTTCGTATTGCTCTTCCTTATAGCCTACCGTAACGGTTTGTCCATCCGTTACGATTGGACGCTTAATCAGCATTCCGTTTGATGCAAGCAGCGCGTATTTCTCATCTTCTGACATAGAAGCCAGCTTGTCCTTCAAGCCAAGCTCCCTATAAACTTCGCCCGATGTATTAAAAAATTTCTTCAGTTCCAATCCGCTGTTCGCAACAATCACCTTCAACTCCTCGGCTGTAGGCGTTTGTTCAACGATATCGCGGGATACGACGTCATTCCCTTTGTTTTTTAGCGATTTAATCGCTGCTTTGCATGTGCTGCATTTAGGATATTGAATGATGGTTAATTGCTTTTGCTTTGTCATCGTGATGAATCCTCCAATAGGTATGTGACCAATTCGCTATCCTTCCGACAGCTTCTGCTCTAATAATTCAAGCTCAGGCGGCAGTGATGCCTGCCATTCCATCCATTTTTTCGTGAGCGGATGCGTGAATCCAAGAATCTCAGCATGCAGCGCTTGACGACCGACCGTACTTTCCCAGTCATCAATTGACCCTTCCTCAGGACCGTACATCTTATCCCCGATAAGCGGACAGCCTATATGCTTCATATGAACGCGAATTTGATGCGTCCTGCCCGTTTCCAGCTTTAAGCGAACGGCAGCCGCGGCTGCCTTGCCCGTGGAAGATCCAAAGCTTGATATGGTCTCATAATGAGTAATAGACGGATAGCCCTCAGGCGTGACTATTCGAATATGAGGCTGGTCTTGATTCCGGTCAATTGGCGCATCCACTGTGCCTTGCGCTGGCACGGGGCTTCCGTAAACATAAGCGCGGTAGAGCTTTAAAAAACCGTTCGCCTGCATTTGCTCTGACAGCTGTTGATGCACATAAGATGTTTTCGCAATCGCAACCAATCCTGAGGTTTCCTCATCAAGGCGGTGAACGGGCCTAAAGCGCACACGCTCCCCCTTTTCCTGCCAGTGATACACGACCCCGTTTGCAAGCGTGCCCGTGTAATGCCCGTGTGTAGGATGGACGATCATACCTGCAGGCTTATTGATAATGAGAAGATCCTCGTCTTCGAAAACGATTTGTATTGGGATAGGTTGAGGCAAAATATCCTCGGAAACCTCCCGCTCCATGCGTACGCGTATAATATCGCCGGCGGCAACGGGAGCGGTTGTATATGCACGGACTTCGTTCACCGTAAGCCCATGCTCTGTCAGCTTCACCTGCGACAACAGCTTACGCGACACGCCTAGCTGCCGCTCTAGTACGGTTCGCACCGTTTTCCCATGCTCCGCGTCGCGAACCACAGCGACTAACGGCCGATAATATAATTGCTCTAAAAGATCCGTCATTTCTTTGGTTTCCGGAACACTTCCGCGCTTCGAATATATTCAATATCCGGAACGCCAAGCTTCGCATTGGCTACTCTTGCAGCCGCGAAGAAAAAATCGGACAAGCGGTTTAAATACGTTAGTACCTCTTGGTTAATGGGATGCTCGGCAGCAAGCGTGACAACGCGTCGTTCTGCTCGGCGGCATACCGTTCTGCATACATGCAGCTGCGCAGAAACCGAACTTCCGCCTGGCAAAATGAATTTCGTAATTTCCGGCGCTTCTGTAACATATTGATCAATCCAATTTTCCAGCCGTTCAGCCGGCTCTGCCGAGATTTTTAAAGGTGCCCCCTCTACAGCATAGGCAAGATCCGAACCGCAGTCGAACAGCTCCTGCCCAATGTCGATGAGCAAAGCCGACATTTCCGCAAGTTCCTCATGCTTATCCGCTTCTGCCGCTGCTAAGCCAACAAAGCAATTGAGCTCATCAATCGTGCCATAAGCCTCAACACGCGCGTCGTCCTTCCGTACCCTTCCGCCAATCAAGGATGTCTGACCGCTGTCTCCCGTTTTCGTATATAATTTCAACCTTCTCAGCCTCCTCATGCATCTAATACTGGTTAATCATGCAAACAGCAGGCCGGATATTCTCCTGACCTGCTGCTCGTGAAAGTGAAGTAACGTGTACCTGGTTACCCTTGCTGCTTTAAGCGCTCTACAAAACCGCCAATTCGATCTAAAGCTTCGGTTAGATTGGTAACGGAAGTTGCATAAGAACAGCGAAGATGGCCTTCGCCTCCGAGACCAAATACATCGCCCGGCACCGCCGCTACATTCGCTTCATCCAGCAGTCGCTGTGCGAATTGCTCGCTCGTCAAGCCCGTTGATACGATCGAAGGGAAAGCGTAAAACGCCCCTTGCGGCTCATGACAATCGAGCCCGATATCACGAAAGCCCTTCACGACGAGGCGTCGGCGCTGGTTGTACGCCTCAACCATACGGTCCTTCTCTTCCAAGCCATGCTGAAGCGCTTCAAGCGCCGCATACTGTGCCATGATTGGCGCGCACATTACCGTATATTGGTGAATTTTGAGCATCGCTGCAATAAGATCGGGATGGCCGCATGCATAGCCCATCCGCCAGCCTGTCATGGCAAAAGCTTTGGAGAAGCCGCTGACGAGGATCGTTCGATCCTTCATGCCGGGCATACCGGCAAAGCTTACATGCTTCGAGCCGTAAGTAAGCTCGGCATATATCTCATCCGAGATTACGATAAGATCGTTTTCTTCCACAAGCTTCGCGATCGGCAGCCAATCCTCATAGGTCATGGTTCCGCCAGTCGGATTGCTTGGGTAACATAATATAAGTACTTTCGATTTCGGCGTAATAACCGCTTGCAGCGCTTCTGCCTTAAGCTTAAACTCATCCTTGGCAAAGGTTTCGATACCTACCGGCTTGCCGCCAGTAAGCGCGGTAATCGGCGAATACGAAATATAACAAGGCTCTGGAATCAAGATTTCATCACCGGGCGCAATGAAAGCGCGCAGCGCAAGATCGATTGCTTCACTGCCGCCAACCGTAACCAAAATTTCGTTTGCAGGATTATACTCCACGGCAAATTGATCATTTAAATACTGACCAATTGCTTCGCGCAGCTCAGGCATACCTGCATTCGATGTGTATTGGGTTTTGCCTGTTTCCAGCGCGTAAACGGCGGCTTCTCTTACATGCCATGGCGTCACAAAATCGGGCTCGCCGACCCCTAGCGTAATCACGTCCTTGCGCGTGCTGACCAAATCAAAAAACCGACGGATACCCGACGGTTTAATGTCCCGAACGAGCGGGGACAAATAATCGGCCATCGATTGACGCCGCACAGGTGTGGAGGGATGTTTTTCTTCGTCTTTAATCATTGCCATCACCCTTTTTTACGGCGAAACCATCAATCGATGATCACCTTCATGCTCCTCGAAGATAATGCCGTCTTGTTTGTATTTTTTCAATATAAAAAATGTTTTGGTCGATAATACCGCATCGATCGGCGATAATTTATTGGATACAAAAGAGGCGACCTCTTTTAAGTTTTTCCCTTCAACCTCAACTAACAAATCGTAGGCACCGGACATCAAGTAAACCGATTTTACCTCCGGATATAAATAAATGCGCTCGGCGATTCCTTCGAATCCGCGACCGCGTTCTGGTGTAATTTGTACCTCGATTAGTGCTGTTACCTTTTGGTCATCGATCTTGCTCCAGTTCACAACTGTTGCGTATTTCACGATGATATGGTCGTTCTCAAGCTCGGCGATCGCTTGCTTCACTTCCTCGGTCGGTACGGCCAGCATGGTTGCGATCAACTCTGCATCCCTTCGCGCGTCTTCCTTCAGCAGTTCAAGCACTTTCAACTGTAATTCGGTCATTGTATAACTCCTTCCAGTACGACTGCGATTATAAAGAATATTTTACACCGTTTTTGAATCCCGTGCAATCAATGCCTAAGGCTGAAGCCTATATTAAAGCTGCTTCCGGCCCCCAATCAAGGGTAAATAAACTTGCCTTATTGATCGTTAACTTGCCGTTCTTACTATGTAAAAGAACAAGCGTAAACGGCTGACGCCGTCCTTGGCGGCAAAATCTCGTTTCGCGGTGAAATATAAGATTTAAATAAAAAAGACCCCAAAGGGGTCTTTACATATAATACGGTTGACCGTTCTGCTGCTGGCCGGACTGCTGATGCATATTCGGCGTATACATGGTTTGTCTCTGCTGCTGCCCGCCAAGCGTTTGCTGCAAAAACTGATTCGTTTTTTGCTTTGTTTGCTGATATTCCTTCGCTTGCTTATCAAGCTCTTGACGGAGCGCCGGCGATGAAACATTATACATATTCGCTTGCTGCATCGCTTGGAACAACTGCCCCTGAAGCGCCAAAGTGCTGTCTGTTAGTTTCGTGAAGAGCTGGCGAATATCCGGACAGGTTGACTCCGTTGCGGCCGTGACGTATTCACGAACAACTCTTTTTAAATCAGCCAGGATCGAGCTCGCCAAATCCTCTTCCGACAAAATCGATTGCATTTGTTGCTGCTGATACATAGCGTGTTACCTCCTAAGCGTTAGTTGGATATCCTTATTGCTGCGGCTGCGTTGGAGCCATCTGCTGGTGATGCGATATCGCATGCAGCAATGAATCATAATGCTGTTGATGCGTTTGTATCATTTGCGAGCATAAATTGGTTAGAGCCGGAGTAGTGCCTGTTGCTACTAAAGCTGCACATTGCTTAATTAACAAGTCCTCGTTGGACATAGAGTCTGCAATGTACTCCAGCTCTTTCGCTGTCATTGGCTGAATCATAAGTCATCCTCCTTATTTCGGTACTGGCTTGCTATTCGCATGCTAATCCATTTTTTTCGTGCCAAACGTATTATGAGCTATATTTCCTTTATTTATGTACCTTCACCGAGTTCAAAATTTCCGGAATGGACCAAATTAAATTTCACCTGGATTTTCAGCTGATTACGTTTTGGTCTCCAATCCTTCCCCTTGCAGTTTTGCTTCCAATACGCTAGGTGATAACGGTAAAGATGATGCTCCAGCTGGAATAAATCCATGCCTTTGGCTTGTCCCTTTCGATAGGTTTCATCGATCTGCTGTTTAACCCGTTCTTCCATCGATGCGACCAGCTCGTTCTCACTCAAAGTGCCGCGCATTTCATCAACCTGGCCTTTCATACTGACCTGCAGTGAAAAATCGGCCTCTCCGTCTTTGATGCTTGCCTTCACCTGACTCTTAGATGATACGACCGCCACGGTCGCCCTGCCTTCCTTGCCAATCGCTTCAAATAAGTAATGATGGAACAAGGGATTGACCCATCGCAAGCCCGAAGCGTCTGATTCCGTCATAAAACCGAGATAATCAAGCTCTCTATACACAAAAATGCCATCATATAGTTGAATCTTGAGCGGCTGCTTCTTTCTTTTCCAATAATCCTTATTTGCAGTCAGTGCGGGTAAGGTCGTCGTCATGGCCGGTTCCTTTAAGGTCTGCACGGCGAGCTGCATCGCATAGGGACGAATAAAACTTCTTTGGCTGTTAAGCGGGTTTGGCGAATACATAATGCTGTTCAGGGGTGATTGATCAAAAAAAGTATCAGTTGTAAAAATATTCTCGATTGTTCCTCTTGTTCCGAATATCAATGAAGTATACCGCGACGCCCGCTGACGATTAAGCCCGTCCATAATGTCTCGCATTTTAAACATGGCTCTCTCCTGCACGACAACGGTTTTCAAATGCTCCAGGCTAAGTATGGCTTGTCCTGACTGGGTTAAATCATTCAGCGCAAGCAGAATGGAATCGCCTTCGCCTTTACCGATCCACACCGGATTTGGGTCAGGCTGGACAGTTTCTGTTTTTGCGATGAGTCCAAATTTGATCATTTGGGCATAAACGACGTAATGGCCTTCCGAGTAATCAATACCAAGGGATGAAATATAGCTCACATCCTCTAAATTGATTTCATCCCAGCAGCCCTCAAGCAGCAAAGAGCTGAACATCAACCCGATTAACGCCGCCCTTTTCCAAACAAAATTGCGCCGCTTAGTCAGCCATGCAGAAGCCATTACTTATTCCTCCTTCCGCTTCGAAGCTTCCAGGGCATTTGCATCAGCGCAGGTATCAATTGCTTGAAGCGCAGCGGCGCAAGCGGCTCTAGATAGGAACGTCCAAAGGATTCCAGCGTGCATAAGTAAATAAGGACCGCGAAGGTTCCTACAAAAAAACCAAAAATCCCAAGCACCGATGAACAAATAAGAATCAGGTAACGAATAATGCTCACCGATCCGCTTAAAGACTGATTGACGAGCGTAAACGTTGACACTGCGGTAACCGCGGCCATGACAAGCATGGTCGGGGAGGTCATTCCCGCACGAATCGCCGCATCCCCGACAATTAATCCGCCAACGACCGAAACCGTTTGTCCAACCGCTCTCGGCAGCCTGACTCCCGCCTCGCGGAAAAGCTCAAACATGGTGAGCATCATGAACATTTCCATCGTCGAGGACAGCGGTAAGCCGATTCTAGAAATGGTTATCGTCGCGAGCAGCGTAAACGGAATTTGATCCGTATTGAATGCCGACAGCGCAATCCAAAAGCCTGGCAGGCACATGGCCAACACGAGTCCGACAACTCTTAAGAGCCTCTCCAGCGACACATAGTAATACGGTAAATGCGCATCCTCCGGCGATTTGATGAGCAGCAATAAGGTTCCTGGCGCAATGAGGGCCGACGGCGAGCCGTCCACTAAGATGGCTACCTTGCCCTGCATCAGAGACTGAACGACATAGTCGGGGCGTCCTACATATTCGATAAGCGGAAACAAGGATAAACGGCGATCCGACAACAGCTCCTCCAGCTGGCTTCCCCCGTTTAATGAAGGGATATCGATTCGACTAAGCCTTCTTCTCGCTTCGTTTACAAGCTCAACTTCAGCAATGCCCTCCATATAGATCAGAGCGATTTCCGTTAAAGACTCGCTGCCGATTCGATTATATTCCACATGCATATCCGGCGTTCGAAGCCGCTTGCGAACTAAGGCGACGTTCGTCGCCAGCTGCTCGACAAAGCCGTCACGCGGCCCTCTTACTGATACCTCCATCGTTGATTCCTCTGGGCTTCTGCCAGGTTGATCCGCAATATCGAACTCATATAATCCATCCAGATTTTCAAACGACAAAATAACGCTGCCCGAAAAAAGCCGCGCATACAAATTGCTTCCATTCGGCCCATGTTTTATCCTGCTGAATAACATGCTCGGCCTATGGATATCAGTCTCGTCCACTTTTGGAAATGAGTTGAGCTGCTCTGCCCATTTTTCCAACTGCGGAAGCAGGCCTAATTGCATTTGTTGATTATCGATTAATCCTTCGCAATAAAACAAGATGACCTTTAAAGGCCCGTGTACGTCTAAGGTGAGCTCATATTCAATCACGTCATGGCAGCCCTTCAGATTGGATCTGAATTGCTGTAACGTCATATCGCTGCTGCCTTGTTGTTCATGACCTTCATATCGGTCTACGTGGTTCATGACTGCTCTGCCTCCTCAGAGCCGCTTATGACAATACGCTTGTTTTTGTCTGTTTCCCTCTTAAACGAGGATATAAGCCAAAGGATGCTGATTACCGCAAAAATAATTAGCCCAACGTATTGAAAATAAATGGCCAAAAGATGTTTGAATTGAAGCATATGGTTAATGCCGAAGCTCGAGACAATTAAAATGAACAAACCGATGGCGGTCGGTGAAATCCATTTTCTTTTCAAACGCCGCATAGGCCCAAACTCAGACAAGATATGAATCGAAACAGCTAATCGGACAAGCGCCCCGGACATCCATTGAAAAATCGCAAAAAAATCAACATGCTCGAAGTATTTGCCAATCGAGACCAGCCGCCATTGCGAGAAAGCCGGGTAACGCATCTTCTCGGCTTCCGCGGGACCAAATTCCGAGATAGCCCCCATTACGGGCCCAAGTGTTAACAATGCCAAAAACATGACGAGAATAATAAAATGCCACCGTTTGAACTTCCCTTTGATATGATGCTGGATGAACAGGAGTCCAAACAGCTCGCAAGAAGAGGTTAGCGTAAACAAAATACCGTATAATACGGGATTCAACCCATTCTCAAACATCGGCAATAAGTAATGGTAATCCTTATGAGGCATATTTGCAGACATGACAAAATCACCGAGCAGCACGACAAACGGCAATAAAATGCAGCTTACGTAGGCAATCGCCCGAAGCCCTGAGATGGAAGCAAATAAGCATAATCCAAGGAATACCGCGCAGACCACAATCGAGGGGGTATTCGGCAAATAAGTGGTTGCGGTCCATGAGGCCGTCATAATCAGCGTCTCAAGTGCTGTGCATAATTGAACAAATAATAGTATCCCTAATATGAGTAAGGCCAGCAAGCGAGGAAAATAGCCATAAAGCCATTTGTCGACGGGTTTCCCGTCCATTCGCTTTAAGATCCCGTATATCGGAAACACGGCCCAAGGCAGTATAATCACAAGCTCTGCTAGCACGGAAATCCAAGCGTCTCTTCTCGCGGCATCCAGCAGCAACGGAACAACGAGCACATGGTTGACGAGACCCACTGACAAAATCATCATAAACATCGTGGGTAATATACCGAATGGCTTTATTTTCATTACCAATCACTTCCTTACAAAATAATGTTTCCCGTTACGCTCATCAAAATGCATCTTATTATCTTTTTTTCTAGATAACAAAAAAAGACCTTCCATAGAAAGGTCCTTGAAAAGAAAAGCATCCGCCATTCACAAATGATGATCACGATTGTCTAATGATGGTTTGCCATGACGACAGCATTTTTTGACGATCATGATCGGAAGCAATCAAATTCTTTAACTTCTGAAGCGTCGAAGGCCGATTCCATTCGGCTCGTTTATTAAAGTATTTGCTCGTTAAACCATAAAATAAATGAGGAAATATAAGATCGGCATAAACGATTTGGCATTCTTCGTCGCTTAGAGGATGAACCTCTCGGTAGGCTCGGAGCATTAACGCGGCTCTCGAAGTGTTCCAGCCATGTTTCTTCATCACTTTGTTGAATATTTTCCGAATGTCTCTTGCCGGCAAATCATAGGTTAACGAATCCATATCAATGACGACTAAACCTTTACTCGTTTTAATTAAATTAGCTGCCGCAAAATCCTGATGACATAGATTTTTTTGCAAAGCAACTTTGCTAACCCAATTCGTGTAGTACTTGCTTTGGATCCATTTTAGCGCTTCTTTCCCTTGGTCGATGAAGCGATTCGCATGAAGGAAATATAATTTCTCGAATTCATTGTTACTGCTTTTCGCCATCTCCTTAAAGCTTTCCAATCGCTCAATATACCGCTCGTAGCTTTGCTTCCATCCACCGAGATGCTCTCTTTCATTCGTCGTGTAATTGGATTGAAACCCTCTTGAAGCCAAATGGAACCTACCGAGCTCTTTCATGATAGTAAGGAGATCTGCCGTTTCATACGTAGGAGAAGTACCTTGCACGGCTTCAGAGAGGACATAACAATTACCGCTGCTGTCCTCTGAAAATTCCGTACCCGTCCGTGTTTTAACCATAGCGGGAATCGGTGCTCCATTTTTTTGCATATGCTTCACGGCCTGGATAAGAAAGAGAAGCCTTTTTTTGGTTGCAGGTGATTTTTTTAATATTTTTATACCTTCGTTTGTGACAATCGTCCATGCCGCTTTTTTCCCTTTGTCAGCAATAAGTTTGGCGCTCACCACTCGGAGAGGATACTGAGACATAATGACATTCACATTCTCTGTCATAAACGCTTTCTACCTCCTTACAGCAGCTTTTTTCGAATGGGCAAGAGTTTCCTTTTTATACGGGAACGAAGCAGGCGCGCTGCTCCCTTTCTGGATACAGATAGACGGGATAAAGGAGTCGGCGCACTCGAAAAAGCTCCCATATAGATTTTATTTAATCGCTGTGCAACATGCTCGAATGTATAATTGCTGTCTACGAGCTGCCTGCCCTTTAGAGCCATAGCTGACGCCTCTTTTTTGTTAGTGAGCATGTAATTGATCGCATCGGCAAACGAAGATGCACTTGTATAATCACGGACTATATAACCGTTAATCTTATGGCTAATAACCTCGGAATTTCCGCCTCGATCGGTTGTAATAACCGGAATACCTGCTGCCATTGCTTCATAATGAACGCGCGCCAAAGGCTCTTGCCATTGAGAGCTGCACACAAATACGTCGGCCATCGAAAAATAATTTTGGATTTCATTTGCCGGAATAAATTTTGTGAATATAACCCGGTTTCGATAGGGCTCAGCTAATTTCAACAACCACTTCCCATAACTGTCCACGGCGTTGTCGCTAAACCATTTTCCGCCTACAATGACAAGAACGGCGTCCGGATGCTGATCCAGCACGCGGCTCATGGACTGAATGAGCAAGTGAGGACCCTTTTTTACGCTGAGTCGTCCGACAAACAATATGACTTTTTTATTACTGACTCCGTATTGGTTTCGTAATTGTTCCCGTACCTCTCTTCCACGAGGAGTCCAAATCGGGTAATAACTTTTAGGATCAAAGCCCGAATAGATCGGTTCAACTTTACTCATCGCTCCGGGAATACGGTCTGTTACGGTCTTTTTAATATATTTACTGACGGTTGTTATTTTGTGGACGTACTGTACGCATAGGTGAGCTGTGTTATCGGAAATTTTGCTCTTATCAAACATCTCGTTATGAAGGCTTACTACAAACCGACTTTTGGGAGACGCTGCTTTATAAGGAATGACGTTTACCGGTCGGTTAAAAACATGAACAACGTCATATACCTGTTCCTTAAGTGAACGTGAAACTTCTTCTACATACCGTTCTCTAGGGAACCTAATATATTGGATGCCGTTTCGAACCTCTTTGTCTGGCAAGGACTCATCCGTTATCGAATAAATCGTTAATTTATGCTTGCGGACGAGTATTGGAGATACACCATCCATCATCATTTGAATTGCTCCACCCTTTATGGCTGGGGATGGTAGTTTCTCTGTACATATGAATGCCAGTCTCATGCCGAGACAGCCTCCCATCATGTATAAAATTTCTTGAAATAGGAAAGCTCTTCTGTTAAGCCTTCCGTCAAACTTATTTTTGGATTATATTCCAAAAGGCGGGTTGCTTTCGAAATATCAGCCCATGTATGCATAGGCTCTCCACGCATGGATCCGAGGTTCTCGATAACCGCTTTTTTTCCTGTTAAATTCTCTAGCGTGCTTATGACACTGATAATAGTAGACCGTTCTTTACCTCCTATGTTGATCGTTTCTCCGATCAAAGAAGGTTTATTTACAACGGCTGCGGTCGCTTCAATACAGTCGCTTATATACGTAAAATCTCTTGACTGCGAACCGTCTCCGATTAGCGTAATAGGTTCATTCGCTATCATTTGTTTAATAAAGCGATGAAAAGCCATATCCGCTCGTTGACGAGGACCATAAACGGTGAAGAAACGTAAGATTACAATCGGAACACCATTGTTTTTCCAATATACACGGCATAATTGCTCGCCTGTTAATTTGCTTACACCATAAGGCGAAAGCGGATCTGTGCTAGTATCTTCCGACACTTTCCCTGTTTTTTCTCCATAAACGGAAGAGGTAGATGCAAACACAAATTTTTTAATACCGCTAATGCTGCACGCTTCTAGCAGTTGCTGAGTGGCGAGTATATTCGTATCTGCATATTTGCGAAAATCATGCCCCCAGCTAGACCGGACTCCAGGTATACCCGCTAAATGGTAGACAATATCAACATCTTTTAGTATTTCACTCCAATCGATATGCAGTAAATCCTTCGAAATCATAGTAAATCTTGGGTGAGAAAGGAAGGTCTCCATGTTTTTGGATCCAATTATTTTCAACTCGTCACGAACGAACGCATCGATCCCAACTACATCGTGCTTCCCTTTCTCCAATAAAAATTGACAAAGATGCGAACCAATAAAGCCTGCTGCTCCAGTTACTACGATTTTCATGGCCGTCCAACCCCTGCGAGCTCAAACCCATACGCTTCCATCGTTATTTTGTCCAGACAGTTACGCCCATCCAATATGATATTTCGCTTCATCAATAGCTTCACTCGGCCCCAATCGGCATCAATTAGTTCCGGCCAGCCCGTTGCTATGACCAGCGCATCCGCTTGTTCTACGGCTTCATATTTGTCGGAGCACCATACGACGGATTGAATCGGCGGGGAAACGAGCGGATCGTATGCATAGACTTGATACCCTTGTTTCGTTAGCTTCTTCATAAAAGCAATCGCTTGAGAATATCGGATATCATCGGTGTTTTCTTTGAAAGTCGCTCCCCATACAGCGATCCGTACATGACCCCTGTTTTTCCCTAGTTTGTGGTTTAGTTTATTCATGTAAATTTCCAGTTGTGAACGATTAATTTTCTTAACAGCCTCCAGCAGTTCCAATTCAACATCTTTGGATGATGCCGAATAGCTCAGTGCATTAACATCTTTTGGAAAACAGGAGCCTCCATAACCTAGTCCCGCTTGTAAAAATTTTGGACCGATTCGATCATCCATTCCGATGCCTTGAGCGACTTCCGTGATATCGGCGTTGAATGCATCGCAAACTCGTGATATTTCATTAATGAAAGATATTTTCGTTGCCAGAAAGGCATTGGATGCATATTTGATTAATTCTGCTTCCCTGCGACCGGTCAATAAAAACTTTGTCTCTATAGCGTTGTAAAGCTCTTTCACCTTTAGCGCCGTTTCTTTCTTTTTCGCACCAATAACAATTCGGTCAGGATGAATCGTATCTTCAATCGCGGAGCCTTCCCGCAGAAATTCGGGATTTGACGCAAGCTCGAACAAATCAAGGCTTACTCCGCACTCTTGAAGAAGGGTATCCATCCAATCCGCAGTTCCCGGGGGAACTGTGCTTTTCATAATAATCGTCTTAGGGGAACGTATGACTAGTGACAAATCCTTTATGACGCTGCGAATATACTTCATATCCGCGCTGCCATTTTTGGCGGAGGGTGTACCTACTGCTATCATGATGACCGGACAGTTCATCATATGCCGCTTCACGTTTGCAGCGAAAAATAATCTGCCTTCCTCCTGCCCCAGAGTGATCATTTCAGTTAATCCCGGCTCGTAGATGGGAACGATTCCTTTCCTAAGCTTGTTAATCTTATCCATATCACGATCCGTACAAAATACGGTATGCCCGATATTCGCTAAGACTGCCGCAGTCGTGAGACCGACATATCCCGCCCCCACAATACAAATATTCATAGAACCATCCCCTCAAAATCTAATAATCTATTATATTAGTGATCAATGAATAAGTGTGTCGGCCATTGCACTATGAAATACAAATCAACTCTACAAGCGTAAACGGCTGGCCAACTTTTAGCAGCAAAAGCAGTCGTTTCGCTGAGATATATAAGCACATTTATAAGTAATAAATTATAAATGCTTAACTATTAAAATAGGCATGTACAAATGCCTTTTTTTGGAATCGTACAAGCTTCAAACGTATATTTCTTTATATACTAGTAATGATTACAAGAAAACCAATACTTAATGAGGTGATAGATTTGGTATTAAAAGCAGTTATACCCGCTGCCGGCTTTGGGACTCGGAATTTACCTGCTACTAAAGTGGTTCCTAAGGAACTATTCCCAATTAACGGACGGCCAGCGATAGACTATGTTGTGTCTGAAGCGATGAATGCAGGCATTCAGGAGATTTTAATCATCTTATCGCGCAATAAGACGGAAATTATGAATTATTTTGATCGCTCCATTGAGCTGGAGTGTCATTTATCCAAACAACACCAGGAACAGCATATCGAAAAAATTGAGCCTCCCAAAGTAAATATACAATATATTCGTCAACCGGAGGCACTGGGGCTCGGTCATGCCATACAATTGAGTAAATCCTTTGTTGGCGACGATCCTTTCGTCGTTATGCTGCCGGATCAGGTAAGCTTGACTGAGCCCTCTCCGTTATTAGCCTTAATCAAATTGTACGAGCAGTATAAAGGCTCCATTATCGGTCTACAAACCGTAGAACCGAAGCTGCTTCAAAACTATGGCGTCGTAGCCGGTAAACGCATCGAATCGCAGATTTACAAGCTTCGAACGATAGTAGAAAAGCCAAAGACTAACCCTCCTTCCCGCCACGGTATCATGGGGAGATATGTACTAACGCCAGAAATATTTACTCTACTCGAACAATTGAAAGCAGATGAAAAGGGAGAAATTCAATTAACAGATGCCTTAAACGAAATGTGCAATTCCAGCAGTGTACACGGCTATCTATTCAAAGAGAAGTGGTATGACATTAGCATAGAACGCGAATACATCAACATCCAACGCCGTGCATTTTTGAGAAATAAGTCCATATAACAAATGGGCAAGAAAAATGGTAACGCTTAACATGTTTAGAAGAAGCAGTCCGTCGTTAATGCGACGGGCTGTATTTTTTTCCTTTAATCTGGCCGGGTTTTAAAAATAAAACAAAAAGCAGCCCCTTCCTCAAATGAGAAATAAGCTGCTTTCGTAATCAAATATATAAAACTACTCTACATCGTCATCCGAGTTTGAATCATAGTCCCTGCCTCGATCACCGCACCAGCAGTCATTATAAAAATAACCGCATGGATGATAATATCTGTAATATTGACCGCACCAGTAATAGCCGTTATCTTGTTGAACATTTCTATTTTTATTCCCTTTACTTTTATTACCTTTGCTTTTGTCACCTCTGCTTTTGTCACCTTTGCTTTTGTTACCTTTGCTTTTGTCACCTTTGCTTTTCTCGCCTTTGCTTTTGTCACCTTTGCTTTTCTCGCCTTTGCTTCTATTACCAGTACTGCTTTTTTCTTTTTCTTCCTCAGACATATACGTAACTCCTCCTCTAATAAGCTACTAACAACATATGATGAAACTCTATTCTTCGTTACTAGACATATGATGGTTTTGTAAGTGAAAAATTTCTATTAATTATCTGTATCCGTTGATCATTTCGCATGCTATGGGAATGTAGATTAATAGATTAGTAGATTCGCCGTTCCTCTTAAAAAAATGAATCATACTTTAAAGTAGCAGGAAAAAATAAGTAGACCATTTTGCAAATCTATCATATAGGGGAGGGGTTACATGGTATTTACTGTGTGATGCAATTAAGAAGTAACGGAAATACGCATAAGATTGAGGTGAGAACATTGAAGATCGCATTTATTTGTACCGAAATGCTTACCGTCCCCCCAATTCGAGGAGGGGCCATTCAAATTTTAATTGATGGTGTTACCCCTCATATTGGAGGCAAGCACGAGCTTACCATTTTTTGCATTACAGATCCGGAGCTTCCTGAAAGAGAAGTAGTCAAAGGCGTGGAATACGTTCGTTTGCCGAAAGAAGACTACGTTTTCCATGTTGCCAAAGAGTTATCCCGAAGACAGGCCGATAAGATGTTTTATGATGTTATCCATGTCTTCAACCGCCCTCGTTATCTTCTTGTGTATAAAGCTGCGATGCCGGATAGCCGGTTTGTTGTCAGCCTTCATAACGAAATGTTCCATGAAAAAAAAATTTCGGATGAAATGGGCTTATTGACGATCAAGGCCGTCGATAAAATGATGACAATAAGCGATTACATCGGACAAACCGTAACAGCGCGGTTCCCTTCCGCCAAACGCAAAGTAAAGACGGTGTATTCAGGCATTAATTTAAAAAAGTATATACCGGTGTGGGACGACGGAGCGCAGCTCCTTAGGAAGGAGCTGCGTGAAAAATACGGAGTAATAAACAAAAAAGTGGTTTTATTCGTAGGGCGTTTAAGTCAAGTTAAAGGACCGGATATTCTCATACGAGCTATGCAGCAGGTGATTCAAAAGCATAGTGATGCGGTGCTGGTCATTGTAGGAAGCAAATGGTTTCACGATGAACGGATAGATGAATACGGGTCCAAAATCCGTCAGCTGGCTGAAGAGCTGGGAGCGGAACGTGTTATCTTTACTGGCTTCGTCCCGCCAAGTGAAATTCCTTCCCACTTTTTAATCGGGGATATTTTTGTATGCAGCTCCCAATGGCAGGAGCCTTTAGCAAGAGTGCACTATGAGGCAATGGGCGCGGGGCTTCCTATCATTACTACCAACCGGGGAGGAAACGCTGAAATTATTAAGCATCTTAAAAATGGTATTGTTATCGAGGATTATACAAGCCCGCAAGCCTTTGCAGATTCAATCGTATTTCTTCTATCCAATCCGGCAGAAGCTCTAACCTTGGCTAAGGCGGGCAGAGTATGCGTTGA
Organism: Paenibacillus sp. 01T443; assembly: GCF_056398325.1. Taxonomy (NCBI): domain Bacteria; kingdom Bacillati; phylum Bacillota; class Bacilli; order Caryophanales; family Paenibacillaceae; genus Paenibacillus; species Paenibacillus sp. 01T443. The sequence continues at coordinate 72,030 of NZ_JBFTPE010000002.1, forward strand.
AGGTAACCATGGGTTCGAGCATGCCGCTAAACGGCTGATCAATCTATATCTCAGAGCAATGCTAAGAAATAAATCTTGAAAGCAGCGGAGGTGTCAGTATGGATACAACATTTTCGGAAGTCGTTAAGAAGGTACTCGCTCAATATCCACTAGAAGCTGAGCAGATTTACCTTTTATCCTATAAGGGAAAAAAAGCTGTCTGGTCGGCTCAAACGAACCTTGGTCAAGTCATCATAAAAAAAGTGCCCTTCGATGAAAGTCATATTGCATTTATGATTCATGCTATTGATTATTTGAGAGAAAACGGAATTCATACACCAGGTGTATACAAATCGAACTCAGGCGAAGGCTTCGTCAAAGTGGATAATGAATACTTCGTTATCTTTGAAGCTGTCTATGGAAGAACGCCGGAATATGAGCAAGAGGATGAGCTTGAAATGATTCTTGGAGGAATGGCATCCTTCCATAAGGCTTCAAAAGGGATAGAGTCACCGACAGGAGCGTTCCCTTCGTTTCTATTGACAGAGTGGAAATCCGACCTGCAAAGAAGATACGCGAGCCTTTTGGCATGGAAAGAGCAAAAATCCCTTTTGGCGGATAAAAGTGAGTTTGATCAGCTATTTCTGATAAATGCTGATGCTTTCTTAAAGCAATGTGAAGCATCGCTGTCCATGCTGGGCCATTCCTATTTTGATCAATGGGTAGAAGAAACCCAAGTAACCAAAACATTATGCCACCAAGATTATGCTGCAGGCAATTTAGCGGTTGGTGATGACGGCCATTTGTACGTTTATGATATGGATTCTTTGACTGTTGATCTTCCAGTTCGGGATTTGAGAAAAATTATTAACAAAGTGATGAAGAAACGTCCGGTTTGGGATCTCCAGCTCATGCTCACTATGCTGAAGGCCTATCAGGCTGTAAACCCTTTAACGAAAGAACAGCTTCTAATTCTTGCGGCCGATATTCAATTTCCTCATTTGGTTTATGGTCAGGTATCCAAATTTTACGAAAAAAGAGAAGAAAAATGGACGGTTGCTAAGCATATAGAACGGTTAAATGAGATGATCGCTACAGAATTAAGCAAAAATACAGTTCTTCAAGCTTCTCTTTTACATCTGGATGAGGTGGTGAATCATGGAAAACACGAATAATGAAGACCTTATTTTAGGAAAAAATCTTATGAATGAGAATTACCCTCATATTACGGTCACCGAAATAAAAGTTATTCAAGGCGGAGGAATAAAAACCGTTTGGAAGCTTGAAACATCTATAGGAACGGTTTGCTTAAAGCGAATCAGAAAGTCCATTCCGATTGTCAAGTTCACTACAGCAGCACAAGCATACCTATATGCGAAGGGCGCTCTGGTTTGCAGCATTATTCCAACGAAGGACGGAGAGCTCTTTTTTGTTCATGAAGGATACGCACTCGTGCTATACAGCTGGATTGATGGAAGCGATTTGGAAATGGATAAAAACCCTGAGCATCTATATACAGGCCTAAAAGGGTTAGCCCAATTCCATCAAGATTCTGTAGGATTTATTCCGCCAGATGATTGCGAAACTTATGACCGCATGGGGGTATGGCCGGATCATTACTCGAAAATGATTGAGGAGCTCAAGCAATGGAAGAGTGACGCAGAAAAGAAAACTTCGGAGTTCCATCAGATTTATGTGCAGACAGTCGATGAAATGATCGGCAGAGCTGAACAAGCTCTCCAGCTATTACAGAGCTCCTGTTATTCAGAATGGATCCATTCTATCGGAGAATACGGTTATTTGTGCCATCAGGATTACGGAAAAGGGAATGCGCTGCAAACGGACAAAGGAGTGTACGTTCTAGACCTTGATAATCTGACTTATGATATCCCATTGCGGGATGTGCGTAAGTTAATTACGAAGCGTATGGAAGAGCTGGGCTGGAATCCCGAAGAATTAGAACATTTGATTAACTGTTACGAATCTATTCTCCCGCTCACTCCAGGACAGAAACAAATTCTTTATATCGATTTGCTCTTTCCTCACAAGTATTATGGCTATGTTAAAAACCCATTCAAAAAAGGAGAGCAGGGTGAAGTGAAGAAGCTTCTAAAAGGATACCAATTTGATCTGGAAGCACTTCCGGTTCTTCAAAAGGTATTGCAAATTAATTAAGAACGGGGTGTTATTCATGAAGCTAGAAGAAGAATTCGTAGGAAGAAGCTTCCAATTTGCCCAATTGCTAAAAAGACTGGCAGATCAGATTGAAGCGGATACTCTTGTTGTCCGGGGCAAAAAAGTTGAACTTCCCGATATTGACATGGAATATAAATATAGTCTTAAATCTGACCTCGGGGGCAATAAATTCACGGTAACGATTGAATGGTTGGATAGCTAGTAGAATAAGTCATCTCTGCTGATAGACTCATTGGGAAACGACCAATAACCCCGTAAACAACAATAGCCTGATCCCCCGTCATTGTGCAGGAGGGATTAGGCTATTGTCGTATATATCAATTCAGATAAGAATTATAATTATAAAGTATCCCCTATAGTAGTGGTCCTAGATTAGTATCTATTTCTTAAAAGAATGAGCAACTACCCGTTACGAGTAGTAGGGTCTGTACATAGGTTATAGTAGCTTCAAAAGTATCCTTATAATAGGAGGCAATGAATTGGCCCAAAATAAAAAACGCAAGCAAAAGCAAAACGCAAAAGCTAGCAACAAAGTAGAAGAGCTTAAGAGCGGCAGCCGTTCGAATGGTACGGTTTCTCAAGGGAATCGCACGCAAGGGAATGTAGCCGGCGGTAATCTTTCTGCAGGTAATCTTTCTGCAGGTAATCTTACTAGCGGCAATCGCTCCGGAGGAATCCTTACTGGCGGCAATCAAACGAACGGCAGCTTATCGGAAGGCAGCACTCCTTTTAATTATTCAGAATTCTTACAGCTTGAAGGATCCGACCAACAACCCAGCTTTGTATGGGAAATCAAGCTTCCCTAAATAGCTGTGACCATCTGGGCATAAGCCGAATACGGTAATAAGATCAAAAGCCTATCGTCTAACGGTAGGCTTTATCTTTTGCCTCGGGAGATGGTTAGATGGCTGCTGAAACCTTGCCTGTGCGTACGATTCGCATAAATGATTCAGACTTTCAAGAAATTAAGGGCAACGCCTGGGGGCGTTCCTTCAAGCCCGCTGAGCTCGAGACGGACGGTGAAACCTATAAAGCGGAATTTGGTTTGCGGGGAGGTCATACGCGTAACTACTCCAAAAAATCTTACGAAGTTCGGCTTAAAAACGGCAAAACGCTGCATTGGAATGCTGAATACGATGACCCGTCAATGATGCGAAACGCGCTTTCCTTTTACTTCTTTAATGAAATAGGAGTACCTTCACCTCAAACGAATCACTTCTGGCTGATCATAAATGGTAATCCGCAAGGCGTGTATTTGGAAATTGAAGCGGTCGATAAGCTTTTTTTCGCGAAAAGAGGGATTGGATACCGATCACTTCTATACGCCGTCAATGACAGCGCCGATTTCAGCCTAATAGACCCTGTCTCCAAGGCTAAGAAGACCTCGCTATTCGATGGCTACGAACTGATGAAGGGAAAAACGGGGACCAAGAGCAGGCTTGTATCATTCGTGCGTAATTTGAATCAAATGTCTGGTAAGAAGCTGGGAGCACACACCGTCAGGCGACTTGATGTTTCTCAATATCTATTATGGCTTGCCGGTGCCGTATTAACGGGGAATTATGATGGGTTTGATCAAAACTACGCCCTGTATGAGCATAGTGCAAGCGGCAAATATCGTATTATTCCATGGGATTACGAGGGAACCTGGGGGCGAAATTGTTACGGTAAACCATGCGGCAGCGATCTCGTTAGGCTGCAAGGCTATAATACTTTGACAAAGAAGCTCTTTACTTTTCCAGCTTGCCGTCGAAAATATAGATCTATCATCAAAAGGTTACTGCAATCCGCTTTTACTGCAGAAAAGCTGAAACCTGTTATTTCCAGCATGCATGAAAGGCTGTCGCCCGCCATTCGCGGCGATTATACCCGCAAGGCAAGCTATGATACCTTTTTGTCGGAGCCGTCCTTTATTCACACGTATATTGAGGAAAGGCGAGAATTATTACAGCATTCGCTGCGGGAGTGGGTTTAACCACTCCCCGCAGCCTGTTCAAAATATATCCATGCTCATATAACGCTCACCCGTATCCGGAGCGATGCATAGTACCCGCTTACCAATTCCCAGCCGCTTTGCGATTTGCATGGCTGCCCAAACAGAAGCACCTGATGACGGACCAAGAAGTAATCCTTCCTTGGTGGCGAGCGCTCGCATCGTCGTCAAGGCATGCTCATCGGATACTTGAATAATTTCGTCATAGATGGACGTATTGAGGATGGCAGGCACAAATCCCGGGCTCGTTCCGACTAGCTTATGCGGTCCAGGTGCACCGCCTGATAATACAGGCGAGCCTTGGGGCTCTACAACCGCTACATATAATTGCGGCAATGCTTCCTTAAGCGCCTCTCCTGTACCGGTTATCGTACCGCCGGTGCCCGCGGTAGCGACAAAGGCATCAAGCTTCCTGTCTACTTGCTCCATAATTTCGATCGCAGTCGTCAATCTGTGAATTTCCGGATTTGCATGATTTTCGAATTGATTGGGAATATAGCTGCCTGGATGCTGTTTCCGAAGCTCCTCCGCCTTGCGGATGGCTCCTGGCATTCTCTCCGCTGCTGGCGTCAATACAACCTCAGCACCGTATGCCTGAAGCAGCTTTATACGCTCGGCAGTCATATTGTCAGGCATAATCAAAATCATCTTGTAACCTCTGGCTGCTGCATTCATAGCTAGTCCAATTCCGGTATTGCCGCTCGTCGGTTCAATAATCGTATCGCCGGGCTTGATTAAGCCTCGCTTCTCTGCGTCGTTTATGAGCGAGAATGCTGCTCGATCCTTTACGCTTCCGCTTGGGTTAAAGCGCTCAAGCTTGACGCATACTTCGGCGCTGCCTTCCTCCGGAAGCCGGTTCAGCCTAACGACCGGAGTATTTCCGATTAACTGCGTAATATCTGTAACGATTCTTGGCATCTCTTGTCCTCCTTCCTGTCCTTGTTAAGCCTGCTGCTCTGCCAAAAACGGCCTAATAAACCACCAGCCTGCTATCGGAACGATTCCTACTGAAAATAGCAGCCATGTAATCGCAACCGTGGAATGATTCAGCGGCAGCACAATGAGATAGGACGACAAACCAATGACTCTTCCCAGCACGAGTCCTGCCTCGCGAAGGACGATAAACTCCTCCCGCTCCCGGGCGCTTTCTTCGGATTGCCCGATTAAGTCAAATACTCTGGAGGTCATCGGTATAATGTAGAGCGGCATGAAAAGTGATGTTCCTATGCCGAACATCAGCAGCGTCGTATAGGTAACCTTCCAAAACAGCGGTAAAATAACGACCGCAATCATAATGACACCAATCAGCATCGCCAGCTTGCGATTGTTTTTTTTAAGCATTTTACCAACAATCCAGAAGCTGATTAAGGCAACGAGCGAGGTTATGAGCGAGAAGGTCCCCAGCTTGCTTTCGTTTTGAGTGGCCAAGTAAACCGTAAGGCCGACCAGAAACATAAAGACCCCTTCACGCACGCCTTGCGCCGCAATAGCGGGAAACATGCGGCGCCAAGGATTCCCTTTCTGCATGAGCTGCTGTATGCCATGCTTCCAATTGTAAATGCCTTCGGCATGCCGCTTCTTCAGCCAGAAACTCAAAACTACGCTGATCGAGAAAATAACGAGTGATATCGTGAAAATAAGCCGATAACCCTTTTCTCCCTGCATCGATGTAATGAGCAAGCCTGAAACCCAAGGCGCTACAATTCCAGCGGCCGAACCCAGCAAGCCCGCCCAGCCGTTATAGCGATCACGGTTATCCGGATCGGTTACTTCAAAATAAACAACGTTGAAAGCTATCCAAAAAAAACCAAGCGCAATCCCGTTCAAAATGCCGAGCGGCAAGTAATATACTTTTGCCTGCGTACCCAAAAGCAGAACGGTGCAATAAAAAATGCCTGATAAAATAATCCCAACCCGCAGGCTGTTCATTTTGTTATGCTCTTTCACCCATTTGCCAGCAACATAGAAGGTTAATCCGCTCATGACATAATGCCCCATCGTGAACCATCCGATCAATGTATAAGACTGGCTTGCTTTCCACAAATAGACCGGAACGAATGTCCCGGACAGCGCATTCGCAACGCCGTAAAGAGCTTGTACCAAGAGCAATAGAACAGCTTGTCGATCCAAGGTTTTTGCCAAAACGATTCCTCCTGCCTCAGGATAGAGCAAGGCTTCTAAGCCTGTCTATCCTTCACTTATCAGAATTACGTTTTGTAAGGTTCCCTTTTTGACAGCAGCCCATGCCCGTCCAATTTATCCAATGCGTCTACTCGTTTGGCGTTAAACGTTTGAGCATTTGCTCCCGGTCGCTCTGGCTTAGCAAAGAGGACGTGTGGTAGCAAGCAGGGCAAACGTAAAGCAGCAGCTTAAAGGGAGTCGTTAGTACCGGTCCGCCGAGTGATGGCGCAATTCTAGACTCAAATTGCTGCTCGCCAAACCGCTGCTCCCCTGCCTCAACCATATAGGAGCGGCATACCGGACATTCCGGCACTTCATCCTGATCATCAAGGACGCGCTGCACAGTCTCTTCTACAGCAAACCGCGAAGTATCGGCACTTCGGTAACCATCGCCCTGCTCCAGCCAGCGTTTATGGTTCGGATCATCGGAATAGTCTTCCTCCGCCTCTTCTTCCAGCTCATCCTCTGACCATTCATCCTGCTGGGATGCGGTGCCGGATTGCTTCGCTGCTCGATGTGAATCATTGATTTTTAAGGCCTGAACTGCTCTTTCATGCTCGTCAGCTTCTACTTCTTCTTCATCATAACCAAGCTCTATCGTACGATAGGCACTGAGTTCATTATCGCAATGCGGACAATGCGACTCCGGACCGATCTCTTCATCCCATACGATTTCCGTTAAACACCAAGGGCAAATCAAATGCTCTTCCATTGTTTGTCTTCTCCTCTAATGGTTCATTAAATAAACGACACCAAATGCAAAAAATAAAATAGCGACGACGACCAAAACTCTCCATAAATATTTCAAAATAACTTCCTCCGGATTAAATAATGACCGTTGCTCCGATGACATAGGACAGCGATACCGAAATAATCATCGCAATGAGCCCTACCGCGCGATTATCGCGGGCAATTTCATCGTCAATTCGGAATACAGGCGTTAGAAATTCGAATAAAAAATAAGCGGCCATCAAAATGATAAAACCGAAAGCGCCCCAAATCAGGCTTTGATAAACCGAATCATTGGATTCAATCGAGAATCTAAAAATATTACATATCCCGAAAATTTTACCGCTTGTCGCCATAGCAACGGCAACATTCCCTTTCTTGATCTCGCTCCAGCATTTATATCTCGTTACGAGCTCAAAACAGGATAAAAATACAATAAGAGACAACACGGTAACCGATACATAAACGAGTGAGGCAGCATACGGATTGCTAAGCAGCTTGTCGACTTCATTACTCATTCAACGATCCCCCCATCACCTTGTGATCTCCTTGGTGCGGCGGCTGCGTGCTATTTTAGCTCTGCAACTGTCACGCCTACGCCGCCCTCGCCATAATTTCCGAGCCTAAAGCTTTTTACGTGGCTGTGTTTACGCAAGTATTGCTGTATCCCTGTCCGGAGCACTCCCGTACCTTTTCCGTGGATAATTGCAACTTGCGCTAAGCCTGACAAAAAGGCTTCGTCCAGAAACCGATCGACTTCGAGAATCGCTTCTTCCAAATTTTCGCCGCGGAGATCAAGCTCCATTTTGAAATTCTCTTCTTTGGAGCGTTTAAGGCTTGCTGCCTGCTTCGGCTGCTGCGTTTTTGCGGATGATGCTCCTTTAATCAGCTCCAAATCATCCAGCGCTACCTTCATTTTCATAATGCCAAGCTGAACCGTAGCATCCGTGCCGTGAATTTCCACGACGGTGCCCTTTTGATTCAAGCTGTACACCGTTACTTCGTCGCCGGCTTCAATCTTTGCCGTTTTTGCCGCAGTTTTCGTGCCGCCCCGTTTGGTCTTCAACTGCTCCGGCGCTGCTTCATCCAGCTTGCGGCGCGCTTCAATAAGCTTATGCTCCTTGACCGATGCGCCCTCTTCCATGGCAAGCTTGCGTAAATCTGTAATAATTTGCTCAGCTTCGCGCTTTGCTTTCGCGACAGCCTCACGCGCCTCATCCTGTGCTTTGAGCAAGAGCTTTTCCTTTTGTTCCTCGAACCGCAATCGCTCGGCCTCATGGCGCGTTCTGAGCGTCTCCATCTCGCGGCGAAGCGTTTCCGCCGTTTGGCGTTCCGTTTCTGCGCCTAACCGGTTCTCTTCAAGCGAGGCAATCATATTCTCGACCCGTTGGTCTTCTTCGCTTACCTCGCCTCTTGCATGCTCGATAATCGATCGTGCAAGGCCTAGCCGCTCCGCAATCGCAAACGCGTTACTGCGGCCCGGCACGCCGACAAGCAAACGATAGGTTGGACTGAGTGTCGCAACATCAAATTCCATGCTCGCATTAATTACGCCTTTTCGATTATAAGCATATGCTTTAAGCTCGCTATAATGCGTAGTTGCTACGATGCGGCTTTCCATTGCATGCACATGCTCAAGTATTGCTATGGCAAGCGCTGAGCCTTCGGCTGGATCCGTTCCTGCACCGAGCTCATCCAGCAGCACTAAGCTTTTGGAGGTCATCGTGCCAAGAATGCGAATGATGTTCTTCAAATGGCTGGAGAACGTGCTTAAGCTTTGCTCAATGCTTTGCTCATCGCCGATATCCGCATAGATCGCATCAAAGACACATAGCTGGCTTCCGTCCTCAGCCGGCACAAATAAACCCGACATCGCCATTAAGCTGAGCAGCCCAATTGTTTTTAAGGATACGGTTTTACCGCCCGTATTCGGGCCCGTAACGATAATCGCAGTATATTGATTGCCCAGCTCTACGTCGATGGGAACAACCAGGTCAGCGGAAATGAGCGGATGACGGCCCCGCTTTAGCTTGAGAAAGCCTCTGTCATTCATGCGCGGCAGCGTAGCTTTCATGCCGTGGGCAAGGCGTGCCTTTGCATAAGCAAAATCAATTTGCCCGAGCAAATCCAAGTTGAAAATGAGATCCTCAACGTAATCCGATGCCAAAGCGGTAAGCTTCTGCAATATTTTCTCGATTTCCCGCAGCTCGCCTGCTTTCAGCTCCCGCAGCTTATTGTTCATTGCAACAATCGCTTCCGGCTCGATGAACAGCGTTGCGCCGGATCCCGATTGATCATGCACGATACCGCCAAAATGAGATCGGTATTCCTGCTTAACCGGAATAACATACCTGTCGTTGCGCAGCGTTACGATGGAGTCCTGCAGCATTTTTTGTACGGAAGATGAACGGATCATTTGATCCATCTTCTCGCGAATGCGCGATTCCCCGTTCCGCAGCTCGCGTCTAATCGAGGCTAAAGCGGCGCTCGCGCTGTCCATGACCTCGGCTTGATCGTCAATACATTCAAAAATCGCATCCTCCAGCTGCTTATGCTCGCTAATCTGTTCGGCAATATCATGCAGCATTGGAATAGGATTATCTTCATGCAAAACACTGATGTGCTTCTTAACACGACGCCCGCCGCGGGAAGTGGCCGCAATGTTTAGCAACTCCTCTGGATTAAGCGTCCCGCCGATACGCGCGCGGTGAAGCGGCGCGGTTATGTCAACGACGCCTCCAAACGGCGCGCTGCCTTTCAGCCGGTCAGCCGTATAGGCTTCATCGGTAGCCTGCAAAATTTTCTTAACCGCTTCCAAGTCTGTAACAGGCTGAAGCGACTCCGCTATTGCCTTACCGAGCGACGTAGCCGCATGCTGCGACAATCTATGTATGATTTTAGGAAATTCAAGTGTCGTCAAAATTTTAGTGTCCAACAAATAACACTCCTCTCGCCTTACTATTATAGCCGAACCGCGACGCTGATGCACGAATTCGAGCCACGGTTCATACATAAATGATGCACAGTTGGTCACAATATAAACGAACGAGCCGTCTTACGATGTAATTTTCGCAATACATGACGAAAAGAAACTGCCTGACAGTTTCCTTCGTAAAACTTAAGGAGGGTTTGTGCAATGACTTTTTTGGGACATGTGGTACGATTTATTGTAGCTGCGCTTGTGTTAATGCTTGTCGGGTTTATTGTTCCCGAGTTTAGCGTCGGTGGCTTCTGGAGCGCCTTTTTTCTCGCTCTTGTTATCGCCGCGCTTGGCTGGATTATTGAAGGTATATTTGGCAAAAGGGTTACGCCCTTCGGTCGCGGTATCGTTGGCTTTATCGCCAGCGCAGCCGTCATATGGATCGCTCAGTTTATTGTCGGAGGCGTAAACGTTACGCTGCTCGGCGCGATATTGGCTGCTTTAGTTATCGGGATCATCGACCTCTTCATTCCGGTCAGCACCCCGTATGAAGCAGGCAGACGCGATCGCGATTAATAAATGCTCCAGCAATGAAAGACGAAAGCCCTTGATAACCTGAAGAAGGCGATCAAGGGCTTCTTGCTGCATTACCTTGGTTTTCTTCATAGTAAATTCACAGCTTCTTCAATAGTTTGACATATGCAGTCACTGTTTTTAATGGGAAGTTAAGTTACAATATATAGGACTCGGCTAAGCAAGCAAAGCCGGATATTTGAAAGGGGAAGCACTGCACATGAAAAAATGGTTACTATTCGCAAGCGCATTATGCCTAGTATTCGTTATTGCCGCATGCGGCGCGAACACTACAAAAGAAGACAACAAGGAAGCCAGCACAACTACCGCAGACAGCGGAGCAGCATCCTCGGATCTTGTAATCACAGCATCTAACTGGAAGTTCGATCAGAAGGAATATAAAATCAAAGCTGGAGAAACAATTAATCTAAAGCTTGATTCTGTTGACGGTATGCACGGTTTGCAGATTAAGAATACGGATTACGAAGTTGCTAACGGCAAAACAGTCCCAGTCAGCATCAGCGAGCCAGGAAGCTACGAAATGGTATGTATGGTTCCTTGCGGCGCGGGACACCGCGAAATGAAAGCAACGCTTGTGGTTGAATAACGATTACGCGATAGCGCGGCAAGGCTGATCTGAAGGTCGATTTACACCTTCAGATCAGCCTTTTTTTATAGCCAAGATACATATCATTTTATTTTTAGCATATATCATTTTTATTTACCTTTTGACTAAAAAAGCCTGATGGCTGACCCTCTTCCCCTTACGATCTCCCTCTGATAAGATATTCACAAAACGAACAGCGAATGGAGGAATCGTGATGGGTATCCTACAAAATCGAGTCGCCATTATTAGCGGAGCTGGTACGGGACTTGGGCGCGCAGCATCGATCTCTTTTGCGGCCTCAGGTGCGGATGTCGTGCTGCTTGGAAGGCGAATGGAAAAATTAGAGGAAACCGCTGCGCTCGTTAAAGCAAAGTCGCAAAAGGAAGCCCTGATTCTGCAAACGGATGTTTCCGAGGAGCAGCAGGTGCTGGATGCCGTATCAGCAGTAATCGCGCATTTGGGCCGAATCGATATTATACTGAATAACGCCGCCGTGTTCGAATCCGGTACTGTGCTTGAGCTGACCTCCGACGAGTGGCAAAACCAAATTTCAACGAATTTAACAGGACCTTTTCTGCTTACGAAGGCCGTACTTCCGGTCATGCGCAAAGCAAAATACGGACGAATTATTAATATAACCTCTGGACTGTCATGGAACGGGGCAGGCGGCTACGCAGCTTATAGCGCGGCCAAGGCTGGTCTTGAATCGCTAACGCGCACGCTCGCGGGCGAGGAGCATGAGCACGGCATACTTGCTAACCTGTATAACCCGGGAACGCTTCGCACTGAAATGCATGCAACCGGCAAAGATCCGGCCATTGTCACGCCCGACCTGATTCGTTTAGCCAGCCTTCCGGCGGGCGGCCCTACGGGGACAATCGTTTCATACGGTTAATGCCATGCCAAGCAAAACGGATCAACAAAAAACCGCTGTAACAAGCCAGGCGTTTGCCTTGCTCGTTACAGCGGTTTTTTTTATAATTGCGCGCTAGCTATGCTCGATGAGCTCAATCCATTCGTTATATTCGGTTTGCAGCTTCGAATATTCATTCTTCAGCTTGTGATGCTGCTCTAGCAAGTCAGCATGATCCTCCGCCAGCCTCTCCGCGGAGCGCGTAGCCTCATCGCGCTCATAAGAGAGCGACTCTAATGCGCTGGCTGCCTGATCACGCTCATTCGCAAGCTGCTCTGCCTTGCGCGCTGCTTCTTCTCTCTCCCTTGCAAGCCTGGTCGCACGCTCGCTCAGCTCTTCCTTCAACTCGAATGCTGCGGCTGCTTCTTGCATCGCTTGCTCAAGCCGCTCACGCATTAAGCTTTCCTCTGTTTCCTGCATTTTCTTCTCTTGCTCAAGGCGGCTGGCTTCAGATGCTGTCAGCTCCGCGAATTCCTGCTGCTCCTGAAGCTGTATGCCCAGCTCCTTTTCACGGGCCGCTGCCGCTTCCAGCTGCTGCGTCGCAATACGCTCGCGAGCAGCTATCCACTCGAGCTGCTCGGTCAGCTCCTGCTCTCTAACCTTCTGATTCTCCAGCTCTGCCTTGTAGGTTTGCTCGCTATCCGCGGCGGAAGCTGCAATTTGTTCGATTTTGTCGAGCTGTGCTTGCAGCTTCTGAAGCATCGTCTCATAGTCATGCTGCTGCTGCAGAAGCAGCTCCTCGTGATTCGCAGTCAGCTGCTTCACATGCTCGTCATGCTCAGACGCCAATTGCTGCAGAAGCTCCTCGCGCTCCTCAGCCAGTTGCTTCCGTTCTTCTTCCTGCATAGCCGCCAGCGCAATGTAACGCTCCTCGTATTGGTCGACCAGCTGCTCGGAACGCGCTGCCTGCTGAACGGCAAATGCCTTTGATTGCTCTTCATACTCACCGGCGAGCTGTTTGTTCTGCTCCTCGTATTGAACAGCCTGCTCAAGAAGCTGCTCCTCATATCGATCAACAAGCTCCTTGCTGCGGACTTCGTATTCAGCCGCTTTCAGCTTCAATTGCTCCTCATACTCGCGAGCAAGCCGTTTATTCTCCTCTTCGTTCTGTACAGCCTGCTCAAGGAGCTGCTCCTCATACTGCTCAACAAGTCGTTTCGACTGTTCCTCAGCCTCAGCTGCATCCTGCTTAGCTTTTTCCTCATATTGCCGGACAAGCTGTTTGTTCTGCTCCTCGAGCTGTACGGCTTGCTCAAGCAGCTGCTCCTCATACTGCTCAACAAGTCGTTTCGACTGTTCTTCAGCCTCAGCTGCATCCAGCTTAGCTTTTTCCTCATATTGCCGGGCAAGCTGTTTGTTCTGCTCCTCGAGCTGTACGGCTTGCTCAAGCAGCTGCTCCTCATATGTATCAGCAAGCTTCCTGTCATGCTCCTCATGCTCAGCCGCTTTCTGCCTCATTTGCGTCTCATACTCATGCACGAGCTGTTTGTTTTGTTCTTCGTATTGTACGGCCTGCTCGAGCAGCTGCTCTTCATATTGGCTGACCAATTGTTTCTTTTGTTCCTCGTGCTCGGCGGCAAGCGCCATGCTGCTAGCCTCCCGCTCAGCTGCCAGCTGAGCATAACGTTCATTGCTCTCAGCAGACAGCTGTTTAAACAACTCATCATTTTCTGCTTCTACGACCCGCAGCTGTGTCTCGTGCTCCTGACGAAGCGATTTAACAAGTTCATGCTTCTCTTCTTCCAGCGCCTGTAATTGCTGCTCATGCTCCTCATGCAGCAAGTCCCGCTGCCGCTCAAGCTCAGTACGCAGACTATTTTGGAACTCATCCCTCAGCTGCTGCTCCTTAAGCTCTTTCTCTTCAAGCTCAAGCTGCAGCTGAAGCTGCTGCTCCTCTTGCTGCTTTTGCAGCTCTTCCAGCTGAATAAGCGTCAGTCCCTGCTGCTGCTCCCGTTCCTGCGCGTCTTTCAGACGCTGCTGCAGATCCGTAGCCCGTTTGTCCGCAGCGGACACGTGGCTCCGCTCATGGGCAAGCTTTTGCTCCAGCTCATGGATCTGCTCGGCAGCTTCGTTCATGCTCGCCTGCAGCTCCTGAATCTGACCAATCGTTTCGATCAGTTCGGTTTGAACGAGCTGTATTTCGCTCTCTTTCTCGCTTAAGCTGCTCTCAAGCTGAGCAAAAGAGGTTCTTGTGGCTTCCTCCTGCTCCATCGCCTGAACGAGCTGCTCATCCGCCACAGAAATCCTTTGCTCGAACGCTTGCTTATCTGCTGTCCAGGCTTGCTGGGTCTCCGCAATTTGTGCTTGCAGCCTGCTGCGCTCCTCCAGCCAGCCGTTTCTGCGGCGCTCCAGGTCAGCACGGAAAACCTGCTCCGCTTTTGCTGTTTCAGCCTTCCAGTTCTGCTCCCGCTCCTCGCTTTGGCGGGCAAGCTCCAATTGCGAGGTCTCGGCATGGGCAAGCCAGCTTAGCTCCCGCTCATCCCACTTGCTCTGCCAGCTGCCTGCCAGCTCGGTAAGCTCTGACTCTTTTTCCTCCTTGATGGTTAAAAGCGAGGCTTCATGCTCTTGAATCAATGCTTTCAGCTGCTCATCCTTATCCTGTCTAAGCGCAGCTAGTTCATTTTGCTTCACGCTTTCGAGCTCCGAAAGCTGTATCTCCTTCTCAAGCTCCAGCTCCATCTGCAGGTTATCCTTGGCTTCTTTCAGCTCCAAGAGCTCGGCTTCCCTTTGTTTTTGCAGCTCGGCAAGCTCTGAATCCTTCCGGCTTTGCAGCTCCGCTAGCTCCGATTCCTTCGAACTGCGAAGCTCGGCCAGTTGGGCTTCTAGCAAGCGCTTTAGCTCGTTCAGCTCAGAATCCTTCTTGGACTGGATCTGTGCCAGCTGTTCATCCTTCTTGGCGCCAAGCGCGGTAAGCCGCTCCGCGTTTTCTTCGGTAAGCCTTACAATCGCTTCCTCCTGCGCCTTCATGGCTTCCGCGGCGGCAGCTTGCTCCGCAGCGGACTGATCTGCGGCAAGGGCCAGCATCTCGGCCATCTCAGCTTCCGCTGCTGCTTTTGCTTTCTGCAGCTGCTCGCTCGCCATGCGCTTCGTTTCCGCCAATTCTGCCTGCAGCGTGACGGCCTGCTCGCCGATCTGCTCCAGCTCTCTAATCAACAGGTTAAGCTTAGCTTCCTCTTCAAGAAGTCTTGCGTTATCACGTCTCAGCCGAAAAACTTCCTCCGTTATTTGCACGGCGGAGAGTACGGCCAGCTTCGGCATATCAAGGCGCGGATAGCCCTTAGCTAGCTTTTTCATGCTTTCGTCGATTGCTGCCGCAACCCTTTTCATATATTCCACATTGGAATGACCTTTTAATTTATATTGAACTCCATATATATCAACCGTAACAACCGTATTTTCAGCATCCATTAAGGCGAATCCTCCTATTATACAAGTAGAGCAAGCATAGACGGCTGTCGTCGTCCATGTAAAGGAGCTGCTTTCATTTCGCGGTGAAATATAGGCATATGGATCGTTGCAAAATGATTTATGCCATATATTTAAAAGGAAAAAAGCCGCATCGATAGCTCACTAGGAACTATTTCGATGCGGCTTTGAAGGTTTCCTGCCTATTTGCGTAATTCAGCTGCAAAAGATTGTTCTAATTGTAAAACAACCTTCCCATGCAGCTCCGTTACCTCTTCATCTGTCAAAGTACGCTCGCCATGACGGTATACAAGTGACAGCGCAACGCTCTTCTTGCCTGCTCCGAGCTTCTCGCCGGTGTATACGTCGAAGACGCGAACCGACTCCAGCAGCTCTCCAGCAATAGCCCAAGCAACGCCTGTCAGCTTCGCAGCAGCAATCTCTTGATCTACTACTACAGCGATATCGCGCTGCATAGCCGGATAACGCGGAAGTACTTTATATTCGATGCTGGAATCGGCTAGATCGTAAACCAGATCCAAACCGATCTCAAGCACGTACGTATCCGCAAGATCCGCCTCCAGCTGAAGTGCCGGATGCAGTTGACCCACGTAGCCGATGACTTCATTGCCTTTTGGCGTATGAAGCAGAACGGCAGCCGTACGGCCAGGGTGGAAATGTTCGGGCTGTGCCGCTTCGTAGGATACACTCGCAGTTAAACCGAGCACGGCGAATACCGTTTCCAAAATGCCCTTCGCATCGTAGAAATCTACCTGCGCCGCTTTTGTGTTCCACTGCGCCTCTGAGCGATTACCGGTCAGAAGAGCCGCAAAACGATGCTTCTCATGCGGAAGGCGAGTCAGCTGTTCTTCATCCGTATGAAATACGCTGCCGATTTCAAATAGAGCTGCTGATTCATTTTTGCGATTGCGGTTATAGGCTGCTGTTTCAAGCAGCTGCGCGATTAGCGTCGTGCGCAATACGCTCCGGTCCTCACTCATCGGCATGGCAAGGCGAACGGGATTCGTATGCTCGGCCAGTGCAGGGAACAGCTTCGTCCGCTCCGGTCCCGTGAAGGAATAGCTGACGACTTCATGCAGACCGGCATCCGATAGGCGTTTGCGCAGCTCACGGCGGATGGCCTGCGGCTTCGTCAATGATCCTGGCACGACATCGCCATGAATGAGAGTCGTCGGAATCTCATCGTAGCCGTGTAAACGGGCGACTTCCTCTATGAGATCCACATCGCGAGTAATGTCGCCGCGGCGCGTCGGCACGTTCACGGTAAACACATTTCCTTCAGAGAGCTCATACTCAAAGTGCAAACGTCCAAAAATCGTTTGAACCTCCAGCCTTGAAAGCTCCGTTCCGAGATACCCGTTAATTTTATCCAGCGACACCGCGACTTTAGCCGGCTTCGCTTCGGCGGAAGCAACCTCTACAATGCCTTCCGCGACTAAGCCTTGCGCAAGCTCAGCGATAAGCGCAGCCGCGCGGTCGAGTGCGGGAATGACTCTTGCAGGGTCAACCTCTTTCTCGAAGCGAATGCTTGACTCCGAGCGCAGACCAAGCTGACGTGACGTCTTCCGTACGGTTCCGCCATCAAATTTCGCCGATTCGAGCAAAATATTGACCGTTTCTCCTGTCACCTCTGTACTCGCACCGCCCATTACGCCCGCAAGAGCAATCGGCTGCTGGCCATCGGTAATCACGAGCATATGCGGCTCGAGCTTACGTTCCTGGTCGTCCAGCGTAACCAGTGTTTCGCCGGCCTTCGCAAGCCTTACATCAATGCGCCCGCCTGGCAGGCGATCAACATCAAAAGCATGCAGCGGCTGACCGTACTCGAGCATGACAAAGTTCGTAACATCGACGACGTTACTGATTGGACGAATACCTGCTGCAATCAAACGGTTTTGCAGCCACAACGGAGATTCACCGATTTTCACGCCTTTAATATAACGAGCCGAATAGTGTGAGCAATGATCCGGTGCGCTGATGCTTACCGACACAAGGCTGTCGGCGCGTACGGTTGTATGGTTAATGTTGGCGCTAGGCAGACGAACCTCGCGGCCGGTTAAAGCACCAATCTCGTAAGCCACGCCCAGCATGCTAAGGCAATCCGAACGGTTTGGCGTCAAATCAAGCTCAAGCACCTCGTCGTCAATTCCGAGCACATCGCCGATTGGCGTACCGATCTTCGTGGCTGCCGGAAGAACGAGAATACCCTCCTGCTGCTCCTTTGGCAGAAGCTTCTCATTCAAGCCAAGCTCCTTCGCCGAGCAAATCATCCCTTGGGATTCCACGCCGCGAAGCTTTGCGCGCTTGATCTTGAAATCGCCGGGCAATACCGCGCCGATAACGGCAACGGGAACGAGCTGGCCCGCGTCGACATTTTTGGCTCCGCATACGATTTGCAGTTCTTCTCCAGTACCAACGTCAACTTTGCAAACGTTCAGCTTATCGGCGTCTGGATGCTTTTCTTTCGATTTCACATAACCGACAACAACGCCGGTTACGCCTTTGTTGCGGGATTCAACAACGTCGATTTCAATGCCGCCGCGCGTCATTTTCTCCGCAAGTTCTTCCCCCGTAAAGCCGGAAAGGTCGATATATTCATTTAACCATTTATAGGATACGTTCATCTCTCTTCTTCCCTTCTCTCATTGCTACATTCTTGCGAATTGTCCTAAGAACCGCAGATCGTTCGTATAGAAATGACGAATATCGTCAATGCCGTATTTCAATAAGGCGATACGCTCAACGCCCATGCCGAATGCGAAGCCGCTGACTTCCTCAGGGTCATATCCGCCCATCTCAAGCACGCGCGGATGAACCATGCCGCAGCCGAGAATTTCGAGCCAGCCGGTATGCTTGCACATACGGCAGCCTTTGCCGGCGCATTGCACGCAGGTAACGTCAACCTCCGCGCTTGGCTCCGTGAATGGGAAGAAGCTTGGACGAAGCCTGATTTGCGCTTGCGCGCCGAACATTTGCTGCACGAATTGCAGCAGCGTTCCTTTCAGATCGCTCATCCGGATGTTTTTGCCGATAACAAGACCTTCGATTTGGTTGAACTGGAAAGAATGCGTCGCATCGTCGTCATCGCGGCGGTAAACCTTGCCTGGGCAAATAACCTTAACCGGTGTTTGGCCGTTCATAGCCTTCATGGTACGTACCTGAACCGGCGATGTGTGCGTGCGCATCAGAATGTCATCCGTTACGTAGAACGAATCCTGCATATCGCGCGCCGGGTGGTTTTTGGGCAAATTCAAGGCTTCGAAGTTATAGTAATCCTCTTCGACCTCTGGTCCCTCCGCAATGGTGTAGCCCAGGCCGATAAACACATCCTCGATCTCTTGCGCTACCTTGTTTAGAGGATGCACGGAGCCTGTCGGCAGCTGTTTGCCCGGAAGCGTCACGTCTAGCGTCTCCGCTAAAAGACGGTTATTCGTTTCGGCTTGCTGGAAAGCCTCCTGTTTCTCGTCAATAACCGTCTCAATGGCTGCGCGGACATCGTTCGCAACCTGGCCGATGACCGGACGCTCTTCAGCGCTTAGACCGCCCATACCACGCAAAATTTCAGTCAAAGCCCCTTTTTTACCTAGATACTTCACACGCAAATCATTTAACTGCTGAGGAGTGCTTACTTGCTGAAGCTCCTGCAGCGCTTCGCCGCGCAGTCCTTCCAATCTTTCCTTCATTCTTCTTCGCCTCCATATCATCATCCCTAAATCATGCAAACGTAAACGGCTAAAGCCATACTTAGGAGGCTTAGCTATCGTTTCGCGGAGAAATATAAGCACTTTATAAGCTAACAAACTTATAAACTCTTATATTTACACAAAAAAAGGCCCTCTCTCCCTAAAGGGACGAAAGAACCGTGGTACCACCCTAATTCGGACTACGCTCCTGCCTTGCGTATAACCATCTATGGTCATCGCTTGCCTGCTGGCGGCGGATTACAATCCCTTAGCCCCATAACGGCGGGAACCGGACTATCCCTACTTGCGCCGCGCGGCAAGCCGCTGTGACGTTTCAGGCGTCTGCTCCGGAGTGAATCTTCGGCAGCCTATTTTCACAAAGACGCTCTCAATCTACGGCGTCTTCTCCCTGTACGAAAGTACTGCTTACTCTTCTCCATCATCGCTTTACTGCGAATATGACACAATAATCTATATTATATGCAATCTGATGCAGCGTTGCAACCGCTACATGTTTTGGACAATGTAATCTACCGTACGAATGGCCATCGCAGCAGCAGTGAGGGATGGATTAGCAGCTCCAATATGAGGCAATACGCTGTTTCCTGCGACATAAAGGCCGGATATGCCGTGAACCTGGCCATATCGATTAGTCGTTGAGGTGAGGGGGTCATTTCCCATTCGGCATGTTCCGGATTCATGGAAATCGGCACCCGGAGCGAGTAAGCAAAGGTCGGGCTGGCCGCTCAAGCCAGTTAACTGTATGCCGGCGGCTTGAGCAATCCGGGGGATATCCGCTTTTATTTGCTCGATAATGGCGTTGTCCTTAGGGCTATAGGCAAAGTTGACTCCGATATAAGGTACGCCATATTCATCACGCCGGGCAGAATCGAGATAAACTTTATTTTCGAAACGGGATTCAACGACACCAAACCCGCCAAAAAAATTCAGCCCCCATTCCTCCTGCAGCTCTTTCGCGGTATCGTGATACCAATAGTATGGGCCAGGACCTTGAATTTGAACCTGATAAGGACGTTTAGCTGTCGATGGAACCAAGATCGCAAGCGTTCCTAATACTTCTGTAATTGCGGGTGTCCGAATGAGCCCATTCGTTACGACAAAGGAATGGTTGGTGAGGTAGTGGCCGATCGCCCGGCCGGAAATACCGGAATGCAGAAGCAATCTTGGTGCTTGAAGCGCGCTAGTCGCGACGATGACGGATTTAGCCCTTATAAAAAAAGCTTGTTTGAGCGGATTGCTGACTTCAACGCCGACAACTTTTCCTACCTGTGTCACAATACGCGTAGCGTTGGCATTCACCGCTAAGTCAAAGGAAGCCATATTCAGCGCCTTGGCGAAAAATTGAATGGAGCTAAACGCCGGGGCAGAATGAATCTCTCCATATTTGGTAGGATCAACGTCTACCGCCATGGGACTTCTTGTTGCCTCGGGGAAGCCGTTTTGCCATAATCGATCCAATAACTCGCTCGTAAGGGTTGAATCTCTGCTATATGCGTTCGAAACATTCATTACGCTTTCAGCAATATTATAATACCGTGTCAATTCTTCATACGACACAGGCCAGTCCTTCATATCATGGCTTTGGAGCCGCGGACTGACCAAACCCCAGAATTGCGTTCTGCCGCCAAGTGAATACAGCTCTCTAGCACCTGAAAAAGAAGGAAGCATCCTGCCAATCGGAGTAGAAATAGCGGGGTTGGCAAAAAGTCGAGCGGCACGGTCATTATTTAAAGTCGGAACATTCCAGCTATGCGTTTGCAGCAGGAGCCCGCCCTTTTCGATAACGCCGATTCGTTTGCCAGCATGCATCCACTGCTCGCATAGACGCCATAAAGCAGCGCCGCCTCCCATGCCTGACCCGATAATAAGAACATCATATTCGGTCTCTGCCATTTCGGCGAGAGGAGTTAGAGGAATCCAGTGATCGAGAAATGGCATTGGATCCACGGGGGGACAAGAGAAAACCGTGCTCCCGACAAGAGGCGAGTCCATGCTAGGAATGCGTATTACGGAGCCTGAAAGGTCTGAAATGCGGGCTGATAGTTCCGGGTTAGCCGCATGAAGCAGCTCGATTTTCAGACCATAATGCTTGGAAATGGTTGCGAAAGTGTCATCCTTGCCAGCGACATATAGCCTCAAAGCATCCACTTCCTTTTCATCAAGTTCCCCTATAATATGTATCGGCTTCCCCGTCTTATGACAAGGCGCTATGCTCTGTTTCGTTTTCGATCGATATTCACCCTTATAGGCAGAAACCATATTATAGTAGAAACATGGATTGCAGTAAGGAGTATGGCTAATGATCAAAGCATTGATCGGCGGTAAGGCGTACCAGGAGAAAAGGGCCATTCGCGTGACAGTCTGGAATGAATATATTGCGGAAAAGGAGAATCCGGAGGTAGCCGCGGTATACCCGAAAGGCATTCACTGCGCGATTGCTGACGGGTTATCGCCTTACGGCTTTTATATTCATACGGCTGTATTAGAACAGCCGGAGCATGGCCTAACGCCAGAAGTATTAAACCATACAGACGTCTTGATTTGGTGGGGACACCACGCTCATGAGCAGGTTAGCGATGAGGTCGTCGAGCGCGTTTATCATAAGGTATTGGGCGGGATGGGACTTATCGTGCTGCATTCGGGTCATTTCTCCAAGCTGTTCGGTAAACTGATGGGAACGACCTGCCAGCTTAAATGGCGGGAGGCAAAGGAGAGAGAGCGCTTATGGGTTGTTAATCCTGCGCATCCGATCACTGCAGGGCTTGGCGAATATATCGAGCTGCAAGAAGAGGAAATGTACGGCGAATTTTTTGATATTCCGGCACCGGATGAGCTCATTTTTATCGGCTGGTTTCAAGGCGGAGAAGTATTCCGGAGCGGATGCACATTCTACCGCAGGCAAGGAAAAATCTTTTATTTCCAGCCCGGCCATGAAACGCATCCTACTTATTATAATAAAGAAATCATACACGTCGTCGCGAATGCGGTTCGATGGGCGGCATCCCCTCATGGCGCATCTCCCGTATTCGGAAATACAGCAGCCCTGGAGAAAATACACCGTACCTAAAATCAAGGTTAATATAACAAGAAAGAGCGCCCAATGGGCGCTCTTATTTTCGATTCGACTGATTTTCCTTAGGAGTCAATTCGCATCATCATTTCCTCAAGCAGCCGAATGCGGGCAAACGAAGCGCGCAGCAAGCCGATCCCGATTTCCGGATATAGGCGGATGAGCCTGGAGACGTTATCGCCTAACAGCTTCAGCACCTTTACATCGCCAAGCAAGGATTGAGCCGTAACCGTGGATGAGGTGCTGTCGAGCGCGGACGTAACGCCGCACACATCACCCGTGCCCAAGACGCCGATCGTGCCTTCCCAGCCAGCGGCTGAGATGCTTGTGAGCTCAATATTGCCTTCAACGATAACGTACATCGCCGGATTCGGCTCGCCCCGCTCCAGCAAATTCTCGCCGTCAGGGCAAATATATTCCTCGGCTATGTTAGCGATTAATCCCAGCTCCTCAAGCGATAAGTCAGCAAAGTAGGGAACCTGTCTAAGAAAGATAACCTTATTTAGCCGGCTCATGATCTGATGGTCGCTTCCCATTTGCTTCCCCTCCTCTACTAACGCTGCGGCAGCGATTTCACGCCACCAATCGTCATTTCCTTGCTGTGCTGTCTCCAAAACAGCATAGGCATGCTCATCGCTATCAACAAGCTTGCTTTCTTCGCCACGTTCCAGCACGGTAAGCAGATACTGCGATAATCGCCGCTCTCCCATACCCTCGGCGAGCACTTCCCAAGCGTTGCTGCGGATTTCTTCATCCTCATCTGCAGCGGCACGCCTAATCGCGTCAACGACCTGATCATCCGCAAGCTTCGATAAGACGGACCAGACTCCGTCCATAATAAAGGTCCGCACCTCACGCCAGCGCCGCAACGCAAGCTCCTCAAGCTCCGATTGGCCAAGCTGCCTGAGCGCTAAAGCATAGCCTGAGGCTGCTTCAAGCTCACTAAGGCGCTTCAGCGACTCATCGGTCAATACTGTACGGACCTGATCCTCCGGCATAAGAGCCGATAGCGCAGTTACCGCAGAAGTCCATCGCTTCGGCGACGAATCCGGCAAACTGCCAAGCAGCAAAGGAAGAGCAGCTTCACCCATCTGAACGAAGCTTTCTGTGGTCGTACGAAACATTTCCTGGTCCATCACCGGGAGCTTCTCAAGCAGTCTTGGAATAATTGAGATCACCCGCAGCCGGCCAAGACAAGCGATAGCCGCCACTCTGGCAGCCGGATGCGATTCATCGGCAAGCCTCTCAACCTTGGGTACGAACGCATACAGCTCCAGCTCCGCAATCACTCGGCAAATATAAACCGATGATTCTCCCCCCTCATCCAAAATGCGGTCAATGACCTCTGCACAAGCCTCGTAGCTTGGCGCATTGTTAAAGGAGTACATCGCTTTGACCGCCTCGGCAACAACACTCGGATGCCGATCAAGAAGCTTTTGCCGCAAAAAGTAGAAGGCTTGATGCTCCATATGCTTCATTCTGCCAATTTGTCTTACACCCTCGGCGCGCATCTCGTCATCCGGGTCCTCTAGAAAAGCCGCTACCTTAACCATCGCATGCAAATCCGCGCTCTCCAAATTCATGGCTCTTACCGCGGCAACGCGAATACGCGGATTCGGATCATTGATAAGCTCCAGCAAGTCAGGGACATCGCTTGGATTTTGCAGCCTTGCGATGATTTGCAAAGCAATCTCTTTGGCTGAGTCGAGCGGCAGCTTCAGCATGCTCCTGACCTCTGCGATCGCTGCTTCGTTCCGGCTGAATTCATCGAACTGCTCAGCCAAATCCTGCTCGCCGATCATCTGCACGCTGCTCACGAGTTCCCGCATATAAAACCTTCTGCCAAACCAGGCAAGCACGAACAGCAGCGCAGCTCCCGCCAATCCGACAAACGACAAGGCCGTCCAGGACAATCCAAGGCCTGAATGCAGAAACTGCAAACCCGCGCCGATTAGAATGCCGGCAGAAGCTGCAATTCCTTGCGCCGCATACCGGTAGCTGTCACGCTGCGCGAGCGGAAGCGTCTTGAAGAAGAGCTGATAGGAAGGCTCCGCGGAATAATACAGCAGCAAATACAACAGCATGTAGCCGATTGAAATGACTGGCAGCGCAGCAGATCCGCCGACAAAAAACAAAGCTCCCGCAAATGAAACGACGTACACGCCTGAGATCGCTGTAAGCATTTGGCTTGCTCCTAGCCGGGCCATCAGCCTGCCGGATATGGTTTGCAG
This sequence comes from Paenibacillus sp. 01T443, assembly GCF_056398325.1. Taxonomy (NCBI): domain Bacteria; kingdom Bacillati; phylum Bacillota; class Bacilli; order Caryophanales; family Paenibacillaceae; genus Paenibacillus; species Paenibacillus sp. 01T443. The sequence continues at coordinate 96,552 of NZ_JBFTPE010000002.1, forward strand.
CAAAAATGCGAAAACAAACAGCAGCATCGTGATCATCCCAAAAAATCGGCTGAAAGCCTGCTCGCTTGGGAAGGACATTTTGGTCACGTTCAGAAACTCGTATTCCATCAAGAAGTAAAGCGCAGGCATAAGTGTCATCAACAGAATAACTGTAAGTAAAAACGGAGACTTGAGCGCATGCTTAAAGACGGCTCCTGTGGAGACCTGCTCTTCTTCCTCCGCAATAGCCTCCTGCTTAATCGATAATGGAACCAAGTAGCGGGCAATCACCTTACGGTAATTCGGTAAAGCTGCCAGCAGCAGCAAGCCTCCGGCGGCATACACAACCTCTGGACCGAAAGCGAGGCTGATAAGCTGTGCAAGCAAACCTGCCGCTACACCGCCAAGCGTTGCTGAGCCAACGAACACCGGCATCAAACGTTTAGCCTGCTGTGTCGAACATAAGTCGACAGCCAAGCTCCAGAGCAAAAGGGTCTGCTGCCTTACGACGAAGCTGGATGCTATAAATAGAACCGGATAATATCCTCTCCCCTCGATGCCGAAGCTTTGCATAACCAGTAAAACGCCGGCATTGACAAGTACGATCCCGAGTAATAGCCCATATAAGACACACATCAGCTTTGGCTTGGGCATTCTTGCGGCAAGCCATGACAAAAGCCACGCCTCTAGCGGCAAAATAAACGCCTCCGCCGCGTATACATAGGGCAGATATTCGCTTCCGAACCGTTGATTAAACAACGTCATGAAGCCGTTATAATTAAGCATCTCAGCTATGCCGCAAATAAAAAAAACAGGTGCCATCATTAGCAGCTTACGCTGATCCTCTGGACGGGCACCAATTGCACGCAATAGGCTATCTATTTTCATTTCAATTTAAACCAGCTTTCGGTGATAGATTAAACGGTCTTCCCCTTCGTAGTAATAATCCGGACATCTGCCGACCAGCGTAAAACCGCTTTTTTCAAACAATTGCCGAATCCGGTTATACTCGGGCAAATCACAGGTATAGGTTACCAAGTATCTTGCCTGCGTGGCCTTTAAAAAATCATACATTTGTTCGATAAGCATCGCCGCCACGCCTGCCTTGCGGTAATCCTGATGAACGACCAGATAATCCCAGCTGTAGCCGCCCGTTTTTTGTTCGTTTTCAGCGACGCAGTTGATGCCCACGATCATACCTTGCTCGTCCATGGCATACCAGAAATAAATCTCGTTGTTTAGCGCCCGGTAAGGAAGCTCACGGAAATGCACCAGCTCGCCTGGCGTGTAACGAGTGTCATCGAATGAATGATCCGATAATAAAAATTGAACAATCTTCTCTGCTTCTTCTGTCGTGGATACGCGATCAATCCGAAACTGTCCCACCAGCATTCATCCTGCCTCCCTGCACTCCGCCTTTAAACAGCGAGCGTTCCATTCCAGCCCTCTGTTGAGCCCTTCTGGTAATATTCGTCACAGAGATAGAAATAAAGCTTTGCTGCTTTGTCAAAGCGATTGATTTTGATGACCTCAATAAAGGTTTCCCTCGCATCGAAGAATCGTCCCTCTTGGCAGAGCACGATTCCCTTCTCGAACAACGTTTTCGTGCGGTCCTTTAGGCTGCGCTCCGAATCCGAATCTCCCTCGTATACATCAATCAGCTCGATCGGCTCATCTTTGCCTTCGATCCTGACCCGTCCGAGCTGGCGGAAACGGAAGCGCTCCGGGGCGCGAAGCTGTTCATAGAAAGTTCGAGTTACGAGTATTGAAGCCCCCATCGTATCCGACATGCGTTCCAAGGTTGCGGTAATGTTCACGTCATCCGAGATGACGTTGCCCTCCATCCGCTGCTCCTCGCCTACAATGCCCAGCATCAGCGGCCCCTTATGAATAGCCATTCCAAGATCTACGGGAGCGAAGCCCGAGGCCTTTAAGCTTTCGTTATAGGAGACGAGCTCTCTACGTATGGATATAGCGGCGCGCAGCGCATCTTCGTTTCGGGTCGGGAACAGCGCCATAAAGCCGGCGCCTAAATATTTGCTGATCAGTCCTTCTTCTGTTCGGACGAATGGACTAAAACGTTTTAGGAACGCGTTCATAAAATCAAAGTTTTGCTTGGGCGACAGCTGCTTCGAAAGTTGGTGGAACGAGCGGATATTGGCAACCATAACGGTCATATTCTGCTGAACCTGGTCTCCGAGATGGATATCCGTAATTCCTTTTTTGCCAAGGTATTTGAATATTTGCTGCGGTACAAACCGATGCGAAGCCTCGCTAAAGGAAGTAATGTCTTTTATGTACGTGCGGATATGAAGCGCCATTCGGTTAAATTGCTCGCCTAAATCGCCTACCTCATCCTGCGAGCGTATGTTCACCCGCACATCCCAATTGCCGTTTGCCATCTCCATTACGCTTTTGCGAAGCTTGCGAAGCGATGACAACAGGTAGTACGTAACGGCAAGCACTAAAACAATCAATACAACGCTGATGAGTACAATATTGCGCATTACGCTTTTATATATGGTTTGATTGGATTGATATAGGACATTCAGATCGCGGCCCGTTTCATAGACGCCGACGATTTTGCCCGATGAATCGTAGATAGGTCCGATCGCATACAGCCACTTACCCGTTGCATCCTCCCAGCGGTCGGTTACGACCTCGCCATTTTCGACGACGAGCCGATTTAGCTCGTTAACGGGAAAAGGCTTATACATATTCACGCCGTCATCGTCATCCATCATAATGAAAATTTCGCCGTTCTCGTATTTGTAAAGCGTGCTGTACAAGCCCTTGCGATTTGCCGGGTCCTCGCTTTCAAATAAGAAATTCATTTTGCTGCGAATCGTTTGATAGTCTTTGCTCATATAGTCATTGGGCGACGTTAACCGGTTGAGCTGATCGCCATTAATGATATTTTGGCCATTTCGCGCAAGCAGTGACAGCTGTCTCTGCATCTCTTCTTCCATCTTGCCGGAGAAGCTGTCATAGATAAAATTGGACAATAGAATCATTGCAATGATCAAAATCGGCACAATAGCGAATACCTGTTTGAAAAACAGCGAGATTCTGCGACCCAGCACATGTACGTAAAACAGGCGGACAAGGAACAGCGTAATAACGAGCAGCGCTGCTGCCGCAAGCCAGGTTAGCCATCCTTTTACGACGGAGCTGCGATCATAGGAAAGCTTCATCCGTACACTCGCGCTGCTCTTTTCACCATCAAGCTTGACGATGCTGTCGCCTAAAACAAGCTCCATCCGACCTGTGGTATCCATCGTCAGATCCATTATATCCAGGCTTTCTGCCTTCGGCGCTGCCGCCTTCAAGGCCGGTTCGTCAATTACCGTTACCATATCGCTGGAATCTATGGCATTCATGCTCGTAACGGCATTTACGAGACGATCAATAAAATAGAGCCGGCCATTCTCGCCGAGCAGCAAACCTTCCGGGAAGTTTTTGCGCGTGCGCTCCATCCCTTCCAGCGGATAGGATAAAACACTTGCTCCATCGGCCTTTACTCTAAAAATAGCGCCGCGTTTCGTAGAATAGTAGATATGATCCGGCTCATAACCTACGATTTCCGATAAGTACCGATCGTCAGGCAGCTTAAACGCCAGTGTCTCCTCTGGCTTGCCTCCTGCCGCGGACAATCGATGCAGCTTTACGTTTGTATCTTCATTTATGTAGAAGTAGATGCTGCCGCCCGCAACCTGCAGGCCTTTAATCAGGCCAACGCGCTTATTCGTTCCACTGCCTTTGTAGGAATACAAGAGCGTTCCGCTTGGTTCGCCTTTGGGATAGCTGACGATCCGCTCCTCTAGGACATAAAGCCCATAGCCGTCCAATATCGTGTCAAGAACATAGATCGTACCGTCATCTGCAACCGCAATATCGGTAAAATCATGTCTGCTGCCTGCACCTGCATCCTGACGAATAAGCTCTTCAATCGCTCCCTCGCTGTTAATCCGTACGATTTCTTGGCGGGAGTCGCCGATCACAATGGTGCTTCCATCCGGTCCTGCTGATGCTTTCGATAAATAATTGAGTGGTTTTTCGGTAGTATAGGGGAGAGTTTGGAAGTGATTCAAATTCGGGTAAAGCCAAAAACCGAGACCGATTGCCATAAGTAACAGCAGAGCTATTCCCAACGTGGACCTTCGCATGCGCACCATCGCTTTCATCTTACAAAATTCAACTATTTCCATAGTACTACATGTTTAGCCATTTCGCATCAGAATACTTGTTGATATTCATCGAATGTTAGCTATTTTAGTAGGTTTTTGTTGATGGTACCTAGGGCTTATAGTACTATTAAAATAGTAGAAAATAGGAGGGGCGGACTTTTGCATGCCCACTCGCGGAAAGGAATTTTATGGGACAACTAATATGCGGCGGAGCCACGATGCAATGCTCTTTCGGAGCAGCTCCGGGTACGTTTAACGTGCTGCCTGCCAATCGCGTTTTGACGGCGATGCCGATCGCGAACATTATGGATAACAAGCCGATGGTTAATATTTTACCGTTTGGCGTATGCAGCTCTATGGCAAATCCAATGGTGGCAGCCGCTACGGCAGCGGCACTCGGCGTGCTTACCCCTCAGCCCTGCATTCCCGTCACAGCCGCACCATGGGTACCCGGATCGCCGACGGTTCTAATCGCGAACATGCCCGCGCTCAACAATTCATCCAAATGCATGTGTAACTGGGGAGGCGTCATTCAGTTCGTAAATCCCGGACAAATGACGATACAGGTGCCATGACATGATTGAGCAAATTCTAAACCCCATTATCAAACCCATTAAGAGAAAGATTATCGCACCGCTCAAACGGGCTAAGACACTTCCTAAGCGCATGCTTGCTGTGCTGCGAAAATGGCTGGTCACTGCCATTTTCGGACCGCTTCGCTCGCTTAACAATTATTTACGGATCGGCAGATACTATATTGCGAAGAAGCTAATCGCGCTTGTGCTCGTTATCACCCTTATCATCGTTTATTTCGGATTTATTAGTCCCCCTGCCTTTATTAACAAATGGTTCGGCCGTACACCTCAGCTTGAAGCTGCTGCCGCTGCGGACAGCGGTTTTACGGGACCTGCCACCATCCTTGATGCGGATGGCAAGCTGTTATTTGAAGGACAGCTGGAAAACGGTCAATATACAGGAAACGGCAAGCTCTATTATCCAAACGGAGAGGTGCAATATCAGGGTGATTTCGCCAAAGGCGTGAAGGAAGGCTCGGGCGAGCATTTTGATGAAAAAGGTGTCCTGTTGTATCGCGGAGCGTTTGCTGCCGATCAATACAGCGGCGCCGGAACGTTATATTATCCGGATGGAAAGCCCAAATATGAAGGTCAGTTTCTTGCTGACGCATATGAAGGCGCTGGCACGGAGTACGGTTCAGACGGCAGCATTGTCTATGCCGGCACATTTGTAAAAGGCGTATATAACGGAGACGGCAAGCTATACAGCGGCAAGGATAAGCTGAAATATGAAGGCCAGTTCAACAACGGGGCCTATGAGGGTGCAGGCAAACAATATGACGACAATGGCCTGCTTATGTATGAGGGGAATTTCCTGGCAGGCAAGCTTTCTGGTACAGGTAAGCACTATTTCCCATCCGGCTTTGTAAAATATGAGGGCAATTTCCTGCTCGGCAGCTACCACGGGGCCGGCAGCTTGTTTAACGAAACCGGAACCGTCGTTTATACAGGCTCTTTTGCGAACGGACAGCAAAACGGTACGGGACAAGTCTATAATGCCGCAGGCGGAATCATGTATGACGGCAAATTCGTAAACGGCAAATACGAGGGTGTCGGAACATTGTTTGACGCGGACGGCGCTCCGCTATATAAAGGATTTTTTCGTCAAGGCAGCTTGTATGCGGAAGGCTTCTTGAATCTCTCGCTCGTGAAGCTGCAAGAAACGTTAGGCGCTCCGGATGCTCCTGTCGTCACTCCTGAGGAAGAGCCGGTAGATGATGCTGCAGGCTCAGAGGAATTGCAGCTTGATGGAGCAACGGAATCTGAAGCATCAGCCGGCTCGCCGTCGCCCGAAGCAGCTGCAGCGGACCAAGCTGCTGTTCAGCCTACGGCTAGCCCTACCATTTCCGCTTCCCCGACACCGACGTCTCAAAATAACGAGGTTCAAACGTTGTCCGAAAGCACTGCTGACGCTCCGACTACTGACAAAAATCCTTTAAATGAAGCGGATTCGGAAGATTCTGAGGGAAGCGCGAATGATACGATTCCCTCAGAGGATTTGGCTGCCTATATCATTTTACCGCAGACATTAACATTCAGCGCCATGCAAATGACTTTTGTACTTGAGGTTGATGAAGATAATCCGGAAGCCTTTTATGTACAGCAGCTAACGACGTGGAATGCTGTCATTATGGAGCAAACCTATAGCCGCTTGTTAGCCGCCAAAACGCCATCAACGAAAGAAAAACTTGATAACGGGCGCACAACCATCATTTTCAAATCAAACCAAACGCTTCTGACCTTCTTATTGAATAAAGACAAGCCTGTACGGCTTGAAATCACGAAAATCGTTCCTGAATAATACAGGCTTAAACGGCTGATGCCGTCCTTGGCGGTAACAGCTCGTTTCGCGGAGATAAGTAACAGCTTTCATATGTGAAAACTTTTAAATGCCTATCTATTTATAAAGGCAGGCTGAGGAAATCTCCTCAGCCTGCCTTTTGTTATTGTCTCTCTCGATCAAGAGCCATAAACTTCAAAATTCCATAGTGAGTAATCAAAGCTCGTTCCTCTTTCCATGCCGTACATTCGGAAATCAGGTTATGAATATTGCCGGATAAAAGCTAGAATAGGCTCAGGATCTGCCAGGCTGTGAGGGTGATGTCCTACTCCCGGCTTCAAGATTAGCTCAATCCTTCCGCCTAGCTTGCGGAATCGTTCCGCAAAGGGGGCAGCATTCTCGGAAAGCGGCACGGGAACATCCGCATCGCCTGCTACGATTAGAACAGGGATATTCGTATTTGCAAGTTCCTCCACCCGATCAAGCGGGGAGCAATTCGCTTCCGCAGCCGTCTCCTCCGTCAATCCAAAGACTGCCAGGCACTCCTCCCATTCGAACGCCGATCCCGTTCCTATCCCTTTTCCGCCCGGCCAGCTTTGCAAATCGAGTACCGGAGCATCCAAATAAAGCAGCTTGACCTGCTCTGGATACTTCATTGCATAATTGCATGCATACAGGCCGCCGCGGCTGAAGCCGAACAGCACCGTTTTCGGCGCAAGCCCGAAGTCCGCAGTAACGTGGCTATGGAACACTCTCATTTGTTCTACAGCTCCGGGACTGCCGTACATATTGCTCACATTATAATAGGCGATTGCCCAGCCCTGCTCTAATAGAGCCATATCCGCATAGGAGAACGCATCAAAAAACTCTGCACGCCATATCCATGGCTTGCCCTCTGCACTTTTTTCAGGGAAAATAATCAGTCCTTCTCTTCCCTCCAGCATAAAGTCGAAGCGTTCATAGCCCTTCCAAAGCGAGCGGCGAACACGGGCTTGTTGCTCTGGCTGCGATGCTGTTTCGCGGATCTCCGCTGCTAAAGCCTCCCCCTTCTCTAATGCCAAAGCAAGCGGGAGAGCCTCAGCTTTACCCGGATTCGTGTGGCCTACATGCTCCTTCCATGCGGAGCTCAGCATACGATGGCGCTTCATAACGATAGTGAATAGAGCCGAGTCTGATGGTTGCCGGACATGCTGCGGCGTTTGCTCCAGCGTAATATTAAAGAGCACCCGAAGCAGCGACCTAGCGATAAGCCAGTGCCCATCTGCACCGGGATGGATGCCGTCGCCGGTGACATAACCAGGATCCTGCTTACGTTTTTGGTTCCATAGCTCCAGCATGGGCTCATGTATGGATACGACCGCATCCACCTTGTCTTCCAAGGACAGTACCCACTCGGCATAACGTTTCAGAACATCCTCATATTGGGCATACGGAGCCGCATAGCTGTACGCCGCTTGACCAACCGGAAGCATCTGGGCAGCATAGGATTCCGCATCAAATGGAGGCGGGGTCATCACGATCGCTTTCGCACCCGCTTCCTTAATCTTACTCACGGCCCTTAAGATCCCTTGCTGGTAAGCCGCAAACCGCTCACCCGAGTAGGGGTAATAAATCCCGTCATTCATCCCGTAGCATAAAACCACCCAATCCGGTTTGGTCTCCGACAGCGCCCTGTCCAAACGCTCATGCACGCATGGACGCGGAAACGGATGGTCCGGCTCGCTAAGCCCAGACGCCGTTTCGCTGCTCACGCCTAGATTAATAAGCGTTAGGCGGCGATTCGGCTTATGCTCCAGGAAATAAGCGTCCAAAAAAGCAATAAATGTTCCCTCATCCGTTATGCTGTCGCCTAAGAAAGCAATTTTCAATTCCTTTGGTACGGCTGAGTCCTTCCCGTACAACGGCTTCATATTCATATCCTCCTTATCCTGGCAGAAATTCTAAACCATTCAGTCAAAAAACAAAAAACGTCCGAAAGATCAATAGACTCATTGATCTTCCGGACAGCTTAATCTTGCTTACTCCTGCTGTGACGCAGCCGCCTCGGCAAGACCCGTATCCGATGGATCATCAGCTAGCTCGGCAGCCTGCGCGGCGCCTAAGCTCTTAAATGCCCACCAGCGCACCGCGATGACGGACGCCGACGATTCCGTTTCACCCTGCAGCTTCATTCCAATCCGGAACGTGCCCTTCTCGGGATAAACAATGGTTCCGAGCGATACATTCGGAATATCCGGCTCGAATTCGGTGCCTTTGAATACGTCGCTTTGACCGTAATATACCTTCTTCATTGTACTGGTTCTATCGGCTAATACGGAACTATCGATTTCCTCAAGACCGACTACAACCGATACCTGCCCCTCGCCTAAGCCGTGCTGGATCTCCTCTGATACATAGTTCTTCTTGCCGCGAGAGAAGAAGAAGCCGCCGGTTTTTCCAATAGACTCCAGCGCCACCTCCATTGTGCCCGTTGAAATCTCATCGTACAAATGCTGCGGACGCGGAATTCCCAGCTTAAAATCAAATTCGTTGCGATCTGGATGATACTGCACGTCAAGTGACGGCTTCGCATCGTATTCCAAATCATGCGTCTCGGCGCTGGCATAAAACTTGTTCAAAGACGAAGAGCGTGACGTTTGCGCTAACCGCTGCAGCAAGGACGTACTTTCGATATATTCATCAAATGGCACACGGTCGACCTTCTCGATCATATACGTCGGGCCCATTTGGAGTAGGCTGATTTTGGCGAGGCATATGCTTTGATCAGCCGCGCCTTCTACTGTTTCCTCTAGCGTCCGCTCATGCCAATCCTTCAATATTCGGCTCGCTGCGGGCTCGTCCAGCACTTCAATGCTATGCTTCGCATTCGTGTCCAGAGGTATAGCCGAGTCACCGATTGTCAGCTTTGCAGCTTGACACGGCACGGTTAGCTCTGCTTTTTCCCCAGCCTTCTGCGGCGCCTTAACATGGAAGCTCACCGAATATTCCGTTTCCTGCGCGTCGCCCGGCTCAACGAACATCACCTGCGTGCCGTCATGTCCGACAGGAGTGAAGCCCACTGCTTCATAATCATATTGAAAAGCAATCCGCGGTGTTTGGAGCGTCTTCTCGACGACAAGTTTTACCTCGACCACTTCGCCGACATTGACATATTTCGGCATACGCTGCGTGATGCGAACGTTTGGATCCTCATAAATCGTGACCACATTTTCGAGCAGACGGACGAACTCGAACGAGGAAGGCGCTGGCGCTTCTTCATTGATGAACAAACGGTAGGATTCCAGTACACGGTTATACTCGCTCACTTCATCGTTGCGAATAGCGGAGTTACCGACCGAGTGGACAGGCTCCTTGCCCTTCTCATCATAGGCGATGTACAAATATACATTTTTCTTATATTCGTTGTTCGTAAAACCCTCGATCATCGACAGTTTAAGCGTAACCGGCGAAGGAATGACCAGCTCGCGTCCGATATAATCGATTGCAACGCCCATTTCAACCGAAATCGTTTTATCGTCTACCGCTACAACCTGCATCCCGGACAGCACGCCGCTGCCATAGAGCAAACGGTTCAGCAGCCTTCTTTTATCATTGAAATATTTCTGCTCCGACTCGAAATCGCGCACCGTGAGCAGCTTCCCGTAAAAATAACGATTTCTCTCAAATGGATACAGCCTCGATTTTTTCACCTGTACCGCTCCTTCGCGTTTTTATATTATTCCAGCTCTGAATCCATCTCTAAACGGGTATGGACATCTAAGCGCTTCTCCATGCCGATATCTACAATCAACGTATCGTTTGGCATCGTTCGTTCAGGGCTCAGCTTAAGCAAGGACGGTTCTGTCAGTACCGTATTAATGCCCAGGTACGTATGCAAATCCAAATACATCCAAGGCTGCAGCAGCACAAGCTTCGCTTCCGTGAAGGCTGGCTTCTGCTCGTCCAGCAGCTGTTCAATAACGACCCGTTGCTTCTCGGTCGGAGCCTGCTCCGGCTTCAGCAGCACCGTGAAGGTATAAGGATCACCGCCGTACAGCTGATCCGTTAAATGACGAAGCTCGGCGTTATCGCGCATAGCCTTTGTTTGAAAATATTCCACGATCAGCGGCGATATACCGGTATAAATTTCGATCGTTTTCATCAAGCCCTGCCGCGTGCCGCGGTATCGATACAGCTCCGGCGCTGCCTGTATAAACGCTTGTACCTGATCATCAGTCCAATAATCATCTATTTCCAGACCGACCCAGGTCGCCAACCAGCGCAAATGCTCGCCTGTTGCCCGTTCCGGATCGATGTACCTCGATAAATCCTCGATTTCCTCTTCGATTCCGGAAAACAATGTGCCGAATAATGATAAATAACGTTCAAGAAAATCGCGGCTTGCCGGGTCCTCTTGATAGACTGCCGGCAAATAAGACAAGTAGGTATCTCTAGGAAAGTATATGCGCATTGATTCCAAAAGAGGCGTATACCTCTCGGAAGCAATCCATTCCATTTTCATCCATAAATAGCGGCCCTTTGCCCCAAAAAACAAGGCGTCGCTCGGATTAATGACGGGCTTTGACCAAAATCCCTCAAGCCCTTTCAGCTTTTCTCGATATGGGATCGTCGTATCCGTGAGCCAATCGTCAACTTTACGGTACCTGCCGTTAATGATGCAGCTATCTTCATTTTGGCTGAAATATGAAATATGCAGCTGCGTGCCGTCTGGAATAAACGTCTCCAGCGCCATTTTATGCCAGACGGTATCCGCTTCTGCGCTATCAAACGCCTGCGACAGCCAAATTCCCTCGGGAACGCCTGTTTCCTCCATTAGCAGCGTCTGCGGCTGCAGGTTCAAGATCGTTACGTTTCCGTCTTCGCCGTTTAATATGTACATGCGGTCCTTCTCATCGATCAACAGCTGGTCCGCTTTGCCCCGAAACCCCGTAATTCGCCCAACGGTCTCGCCGTCCGCATTCAAATGCGTGATAAAACGGTCATCCTCGCTTACCTGGTCCATTTGCCTCGTATCCCCGACATAAAGGGTTCCGCCGCTGTCGACACAAAGCCCTGCATAAGGCTGAGAGGGAAGTTCGCGCCTTACACTCATTCGTCCGTTAGGCTGAAAGCCGAACAGCCTCGCATATAAAGTATCAAATATATAAAGCTCGCCCGATGACGAAATCGCCATATAATAGGTTCGGTTCAAATGCCTCAGCTTCGCCCGCACACGCTGGGTAAAGCTCGGATCGCTCCATATTGAGGCGACTGCGCCCGCCAGCGTAAACTGAATAATGCCAAGCTTCGCGCCTTCCGCAACCGCTGGCTCATCCGCTCCCGTGTCGAGCTCAAGCGGCGTCAGTACATAGACATAACGCTTATCTGCTGCAATCGCAAGCGGGTGCAAGGGAATGCCGTCAGCCTCGTCACCCACTCGCGACCAAATGGTTTGCCCATTACCTGTATGGTAAGCCGCAACCGTTCTCTCGCTCATGCGATCGGCTGCAAATAAAAGGTCGCCTGAGGCGGCCAGCCTTGCATGGGAGCTAAACAAACCATGTCCCTGCGTGAACAATCGTTTATGGTCGGAATTACGACGGTCGTAAATCCATAGATCCGCGCGCTCATCCAGCAAATACATATGCTCATGCTGTGAGACAGCCAGCTCCTTCACAGATGCTGTGCCTGCTAGCTCATTAAGCTGAAGCGTTCCCGCGATTCCATATCTGTTATCGCGGCGGACGCCATATCCGGCTACGTGATACTCGAGATTATAAGTCATACCGCGCTGCCAGTCCTGCTCGCGGTTGATCGAGAAAAAGTGGTTTTGTCCGTTCATGCTGTACCTCCTTTGCAGCCGATTACCGCGATGCTACAGATGCGTGCGACTTATAAGTTCAATTTCATGCTGACCCGAAAAGACGAGTCCATGCGGCGGCAGGATGATATCTCCTCCCGCGCTTTTCCTGACATGCGGTCCCTCCGCATCAATCCACAGATCCTGTACATAAACGACGCCGCTTCCCATGCTTAACGCGCTGTAAATATCGCCTTTATACACGGAACGGCCGAAGGTCCAGCCTTTCGCCCCATGCTGGCCGTCAAGCGGGCGCAGCAGCCGTTTCAGCTGTTCAACCAGCCGTTCTCCTTCATCCACGAATTGCGGCTCCACAACGACGACAGCGTTGACGGTTACTTTAATATAGACCGGTGGAATGACATGTACTTCCGTCGTAACCAGCCTTCTCATATCAAGATGCCGCTTGACGGTTTGAAGAAAGCCAGCGCTTGGCGTCGGTGTGTCGGTTAACCCATAGGGGACGACGACAATCGATATTTGGCCTGCGGCTGTTTCCCTTGGATAATCAGCCAGTCCCGGCTTGAACAGCGGAATCGCATGTACGCGAGCGACAGCTGCGCCTGGTGTTGCTCTTGCAAGCGTTTCGTAATCCTCGTTGGTTACGGCGCGGAAAGTATGCTTTAGCTCTGCTTGTGCCCGCTGCAGCGTGATTGGCAAGGTTTCTGCCTCGGCTCCGCCTGATGCAAAGCCGGGGTTGTCCACTGTAATTTGGAAAGCCCTTTGCACGTCACTCACCCATTCCGAAATGAGATGCGGCTTCACATTGCCGCGGTCTCCGCCGCCAAGCTCGCAGGCAGTCAGCACGATATTCGTATCGATGCCCGCAGCAGGAATGGCTCCTCTTTCACCGTTGCCGAAATGAATAAGCCTTTTTACGGGATCGTATACGAAATGACGATCTCCCGGCTTAGAGCGGTCAAAGTCATCTACACGCATCCAGTCCTGCCATTTGTATGTACCTTGAGGCTCCAATTCCCCTACCTGCAGACGAAGCGCATCGCGTTTCTTGCAGGATAGATTGTAGAGCTCGAAGGTTTGGCTGGGCAGTCCGCTGCTGCGCCCAATTTGCCTGTAGAGATCGAATTTGGGTTCGCTTGCAAGCACGCGAACCGTCTCGCCGGGAGGCGGAATCGCTCCGGACGATCCGTCGCTAAACCTTACCGTGACTCTGTCCAGGGATTCATGTCTAACAAGCGTATAGATCGTCGGCGGTCGGTCTATTTGAGGCAATGCTTCAAAGGAAGCTGCCTCCTGCCAGTATCGCCAAGCGCCGTCTTCATCCTTTACTTGGACGCGTATTTGGCCAAAAACAGCCAGGTAGGTTTCAATATGTATTTCTTCATCCGGCTCACCGTTAACCGAGCATTCGATCATCTCGCTTAAGGTGTCTTTCTGCTCGGCTGCCACCGTGTGCAGCATGAGCTGCCGAATGCGGGGCGGCATTTCATAGCCCGCCTCCTCCACCGTAGCGCAAATCCAATACCGCGCTTGCTCGCTGGCAGGATGAACCGTTACGCTGCGCATGCGCGATTTTATGCGGAACGTTATTTTTCCGCTTAGCGTCAGGTGAAGCGTCTCGTCCTCCATCATTTCGACCGGCATCCATCCTGCTGATCCTGTCGCTTCGTCTAAACAATAAGCCTTCCACGAGAGACGTGCTGACGGAGAAATAACTGCGCGGTTCACAGCCAGCGCTTGCTCGGAATCCTTATGCATATCCATGCCGGCTTCCTGCAACTTTATGTTAATCGTTACCTGCTCCTCCGGCTCAAGCTCCCGATCGAAGGAAAGATACAGCTTCGAGGCTGCCTTTGCATCCTTGCCGAATGCATAAAAAGCGACGTTCGCATGATCATTAGTTGCCGTTACATCATTTGCTTCCCGTTCCGTTCGGGTAACAATCCGATCCAGCGCCAGCGGCGCGAGCGTTAGTGAAGCTTCCGTCTCGAACATCTGATCCTCGGCCATCAGCTTCGTTCCGCGCGGCAGTGTTACCGGTTTATTCACATTCGAAAACCGGATGACCGCTCTCGATGAACAGGCATCTGCAGGCGATATACCGAGCAGGTCAAGAAATCTGCGTTTATTATTCTCGGGCACGCGGCCGATGAAATAACGCTGCATCTCCGTCAACCACGCGAACAGCTCAATAAACGTGATCCCGGGATCATGTGCGTTCTCGTCTGTCCATTCCGGTACCCGCTTAGGGATAAGCCTTCTTGATTGCTGGACGATTTCTGCATAGGTACGGTCATCCAAGGGCAGCCTTGGCAGCATAAGATCTCTCCTTCCTTTATAGAATTAAGTTTGAAGGCTGAACGGCAAACATTTCGATCATTTCGGGGCTGGTATAGCCGTAATCGTATGCGTCCCATTAACGACGATGCCGTGAATGACTTCATCCATCCGGGCGGGATCCCATTCGGTCTTTATCCCGTTTTCTATTTTGATAATATGTAAATATAAACGCTCAATATATAAAAGTGAACGAACAGCGTGAAGAAGGGAATGCAGCACGGATACATGCAATGCTTCTCCGATATTCCAGCCATTGCCGTCAACATTGCCCGTAACCGAATTCAAGAAAGCATTAAGCTTGGCTGCGCAGGCCATTTCGAGCGGCAGCAGCTCGTCCACCGATTCAGATACAACCGTGGCATTCACCGATACCTCCAAATAGGCGGGTTCGATGACGCGTATCGCGCCGCCCAAAGAAACCATATTGGATGCGGTTCGCGACAGTTCTCTCTCCACCGCTTTACGCAGCTCAGGAAACTGGGCTGCGTTCGCTAAGCCGCCTGCCGGAAAAGCAACCACCGTCATAGAGCCCGGCGAGCGTTCGAGCAATCCGTTGCGGTTGCTAAGGCATTTAACCTTCGCAATTTGCGGATACGCCTCTCTTGCGATCCATTCCACATCCTTCGCCGTGACTGCGCGTCCCCGGTGCTTAAGTCTCTGCGGGCCTCTCTCGAGTACCTGTTCAACCCGTTCGGCATCCCCTCCGCCAACCGAAGGCGCAGGGTTGCTCACACTGCTCACGAAAGCAAATGGAAGCACCATTCCCGTTATTTGACCGGCTTCCACATGACCGCTTGCGCCGGCGGTTGTTTTAAAACGAACGCGCACCGTCTCTGCCGTATCGGAGGACGGCAGCTTCCCTCTGACGCCGTCACCGAATTGCAGCGTTCCCCCCGCATGGTCCGGCATATAATGCCGATCAATCGGGCCGGATTCCGCAAGCGAAGCAACCGCCTGCCATCTTACCCAAAACCGTTGGTCATTGTTATCGCCGTCTCTTTGCAGCATGTAATAATTAGGCTGAGAATCACTCAGCGCCGCCCGATCCATAGGCGTAACATGCTCCAATTCGTCTACCCATACTTCTTCCTCGATAAAAGCAGCCGGCGCCAGCTGTACGAACCCGTCTGAAGGAATCGTAAGTTCTTTTTCCTGGCTGATTTGCTGCCGGACGGAAACCGCATTTAGATATAAGCTTGAAGCAACTGGATTGCTCGGATACGAGTCTCCGAGTGTGCTGTCTAGGTTGACGGCCCGGATCCAATATCGCTCGCGTCCGAACAAGCGAACCATCGCCATTGTCGGCGGTCCTACCCACTGGAGCTCTCCGCTAACCGTAAACGCTTCTGTGCTGTCGACCACTTTAAGGGGCTGCCACACTAAGCGGCCGGCTTCTTGGCACAGCGCTTCCCATTCCACCCATGGCGGCTGATTGCGAACCGCAAATCTGAGTTCAAGCTCGATATGCAGTCGAATCGGCCCTTTTATTGGCGCAGCATTAAAGGAAGCGTACATCGCAGGATGGTTTGCTTGTATAGGTTCAAACAGCTTAAAGGACTGGCCTCCCTGCTGAGCGGAGGTCGTTCGATCTCGATTGTCAATATTGCTTCTCGTGTACGTATGCTCAGGCATAAATAACGTTTGCGAGCCATGAGCGTAGGAAAGGACAGGCTTTCCAAGCCAAGGCGACATGTACTCAACCACAGGCGCAATAATCGGATCCGTTTGCAGCACACGCGCCCTTATCCAATAATCGGATGCGCCGTTCACGAATGTTTGCGTCATATCCTCCGGACAATTGAAGGTAAGGGTGAAGCTGCGATCGCTTTGCTCCGGCAGCTCCGCAAACAGCGTGCCAAATTGTTCGCTTCCCGGCAGCCTGGCCCAGTTGCCTCCATCCCAATACTCCCATTGCACGCTTCTGATGCATACGCGCGGCGGATCCTTTTCGTCAAAGTCAGAGGTCCGCATGACCATCTTCCACTTTACTTCCGGGTCCTGTGCCATACGCAGCCTGCTCGGTATCGCTTTTGCCGAGAAGGTCAGCTTAATTTTGCTTTCACGCTTGCTAAACGCTTCCTCGCAGGATAAATAGAAAACGGAATAAGGAACAAAATGCTCTCCGAATGGAAAAAATCCGTCGCTCAGAAGCTCCGTGTCATTAAAATACAAGGCGCCGGGCTGAATGCCTTCGTCATCGCCTGCAGCATCATGCGCCGCGCGCAGCCTGATTTTGTCCATTTCCAGATGCTTCTTCAGAAGAGGAGATGCCTTGCCTTGCAGCTGCTTCACCGTACATCTGATCCAGCGGCCGATTATGCCTTCATGCTCGGTCAGCTCCAGCTTCCCTGCTTGTTTCTTATGTAACACAACCATATTTCCCGCAGCCGTTGCTGAATCAAATTTCACCCATTCCCCTTTGCAGGGATACGTCCATTCCACCCATTCCGATGCTAGCGACACGGCAAGCTCGGGCTCTGAATAACGTTTCTCGGTATGATGAACATTTAAATAAAAACGGCTGGGGCGATCCACGAGAAACAGATCGTCATGACGAATAAAAAGTGTATGCTCCTGCTCGTTTGCCCTAGAGCTCGTATCGAACAAGCTGACCGGTTCCGCAAGACCGCCCTTCAGGCGATCCCCGTAATCGATGGCAGCTGTAGCGATATGATCACGTTCCGGATGCACGTTAATCCATTCCATTAGCTTAGCGGGCGTTGCAAGCAGCACCTTCTCCGTTTCAAAAACGAGCGGCTCGCCGCCCTCCGGATGAGGCGCAGTCAATGCGATGCCTGCAGGCAAATAAACGGGATCGACCGTACCTTCGCTGAGCTGGAATACAACCGAAGCGCGGGCTGGGCGAGGCGGCTGCAGCTTAACCTCTATGAGATCGAGAAAGGCTAGAAAATGATTAAGCGGCGCTTGATTGAGCCGATTAACCGTATCCTCCAGCATCTCAGCGGTCAAATAGGCAAGCCCCGTCCCCGCATCAGGCTCCTCCTGCGAGAAGCGCCATTCCGGCGTATAATGCGGCGCCATCTCCTTTAGCTGAGCCATAAAGGAGGATAACGTATTATGATTTATTTTCGGCGGACGGTTGTCACCGCCCTTTCTTCCCCCGTGCTTCGTCACGTTATTCGCTCCCGTTATTTCGTTCCTTCCTCCAAATAGAAAGGAAAGACCTGATTAAATAGATTGTTTGTCGATCTTACGGCATAGGAGACGCTCATCAGCACGCGGCCGTTATTGTGCCGATCGGGCTTTACCTCTACTTCTACATCCTTCACCCTTGGCTCCCAAATCCGAATCGCTTCCTGCACATCGCTGGCGATTAGCCGAAGCGAAGTTTCATCCATCGTACCAAACACAAAATCTCTTAGGCCGCAGCCAAAGTCGGGACGCATCAGACGCTCGCCCTTCGATGTGCGAATGATAATTCGGATCGATTCTTCGATATCCTCTTCGCCTTCCGCCATGCGAATACGGCCAGTAGTCGCGTCAACTTGAACAGGAAATTTCCATCCTTTTCCCAAAAACGATGCCGACATAGGCTGCTGCCCCTCTCTAGCATTAATTAATTTTGACCATTGCGCCCTTTAGCGACAAAATGCCGCTGGCTTTGACTTCCAGCATTCCGTTTGATTGAAGCGTCAGCGAAGCGTCCGCCTCTACCTTCACCTGCGTGCCCTTCACGGTAACCGACTTTGTGCCCGTCACCTTGAGATCACCTTGTCCATTCATCTCAATCGTCGAGGTTGTCCCGCATTTGATGGTCACCTTCTTGCCGGTTTCATCCAGCTTGATCGACTGCTGCTTATCCTGTGTTTCAACCGTAACGGTCTTTTCCTTATCCGCGAAGGTGATGTTATGCCCTTTGGAAGTTTTTATCGTTACCGTGCCTGCGCTGTCCGTATCATCAAACGTAATTTCATGCCCGGTCTTCGTCTTGATTTTACGGACGTCGTTTTTATCGTTCGGCGCCGGCGGCTTTTGTTTTTTACTCCATAACGATCCGATGACAATCGGCTGATCCAGCCGCCCCATCAAGAAGGCAACCAGAACTTCGTCATTCACCTCCGGCAAAAAGAGAGAACCCATGTCATTTCCGCCCATTAAGGTAGCGACGCGAACCCAATCAGTCTGCAGCTCGCCTTCGCGCAGAGGAAACTTCACTTTTACGCGGCCGAGCTTATCGGGGTCCTTGTTATCGGTAACGATGGCATTCCACACGCCGGATAACTGTTCGGATTGCATGGAGCGCTGATGCTGGTCAAAAAATCCAGGAAACATCGTGCTCATATCGCATTCCCCTCCGTCTCAAAATAAGTCATATATCCGTTTGCTGCATCAAGCTTATGCGTAACCTTCGTCAGCCGCAGAACCTGGTCCAGCTTTTCGCTGCCAAGTCCCTCGATTTTAATTAATTCGCCCGGCTTTAGCTCGGGAAAGCCGATTGAGGTGCCATGTCCAATCACGAGCTCGCGCGATATGCGATCCAGCATTGCTTTTGCGAGCGACTGCGCCTCATCCTGTGATGCAGCCTGCGTGTATACGACCTCTATTTTTTGATTGGATAGCATGCTCGCTACGCTTGGTCCGCTTTTCGAGTTCCCGCCGATAATGGTAACAGAGCTCGCGACTGACTCTATCGCTAGCATTTTATCAACATCATAGCCGCGTACCTTGACCTGAGAAGTCTGGCTGGAGGCATCGACGTTTAACGTAAACTGCACGAGATTCTTTCCGTACTTAAGCGCAATGAGCGGATCACCTGAGGTTTTCGGCTTTTTAAAATAAAGCTTTGATGCAGTTACGTAGAAATGCCTATCATTATCCATCGCTAGCGAGCGGATAAAATGATAGTCGCTGACCCCGATTTGTTCGATTGTTTTTTTCGTAACCGTCGTATCGTCCAGATCAACGGATAGTCCGTAGTTGCCTGCAATTTGCCGTACCACATCGGTATCCTTCATTTGATTCCACACCTTAGAGTGCGAGGTCTTCATTAAGAGAAAGGAACGGTCCATCGCTGTTACGGTAATCGTCGGGCTGCCGTTCGATGGGAAATCGATCGAATAGCCCGTAATAATGCCGTCAAAAACGAGCGATTTCTTATCCGCGTAGCCAAGCTTTATTTGCAGCTTCTTGCCCACCGCAATCGTTGATCCGACCCATTGCATCCGGGACTCGCTCCAAATATAACCATTTGAGATCGAAAAACGGGCCACGTCGGCCTGGGCATCCGTCGTTTGCTCCACATCGACCCATTCGATCGCCATATCTAATAATCTGATTAACTGGCCTTCTATTAAAATATCGGTTTCCGGTGCGCTAAAATCGCCGTATTTGGATTCCAAATCCTCAAAGGAGTTTACAGGCACGTCATCACTCCAATCTCGGAATCGTTAAGCTTCTTCCGGATAGCAGCATACGCGGGTTATCGATCCCATTCGCCTCCGCAATATGCCGCCATGCACCCGGATCTTCATATTCCTCGGCGGCGATCGACCAGAGCTGATCGCCCTGCTTGACGGTTTTCTGTTTGGTCCGATCAGCCGATTGGCGCGGAATTTCTTGGTACTGCTCCTTCATCGTTTGCGAGCTGAGCATCACGACCGTTAATGAAGCACGTACGGGTATGCCCGTCTCCAGAAACATGGTGTATTTTTGCGAAATACTCGTAATTACGCCTTTAAAATCAAGGGAGCCCCAAATGAATTTACAGGTTGGCGGCGTATGAAGATCCGAATCCACATCGAGAATACCAACGATTTTGGAGGTATGGGTGCGCACATCAATGCCTGCTTCATAGGTATCAAAAAACAAATTAAGCGTCAAAGTCGTCCGGTCACCGCTCGTGAACTGGGAGAGCGGGGTTTGTAAGCCCGCGATTTCCTTCTCTGAATATTGGTTGCCGGATTCCATTTCGTATTCAGTCGGGTTAAACAGTACGTCTACCTTCTCGGTTTCCTTTGCTCGAAAAATCCAAAACTGCGCTTTGCTTAATGCCATTCGCCATTCCCTCCTCATCCGGCCATTCTAGTTCTAGTAGCCTCGTCTTCGCTGCTCCAGCTTCATCTTCCGCTCTAATGCTTTATATACTTGATCCGCAATCGCTTCTGGACGAAGCTGCGGTATTTTCATGATCATTTTTTGCAGTTTCTCAGGGTCAAGCTCCCGCGGTGCATCTACCTTCACCTGCCGCGGCGGCTCCTGTGGGGCTGCTTGCTTCGGCTTATGATGCGAAAGCGTAGGCATCCCGCCCCGATCGGCGGACGGAAACGAGCTGCTATCGCCCGATTGAAATGCGGCTGCTCCGATTCCGTTGCGGTTGCCGGCAGCCGCTGCATAGCTTAGCCTGACTTGCTCGTTGGCCGGGCCAGCTGGCAAAACCGTGCCGCTGCTCCCGTTATCGCCTGCCTGCACGACTGTCGTTAAACCTTGCAAAGCTGTCAAATTCCTTACTTGTGCAGCTGCCGCGCTGCTCGCGCTTGCCGAGCGCCGCTGAATCGTTTCAAACATCCGGCTCCCGGCTTGCATGCCTCTACTTGAGAATGCGGTTGGCTGAGCTTTCTGAACCAACTTATTCAAGCCCGCGGTGTAAGGGCTGCTGATACTGGATGGCTGTACCACGGTTCGCCGAGAAGCGCCTACATCCTGATTCGCATCCCCAGCTCCTGTGGAAACTTTCTTCTGTACACTTAAAGCCGGATAAGCCCTCAGCGACGCGGATGCCTTGACAGCTGCATCGGAAGATCCCTGCAGATCCGAGCGCCTCGATTGCCTTGTCACTGCTTCGGTTGAAGCAGTTAAGGATTGTTTTGCTGCTTTGGTAAAGGGTGCAGCACTGCCGGACGCCTTCACTTTACCGCGTGTGGAACGCTGCACTAAGCTTGCGGAAGCAATCCGATTCAAAACAGCTGCGGGTTGTCTTTGGAACTTTGAAGCTGCTGCCTTAGGAAGCTGCGATGAAACCGGCGTACCCGCTTTTGGATCTGCAGCTTGCTCGGTTCTGCCAGGACTTGGAACCGCCCTGACAATGAGCGGCTCCATTCGCGTATCTTCCCTCTGAACAAGTGCGGCTTTTACAGGCTGAATAGGCTCGCTCGCAATATCGTTTGGCATTGCCGGTGATTGTTTAGATAGATCAGCTTGTTTGCCTGCCTCGGACATGCTCCGTACAGCCGGAACGACTTTGGACGGCATCAACTCTGTATTCTGCCCATTCTTGCGACGCCCTTTATGGCTAGCTATCACAAACCCGTTACCAGCCGCCCCGTTATTCCCGGAAGTGGACAATGTCCCTGCGCGTTTTTTGTGCTGCATACTATTCCCTGTTGATGATCCCGTTTCTGGAAACGTAGTCCGCAGCTGCTTATGCGAAAGCCTAAGTGCGCCTTGCATAAGCTTTGTTCTCTTGCCAGTTTCTCTGGCGAGCAATTGCCCGCGTGCCGCAAGCTGCCGCTCCGCTTCAGAATCCGCTTTCTCTCCGTTTTGCATGTTAGCTGGCGATTTGGTCAGCAGCAAAGCTTCCGCTGGCGTATCAGTTATTGCTCTAGTCAACGAATGATTCAGTGTATTAGCTGATCCTTTAACTTCTGTTTTAGCAGGGGCAGCGACGGTATTGTCCTGCTCCTGCTCTGGTCTAGGCATCGGCTGAGCCGATGCTTTTCTGTGAATGACAGCCTTGCGGCCGCGCGCAGCCGCATTCGCATTCCTGTCCTGATGGTTGCTCGTTGACCCAGATAAGTGCTGGGATCTCGATGCTGGCGGGCGGTTTATGCTGTCTGCCGCCGCTTGCCGTTTCAACTGCGATAGACGAGGCTCAGCTGCTTGCTGCATGAACCTTTCCTCAAAGCGCCGCAAAATCAGCTGCGCTGGCTTTGCAGCTGAGCTGCTTTTGCCTATGCCTGCCGCTTTAAAATAATCGGTTGCCGCAGCGTCAGGCTTTTTATTTCTATGCTGTCCTTGATGCTTTGCTTGTGCTTTGGACTCATTGGCAGCTGCGGAAGACGCGCTGCTATTCGTGACAGCAACGGTTTCCGGCTTCCTTGCCGGGAGGCCATTAGCTGAATCTGTGGCCTTTGTTGATGGTTTATCGGAAGGCAAGACTTGATTTGTCCTGCCTGGCGTGCTTGGATTTGCTATATGTAAATGATCGTTTGCAAGGGACTGCTCCGCTTGCTCGCGCTGAGTTCGATGAATGAAGCGCTTGGCTGAAATCGCCCTGCTGTTCGCGCCCGTGCTCTGATTCGTTTCTACTGCCGAAGTCTGCGGCTTGCGCAGCAGCGTCAACAGCTGCAGCCTGATCCGGTTATGATCAGCTACCGAGCCTGTGATAACCCAATCGCCGGACTGACGAGCTATGCTCGTTTCAAACGGCTTAATCGCTGAACGGGCAGCGTTTGTTGTCAAGCGAGAGGCAGCCGCTCCCTCACGATGCTCATTTCTGTGCGTGGCAGCTCTTCCCGTTTCCTCCGTTTGCTCGCTTCCTTGCTGTTGATCCTTACGATGCTCTAAAGCTTGCCGTCTATTTTGACTTGCTCGGTTTGCACTCTTCTCCGCCTCATGCCTCACAGCTTCGGCCCGCTTCGCCGCCTCGCGCTGCTCCAAACCCGCACTCGCGGCGCTTCTCTCCGCCTCATGCCTCACAGCTTCGGCCCGCTTCGCTGCCTCCCGCTGCTCCAAACCCGCACTCGCGGCGCTTCTCTCCGCTTCCTGCCTTGCTGCCTCGGCCGGCTGCTCCTGCCGAAGGACTGCTCGCCTCGCATTCGTAAGCTGCAGCGCCGAGCTTCCAGGGCTTTTGCCGGATGAAGGCAAAAGCTGCACCCGTGCCTTTTCCAGAGGTTTTCTTAACTCCTCCAGTCTGCGAATCGATTGTATGACAATGCCTGGCTGAAGCTTCGCTTGCAGCCATTTATAATAATCCGCTTGCTGCTCCGCCGTCCATGCTTTGACCGGCATGCCGGCAGCTTGCGGTATCGTTCCCTGCGATAATTCACGTTTAACCTTTGCCGGGCCTATTTCGCCATGCATAGGTTTTTCCAAATGTTCCGTGCTGCTGTCACTTTTCTTGTCTCGCTGTATAACACTGCGCTCTACTGACTTTCCTGACGTCTGCTTATTGCTGTTTTGCCGGTTCTTATCCAGCTGGCTCTGGCTGGTAACTCTATTCTTTTCCGCTTGCTTGTTAAGGCTCTGAACCGCCTTCTCCAACTGCTTATTGCTTATATCAACAGATTTTCCCGCTTGCAGCTTGCTGCTCTGGACCGTCTTATTTATCTGTTTGACGCTGCTCTCTACTTTAGCCTCCAACAGCTTGGAGCTGCTCAAGCTTCGTTTCGCCTCGGCCGTACTTTCTCCGGCAGCAGGCTGCGTCATTGCTATTTCTCTTACTGTTCTTTGTTCCTTAATGACATGCGTCACGTCTCGGAACACAATTTTTTCACGCACTACCGTCACTCGCTCGCGTTCGATCCTTCTCTCGACCCTGCGCTCCGGGCTTGGCGCAGCTTTCTTAATGCTGCTTTGCTTCGGCGTCGGAGCCTTTGGTGCCAATACTTGGATATGCAAGGTTTGCTGCGTAATGCTAGGTTGGCTTTTAAGCACATGAGACATGGCAACCCGTTCAAACTTATTGCGTCCCGCGCTTGTTTTATATTTATTTAAGATGCCTCCGGCAAACGGCTGAACCGACGTCGATTGCTTTGTCACTGCTTTACTCGTTCGGTCCGCTATACGTTTCATCCGCTGCATCCTCCTATTCGAATTCAAATGAATCACGCGCTGCATCTATCAGAATAAAGGAAAAAAAGTCCTTTATTTGGACGCATAACCCGCTTTACCGCAAAATAGCGGTCATTCATGGTCTCTTTTAAGCTGCTTATCAACCTTTATGAAAACCAACGCTATCTCTCAATCCAAAGGCGCTGCTTAACTAAACTCACGCCTGAAAATCACCGTACAAGCCGCTATGAATAATTTCAATCGTTTCAACGGCTACATCGCTTGTGCTGGCATTAAGCTGCGGCCCTGTCCACTTAACCGGGTAAGCGTCAAAAAAACTCCAGCGTCCAAACTCCGTTCCATCAGCGGATTGCAGCACAATCGCGCCGGTTTTGCGGTCGATCGTTCCATCGATGGTGCTCTCGTACCAGCTCCAAAGCGCGGGCGATTTGGTCATCCCTTTGCGTAATACGAGATTCGGAAACCGAACGCCCTTAGGCAGCTTATGAACGTAACCGTTCACCCCGCCTTCGCGGTATTCCTCAATTTCCGTTTCCGCCTCCAGCCCCGAAACCTCGGAGAAGCCTGCTACAAAGATATCGTCGAGCTCCACCCAAAATTTAAACGTTGTCGCTACATCGTGAAAGCGACCTTGCTCTTGCCCCTTCATGACTGCCATAGCGCAGCGTCACCTCTTTCCGAATACGTCGAAAATGTTTTTCTTGCTGCTGCTGCTGCTGTCAGTGTCATCATTCATCTTGCGATTGATTTTGGAGATTTCATCACACCAGCGACGGCGCTCGGCATGCTCCATATTCATGATGTCGTCATGCGTCCAATGGAAATAATATGCGACGAAGCCTACCTCCTCGTACAGCCGGTCAACCGGGTAACCTAAGAGAGAGCTTCCGTTAAGGACAAAAAATCGACAGCCACCTCGAACTCGTGATCGCATTTCGGACAAGCAGTTAGCACCTTAGGCGCTTCTAAATCGTTAATTTGGCGATACAAATTTTGCAGATAAGCAAGATCGGCCGTGAACAGCTTCTCAATGAGCTTCGTATCGATATGTCTGACATCGCCCAGCTTCGTAACGACTCTGGCCATCAAAATAACCGTCAAATAGCTCGGATTGGACTGCACCCTAGGGTCCTTCATCGGCAAAATCTCGTCCGCTGCCGTTGCAAGCCGCATGACGCCCCGCCGATGCAGATTCCCTTGATCATCCACGTAGCCGCGCGGTAATTCAAATTCGTATTCCGTTTGAAATGCCATTGATACATCACTCCAATCATTTCCTGTGGCTTCTACTTTTAAAAATGAGGAAAACAAGAGAGGAGCGCACGATTCCTCGCCCGCTGCCATCCCTTGTTCGCCAAAAAGCTAACTCTAGTTACTTTATCTTACGCGGTGCGCGTCAAGCCCTCATGCGCGAATTCGATCAACTCGAGCGCAACCTCATTGCCGGTACCGTTAAAGGTAGGCGCGGTATATTTTACCGGCCAAGCTTCGATAACCTGCCATGTTGCCACGTCTTCGCCTTCTTCATCAAGCGCGATAATCGTAATGGTTTTACGTTCAATCGTGCCTTCTGCGCATTCCTGAAGCCATTCATAAAGCTCCATGGATTCCGTCGTGCCCCATTTTAAAGTAATGTTGCCATATTTGATCAAGCCTGGAAGCTTGCGGGGCGTAATAACTTCATTTCCCTCGCGGTATTCAACAACATCAAAGGTTGCCTCGAAACCGGAAACCTCGCTAAATCCTGCTTGCTCAAGACCTTCTACTTCTACACGAAATCTAAAATTGCGATATGGATCAATACGATCTCCTGGCATGTGGATCCCCTTCCGTTATTCGATATGGAAGCTAATTATTATTCCGAGCCTGTCTTCTGGGTGATGCGGAACACGACAAATTCAGCTGGTTTCACCGGCGCTACGCCGATTACGCAAACCAAACGTCCATTATCGATGTCGTCCTGCGTCATCGTGGAACGTCCGATTTCAATATAAAAGGCTTCTGAAGGACTGGTGCCCGACAAAGCGCCGTCACGCCATACGCGAGTCAAGAAAGCATCGATTGTACGCTGTACGCGGGCCCATAGCTGCTCGGTATTCGGTTCGAATACGACCCAGCTTGAACCGTTTTTGATGGAGCCCTCGATGAAAATAAACAAACGGCGCACGTTGATATATTTCCATAGCGAATTGGACGAGCATGTACGTGCACCCCATACGCGGATACCTTGGCCGGTAAACGCGCGGATCAGGTTGACGCCCGCAGGGTTAAGAATATCCTGCTCGCCGTTGTTGTATTGCACATCCAGGCCGACTACGCCGCGAAGCGTTTCGTTTGCCGGAGCTTTCTGAACGCCGCGCGTCGTATCCGAACGGGAGTAAACCCCTGCGATCGTACCGGACGGCGGTACAAAAATATTGCGTTTGTCGAGCGGATCGAACACTTGCAGCCACGGATTGTACAATGCGCAGTAGCTCGAATCAAATAGATCGCGATGAGCGAGTACATCCTGAACCTTCGTCGCCTCGCGTGGAAGATCGAGAATCGCGAAGCGGCTACCCAAAATTTCGCAATGCGCAACGAGCGACAGCTGGACGTTCGGGTCAGTTACCCCTGGAATCGCCATAATGCTGACAACATCGTTATCGATAAATGATTGGATACCCGTTCTTTTGCCGGGACCGAAGTCTTCGCCGATAAAATCGGCAGCCGATAGGCTTGCTGCCGTACCGTCGCTTCCGCCCGAGAGCAAAATTTCAAAAGCGGCCGTCTCGGAGCCTGCAATTTGCTCAAGCGGAGCAACGCTGGCATCCGATACCTTCAGCACCTGCACCTCAACGATATTAGAACGCGAGATCAGCTTCTCTACATAGTTCGGCGCCTCTGGGTTAAGCGATGCCTTCTCGTAGGTTTCCGACTCTGTGCCGTAAAGCACGTTCAGAGTAAACTCCGATGTGCTAAGTACTTTGGTTGGAACAAGCGCAGTATCAACAACGTCGCCTTTAAGCGCATCCGCAAGTTCGATGACTTGATCATGCACGGATACGATGCGGTTGTATTGCTTCTCCGTTCCGTTTGTGAAGACAACGACATCGCCTGCATAGAAGCCTGCTGCGTTTTTCACGCGGTAACGATTGCCCTCGCTTGCTTCAAAAATCGGTGTTTTGGCTTTGCTTGCAGGCACGATAACCGCACGAACCTGATTTCCCCAAGCGCCTGGGTTCTTAGCGGCGATAGAGAGAACAGAATCCTTTTGCGCTTCGTTAGAAGCTGTTTTTGCATCCGACGGCGCTACCCGGGTAATATAGCAGCGGGAGCCTCCGTTTGTGAAAAACTGGTTAACAGCATAAGCAAGAAAACGGTATGAGCCGAAAGCATTTTCAGATAAATAGGAACCGTATACGCGTCCAAAATCTGCTGGGCTCGTAATAAGCTGCGGCAATCCTTCGACTGGTCCGCGAGCAGCAAGACCGATAAAGCCCGCTGTGCTTGTACTAACACCCTCCAGCGGTTTGGCGCCGCTCTCGAATTCCTCCACATAGACGCCTGGCGATAAATACTCAGCCATGTGTGATCTCCTCTCTGAATCTATTTATGTATTAGGTAACGGCAGGCGCACTTCTCCTGTGTCAACCCCAAGACCAAATGGAATGCGGCAGTATTCCTAATCCTCTTAATCTACTGAAGGATTAAGGCCTGCGCGGTTATTACTTCTCCGGCTCGCGCTGTCAGCTCGGCCGCAGCGCTGCCGCGCTCGGACTTTGCGAAGGCTTTAACCGCAAAGGTGCGCGGCAGCGTGCCGCGAAACGGGAGGATGACGATGCCGTTATGCCCGCTGCGCGTTTGTACCGCAGGCAACAGCGATGCGCCCCTGCGATAGCTTTCTTTTACCGGCTGCTCAAACCTGAGCCCGCCTCCGGGCAAAACTTCGGCAACACGCACAAGCTCTTCGTTGCCTTGTCCGCGAAGGAGCAGGCTCTCGCCGGCAACCGTCTGTCCTTGCAATAGTCCGATGATGACCGTTTCTGCTCCAGCAAGGAGAGAATCCTGAGCAACTCGTCCTCTTGCCGCCGCATCCTCGCTAGCAAAAGCCCATACTATCGCGCCTGCGCAAGGAGACCCAGACGCATCGCATAATGGAAATGCAAGCGCTGTCGAGGCTGCGGGATAAGCATAGCCGGGACCTGGCAGGAGCGGAACGGTGACAACTGGATTTAATTTTGGTAAAGAAGCTGTTTCAATTGTTTGCTTAAAGGGTATAAATGCAGGTGAGGTGACTGTGAGTGTGTAGTTCCCTGGTGAAAGGTCTAAAAACAAATAAGTCCCATCAGGCTTCCGAATAGGCTTCTTATGGACGCCTTCGAGTGTGACAATCAGCGCAGAGGGCGCTGGAAGCCGCCTTGTCCATACGTCGATGGGTGATACGACTAGCGAGCAGCGTGTAATACTAACGGACCGAATCTGTGACAAATCAGCCACCGCCCTTTTCCTTGAGCACAATATGGCGCTCGACGACACGGGAAACCGGCTTGACTCGATTAGAATCGAGCATGACAGGACCGACGCGGTAGACCACAGAAAGCTTGTAAGGCAAATCGCCGAACTGCCAGAGCTTCATCAGCTCTTCACCCTCCATGCTCATTAAAGTCAGTCTTATCGCACCGCTGCTCTCAGCCAGCGTGCCCTCTAGATATGGGCCGCTCAGAACAGCGTTATCATATAGCACCTGCATCGCACGTCCTAATATGCGATGCTCATCTAACGACTTTGTTAATCGATCCGCATTGGAATGCGCTGTCATCATAAAATAAAAATCCAGCGCCTGCGGCGGGTACTGAAGTACGCCTCCACGATCCACCATGCCGGTTCGACGCGCTTCGCCATTTTCCTTAACGTTGAATAGAAACAAGGAAAGCGCAAGATCGCCTGCATCACGGGGCGAAGCCATGCCGATCAGGTCAGGGCGAGGCACAGGGTCAGGCGTAAGATGATCACGTAGCAAGCGCAGCAAGCTGGCTCCCAAATCCGCAATTACCGTATATCCTCCCATTAGCCTATCACTCCCAAAAAAACATAATGATATCTTTATTTGTATACGAATTCTATTATAGCTTCTCTACTACCAATTGACTACGCAAAATTACTCATTTTTTGTCAATTTCGCACGCATTGAGTAAGATTTTATAATTGATGCCCGCACACTATGAAAATCGGGCGATTGAAATTTGTTAATTGTAGGGCTCGAAGGACTCTTTGACGACAATTTTCCCCATTTTGTGAAGCTCCTGCCTCGTTGCCCGTACCATATGCCGCATGCCGATCGGCACTTGCTCTGCTGCTGCCATAAATGCTGCCGACAAGACGATGTTTTTGATATGCCCGCCGGAGGCGTCAACACGTGATGCCAGAAACGGCAGGTCGAGATCCGGATCCAGCGGTGCTTCTTTAGGCAGTAGCGAACGGAATATTTGCTCCCGCTGCGCCGCATCCG
Organism: Paenibacillus sp. 01T443; assembly: GCF_056398325.1. Classification (NCBI taxonomy): domain Bacteria; kingdom Bacillati; phylum Bacillota; class Bacilli; order Caryophanales; family Paenibacillaceae; genus Paenibacillus; species Paenibacillus sp. 01T443. The sequence continues at coordinate 126,454 of NZ_JBFTPE010000002.1, forward strand.
GAAACGGGAATTTTACGATAACCTGCATTCTGCGCAAAAAAGCTTCATCCATATTTTGGAGCAAGTTCGTCGCAAGGATAGAAACGCCGTCGAAGGTTTCGATACGCTGGAGCAAATAAGCCGCTTCCATATTCGCGAACCTGTCATTCGAATCCTTAACTTCCGTTCGTTTGCCGAACAAGGAATCTCCTTCATCAAAAAACAGGATCGCACCGCTATTTTCCGCTTCCGCAAACAGCTCGCGCAAATTTTTCTCCGTCTCGCCGATATACTTGCTCACGACACGAGAGAGATCAATGCGGTATAGCTCAAGTCCTAGTTCTCCGGCAACGACTTCGGCAGCCATCGTCTTTCCTGTGCCGGGAGGACCCGCAAACAGCATGCTTAAGCCGCGTCCATAAGGAAGCTTACGGCCAAAGCCCCAACGATTAAAAACGGTCTCGCTGTACTTATGCCTGCTGCAGGCGTCCTTGAGCAGCTCAAGCGGTTCATCTGGCAGAATAAGATTATCCCATTGCCGAACCAGCTTTTGCTTCTCCGCAAGCTCCGACAAGCGGTGCTGAACCTGAGTTCTTGAGGCAGATGCGTAATCCTCAAGCGTAGGCATCCCATGCTGTCTCCGAGCGGCAAGCCTCTCCGCTTGTCGGCTCATTCCTGCAATTTGTCCTGCCGTGAAGGCATACTTGTCAGCCAATCGCTTCAGCAGCTCCTGATCCGCATCTTCTTGACTGCAGCGCTGCCATAGCTGCAAACGAACTTCGGCATTCGGAATGTGAACCGATTCATTCATCAAAGCTGCAAACGCAGGCAGCGGAAGCAGCGAAGAACGTCTTTCCAGCCGCGTCAGCCAGAGGACGACAGGAAACCGGGATACCTCCGCATAGGAAGCCAGCGCTGCACGAATCGGTTCCTGCCGGATCGGCCAACCCTCTGCTGCGGGAGCATCGCTTGCGCCTTCATCCATACAGAGCAGCGCACCAGACAGCAGCGCCTCGCGCACGATATGCCTCAGCTGCTCTGCCATAACATCCGCGTCGCGCGCAAGCTTTTCCACTTTAACCAGCAGCAGCGGCTGTTCTAATGCTTCGGCCAGCAGCCTGGCATGAAGCTTCTTGCCAGAGCCTGAAGGTCCGCTTAGCTGAATAAACGGTAAGAAACGATTCGTAATGTGCTCATTCGGAGCTTGTATTCCGTTACGCTTACGCTCCAGCTGCACCGCCTGCCGCAGGCTTTCTTGCAGCTCTTGATCGAATGCCAGCTTAGGCGCTGGCTCATTCAGATGATAGATTGTACAAATGTCGGCTATTCTCGAATCTAGCGTCTCGGTTTCTAGCAAAAACGAAATAATACGGGGATCCATGCGCAGCGGCTGCTTGAGCGTGCTTCTTTCGGCGGCGGCTGCCCCCTTGTCTGAACGAAGCACGAATCTGCTTAAGGTCGAGTAACCCGCCAGCTGCGAACGCGCGGGATCAACATCCATCTCATAATCCCCGAGCAAACGAAGCGCAAGCTCAGCCGTAGGCACCCGAAGCGTGACGTCATCGTTTAAATAGCCGAACCAGCTCTCATAACGGGCGTCAAGCTCCGCAGCAAGACATAACAAAACACAGCGCTTTTCCCAATTGCTCAGCTGTAGGCTCCATGACAAATAAGCGAACGGGAGCTTCGTCCCTTCGCTTATGCTGATATTAACGGTTTGTGCAATTTCTTGCTCCGCTTCCAGGCGGAAACGTCTAAACGAGGCAAGAGACTCATCCTCCTCATGCTGTTCGCTTTCCAGCAGCGAGCGTTCGATATCCGCCGGACTAACCATCAGCCCGCGCATGGACATCGGTGTCTGGCCGTCAATCTCCTTGCTTTCAAAATCGGCAATAAGAATGCGTATTCCGCGCTCCAGCACGGCGAGCTCGTCACGTAAATATTCTATTCCTGTTTCATATAATCGCATGATCGTTCACCCTTATCGAAGTGCATTGCGCTTATCGGCGCATTAGGCATAATACCGCAATGTCGTCGGATTGAGGCGCGCCGTCCGTGAACATAAATACGTCCATCAGCAGTGCATCAATGATTTCAGCGCTGGAATAGCCGGAGGTTTGTGACAAAAACTGCTGCAGGCGTTTGGTAGAGTACTGCTCTTGAGACGCATTTTCCGCCTCGGTAATGCCATCCGTATAGAGCACAAACCGATCTCCGCGTTCAAGGCCGATCGTTTGATTCCTATAGGTAAATTCCGGGAAGGAACCCAGCGGTATGCCCTTAGGCAGTTTAATCGGAAGCACGGTTCCGTCTTCTTTGACAATGTAAGGCGTGCAATGTCCGCCATCGCTCAGTACAACCTCACCGGTTACAATGTTCAGCACGCCGCATACGATCGTTGCGAATAGCTGTGCATTGTCTGTACATAGCTCATCGTTCACCTTCTCCAGCAGCTCGCCCGGTGATAGATTTGAATTCATTTTCCCTTTGATAAGCGAGAGCGTCATCGCCATAAACAGCGCCGCCGGAATTCCTTTGTCGGATACGTCTCCGAGCGTAAAGAAGAGATGATCGTCGTCGATTTTGAAAAAGTTATAAAAATCGCCGCCGACCTCCTTGGCCGATTTCAAGAGCGCGCACACGTCAAACGGCTCATTCGCAGAGGGCATCGTCGTTGGTAGAAAGCTGAGCTGTATGCTGCCGGCAATTTGAAGCTCATTTTCCAAACGGTCTTTAAGCTGCGTTGCGATCTGGAGCTCGTTGACCGATTCCTCCAGCGCCTCATAAAGCCTTGCGTTATCGAGCGCAAGCGCAAGCGGCCCCGCAAATTTCGTCAGCGTTTCAAGGTCGGCTTCTTTAAACGGCGCCCTGCCGCTCTTTGCTGTAGCCTCCAGTACACCAACCTTGCGGCCTCTGGCTACCATCGGTACCGTTACCTTCCCTCCAATGAAGCTGCCTTTGCTTTCAAGCTCCTGCGGAATCAAGTCCATTTTCTCCGGCATCTCGAAATCGGAAGCAAGTCCTACGGCCGCCTCATCGGCGAATATAAGCCGCCTCGCTGCCTCGCTTACCGAGTCCAGCAGTTCCGGCTTATGGAGGGAGTCGTGGAACTTCGTGCTTAGATCGAACAGCATTTCCGCGCGCTTTAGCTTAGCGGCAAGACGACGGTTGCGAACAAGCAGATATGCCGCAGCGCACAGCCCCGCCGCACCGATAACTAAATAGAGTCCAGACAAGATCGGTACCGCCTTTCTAGCTTCCGCTCAAGAGTCATTATGCGTTTGCTCCTATTTTCTCGAGCGCCTCTTCCCGCGTTGCCGCCATTTCCAAAATCGTCGTAAAACCTGACATTTCGAATACGTCATACACCTGCTCGCCAAGACAAGCGCATACCATGCGGCCCTTTGAAGCTCTCAGCTTCTTGGCTGCAACTAGAATAACGCGCAGACCCGCGCTGCTTATGTATTGAAGGTTTGTAAAATCAAAAATAAATTGCTGCTTACCGTCTTCTAACAGCTTTAAGAAAGCCTGCTCCGCTACCGTGGCATTGTTGCCGTCCAGCCTGCCCTCAAGCGGAATAATCGTGACACCGTTCAGCTCAGTTGCTTCTATGTTCATGTTTTTTATCCTCCCGCTTACTCTTGATCGTCGTTTTTGTCCTTGAAAGCAAATTGTTTGCTCATGCGAAAGCGATTAAGTCCTTCCGCATATTCGTAATGAATGTCATCCATTAATCGTTTCACAAAAAAAATACCCAATCCCCCGATTGGACGATCCTCCAGCTCAAGCTCCAGCAATGCCAGCGGGTCCGCTTCCTGCAAAGGGTTGAAGGGTACTCCTCCATCTTCTATCTTCACTTCCACGCTGCTCGGAGAGGCTTGGATGATGACGTCGATATGATGCTCTCCCCCGGATGGGAAGCCGTAATTCACGATATTGACGACAAGCTCCTCACAGGCCAAGGATAGGTCGAGAACCGCTCGCTCCGGCCAGCCGACTTCGGCGCCGATCTCTTCAAGCCCTTCATTTAAACGTTGAAGCTCATCCATTCGATTGCACAGCTTAATTTCGCGATCGATGGGAAATTGCCAATCGTTCGACATTCACTACCCCCCAATTTGAAGCTGACCTATCCGCTCTTAAGTCTATACGACACGAGTCTAGTAGTTCTACGAAACTTGTAGGAATCCTGCTATTGCTGTCGAAATGATTTCACGCCTCCGTCGACATGATTCCGCACTATTCGACCAGGCCCTGTTCAAAGGCATATCTTGTCAGTTGGACCCGATTGTCAAGATGAAGCTTTTGCAAAATGTTTTTGAGATGGTTTTTGACGGTATGCTCTGACAAGCCCAGCTCGCCTGCGATCTCGCGGTTTGAAGCGCCGGTCGCCACTCGCTCAAGCACCTCCTTCTCCCGTTCGGTAAGCGGAGTGGTCATAATCGCAGCATCCTTATTCAACGACTGCACCTTGCTCGCTGTCCTCTTTGTTTCCTTTGGCTTACTCGCCGAAAATTCTTGAAGCAGCCGAAAAGCAAGCTCCTTCGACATTGGCGCTTCATCCAGGGAAATGGCCCGCAAGTATTCGATCCATGCGGATGGTGCCAGGTTTTTGAGAAGATAACCCTGCGCCCCGCGCTTAATCGCCTCGAACAAATTCGTGATGTCATCCGATACCGTAACCATTACTATCTTCAAAGAAGGCATAAGAAGCTTTAGCTGCTGCGTCGCCTCTAAGCCGCCCATGCCAGGCATGTTGATATCCATGAGCACCAAATCCGGCTTCATCTCTTCCATTACGGCTATCGCTTCCTCGCCGCTTGCCGCCTCTCCAATTACGGCGAAGGAGTCGTCGCCCATCACGATATCGCGCATCCCTTCCCGTCCGTGCGGATGGTCATCAACCAAAAAAACACGTACCTGAACTGCTTTTTCACTCATTGTGACCCGCTCCTGCCGCTAATTTCTACCGTCGTTCCTTCGGGCTTTCTTTCCTGCACTGTAACGCTCCAGCCCAGTGCCTCCGCTCGGTCCTGCATCATTTTCACGCCATATTTCCCTTTCTCATAAAGCTTCTCCTGAGCTGCGCCGATTCCGTCATCCGAGATAAAGCAGCGGAAAAAGCTTTGCTTTAACTCGGAATTGAGCTCGCTTCCGCACCGAATGAGGATATGCTCTGCTTTTGCATGCTTCTGAACGTTCATCAGCGCTTCGCGCATAATGGCAAGCAGCTCGACCTTCTGTTTATGCGAGAACAAGCCATCCTGCACATTCCATTCGACCTTTGTGCGAATACCGCAGGTTTGCTCCATTTCCTCCGTTAAATGATGAATGCTTTGCATCCACGACAGATCCGCGGGAAGCGGCGCATCATGTAAATTGGCAATCGACTGCCGGACATCATCATAGACATGCCTGACCGTCCTTCTAATTTGGTCTGTCGTTTGCTGTGCAACGGTCACCGTTTTTGCCCGCTCCAGCTTATCCAGCTTGACCGACAGCATAAAGAGCGACTGCGATATCCCGTCATGAAGCTCACGCGCAAGCTGCTCGCGCTCCTCAAAGGCAGCCTTCATGATCCGTTCGCGCTGCAGCGTTTCCTGCATGTTTTCAAGCTTTGCGAATAATGCCCGCAGCAGCGTGAGCGTAATGATGAAGACAAATACCGGAGCCAGGATATTTCCGAGATCCATTGAAACGAAAGGAAGAAGCAAGCTATGGCGCAAATATTCCCACAAACCTATCGCAACGGTCGGAATCCACAGAATCAGCCATTTTAGCCATTTATACGACATGCTCGTTCCCCCTTCATTTCCATTAATCATTGCGGAATTCGATCAGCTGCCAAGTTTCCGCTCCGGACTTGTCCTTTATAAACAGCTCCGCCTCCCATGCGCCCCGCGTTGGCAGATCCACCTTGCTTGATTCATAATCCGTTTCGGTAAAGCCGGGGAAGGCCATATCCCCTTCGCCGCTGTCGCTTTGAAGAGGGGCTTCGATCGGATTCTCTTTTGGATGGTCTACAGACCGAAGCAAAAGCCGTACGGAAGCCGGCGCGCCAAGCTGCTCCGGCAGCCAAATCTTCAACGTAATCCGATTAGGTCCCGGTCCGTTTGGCGTGATTTTCATCGTATAATGCAGCTTTTCGCCCATTTTATGGTAGGAGAAAGGCTCCGAGTCAGGAATAGGACTCACATAAGTGAAGATACTCACCAAGACCAGCACCGCAGCCATCATCAGCCCGTCCCATTTCAGCAGCTTGCCGCTGGGCAGTTTTTGCTGCTTGACTCGCTTCCGCAGCAGGAAGCCTGCGCATGCAATCAGCAGCACCAAGGCGGCCTTCGCCAATAGCATGGCGCCCCAGCCCGTATAAAATAAATACCGCCATGAGGGCAGCAGCAGCGCCGCCATTAAGGTACCGCTAGCCGTCAGCAGGAGAATGCTCAGCCATGCGGCTCTCATAAACCGCTCTGCAAATCTCCCTGCCTCCTTGCGGTCTGCCCGCCAGAACATCAAAAGCAGGAGCAATCCGCCTGCCCATAGAGCAGAGCACACGAGATGAATAAAGTCGAGCACGATGGCAAGCGTATTGCTCGGAAGGGCATTGACATGACCGTTGAAGCTTTCTGCCGCTGCAAGCAGCAATGCCCATATCATCTTGAAAGAATTCGGCAGACGCAGCAGAGTAAAACCCAGCAGCGACAGCACGATGAGGGCCAGCCAGGATTGTCCGGTCGCGGTTTCTGTCAAGATGCGGAGCCACTCATTCGGACTGCTGTCCTCATACCCTTTTAATAACTGGCTGATGTGGACGAATACGAAAAGTAGAACGGCAAGCAGCAGCCCTCTTAACGAGTAGACCTCCCATTTATTTATAAGCTTGCGCTGTACGTTATTCGAATCCTCCGGAATCGCAATCGACCAAAGCATCATCCCGGCAGCAAGCATAAACGTGAAATAATAAATCGCCCTAACTGTAAAAAATAATGCCTGCTGAACGGTAATGCCTTCATCGGCATGCGCATCAGTGGAATGCTGATGGCCTACCTGCTCATGCGGGTCAAAGGATGGTGCATCCATGCTAATCAGCGATTCCGCGAAAGCGTGCTGCGACGTTAGCAAAAGTGAACCAGTAACCAAAAGCAGAAGCGCGAGGATGAAAATTATCGGAGCATTTTTCCGCCTAGCGGAGGATCGTTTTTCCATGAAAGTTTGTATAGTACTCAACTGATGTCACTTCCTCTTATGTCATTCTGCTTTAGTGTACTAGACCGTTGTCAAAAGAACAATTGTCGTAATTCGAGCTGCTAAATTCGCTTCTTTCCGGATCATACGTATAGAGGAATGAATTATGGTTCATTCTACAATTAAATCTAAAAGCAAAAGGAAGTGAACCCTGTGATATACAAGGATTATCGGATTGCCGATCTTGGCGGGCAAGGTGATGCGCTGGATGCCATTCGCAAGCTGGAGCAGCAATTGACTGAAACCTACGGTACGGATGTAGCTCTCATCGCTTATGAGCCAGATCACGAAGATCGCAAGTAGACTTGCTTTTGCATCATAAATAGAGGCATGGTCCCTGCGCTTGCACAGCACAGGTCCTATGCCTTTATTTATTTGCCTTGCTCTGCTTTGCGCCCGAAATAATCCGGCCAATAATCTTCGTCTACGTTTGGACAGCCCCTGGCCGATTCCCATATGTAAGTCCAGCCGGTGACCATTCGGTCGGCGGCGTCACATACCCAAATCCGCTCATAATCATTTTGTTCTTCTACTCCGTAAAATTCTTCAAGCCTGTCCATCGCGGCAAGTCCCTCTCTATCGACGGTGATCCATTGACCGCGTATAATACTATTGCGACCGAATCCGATTTCGTCCCGCACGGCTGCCGGATAGGCGCCGCAATCCACGATCCTGCCGGATATTTGTCCCGGCCTATATGATTTTACATAGTCTGAAACGACGGGATGATTGCTTTGACCGGGTAATAGAGTACCATATATAAAAACGTTTAGCAGAAGTATCGCTATCATTCCCTTCCTTATAATAAATTCACCCTAATCCATCCTGCTTTCTTGGAGGTGCTTAATCGCATGGTAATCCAGCAGCCATATGGCGTATACGGCTACCGTTTTCAGGATTCGCCCGCGCTCCCGATCTATCAGCTGTTTGCTACGGGCTATCAAGAAGTGAGGGAGTCCGATTACTATTGGGACGGTATGAAACGAATTGACGGGCCGCTCTATTTGTTCCAATATGCCGTATCGGGTTTTGGACAATTCAGGCTTGGCGGAGAAACGCACGAGATCCATGCCGGAACCGCCTTTTTGGCAGAAATCCCCGGAGACCATCACTATTGCTTGCCCCGTTCAAGCGACCACTGGTCGTTTTATTTCGTATTATTTCGTCAGCAGCATTTGCAAAAGCTTTGGGCAGAGCTGATCCAAGCCGTTGGCGTCACGCCGAGCTTTGAGCCCTCAAGCGCGGTTGTCCACACCCTAAAGGGTTTATATACGGAAGCCAGGAGCAACCGCATACAGAACAGCTTTCAAGCATCGGCGCATATTTACCGCTTAATGATGGAACTTCTCCAATCGAGCACCCTTCAGCAGCAAGAAAAAGCGAATTGGCCGCAGCAAATCAAGCAGGCGGCCGCCTATATGGAGGCGGAATTTCATCGATTGCAAAGCCTGGATGATGTTGCATCCGCCGCCGGACTGTCTAAGTATTATTTTACGCGAATGTTCACCAAGACAACAGGCATCTCCCCAATGGATTATGTCACGAAGCTCCGAATCGAGAAGGCGGTTCAGCTGCTCCGAAGCAGCAGCCTGTCTGTCGAGGAGATCGCATACGCCGTTGGCTACGCAAGCGGCAGCTACTTTAGCAAAGTATTTCGCAGCCGAGTCGGGTTTCCACCGGCTGATTTCCGCTTAGCGAAAGAGCTTCCTTCCATCGATCGACTGCAGTTTGATTAGAGAGCAATATTTTACATGATATCGCAATAAATTGTGCTAGTCACGGACTGCTGTTTCGTTTTACGATTATTGTATAGAGCAATATTACGATATGAGAGGACGAAATCTAATGACTAATGCTTCTAAGCACCATCAATATGCCACAACGCCGCCTATGGGTTGGAACAGCTGGGATTGCTACGGCGCCAGCGTGAGAGAAGATGAAGTTCGCGGAAACGCAGCGTACATGGCTGAACATCTGAAGGCTTTTGGCTGGGACTATGTTGTTGTTGACATCCAGTGGTATGAGCCAGGAGCTAACTCCTCCCAATACCGCCCCTTCGTGCCGCTTGAAATGGACGAATATTCCCGGCTGCAGCCCGCTGTTAACCGGTTTCCTTCCGCAGCGAACGGCGGCGGCTTTAAAGCCCTTGCAGACTACGTTCATTCACTGGGACTGAAATTCGGCATTCATATTATGCGGGGTATCCCGCGCCAAGCGGTTCATGCGGATACCAAGATCCTTGGTTCGAATGCGACTGCGCGCCAGATCGCTCATCCAAACTCTATCTGCCCGTGGAATACCGACATGTACGGCGTCGATGCATCCAAGGATGGAGCTCAGCAGTATTACAATTCCCTATTTGATCTGTATGCTTCTTGGGGTGTTGATTTTGTCAAAGTGGATGATATTGCCGCTTCCAGACTCTATGGTATCCATTTGGAGGAAATTAAGCTCATTCATCATGCCATTGAGCAATGCGGCAGACCGATGGTACTTAGCCTATCGCCTGGACCTGCTCCATTGGAGCATGCAGAGGCGCTTGCGGAGCACGCGAACATGTGGCGTATGACCGATGATTATTGGGATCTATGGCATTTGCTCCACGAGATGTTTGAACGCTGCGAGAAATGGGCGCCGCATGTTGCTGAAGGCGCGTGGCCGGATTGCGATATGCTGCCGCTCGGCCATCTCGGTATCCGCTCGGTTGATGGCGGGGGCAGCGATCGCTGGACAAGATTTACGCGGGACGAGCAGGTTACGATGATGTCGCTTTGGGCGATTTTCAGATCACCCCTCATGTTCGGCGGGGAAATGCGGGATAATGACGAATGGACATTGTCTCTTCTTACAAATGAAGAGGTGCTGTCTCTGCATCGCAATGGCCTTGGTGCCCGCCAGCTGTACCGTGAACAGGAGCGCATAGCATGGGTTGCTCAAGATGAAACGGGAGTAAACTACGTCGCTTTATTTAATGCCGGCGAGCAGGAAGATACGGTTACAGTTACCTTGGAGCAGCTTGGCCTGACCGATGCGCCGCAGGTTCGCAGCCTTTGGGAGCGTAAGGATCTAGGAAGTTTGAACGAGCTTTCGTTCTCGCTGCCGCCACACAGCTCGCTGCTTCTAAAACTAACTTAACTATTTATGAATACCGCTTGCTTCTGCAAGCCCTAACGACAACCCTTTAAACACGTTAGCTGCTGCTGCGTGCTTAATCGGTTGTTTTTGTGTTTACGCTAGTACCTCGTTTAAGAGGGGCTTTTTTTTGTGGCATGTTGTATTAAGCAGCTGAGCAACACTATGGCAAACAACCGAAGGTTAGCCTGAGCTAAAATCGGTTATTGTTGTTTATACGCTAGTTCCTCTTACAAGGGAGGGCCTTTCTCCTTTTCTCTGGAGTAGAGTCACAGTATGCGATCCCCGCGGAGTTTTAACTGGAATTTCTCCTGTTAAATGGAGCTCTCTTCGCCTCACACGGCAAATACATGAAAAAACTCCAGCTAATTTCTGCCTTTCCTTCATAATCGCGCATAAATCATGAAATTAGCGGGAGAAATTCCAGTTAATTCACTAGTTAAGCAGCATCGCCACTTTTTAACGGGAGGGTTTCCTGTTAAATATTCAGCTGAGCAGCATAGCGGCTAATAAGGCGAAGGTTAGCCTGAGTTAAAACCGGTTTTTGTTGTTAATACGCTATTTTCTCATACAAGGGAGGGCCTTTCTCCTTTTCCCAGGAGTAGAGTCACAGTATGCGATCCCCCGCGGAGATTTAACTGGAATTTCTCCTGTTAAATGGAGCTCTCTTCGCCTCAAGCAGCATATACATGGAAAAACTCCTGTTAATTGCTCCATTTCCTTCATAAGCGCGCATAAATCATGAAATTAGCAGGAGAAATTCCAGTTAATTCATTAGAAAAGCAGCATCGACGCTTATTAACGGGAGGGTTTCCTGTTAAATATTCAGCTAAACAACATTGCAGCGAATCAACTGAAAGTTAGCTAGTTGGTTATGCGGTTGAGCAGCATTGCGGCTAATAAACCGAAGGTTAGCTAGTTAGTTATGCGATTGAGCAGCCTTACGGCTCATTAACGGGAGGGTTACTGTTAATTAATCAGCTAAGCAGCATAGCGGCTAATAAGGCGAAGGTTAGCTAGTTGGTAATGCGATTGAGCAGCCTTACGACTCATTAACAGGAGGGTTACTGTTAATTAATCAGCTAAGCAGCATAGCGTCTAATAAACCGAAGGTTAGCTAGTTGGTTATGCGATTGAGCAGCCTTATGGCTCATTAACGGGAGGGTTTCCCGTTAATTAATCAGCTAAGCAGCATAGCGGCTAATAAGGCGAAAGTTAGCTAGTTGGTTATGCGGTTGAGCAGCATTGCGGCTCATTAGCCGAAGGTTAGCCAGTTCCATATACGGTTGAGCAGCATCGCCGCTAAAAAACCAGAGGTTTTCCTGTTCAATAAGCGGCCAAGCCTCAGCCAATGCAGCGACGCCAAGCCGCACGCGAGTAATCGCTCCACTTAAGCCGTCTCGCATGGACGACTAAAATCCGCCGGCTTTTGGTTTACGCGTTCCAATATGTTACAGTTAGAATTCACATGCGAAACGAGTCTATTCGCATGGCAGACATCTCATTCCTGAAGATGAAGGAGGTCGTTTAGTTATGGCAAGCCAAACAGGAGCCATCGTACAGCAATCCTTAAACGCATTAATGGGAGACCCCACTTTTTTACCGAATTTACAGGAGCAAGCTCGCGAGCAGGCCTTTTTATCACTCGCCGCCATTCTTTCCACGCCCAATAAAGTACATAAAGCCTTTTTGCGTATAACCGTCGACAACGGCAATGTCGTGCGCATTCCTGCTTATCGTATTCAGCATAACGATACTCTAGGGCCATATAAGGGCGGCATTCGATTTCATGAATCCGTCAGTGAGGAGGAGGTTACAAACCTAGCCGCGCTTATGACGTTGAAAAACGCTTTGCACGAGGTTCCCTTCGGCGGCGGGAAAGGCGGAGTCGTCATCAACCCGCGTTCTTATTCTGCCAAAGAGCTTTATCTTATTTGCAAAAAATATGTACAGTACTTCAGCGACGTGCTCGGCCCTGACAAAGACATACCGGCTCCGGATATGGGGACGGGAGAGCGTGAAATGGACTGGATGATGGCGGAATACAAAAGCATTCATCCCGGGCAGCCTTACCTCGGCAGCTTTACTGGCAAAAGTGTCATTAACGGTGGATCGCTGGGCCGCAGAGAAGCGACCGGCAAAGGCGTGTATTTCACCTTCCGCTATATGCTTTATGATTTTCTTAAAGCGCAAAGCAGCTGGCTTGCAGGCAGTACGAACCCATTCGTGCAGACTGCGCTCGCCCATGCCGATAAGCCTCTTGCGATCGCCGTACAGGGCTTCGGCAACGTCGGCTCCGTGGCCGCGCTGGAGGCATACAAGTGCTCTTATCTGCAAAACAGAGTAGTCGCTGTCAGCGACCGCAACGTGACGCTATACAATCCGGACGGCCTTTCCGTTCCCGCCTTGATTGATTATGCGCTTCAGCATCAAGGGGATCTGCCTTCAACGGAAGCCACTCTGTCCGAGCTTAATCTCAAAGCACAAATTCTCGGGCGTGAGGACGTCCTCTATTTGAATGTCGACGTTCTCATCCTTGCCGCGCTGGAGGAGCAGGTCCATAAAGGCAATGTAGAGCGGGTCAAGGCCCGGATCATTGTAGAAGGGGCCAATGCGCCCGTTACGGGTGAGGCTGATGAGACCCTGACCGCTAAGGGGACGATCATCGTTCCGGATATACTGGCAAATGCAGGCGGCGTAATCGTGTCCTATTTTGAATGGCTCCAGGGCAGAGAGACTCAATTTTTCAGCGAAGAACAGGTGCATCAGATGCTTTTCGAAAAAATGCAAAAGACATTAAACGTTATTTTGCCCGCTTTCTTCGGAGATCCGTTCCCGCTTCGTCAAAACTGCTACAATCATGCCGTCTTGAAGCTTTCCACTGTGCTTTACCGTCAAGGCAAGCTTTATTGACGAATTAAAGGGCCATTCCTCCGGCAGCTCTTGCCGCTTGGGAATGGCCCTTCTCTATTTTACGATTTACTCCTGTACGTAACGGTTAATAACCTCAACAAGCAAATCATTTAACAGCTTTACCTCAAACTCCCCAACAGCCGGCTCTAAATGATCGCTACCGATACCGCTGTCGTCGGTCAAAAACAAATACGTGCCGCCCGTGGCCGCCGCCATAAAGCGCATTAAATATTCCGTCTCGATGCTTACCCCGCTCGATGCTACAGGGATAATCCGTATCCCCTGCTTTGCGGCATCGCTGGTCAACTTTTTCATTTCGTCAATGACCTGCTCCTCATCATGAGGCGGTGCGTCCAGCACTAAAAAAAGGAGCCGCGCACGTGCTTCCTCGCTCCATTCATGCTCGTACAGCGCATCGCGCAGCGCTTGATCAACAGCCTCGGGGAAGTCACCGCCGCCCTCTGCCTTTTGCTTGCTGAACTGATCCGTCACTTTATTGACATCCGTCGTGAATGGATAAGGTTTTACAATATAATCATCATAACGATCCCGGTAAAAGTTTGCGCTGATTCGAATGCCTAGCTGATTGGCATGCTGGTCAGAGACACGATTTACAACATCCTTAAGCTCTGCCTCCAAATAATTCAGTTCATCCTCCATTGATCCGGTCGTGTCTACGACAAACATGATGTCAACCTGATCAGATAGCTTTGCGCCTTTACCTAAGTCAACCTTGACGCTGCCCTGCTGAGGAATTTCAAGCTGCTGTGTCGTTTTGCTGTCCTGAGCCGACTGCACTTTCACGGTATACCTGCCTAAGTTCGCCGTATCCCGATCAAACATCGCTGCAAATACGAAGGCTTTGCCCTCTGTGTTCGTTCGCGCCTGCCAAACTGTTTGCCCGCCGGCCAACAGCTCCACACTCGCATCGGACACTGCTTTTCCATTTGCCGTTACAACAACCTCAAGCCTGTAAAAATTCCAGAACTGCCAAACTCGCTTGCTGCTGTCGCCTTCCTGCGAATTAAGCAAATTGCCGAATCTCTCCCATGCCGCTAAATCATCCCATTCGCCTGCGGTTAATTGTCCAGCTTGCACATCCCTATCCGGATTCGGATAGCCGCGCTTGCCGCCTTCTTTTTCTCTAATGGGCTCCTCGCTTATGGATTTGCTTTCATCTCCGACTGAGTTGGTTTCTGATTTGGGCGCTGAATTTTCTGTCGAATTTGCCCTACTTGACGTTTCCCGGTTTCCCGCGTTTGAGGCATCTCTTGATGCATCGTTTGAGGCGGAAGAGCACGCGCCGAGCATAAGCAGCATGACGAGCAGAACAAATGCCATCCTTACTAAACCTTTCCTCTGACCAGGCAATCTTTTGAACGAATGACCCTCTTTCATTCCTTCAACCCCTTATCTTTGTATTTCCTAATCTGACGAATATTGGCTATGTAATGTTGCATAAATAGGCAAGTAACATTACAATCGTTAACAGACATGCGGCGAGTCCTAGGGTCGACTGCATTAAGCTTTCTATACAGGAGGACTTCGACATGGAAACCTTTGATTTACTTGCATTTGAGATGACCTATCAGCAGAAGACCATACGGCTTTCCTTCACCTCAGCCGAGCTCGTTCGTGTGACCGAATACGGAGATCGTTTGTGGTACGTCGATATTAACGGCGTTGGCGACCGTGAGCTATTAGCATGGTTTGGCCGAAGCGAGGATATCGGAATCGAGCTGACTGCTGTAGCCAGCACCGGCCAAACCTTCCGCGGCAAAGGCTATTTCCATCCCAACGAGCCGCATCAAGCCGCAGCCGTACGTGGAGACGGCGAGCTGCTCGAGCAATAATCCTCGTTCCTCGTTCAACCAAAAAAAGCTCCGTCAAGTCTTATTAGAGACTTAACGGAGCTTTTTAATTGTTTTATTTGCTGTGAGCGATCTCAGGCGTCGTAAGGCGGTCGTAGAACTCTACGCCTTTGTCTTTGTCAGCCGAATCACGAAGCGCCATTGCGGAACGAGGATGCTCGTCCAAAATGCCCGTGATCATGTAAGGGATGATATAACCCCATTCTTCCTTCTCGCGAAGAGGAATCATGAACTTCTCGATCATGTCGAGTACGGGGCGAATATTGTATTTCGTGTTTTGAAGCTCAGCTACAAGCAGCTCCGTATTGCAGTTACCCGCAGCGCGGCCCATGCCGTAAACAGAAGCATCAAGCAGCTCAACGCCTTTTTCTGCAGCAAGCAGCGTATTGGCGAAAGCAAGCTGAAGATTGTTATGAGCGTGAACGCCCAGGCGTTTGTTAGGCAGGTGCTGACGGAATTTCTCAACAAGGTAGCTCATGTCATTTGGCTTCAAGCTGCCGTAAGAGTCTACCACGTACACGACGTCAACCACGCTCTCGTTGATTAGTTCGAAAGCTTCAATCAGCTGATTCTCCATTACGTTTGAAAGAGCCATGATGTTGATCGTTGTTTCGTAACCTCGGTCATGAAACACTTTAACTAGCTCAAGCGCCTTATCCACGTCTTGGATGTAACAAGCTACGCGGATCAAGTCGAGCATGCTCTCGCTGCGCGGCAAAATGTCGTTCTCATCGACACGGCCGATATCAACAAGTGCGGAAAGCTTTGTGTTTCCTTTGTTCGGGATCACTTTTTTCAAGAAATCATCGTTCAGGAAACGCCAAGGGCCTGCACTTTCAGCGCCTTTAAGCAGTTTTGGCGAGTTTTTGTAGCCGATTTCCATATAATCGACGCCGGCTTCGTTCAAGCTTTGGTACAAATGCTGAACGAACTCGACGCTAAAATCCCAGTTATTTACGAGACCGCCATCGCGGATCGTGCAGTCAACAATTTTACAATGACTCGTTTTTGATTGCATGCGTAGATACTCCTTTAATTTGAACATGAGTTCATTTTTTTTCATCATACTTGAAAAGGACCCGGAACGCAAAATAATTTTGTCGTTTTATGGCTATTTTAAAAGCTTTTCCGCTTTATTCGCCAATCCCTCGCGAAACTGTTTTATTGCCGTCAGTTCCGTCAATTCGCCATCATTCTGCTGAATGATTTGTCCGTCGGATTCCGTGAGAATCTCCAGAAATTCCTTCGTCATTCGGGCCGTTGCCGACTCCGGCGCTTTAGCGATTGTCGCTTGGTAGCTGCTCTTCACTTCATCCAGCAGCTTAAAGGTCTCCAAATCATAGATAAGGGTATTGGGCAAACCATTGATATACATCGCTAAATACCCGTTTACATATTTGGTTTGAACTTCCTCCCGTTCAGGAGAATCCGCATAATCTGCGATAAACTTCTCGGCAAGCAAGGCCCTTGAAGCCAGCTCATCCCATGTAATGACGAGTCCGCCGTCTTTAGCAGCCGCTGTATTCGATTCTTCAGCCATTAACTGGACGTAAGCATTCATCTGCTCGGACAGCGACTTGCTGTACTGCAGCTGATTACTGTAATCAACGATAGGATAGATCGTTCCTTCTACCGTTTCTAATTTATATCCGCCGGCGTAGGCTCTTTGCACAAGAGCTACCACCTTTTCATCTTTTATGGCAGCAGCGCTCTCTTTCGAAATCGGCCATGCTTCCGCTGTCAGCACCTCTTGCACATTCGAAGCAAAAAAGTCGTTTTGTGCAGCTTCCAAATGCGTCTCATAATAATCATGCAAGCCGCGCAGCATCGTGTCGGCCGTCGATTGATCAGCCTTTGCCATATTTTCGACCATATATGTGACAAGTGCAGATGCATCAGCCGCTTCCTTCGCCACAAGCTTAAACTCGGAAAGCAATGCTTGCTGGTCCTCCTGGATTCCTTGCTCGCTTCCGCCGTCATCCGTCACTTGGATGTCAGGCTTTACAGATTCAGAAGGGTTGCTTTTGCTGCATCCAGTCATTGCTAATAAACCGATAACGGCTAGAACAGAAGTTATCACACGCCATTTGTTAAACCTAGTATGACCATCCTTTTGCTGCATTCATCCATCCTCTCCTTACATTTGATTTATGACCTGCTATGTAGTAGACGTAACGGCAGCGCAAAATGTTTTCGAAAAAAAAACTGTGCCAAGGTTACCGAAAGCAACCTTAGCACAGTTCTTCTTTTTCTTCCTATTTAACGAGGGTCTGAGGCTCTTGACCAAAATGACCCGATCGATTCATTTTCGTTTGAATGTATTTCTCGTTGTAGACTGAGGAATTGCCCCATAGCGGCACTCTGCCCGCTACGTTCATACCTGATTTGCGCAGTGCGTCCACTTTACGCGGATTATTGGTAATGATCGATACCGGCAAATCGCGCAGCAGCTTAAGTACGGCAATGGCGTCGCTGTAATCACGCGCGTCATCCGCGAAGCCAAGCTCAGTATTGGCATCAACCGTATCGAGGCCATCCTCCTGCAGCAAATAGGCAATTGCTTTGCTGAACAAGCCGATTCCGCGTCCCTCATGGTTGGCCAAATAAAACAGCGCTCCTGTTCCGTGCTCGGTAATAATACGCATGGATTGCTTCAACTGATATCCGCAATCGCATCTTGCGCTTCCGAAGATATCCCCTGTATGGCAAATGCTGTGCATTCGGATAAGCGCGTCTTCATTGTTATCAAAATCGCCGTAGACGAGAACGCTCGATTGCTGGAGATCCGCATAAGAGAAGCGGTTCAAATCCTCGACCAGCTGTTCGGGAGACATTTCCTCGCCGGCTTCCTTGCGAAGCCAGCTGTACCAATGAAACGTTTTTGTCTCTCCGTCCAGCTCTACTGGCAGCTTGACCGGGCCAATGACGTAGATATCGTCATTTCCGGCTTGCGTGCGTTTAAGTTTATCTTTTATTAGTGCTGCGATATGGGGTTTGATCATATTGGTTCACCTTTTCTAAATAGATATAGGATTAAAATCGCATAGATAAGTAGCTCAAAGTGCCGAATTCATAGCTTCTATAGATAACCTGCGGGACCGCACCCGGATCTCCGCTTCCAAGTGCTATATATAAAGGAACGAAATGCTCTGCGCGAGGTACTGCCATTTTAGCATGTGGAGCCAGCTCTTCATACCGAAAAAGAGAATTTATATCATGCTTATTCATTTTCTCTATTAGCCACTCGTCAAATTCGACTGCCCAGCTCTCCGGCTCTTTCTGTCCCCATTTCACCGCCCGAAGGTTATGAACGGTCACGCCGCTTCCGATAAGCAAAATATTTTGATCGCTCAAGCCGCGCAGCGCCTCGCCGATTCGGAACTGCTCCTCCGCTGAGCGATAAGGGTTAACGGAAACCTGTACGACCGGAATATCTGCCTTTGGAAACATATGCTTCAGCATCGTCCATGAACCATGGTCGAGTCCTCTTGACGTATCATATGCTACCCGGATATGATTTTCGCTCAGCAGATGGCCAACTAACTCCGCTACCTTTGTGGATCCTTTGGCCGGATATTTAACCTGGTAAAGCTCATCAGGAAAACCGTAGAAATCATATAACGTTTCGTATTCATCATCCTTGGAAGAGATGGTAACCGTCTCTGTCTCCCAATGTGCTGTAAAAATGACGATGGCATCCGGTTTCAGGCTTGCTCCCGTTTGTTGAAGAAATTTGCTATATTCATTCTGCTCTACAGCGAGCATCGGTGATCCATGTGCTAAAAATAATGGTTTCATGGCGGTGCCTCCCCAACTTCACTTACTATTTGTAACTAATTATAGTTTTATAACTAATGATAGTCAAGTAATTAACAATATTCAGGTGTGCTTGTATAAATAAGATATTGAGGTTATACTTATTGGAAGATAAAAGAGGTGATATTCATGAATCAATCTAACCTTTGTCCCCGTTTCCAGAGGGGAATGGACATTATTAGCAGACGTTGGACCGGCCTAATCATATTCCAGCTTCTGTCCGGACCGCAGCGGTTCTGCGCTGTCCAATCCGCATTGCCAATCAGCGGAAGACTATTGTCTGAGCGTTTCAAGGATTTAGAAAACGAAGGTATTGTCGACAGGCATGTTTATCCCGAAATACCCGTTCGCATAGAATATTCATTAACGGAGAAGGGCCGCGCGCTGGAGCCGATCATCCGTGAAATACAAGTATGGTCACAGGACTGGATAGAGATAGCAGAGGCGTAACGGGAACGCTCCGGACAAAAGGAATATCACGATAGCGGATGACTACATGCCGCTTCGTGATATTCCTTTTTTTACTTTACAGGATTCTAAAGCCTGTCCAAGCTACCTTGTACGTATCCCTATTTAATTGTACAAGATTTACAGATATGCAATTGCGGGGTATAATGAAGAGTACATTATTCACGCTGAATTTTTCGAATGAAAAAGCGGGGGAACCAACGCGAACGATTCCAATCGTACGCAAGGGGTGAATCCAGGGATTTGTAACCCTGGTAGGGCATTCTCTCTAGCCCGAATCCGACAGCTAACCTCGTAAGCGAACAAAGGAGAGATTTATTTATGTTGACAAATTGTGCAAATCATCTGCATCATTTCACGGAACAGCCTCCTCATTTATCCGTCACCCGAATCGAGCTTTTCGTTATTCCTGCTCTCGCCGTCGATTCTGCAGGCCACCGCATATGTCTTCGATTAACGAGCAATCAAGGCTTTGGCTGGAGTGAGCTGTTTGCCAGCGATACAGAAGAGTCCGTTGACTTAGACAGATGGAGCGATCTGCTTCAAAGCTTTATCGGCAGCATCCCTCTTCCGCCACTCGACCAGTATCAATACGACAAATCGGATCAGGATGGCCGTGCCCTCCACTTGTTCGTTACAGCTGTCAACCATGCGCTAGCCCAATCTGCCGAATCGCCCCCGTACAGCATCGATCATGAAGAATCTGTTTTGCGTCAACGTTCTGTCTCCTATGTCTCTTTGGATTAGTTAGCTAAAAGGGTTTGTACAAATAGAAAGTCCAGAACAGTCATTCTCGTTCTGGACTTTCTAACTTTTTTCAGCAGTTTTCGAGAACCGTTCGGCACTCGCAACAAAAAGGCCCTCCTTTATTACAGCCGCAGCTGCATAGGGAGAGCCTTTTACGCAATTATAGCCTTATTACCTAACCAACCATCCGCCATCAACGGCGAGAATATGGCCGTTCATGTAATCAGAAGCCGAAGAAGCTAAAAAGACTGCCGGCCCAATCAAATCCTCCGAGGAGCCCCAGCGTCCAGCTGGAATGCGCTGCAAAATTTGGGTGCTGCGTACGGGATCCTCGCGAAGCGCTTCCGTATTATCCGTGCTCATATAGCCTGGAGCAATCGCGTTTACCTGTAAGCCTTTGCTCGCCCATTCGCTTGCAAGCGCTTTGGTAAGCCCTGCAACCGCATGCTTGCTGGAAGTGTAGCCTGGAACGTTAATGCCGCCCTGATAGGAGAGCATCGACGCGATATTAATAATTTTGCCTGAGCCCTGCTCGATCATATGCTTGCCTGCAAGCTGAGACAGCACAAATACCGAGTTCAAATTAACATCTATTACAGCCTGCCAATCCTCATAGCTGTGCTCTGCGGCCGGCGTACGTCGAATGATGCCCGCGTTATTGACCAAAATATCGATCCGTCCCAGCTCGTTCACTGTCCGATCAATGATGCCCGCGAGCTTCGCGCGATCAGAAACATCGGCTTGTATCGTAATGGCTTTGCGTCCTAATGCCCGCACGGCGTCAGCTGTCTTGTCAGCAGGCGTGCTATTGGTGACAAGCGCCACATCAGCGCCTGCCTCCGCTAACCCAAGTGCTACCGCTGCTCCAAGGCCGCGGCCGGCACCTGTTACGACAGCCGTTTTCCCTGTTAAATCGAACAATCCCATCGGTTTAAGTCCTCCCTCTCGTACGCCTCCCGCTTTCCGGAAGCTGCGCCTTCATCATTTTTATATGAAGCGCCTCATATTTGGCTGCGACCTCTGGAGCAATGCCATCATCTGTAATGATGCAATCAATCTCATCCAGACCAGCAAAAGTAATCAAAGCGCCCTTGTCGAACTTGCTATGGTCGGCCAAGCAATACACGGTTTTCGCGTTATCCATATAAAGCTTCTTCAGCTTCGATAATTCTTCCGTAAATATCGTCAGCCCATATTCCAAATGAATACCCGTCGTTGATAAAAAAAGCTTATGGACATTCAAGCGTTTAATCCATTCCTGTGACTCTGCCCCAATAAGCAGGTTATTATGGCGATAACCACCTGGAATGACAAGCCTTACCTGGTCCTTTAAGGTCAGCTCTCGAATAATGAGCAGATCATTCGTAAGCACGGTGACAGGCATATTGGGAAGCTTCTTCGCCATCTCAAGCGTAGTGCTGCCCGCATCAAGCGCGATGATATCGTTATCCTCGATGCAGGAAAGCGCAAGCGCGGCAATGGCTGCTTTTTCCTGTTGATGCTTGCTGTTAGGGAATTGCAGCGGGTAAAGGCTGTCTTCGCCTTCTTGCTCCACCACAGCCCCGCCATGTGTACGCTTCAGCAGTCCCTTCTCCTCGAGCTTCTCCAAATCCTCGCGAACCGTTTTTTCCGTGACGCCAAACTGTTCACTCAGCTCAGATACTTTAACTGCCCCAAGCTGCTCTAGTTTCTCAATAATTTTCCGATGCCGTTCAGCAGCAAGCATGGTGCACCTCCTGTAGCGATTGCTTCTATTTTAGCTCGCTTGCAGGTACCGCGTCCATGTCTGTGAAGGTATAGTTTTCTCCTGCCATCGACCAGCAGAACGTATAATTGCTCGTTCCGACGCCGGAGTGAATGGACCAAGGAGGTGAAATAATCGCTTGCTCGTTCGCCACAACCAAATGTCTGGTTTGCGAAGGCTCGCCCATCATATGAAAAACGCGTGCATCAGCATTCATATCGAAGTATAGATACGCTTCCATGCGCCGATCATGCACATGAGAAGGCATTGTGTTCCAAACGCTTCCCGTTTTTAGGCTTGTTACGCCCAGCATAAGCTGGCAGCTTTGAATGCCGTCCGCATGAATGTATTTGTAGAGAACACGTTCATTTGAAGTTTCCTGCGAGCCAAGATGTGTCGGATTCGCTTCCTCCATCGTCATTTTGCGTGTCGCGATTTCAGCATGCGCCAGCGCGGAGCAGAAATAAAGCTTCGCCGGGTTTGCTTTGTCAACGCTGGACAGCAGAACTTGGCGTTTGCCTTTTCCAACATAAAGCACTTCAAGCTTGCTAAGCTCGTAAACTTCTCCGTCAACAGAAATCGAAGCAGGTCCGCCAATGTTAAGGAAACCAATCTCGCGGCGCTCCAAGAAATATTCAGTTTTCAACGTGGCCGCGTCTTCCAGCTCAAGCGTTTCGTTCACAGGCAATGCACCGCCAACTACCATGCGGTCATAATGGGTATATGTCATCTTGATTTGATCCTGTACGAACAGGCTCTCGATCAAAAACTCGCTGCGCAGACGTTCCGTATCATATTGCTTCACATCGGTAGGGTTTGTTGTATGGCGTACTTCCATTGGATAAAAGCCTCCTAAAGTTTTTTGGCGCATAGCTTGCTCTGCAAACCACGCCTACGTTTGTTAATGTTCGTTTTTATAATATCACACATTTACGAACATAAAAAGTACTTTTATGAATCGGACTGCAAAGGTGAACACTCGTTTCTCCAGAACGATCATCCCGCTCCGCTTCTACCTTCCATTTATCGATCCACTCTTTCTTGAAGAGCTCATACCGGGTACTAAAAACGCAAGAAGGAGGAGACATTGGTCTCCTCCTTCTCCCTATCCAAGCTGCAGCTTACCAAGTAATCCGGCCGCCTGTATGTTGATAGCCATGTAATAATTCATATTTCTCGCTGCGCATTAAGCGCTTCATTTGAACTCTGTATTTACGATTGTCATCTCTTCTTGCTTCGGTACATTCTTTGTTATAATGAACGCTCTTTATGCCCTTCCGGTATTCCCGGGTCTTGCTTCTTCTTGGGTCGTAGTGCTTCTTCGCAAAAACAGGCTTAACGTTTTGCTCATTTTCCCACAACGTGATTTCTTCCTGAATAAACATCTTCATCCCCGTTATACCGGGTTAGATTATGGCATCAAGCCACTATACCGATATAACTAATAGAAGAAGACCTTTGGATCGAACATCTCTGTCACCCCCTATGATGAGCATCGCTATTTTAGCATGAAATGCATAGCGTTACCGCGGCTGGTTGATTCTGCTCCAAACCCTGCTAACCGATTTTAGATCGGCGCCTTCGAAAGCCAGCTTATAAATATCCGGCATATCGAGCTGTTTCCAGAAATCGAATCCATAGCTTTTATCAAAAGCATTCAGGATTAATGCCAGCAGATTCCCGTGCGTGCCGAATACGATATTTTTGTTAGGATGTTTTTTGAGCACCTGCATGACTGCTTCCGTTCCGCGTTTCTGAGCAATCGCATTCGACTCTCCGCCCTCCCATGCAAAGCTGCTTTCCTCCCAAACTTTCTCGATAACAGCCTGAAAATCCTCCACAGGTTGGCCCGAAAGCAGCCGCTCCTTAAAATCATCCTCAATAACGATAGCTCCGCCAATGTATGCTGCAATGCCTTCCACGGTCTGAATCGCTCGTCTATAGGGACTGGAAATAACGTAGTCGATATTCATTCCGATCAGCGTGTCTGTTATTATTTTTGCATCATTTAAACCCTGCTCCGATAAAGGCCTCGTTAATTCTTCCGGCGTATAGACGGAGTGCGCATGCCGCACCAAATAGAGATTTGTCATTAGCTTGCTTGTTTCCCCCTTTCTTTACTCCACCGTAACGGTTGTATAAACGGAGATGTCGTAATGGCTGTCCACGACCTTCTCGTCTAAGGAAAAATCGCAGTGTGCGGCAATATAATACGTTCCGCTTGGCAGCAGCAAATCCTTCTCTCCGTAAAATTCCTTCCAAAACTTTGCGCCCGGATCATCGTTCGAGTAACCGCCGCTTTTCTGGAAAGGATACTCGTGTTTTTCTCCCTTTACAAATACGGTTGGTGCCAGCTCTGATGTATTGGCGCCTTCCATTTCTAGATTTTTGCCGTCCGTTAAATAAAACACAACATTCGTTCGCGGCCCCCAGACCGTTATCGATTCGTCTTCGCCAATATAAGTCAATGCAGCGGAATAGACGATCGGTTCACCCTTTGCAAAAGTGGTCTTGTCGATGTTTAAGCTCATCTCAAAAAGCTCATCCTTATGCTCTGGCATTGGCTCAGCCATTTTTTTCAAAAGGACAGGGTCCACCGCATTTTCTGCCTTCTTTCCCCCACTAGGACCGCTGCATGATGATAGGATTATCATGAACATGATGAAGATTAGGACAACTCGATTCATAGTGCCTCCTTTCCCTTAAGGAACAGTCTGGCAATCAATCCACAAACGATAATACATGTTCCTTTACTTGAACTTTCTGTTCTGCTGTCAGCTTAACGGATTTCAAGCCCTCGTAATTTTCATCGGGTATGAGTATGGTTGATGGCTTTGTCAGCTCGGTTTTGGTTTGATCGCCATCCTCCGTCATCATAATATTGGACCTATTTGCATCGGAGAGTATGATTTCAGACTTAATAAAATTCCCTTTTAAATCATAAGAGTCCTCGATCATTTTGATATCGGATTTAATATAATTTTTGCCTTCAACGACGATCGTGATGGCATTGACCTTCTTATAGCCTGTTCGCACAAACATGCCTTCTTCATTCTGCTCGCTCGTTTCTGTGGCAAAAACTTCGATATGCTCCACCTTCTCCGATTTGCTGCAAGCACTTATCATAACAAAAACAACGCATAGCAGACTTAACTTCATTACAAAAGCATACATGCCTGTTTTGCTTCTAAATCCCAAATCACCACTCCTTAATGCTTTCGTTATTTGGGCTGTGCTTAGTCTGAATTGTATCTTCACTTCATAATTACAAACGTTTACAAATTTGTAAAGGTTGCATTTGCTTGCGGCTTGCGGATTCAGGCATTTCTCCCAATATTGGATAAATATCATTTTTCTCAAACAATCTCCATAGTTGTTCTGCCATAAACGCAGTGGAATGAGGCATTTTATGCTGAATCCACCACTCTACGATACCAACAAAAGCCGATGCCATAAATTGGGCATTCAGTTCATTGTCTATATCTGCAGGGAGATCTTGCCTATCGAGCTTCTCTTTAACGTTCTTTGACACGAACGTCAGCAGGCGCTCCCGGAACACGGAGGTTCTTTGATTGGAGAGCATGGCGGAGAAGAATAGAAAGTTTTCCTCGAAATAAACGAAAATCGGCTTTAAATCACTGACCAGCGCTGCTTTTTCCCAATCTAAATCATTTTTACTGCAAAAAGTGATCAGCCTGTTCAAATGGTCTTCTATGCATTTATCAAGCAGGTCGTATTTGTCACTGTAGTGCAAATAGACGGTTCCCCGGTTTACATTGGCCCGTTCCGAGATATCGTTGATCGTGATTTGTTCGAGTTCTTTTTCCGAAAATAACTCCAAAAACGCCTTGTTGATGGCTTCCTTTGTCTTTACGATTCGTCTGTCTATTTTGGCTGAGGTCCCCATACTTCACCAGCCTCCTTAAGTTAATGAACGTTTTCGTTCTTATTGTTGAATATGGAACAAAAGCGGTTTTATTAGCGATTGAATTCTCTTAGCATCGCTATATAATGATAATCAACGAATGCCAAATAATCAACATTTGTTGAATAACGGCTTTGTATATTTCCTCAAAGGGGCGAACAACAATGGAAAACGTGAAATCTAAGGTAGTCATCATAACGGGAGCTTCCAGCGGAATAGGAGAAGCCACAGCCAAGTTATTGGCGAATCAGGGAGCAAAGATTGTATTAGCAGCAAGAAGAGTGGATCGTCTGCAAA
The DNA here is from genome assembly GCF_056398325.1 of Paenibacillus sp. 01T443. Taxonomy (NCBI): domain Bacteria; kingdom Bacillati; phylum Bacillota; class Bacilli; order Caryophanales; family Paenibacillaceae; genus Paenibacillus; species Paenibacillus sp. 01T443. Next base: position 152,591 of record NZ_JBFTPE010000002.1, read on the forward strand.
CCATCGTGAAAGAAATTGAACAAGAAGGCGGGGAAGCTGTTTATATAAAGGCGGACGTTGTTTCTTTCGAGGATATGCAGAAGCTCGCACAGTTTGCTTTGAAGCAGTATGGCCGAATCGATGTGCTGGTAAACAATGCTGGGGTTATGCCAGTTTCTCGGCTTAATGAACTGAGAATTGCAGAATGGGATCAGATGATTGATGTGAACATTAAAGGTGTGCTATACGGCATCGCTGCGGTTCTGCCAACCATGAGGGAACAGCGATCAGGACATATTATTAACATTTCATCGATTTCGGGCCATGAGGTGCATCCGGCATCGGCTGTATACAGCGCCACCAAATTTGCCGTCAGAGCGATTTCGGAAGGTCTGCGCAAGGAAGAATCCATGGCCTCCAGTATCCGTTCCACTATCATCTCGCCAGGCATAACAGAGTCGGAACTGATGAACACAGTGAAGAGCCCCGAGGTTCTAGCAATGACAGCTCATATGAGCGGACTGGCCATTTCTCCATACCGGATCGCTGGAGCCATCGCCTACGCCATCAATGAACCCGAAGATACCGGAGTCAACGAAATTGTGATACGACCGACGTTACAGCACTAATACAACCTATGATATATCGAGGGATGGATAGGTATTGGTAAATAAAAAAGCGGCAGCCTCGGACTTTATAATCTCGTCCTGGCTGCCGCTGTTTCTATTATTGGGATCCGTATAGTCCCTTATTTCCTTGAACACTAATAAATGACTCGGCCTTCCGCGTCAGAAATACCGGATTTACGATAGAAATACGTATTAATAATATCACGCCAATTTCTGGCGTGCTCGGCCTGGACAGCCAAACGCTCAGCAATAGGGGAAAATCTGGCTTCGTCGATTTTGCCGGAGAGGCCAGCCCATTGCTGCTGCAGCCTGTCCGCTTCCTCCGCGCCCCAGAAATGTATATCATAAATATGTTGAATTACCGTTTTTCCAGATTGGAGCTTATGGGTATAGGATACATGGTGGAAAAACAGCAGAAGCTCGTCCGGACAGGTTTCCAAGCTGTCATACAGAGCTGCGTTCGGCTCAGCGTACTGCGATGTATATCCCGTGCCGCTTGCCTGCGTCCGGTTAACGCCGATACCGTCCCGATCCGCAAAATGATAGGTTCCCCACCTTGAGTACTCGTAACCGTCGACATCCGGGCCGTAGTGATGGTTAGGTGCGACCATCCAGCCGACGCCAAGCGGCGCCGTGTAACCTTCGTAAATCGGCCACGACAACATCAGCATCCGGCCGATCCCCATTACGACTTCGGGATCGTTCCCAAACGTTGCGATGGTCCACTCCACGCCAATTTCCTCGGCCGTTAAATCCGGATTCCAGATCAGGCGGCCATACCCGTACAGATTAGCCTGAGCAAGAATATGTCCCGTCCAGCTTTCCTCATCCCCGATATTCGATACGGCGGCAATGCCGCTAAACGTCATCCCGTACAGCGATCCATCCACGATCCGTTTCACCTCAGTACCCGAACCTTCCGCATGCGTATCGAAATCGAGTACCTGCTTCCATTGCGGTACCAGATAACATAGATGCCGCTGCTGGCCTGTATACTCTTGGGTTATCTGAAACTCCAGGATTTGATTGGTTTGTTTCATCGCGCCGAATAGAGGCGAGACAGGCTCCCGTACCTGAAAGTCCATCGGTCCATTCTTAATTTGCAGCAAAACATTTCTCCGAAAACGGCCGTCTAACGGCTTGAAATGATCAAATGCCGCACGAGCACGGTCGGTCTTCCGGTCACGCCAATCCTGCATGCAATCATAAACGAAGCAGCGCCAGATAACGATTCCGCCGTAGCTTGCAAGCGCATCAGCCAGCATGTTTGCCCCATCCGCATGATCGCGGCCGTAGGCAAACGGACCTGGCCGATGCTCGGAGTCTGCCTTCACGACAAAACCGCCGAAATCAGGAATGAACCTATAAATCCGGTCAGCCGTTTCCTTCCACCAGAGTTGAACGTCGCTATCCAGCGGATCTGCTGTCTGCAGGTCCCCCAGTTGCAGCGGCGCCGCAAAGTTTACGCTCAGGTATAAAGTGATACCGTATTCCCGGAACACATCCGCGAATAACGATAGGGACGTAAGCAGCTCTTCCGTTATGAATCTGGTCTCCAGCTCATGAACATTCACATTGTTAATAGAGATGGCATTAAGACCGGCAGAGGCCAGCAAACGCGCATAATCCCTAACACGCTGCAAATCAGAAGTGATGCTGCCGTTCCGATAAAAAATCGAACGCCCCGCGTACCCTCTCTCGATGGTGCCGTCTGCATTATCCCATTGGTTAATCATCCGCAAAGCGTTTCTTGGCGATTCATTCACATTCAGTTCCTCTAAAGGCTCTCCTGCGCCTACTAGCCGAAGCAAATGGAACACACCGTATAATATGCCGGCATCCGAGCCTCCGGTAACCATTATTGCGCCATAGCCGCTTTCTTGCCGGTAACGAAGCGTATATCCTTCTTTCCCCTGCTTCCATTCCCCTGGGCCTTCCTCTTCCGAGTAAACCGCTAGTTGAATGCAGCCTCCATCCTCAGGCCTCTCCTTGATGCACGCATCGATGCCAAGCAAAGCTTGGATGCCATGCTGGAGCTCCTTTACGGCGGTTTTCATAACGACGGAACGTTTATCCGCAGCAATAATTTGGCCTAAAATGTGGCTATAGGCTTTTTTCTTTTGCCTATCCTCAATCGGAAAGTAATTCAGCCAAGCCTTATATGCCGAACTGTTCATTAATCAAAATGCCTCCTTACGAACCCGCTTCGCAGTTGTTAGCTCCTCTGAATAACTCGCCAGAACGAGCCTTTTGGCTCATGCTTCTCATCGAACAGAAGCGGCCAATTTTTCCGTCCCCGCACAGGAAAGTCGCTCAGCCACGTATAATCATCCGCCGCTCCCCAGAAAGTAACGGCGTCAATATGGCTCCGGTATTCCTCCAGCAGCTTAAACAAGGCTTCGTAGCGCTGCTCCTGCAGCTCCAGCATTTCAGCCGTCGGGCTTGCTAAATCCGTGCGCCGGTCATCGTGGCGGAACATCGATACATCAAGCTCCGTCAATTGAAGCCTTAAGCCGAGCGAAGCATATTTCTCGATGGCAGACCGTATATCATCCAATTCGGGACTATACAGATTCCAATGCGCTTGAAGGCCGACGCCATGCACCGGTACGCCTTGCTCGAGCAAGGATTTGACCAAGCGGTAGATCTTATCGCGTTTTGCTGGATTCGACTCATTGTAATCATTGTAGAAAAGCTGGGCTTTCGGATCGGCTTCATGGGCGAATTCAAAGGCTTTGGCAATAAAGCCGGGCCCGGCGATCTCCAGCCATTTGGAGGGGCGAAGCAGCTCCGATCCCTCGTCTGCGATTACCTCATTCACAACATCCCACGCATAAATATCCTCTTTATAGCGCTTCATAACCGTATCGATATGCGATTTCAAGCGGTCATACAGCTTATCTCGGCTGACCGGTCGGCCATCTGCTTCTTGAAACAGCCAATCCGATGTCTGATTGTGCCAAACGAGCGTATGCCCTCTCATTTTTTTGCCATGCTCTTTTGCAAAAGCAACGATTTTGTCTGCCTCTTCGAACGAATACGTATCCTCCGCCGGATGCAAGCTAACGAACTTCATCTCATTCTCGGCGGTCAGGCTGTTATAATGCTTGGCGATAAGCTCTCCCGCCTGAATGATCGTACGCGGATTAACCGCTGCTCCAATATCGAACGAGGCCTGAAATGCCTCATGCAGCTTTGGAATGCTGCGGTTCGGAATGCTGTCCATTTCCTGTTCCCCCATTCGATTATCCTTTCACGCCGCCTACGGTCATGCCTTTCACAAAGTACTTTTGCAAAAACGGATATACCATGATGATCGGCAGGGAGGCTACAATGGTCATCGTTGCCCGAATGGCGAACGGCGTTACCGTATTGGCTCCCGTGTTGCCTGCATTGGCAAATGCATCGCCGGCCGACTTCGTCGTCAAGGAAGCATTGGAATTCTGCAAAATTTTCTGAAGCTCATATTGCAGGGTGCTTAAATCGATATTCGATGAATTGTACAAGAAGACGTCAAACCATTGGTTCCATTGATAGACGGCCGAGAATAAAGCGACGGTCGCAAGCACCGGAACGCACAAGGGCAGAACGATGCTGTAAAACATTTTAAAGTCGCCTGCTCCGTCTATTCTTGCCGACTCGAGGATGCTCTCCGGCAAACCTTCGATAAAGGAACGAATGATAATTAAGTTAAACACGCCGATCAGGCCGGGGAAGATATACACCCAAAAATTATCGAGCAAACCCAAATCGCGGATTAACAAAAAGTTTGGAATAAGGCCTCCGTTAAAGTACATCGTCAAAATAAATGCAATCGTGACGAATTTACGCAGGACATACTCTTGTCTCGTTATCGTATAGGCCACCATGGCTGAGCAAAACACGGTAGCAATCGTTCCGATCACGGTACGCAGAACCGAAATCATCGTCGCATGGAATATGGTGGATTCCTTAAGCACATACGCGTAATTGTCCAGCGTCCACATTCTCGGCAGCAAATAGATGCCGCCCTTGATCGAGTCTGTCGCGTTATTCAGCGAAACGGCGGCCGTATTCAAGAAAGGATATAGGGTAACGATCATCAGTAATGTAAGAAAGATATAATTGCATGTGTCGAAGATGATATCGCCTTTCGACGAACGTATGCGGCTTGATTTTTTGGAAACAGCTCCCGCTGCCGATTGATTCATGATGTACCCTCCTTCTAAAATAATCTGGACTCGCCCATCCGCTTCGCGAGATTGTTCGCTGCGAATAACAATATAAAGCTAATGATCGTTTTAAACATGCCCGCCGCGATCGAGAGCGAGTAGTTGCCTTGCGCAATCCCGTATTTAAGAACAAATATGTCAAGGTTTTCGGAAAAATCGACGTTCATCCCGTTCCCCAGCAAATACTGCGGCTCGAAACCCGATTCCAGCAAATACCCGATATTCATAATCAGCAATACGATAATAACCGGCTTAATGCCAGGAAGCGTAACATACCACATCCGTTTAATACGGCCTGCTCCGTCCATCTCCGCCGCTTCATACTGCGCGGGGTCGATCATTGTCATTGCCGCCAAATAGACGATCGTGTTCCAGCCTACGTCCTTCCAAACGGAGCTTGCTCCGAATATTGCCCAAAATTGCTCCGGTATGCCGAGGAACAGAATTTCCTCGCCCTTCTCGACGAAGCCGGTCCAAAGCAGCAATTGATTGATGATGCCGTCAGGCGATAACGTCGTTTGAATGATGCTTGCCGCAACGACCCATGAAATGAAATGCGGTAAATAGCTTACCGTTTGAACCACTCGTTTAAAAGCAACCTTGCGCACCTCATTCAGAAGCAAAGCAAGCGTAATGGCCGTCACAAAGCCAAGAATCAGATTAATACCGCTCATGGCAAGCGTGTTTCTTAAGACGCGAATAAAGCGTTCATCCTGGAACAAAAATTTAAAATGTTCAAACCCCACCCACTTCTGTTCGCCAAAGCTTTTGGCCGGCTTGTAGTCTTGAAAAGCGATGGTCCACCCCCATAGAGGCATGTATTTAAAAATAAACAACCAAACTAAAAACGGTACGGACATGAGAATAAGCACGCGCTGTTCGATCAGCTTTGTTAAAAAATGCTTCAGTCCTGTCGGCTTCTTAGGCAACACCAGGTTTGACGTTGACAATGCTCGCTTATGTTCCATCTTTATCTCTCCTTCCGGACTGAATCGGGCTAAATAAGGAGAAAGGCCGGACATTTGCATGCGCAAGCCGGCCTCTCACCGCTACTACGTTACCTGTTATTTTGATGCTTCGATCAGTTTCTTCACTTCATCCGTTGTCCATTTCTCGTAAGCTGCTGTATCAAGCTTGCCGAAAGCTTCCGTATACTCTGCCCATACCTTATCGAAATCCGCCGGCTTCGCAAGGACAAGCTTAGGGAAGTACTTTTTCGTGATTTCGTCTTTTTTCGTTTCCCATATTTGCTGATCGGAGCCTTGCTCCTTCGGAATGCCCCATGAAGGGTACCAAGGACGGGCGTCTGGTGCAGCGAACATTTCGGAATAGGTTTTTACGCCGTATTTTTCAAGAATCGTTTTATCCGCTTCCGTCAGGCTCATTTGGAACACTTCCGGCTGATTTCCCGGTGCAACCGCATTGCCGTCAGGCAGGGAAGAGCCGCCGCCGTAAAGCGGCCAGTTCCACGAGTAATATTTGAAGCCGAATTTTTCATTAAAGGTTTCATCGATTTTCGCGATTTGTTCAGCCGTACGGTACATCCGGCCTTTGTCGTCCACTTCGAACGTTTCGCCTTTAATGCCCCATTTTTGAAGAATTTGGTTCTCGTCCGTCAACAAATTATCCAAGTATTGAATAATGCGAACCGGGTCTTTTGCGCTTACCGTAATGCCCATACCGCGGTTTTTTACGAAGCCTGGAGGATCCAAATATTGATCCTTTTGACCATCGAAGGTTACCGGCAGCGGGAAATAAACAAAGTCATCCATCGCCGGGTCCTGCTTGGCCGCATCTTTAAGCGCGTTTTGCGCGTTCGCGAACTGCCAGCCGTAATCGAAGAAACCGACTACTTTGTGAGACGTGAGTTTCGCCAAATATTGATCATAGTTGTCAACGAAGGATGCTTTATCGAACAAGCCTTCCGCGTTGATCTCGTTTAATTTTTTCAGCCAGCGCTTTGTATTGTCATCCGCTGCATATGTTTTTGCTTCAAAAGTCGTCATATCGACGATGACATTACCATCGTTCGGATAACCAGCCAAATGGTTTGGAGGGTTAGAGGTTGCGAAGAATCTCCAGTCATGCGTCAAGGAAACGATACCGGTTAAATCCTCGTCTTTATGTTTTTCCACGAAATTTTTAACCAAGTCCATATAAGCGTCAAGCGTTGTGATTTTCGGATATCCAGCTTCCTTCAACACGCGCCGCTGTACCCAGAAAGCGCCTTGGCCGATATTAGGATCCGGGATGTATTCGCCAACTGTATTGGAGAACGGCAGGAAGTAAATTTTACCGTCCGCAGCTTTCATTTGATTGAAATAAGGGCCGTATACACGTTTAATGTTCGGACCGTATTGTTCGATTAGATCATCAAGCGCAATGAACGCGCCCGCATCTAGGATCTTGTCGATTGCGGCATCCGGAATCATTACATCGGGATAAGCGTTCGATGCAATCATCGTACCGATCTTCGTATTAAGATCGCCGACCAAGTGCTCGATTTTAAAGTTAACGCCGGTTTGATCTTCGAGCATTTTACCGATCGTCGTTTCATTCGTATTCGTATCTTTGGCTGCCGCTACGCCGTTGAAATAAGAAAAGGTTACTTTTTCAACCGGTTTCTCTCCCTCGTCGGCCGTTGCATTCGGACTGTTCGTGCTGTCTGAGGGCTTGTTTGTTCCGCCATTGTTGTTATTCGAGCATGCTACAGTAAAAATCATGAAAGCAGCCAAACAAACTAATAATAATTTCTTTGTCACTTTTTCGAGCCCCTTTCGATACTTTTTGTTTTTTTGTTTTTGTAAGCACTTTCAGTATAAAAAAATTCAGAACCTTTGTTTACCCGGCAAACTATAGTTCTTGCTTTAAAAAGCATATAACCTTCAGCCGTTTTGAGATGCGGCTAACCTATTCAACGGGTACTCTAACCCGAATAAACGTCCCTTCCCCAGGCATACTCTCGATTAAAAGCTGAAAGCGGCCACCGTAGATCAGCTTCAAGCGATAGATGACATTTTGAACGCCGATCCTTTCTCCGATCTCTTCCTCACTCTCCAAATAACCGTAAAACTGCTTCACTTTCTCTTCGTCCATTCCAATGCCATTGTCTCGGATAGAAAAGATCAGCTCATCTTCCTCCCGTTCGACCCTCACTTCGATTTTGCCTCCGTTCCTAAGCGGCTCAATGCCGTGAATGCTGGCATTTTCCACAAACGGAAGGAACATCATTTTTGGCATCATGCACTGTTTGGCCGAGGGATCAATGTGAATATGGTATTCCATCCGGTCCTCAAATCGATATTTTTGGATTTCCAAGAAGCAAACAATAAATTCCACTTCCTCGCTGACCATCACTCGGTCCTTGCCCCAAGTAAGCGAGTTTCTAAATATTTTCGCCATATTCTGAATAATTTTTGCCGTCTCTGTCTCATCCTTTATCAGACTGCGCATTCGAATCGTTTCCAGCGCATTAAATAAAAAATGAGGATTAATTTGGCTTTGCAGCGCATTAAGCTGAGCCTTTCTTCGTTCCAGCTCTAAGGATTTCGTCTGAATGTCCGCAATGTAGACATCGTCAATCAAGCTTTTCACCTGTATCGTCATCCGATTGAATTCGCTCGTCAATTGACCGATTTCATCCGTATATTCTTCTTGTTTAATCGTATCGAAATGCTGGTTTTTCACTTTTTTCATATGTTTAAGAATTTCAACCAGCCGTACATTCAATGAACGCGTAATCCATAAAATAATCAATGTCGGAATGAAAATATTCAAGCAGGCTAATACGAAGACAAATTCACGCGATTGACGCACTTCCTTCAATACCTCTTCCTCCGAAATCGAAGCAATAATGCGCCAGTTGTCCATATAGCTGACATAGTTGTATTCAGCCTGGAAAGCGATGGCATCCGATGGAAATTCCAGCGAATCATAGCGTATGGAATCTTTTCGCCAGTCCACCGCAGGGTCAGTCGTAAACTCGATTTCGCCTTTGTCATTGACTAAGTAAATACTGCCTTGTAAATTCTGATTCCGGAAAATTTGTTCTATCGTGCTTGCTTTCAAATCAATTTTCAAAAACTTCTTCCACTGTTTTTTTGATTCATAATAATTCATTTCACGTATAATGCTGAAGGTATTTCGGGAAACATTCTCTTCGCTCTTCAAATACAAGTCTTCCTGCTGCGTACGGATAAAGATCGGGTAAGTATTGTGCTTCTCCTGCAGCAGACGATACCAATCGGTTTGCTTGATTTCATCCGAAAGAAAACCGATGCCGCCGGAATGCAGCATCGTTGGGTTTTCAACATAAATTTTAATATTTTGAATGGAGGTATATACGGGGGTGTAGCTGTTCAAAATTCTTCGGAAATAGGTATCATAAGCCTCAATATAATCAGCTGGCTCTTGATAGTCGGTTTCTAATATTTGATTTAGATTATAGTCCGTATAAAATACGGACGAGATCGTCACGGCATCCTCGACCTCGGACCGGAATTCATTGTTTATCTGATCGACGGCGCGTGAAAAATCCTTCATCCGCTGGTTTTTCACATTCACTGTCGTCACATTATAGAAAATGACATTCGTCAATACGATAGGGAGGAATACCGAAAAAATATAAAGGACCAGCATCTTATTCCGCAGTCGGACATTGTTGAGATTCAGGTGCAGCTTCACGCGCATAATCCCCTTTATTTGTGTTTAGTCATATCATTTGGCGTACAAGCTTACTGCAGCTGATTGCGGTATTCGGTCGGTGTCATATGCTCAATCTTCTCAAATTGGGTAACAAAATAATCGGCGTTGCTGAACCCGACCTTCTCCGCAATCTCATATATCCGCATCGCGCAGGATTGCCGCAGCAGCTTTTTGGCTTCGTTCACCCTAAGCTGCAGCAGAAACTCATTGAAATAAACGCCGTAAGTCTTCTTGAATAATTGGCCCAAATAGACAGGATTCACATAAAATTGCGCCGCGATGCTTTTTAGGCTCATATTTTTCGAATAATTCGTCTCGATATAGCTCTTGATTTTCTGTATGCCGCCCTTCTGCTGTTCTTTTCTTAGCTCAGCGACAAGCTGCCCGCTCTCTTCAATAAATGCGGAGAACATGTTCTTCAATTCGCCCAGCGATAAGTTCATGTCCTGCCAATTTAGCAGCGGTTTAAGTGTAGATAAGGATTGCTCGTCCCCTTCCATGCTGCGAATTGTCTTCATAATTCCCATCACGCATTGCTGAATGTTCATCTTGATCGCCTCCGGGGCATAACGTTTCTCGCGAAAATCACGAAACCACAGCTCGACTGTCGCTTTCACCGCCTCTAGCTTTAGCTCTTCGAAATGCTCCATAAACTGATTAAACTGAGCCGGCTCGAATCCGATATAATTCAACTGTTCCGATTGTATTTGGTCATATATAACGATTCGGTCGTCATTTGTATATTTGTATAATAGGGCTTCTTTTGCCGCCTTATATGAATCTCGAATATCCGCTAGACCATAAACCGAAGAACCGGCATAGAGAAACACGCCTTTCCCAAAATGGATATCCAGCGCCGCTCTAAACTTGGTCAAGAAGCGGTCAAGCTCCCCGTTGAAGGGCGCAAGCAAAATGCCGGGCAGCAAAATGCCGATGCGGTTTCGATGCTCATACATGCTGACCGGCTGGTCGGATGCCGTAAGCCGCTTAAGCTCCTGCTGAACCAGCTCCATGAAACGGGCGTTCGTTATTGGCCCGGCGGAAGGCTCCCACTTATGGTTGTCATTTAGCTCAGCGAACAAATAGATTAAGCAGTCGTTCTTCTTCAGATGCATGCGATGCTCCCACCCTGTAATGGAAGCCTCGTTTGCTTCCCCAAGAATGAGTGATTTAATCATCTCGCCGCCCATCAGCCTCTCCTTCTTTTCTTGCTCCTCAAGCTCCGCATTTAGCTTTTCGTTCAGCTTCTTCAAAATGCTGGAAAACTCAATTTCATCAATCGGCTTCAATACAAAGTCGTGAACGCCGTAACGCATCGCCTGCTGGGCATAGTTAAAATCGTTATAGCCGCTTATTATAATGAAAGAAGGCTTCATGATATTTTCCGTCGTGACCCGCCTGATCAGCTCCAATCCATCAATGACAGGCATACGAATATCCGTGATAACAAGCTGAGGCTGAACGCGCTCGATCAGCTCCAGCGCATCCTCTCCATTATCCGCTTCCCCTACAATTTCAAAGCCGCAGCCTTCCCAATCGATCAGCTTCATTAGACCTTTGCGTGTAAATAATTCGTCGTCCACCAGAACTGCACGATGTAATTGCATCATTTTATCCTCCTTATTCGGGTTATACGATACGAAACACAGGATCTACAGGCATATAATGAACGGGAATACCGGGATACCATTTCCTTAGCCGGTCGGCTAGCAGCTGCATACCCGGCTGCTCACTTTCCAAGTGGCCAAGAACAATAAGCGCATTGTTTTTTCCTGCGTGCATGGCATCCCTCACATACTCCGGCGTTTCCCACTCCGGGCCCTCCCCGTAAATAATCAAATCCAGATTATATTTGCTGAACAAAGGAATTGCGTTCTGACCTGCTCCTCTATAGCCTGCAAGCAAGCCAATGCGGGTGCATTCCGTCGATCTATCGCCAACCGCTCGCATGAAGCTGATTCCCAATCTTTTTTTGATATCGTCAATGATCTGTTCAAGCTTCATCGGCGGAATCGTTACGAGCGTTGCGGCAGGTAAATTTTCCGTTATATGCTCCTGCCATCCCAAGGCATGGATAAGTCCTTCCATAATGCCATCGGGCTGAAAGCGATGCCAATAATCATGGAAGCGATAAACGGCCAAACCCGTCCCTTCGATATACCATTTTTTCGCCTCATATACAACATCGTCCGCGTAAAAGGCTTTTGTACCGTCATGGTGGCTGTAAAATGTCCCTTCATGCGTGATGACGAGGTTAGCTCCTAATTGGACGGACTGTTCGAGCACCTGCTGCGTCGCCATGAACGTAACGGCGATTCCCGTAATCTCCGTCTCGGGTGCTCCAAACGTTAGGGTATCCACAGTATTTGGAATCGGTTCAACGGAGGCTGTCAACCTATCTATTATATCCTGTATTTTTGTCATCTTTTTTTGTCCACTCCTACAGGTTTGAAATGAAAGTAAGCTTAGCTTCGATATATAAATATTATGATCAATAAATAAACCGCACAATGTAAAAAGTATAGTGTCAACCCAAAAAACTAAAGGTGTTTTTCATGTCCTTTTGACGTAAGACGTCTTGGGAACAAAAAAAGCGATCGCTCCGGAAAGATTCCGGTAAGCGATCGCCGCATAAGCTTTATTATTTTAGCTTCAAACCTAAAGGAAGTGCAAGTATTCTACAAGCGCTCTTTCACCCAGACGGCCATTTCGCCTTTGCCGCGGTTCGCCCATGCGTAATACGGAATAAAAGTAAGACTCGCCGGCTCAAGCGCAGCGCCTGCGTCCGAGCGGTAAAGCTGAGTGCCCCATTGCTCGTACTGCAGCTTCAGTCCTTCCGCTTTAATCACCTGGATGCCGTCTAGCAAATCCTCTTTGTAAGAGGCTTCAAGCTTGGCGTCCTGCGGCAGCAGCAGCTGCTGCAGCTGCTCTCCGTTGTCGGCTTCCTCTAGACAATACACGAGGGGACCGCGCTGCAAGGCAACTTTACCTGCGTTTTGCTTAACGAGAGGATGGCTTCTTACACGTAAAATAGGCATTTCAAGCGTGAGCTCGACAATATCGCCTGACAGCCACTGCCGATCGATACGCGCATAGCCATCAACGGTTTTATCCGCAATCGCATAGGCCTCTCCGTTTACGAGAACGGATGCATTCGCGGACCAATCCGGTATGCGAAGCGCCAGCGTGAAGGCTGTCGGCTGATCCACAGTAACCTCGAAGCGCGCTGATCCCTCCCACGGCATCGACGATTGCTGATTAAGCTTAACCTTTGCAGCTCCCAATGAGAGCTCCATCTCGCCGCCGATATAAAGATGAGAGTAGACAGTGTTCTCCTTTACGGAATATAAGTATTCGCCTAGCGATGCCAGTAACCGGGCAATATTCGGCGGGCAGCAAGCGCAGCCGAACCATTCTTGGCGGACAGGCTTTACATGGTTGTAGTTTTTATTTTTCCCTTCGCATACATCCGGCGATACTTCCAGCGGATTAACATAGAAGAAATGTCTGCCGTCTCGCGACATCCCCGCAAGCACCGTATTATACAAAGCGCGTTCCATTACGTCGGCATATTTGCCGCTTGGCTCCAGCTGCAGCATTCTGTGCGCGAAGAAAATGAGGCCGATTGATGCACAGGTTTCCGAATATACCGTATCATTCGGCAAATCGTAATCAAAAGAGAATGCCTCGCCCTGCGCCATCGAGCCGATGCCGCCCGTGATGTACATCTGCTTGGAAGCGATGTTGTCCCACAGCCTGCGGCAGGCATCCATCAAGGATTGATCGCCTGTTTCACGCGCAACGTCTGCCATGCCGGCAAGCATGTAAACAACTCGAACCGCGTGGCCGGTGGCCGCTTCCTGCTCGCGTACAGGCACATGCGCTTGAAAATATTCCGGGTCAATATGAATCTTATTGTTGCTCCAATGCGTCGTTCTTCCTCTGCGGTCAGCTTCTGCCTCAAAAAAGCTAGGCTGCTGTCCGCGCTTGTCGATAAAGTAGCTGCTCAGCTCCAAATATTTGCGTTCACCTGTGGTTTCGTACAGCTTTACAAGCGCAAGCTCGACCTCCTGGTGACCGTCATAACCAGCGATTTGGTCCGGACCGTCACCAAATACTACGGCGATATCATCCGCAATCCGGCATACGATATCAAGAAGATTACGTTTACCCGTCGCACGATAATAAGCAACGCCTGCTTCAATCATATGTCCCGCCGAATACAGCTCATGGCATTCCGTTAAATTCGTCCACTTTTTATCCGGTTCCTTAATCGTAAAGAATGTGTTCAAATATCCGCTTGGCTGCTGCGCCTTGCCGATAATCTCGATCATCTCGTCAGCAACCTGTTCGAGAGCAGCGTCAGGCTTTGTTTCAAGCAGGTAAGCTACTGCCTCCAACCATTTGGCTACGTCGGTATCTTGGAATACATAGCCGTAAAACTCGCCTTCCTCAAGCCCAGCCGCAATTTTAAAGTTGCTTACCGCGCCGCTTCGCTCCGCACCTTCAACCCGGTCGTTTATCGCATCCCACTGATAAGGAACAACAACATCCCTCACCAAATTAATATAATAATTCCAGAAATCATCTGTAATATGAACTTTCTTTAATGATACCGGCTTCGCATGATCCTTGCTTACTGCTTGTCCCATTCGTATCGCACCTCTCCAGCATTTATTCAATTTCATACTGCTGATTCCTATTTTATGCGTTAAAATAGAACATAAATACAAACACAAATAACCTATTTCTTATAAAATATCACACAAGCTCGGAGAGTGGATCAAGATGACAGAAGCATCGGAGCATATCTATTTCGCGGCGCCTCCGCTTCCTTACTATCTCGAAAGCGGCGTTACGGTCCATAAACGCGGAGACCAGCACCCAAGCCGCAAGCATCTTGGGGTATTCGATCTGATTATCGTGGAAAGCGGCTGCCTATTTATTGGAGAGGAAGAGCGAAAATGGGATTTGACGGCAGGTCAAACTCTGCTTTTGCTGCCTGACCGTCCCCATTATTCCGTCAAGCCCTCCGAGGAGAAAACGATTTTCTATTGGGTCCATTTTCTCGCGGTAGGCGAATGGCAGCAATCGGAGCTCGACCATGCCAGCATCAGCCATGATCAGCATTACAATCGGTTTCTAACGTCACCTTATTCCCTTCATCTTCAAAAAGTCTGGTCGCTTCCATACCCCGAGCAGGCTTACCGGCTCATGCGAACGCTGAACAAAGCGGGCGGTGAGCGTCAATCAAGCGCCTTCTGGACGCAGCAGCAGACCTTCGAAGAGCTGCTGCGCATGATGGATTTACGTCAAAATGACAGCTATACGAGCCCTTCCGTCACATTGGCCGAAAAAGCGGAGGCCTATATCAAGAACAATTACCGTACGGAAATAACAAGCCAGACGATGGCAGACGCGCTTAATTTCCATTACAACTACATCACCCGCTGCATGAAACAGGTATACGGCATGACGCCGATTGACTATCTATCCAAGTACCGTCTTGAGCAAGCGAAGCTGCTTCTGCTTAAGACCGAATGGCCCGTAGCCCAAATCGCCCTGCATGTCGGCTTCGAAAACGTCCCTTATTTCTCCAACTGCTTCACGCGGCAGATCGGAATGCCGCCGACTAAGTTTCGCAAGCAATATACGACTTGATGCTTTCGAGGCGATCGTGCAAGGTTCCGTCACGAACGGCCCTTTGGAAGACGCAGTCTATTATCCAGCAGCATGCTGTTATGGACCTCTCAGCTGCGGAACCCCAGCCCGATCGGGAGGCAAGCTAATACCGAATGCTGACGCAATCGGCCTACCGGTGGTGAGCCGGGGCAATTATGCTGCCTTTTCAACCCATTGCTTCCTCCCCTCGCTCATCTATAACATGAATCTACCTACAGTGTAGTTACTGCAACTGAACCACTCATTTTTCGGCAGCTCCACCTCTACATTGCAGTTACTACAGCAGATTATCTTATTTCCGGCCCTTTTCGCCTGATGGAGGCCGTTTCTGCTGTATTTTCTACAGCGCAGCCTGCCAAAAAAGAGCGATCCCAGCTTTCTGCTGCACAAAGTACACGATTATCGCTTCAAGGCCATTCATTTGCGGAATTGCGGAATAGCGGAATAACCTGCACAACATTGCCGACAAGCGGATCATGGTGGGTATTCTGATTGACACGATTATCGCTTTGCTTAAAAGCATCGATAGGATTAATCACCTAGGCCACGGCAGCTTTGTCGGTCCAATCGTCATGAAAACAGGGCATCTCCTCAGCTGAATAAATAAGCCGAGAGGATGCCCTGTAAAATGAATGGAACAGCCGTTTATTGATGCAGCTTCGCTTTATTAGCCCCTTCCTCGAGCCACAAAATCGAGGTTACGCCGCGCGGATAATATTTGCTGCCGGAAATGCGGCCGGAAATAATTTGGTCGCTCCAGCTCCAAATCGACAGCTCGGGATGCGTCAGCCATTTTACATGAGCCTCATCCGCTTGCTGTCCGCTCTCCTCCCATGCGATGCCGAGCAGCTCGCGCGCTACGAATTGGCACAAGTAAATCTTGCTGAGCCAGCTGTTATTGCTCGTAGAGGACAGCTTCCAGCCTCCATCCTCAAACAAGCAAATGCCTGGACGCAGAACATACTGCAAATGCGTGTTCAAAGCCTCCAAGTATGCGCCAAAACGTCCTCCCGGCTCAAGCGCGGCAAGGTTCCCCGTCACGTAAGGGAAAATAAGTCCTTCGATTGCCGGAATGATTTTAGAATCGTTATTTTCACCAATAACAGCAGGAATATAGCCTTCGCTTGTAACATGGCTGACAATCGTGGCTGCGCATTTGTCCGCTTGCTCCCCTGCGGTCTCTGCGAGCGAAGCCCGTTCGTTATCCTGGAATAAACGTTCCATCGCCACGTAGGCCGCCCAGTTTTTCCCTGCTAAGTAAATGTTGTTCCGTGATTGCCCTAGAGATACGTCCAAGCTATCGTAGGTTGTAATCTCCGCTCCGCCCATCGTCCGCGAGCTGTCGAGACCCATGATGCCGTTGCGGCTGTCCGGGTTGGAATCATCCCGATTGAGCATGCTGCTTAAGCATTTCTCGAATATGCCCAGGTTCGCGTCAAGCCACTCGCGGTCTGCCGTTTTCTCGTAATAGGCAGCGCCGCAAAGCACCCAATTCGTCAGCTGCTCATGCGTCATGTGGGAGAAGCAGCCGTCAAGGCCGTACAACTCATAGGAAGAGTAACCCGGACGGGATACCGCATTCGCAACGCCCATGTCATGCGTAAAGCTGATGCCGCCTGGGTATACCTCATCACTGCCCGGCTTGCGAATCGTATCCTCATAGCTGTACCGATCCACGAACATGTCCAGCTCGTTTTTGACCGTCCATGGATTCATTTTGAGCTCATAGAACAGCTGGTCAACGGTCAAATCGAACGTATTCATCATGCGGTATTCGCCCTCATTGACGATCCAGAACGGCTTCCCTTCGTAATCAAGAAGCTGCGTGGATCCGTAATAGCTGCGAATGGAGTGGATAAGCATAAACTTTTGGTCATCGGAGAGGTTGTCCTGCTCTGCCAACGCGCCAGCTTGAGCTGCCTCCTCCGTCAACCTGTCAAAATGGGTCAACGCATAATCAGCGACCGCCTCGACATTCGGGAAGTAACGGGTATAGAAGTAGGAAGCGTCTATCCCTGTCGTTACATACCCGGCTCTGTAGAAACAAATGGCGAATCGGTATGTCTTAATCTCACCAGGTTCCGTATCCAAGATAAGCGAGCAAACGGCCCCGAGGCCGAAGGTCCAGTTTTCTTTTAACGACGCGCCCAAAATATCCTCTAATGTAAAATGCTGCGCGGATTCAGACGTCTTATCATCCGTTACGATAGCAAGCTGACGTCCCTGCCCAATACCCGGTCGGCCGCAGGTATCATCCATACGCCGCATCGCTTGGTAGGGATCACTTCCTTGAAAACCGAAGAACGCCCTGCGTTTGCGATCCGAGCGCGAATTATCTACGGTCAGCTCCGCGAATACGGCAGGCAGGAGCGTGTCCTTAAGCTCCCCCTCCGAGGCGGTTGCCGGGTCCGGAACCGATCTTACCTGCGAATAAATGCGGAATGACAAATCGCCAGACTTCCATGTATCCGTCGTTAACTGAAAATCACGCTGAATGTCCTGCTGCTGCAGCGGGTGAAGCAGCTTCGGCTTGTTCGGATTCGGATCGGGATTCTCGATATCGTAGCGTTTGCTCTCATCCTCTTCCTGTATATCATGGAATGGCAGCGTGTCATAGCCGGTTCCGTCCATTCGTTCCAGACCAATATATATATTCTCCTTCGGCGGCTTAGCCAGTTCGATATCAAAGCCTCCCGAAGCACCGGGAAATCCTAGCGTAAAGCTTGAAAAAGCACCGATCGGGGAATGATGCGCGTTAAAAAATTGATTTCTAGCCAAAGCAGATTCATCTCCTTTATAGGTTGTATCTCTTACCATCTTACGGTCGTTTCACCCATGCTAACAGGGTCATAACAGACCTTTATTTGTACAAAACGACACCAAGCCGTTGGCTTACGATATGCTATACTGTACTCATCCTATTAAGCGAGGAATAAACGATGAGAAACCATCTTCCCTTCGGCCGGGAAAACAGCATTCATGAGCTAATGACGCCCGATTTGCAGTTTGCCTTTCAAATTGTTGCGGCGCATAAGCGTACCGTTAACGGGCAGTGGAGCTACCCCGAGCATCACCACACCATGTTTGAGCTCAACATGGTCTTGGACGGAGAGCAGACCATGTTTGCGGGGAGCTCATCCTTTTTGCAGCATGCAGGAGATATCTTGTTCATTCCGCCCAGCGTCAAGCATAGAAGTGAAGGTTCTGCCGGCAAAGAGGCGATGACTTACTTCTGTCTTCATTTCGATATCGATGATTTGACACTCCGCAGAAGCTTGATGAGCATGCAGACAACGCTGCTTCCGACCGGAAATCCCTCGTCCGCCGGCATCAGAAGCACGCTGGAACGGTTAATACAATCGTTGCAATATGCCCAAACGGGGCTGCAGAGGGACAAGCTGGCATTCCTTAGCGATACCTTCCTCATGCTGTCGGCCTTAACGAATTGGACGGTCGATGAGGGATCAGGCGAGCTGCAAGGGAAAGAAGCTTCCGAGAATGAAGTGTCACTCGCCGTAACAATAGAACGCGAGCTGCGGAGCGCCTCCGTTTCCGAGCACCTGCCTGAGGAACGAATCGGGATCGAAAAAATGGCCGCACGCCTGGGCTATAGCCCAGCTTATTGCAAACGGGTATTCCAGCGTGTCTATGGCATGTCCCCTCGTCAATATTTAACGGGACTGATTATTCGCCAAGCGAAGCTGCTGCTGATCAATTCAGAGCTTACCGTCGAGGATATCGCCTATCAGCTCGGTTATCATGATGTATCGCAATTCAGCAAGCAATTCAAACGATGGATGAATCTGTCTCCGACAGCCTTCCGTAAGCTGACGATATAACCCTGACTCACGGGGCGTAAAGGCAGATTCCTTCCACTGCGGCAAAAACAGTCGGTAGATAATCTAAACATTTAAATGCTTACAAAATAAACAAGGGACGCAAGCCGAAGCTTGCGTCCCTTGTTTCCATTAATTTTGAAGCCCGAAAAGATCCGTTTATTACTCTCTGTTTACTCAGTGCTCTCTTTACCCTTGACATACTCTTAGGCATTCTTAATTTCCATTAATTGATTTTGATGTCGAATACGACCGGTGCCGCGCTTTGAACATGCCGTGTTTGAATAATCAAAGCTTCTTCCGTTCTTTCCCATGTCGGTTTCTCGTCAAAGCCCAGCACATTAATTTCCTCGATGATGCCGTGGAAGTGGATTGATTTTTCTTTGAGAGATTTGATTGTGACTACTCCGCTTTCCGGGTAAACCAGAATGGTCGCATAAAGAGTGCTGCCCTTCACGGTGAACCTTACATCTTCACTCGTAAATACTTTCGATTTCCCATCCGTAAATTGACCTTCCTCTATCTCCGTCGGCCCTTCGCCGAAAATTCGCCAGAAGGTCGAATCATAGATGGCCTCTCCGTTCACCTTCAACCACTGGCCGATTTCAAGAAGAATCTGCTTATCCTCATCGGGAATCGTACCGTCGGCTTTTGGGCCTACATTCAGCAGCAGGCTGCCGTTCTTACTCACAATATCAACTAAATCCCGTATAATCTCAACCGATGATTTATAATCATTGTTCGGCGTATAGCACCATGAGTTTTTTGCCACGGCAGTATCGGTCTGCCAAAAATACGGCTTGAGTTCCGCGAATTGCCCTCTCTCGATATCAGGGACAGCCGTGCCGAAATGAAACGCATCATGCTTATAGTTGATGGCAACTTCTTCGCCCCACTCCATCGCACGGTTGTAATAATAAGCTGCGAATTTTTTGAGATAAGGCTTAAACGCTTCCGTATGAATCCACCAGTCAAAATAAAATACCTTCGGTTGATATTGGTCCACAAGCTCACAGCATCGGATCAGCCAATCTTCCAAATAGTCTTGGCTCGGAGGGGAACCGTACAGGTCCTGATGGTCCGGCTCCGGCATTGAAGGCCAGTAGAAGTCGCCGCGTACGAGAGGCTCCTTAATATCGGAATCAAACTCTTTGCCGTGCGATAAGAAAAACCAATGCTCTGCCCGGTGGGAAGAAACACAAAACGTCATATCCCGCTTCTCAAAAGCCTCTTTCATTTCACCAATTAAATCTCGCTTTGGCCCCATTTCATAGGCGTTGAAGGGAGAGATGCCGCTTTTGTACATTTGAAACCCGTCATGATGCTCTGCGACCGGCATAATGTACTTGGCGCCTGCTTGTCGGAAAAGCTCAGCCCATTCATCAGCATTGAAGTTCTCCGCTTTAAACATCGGAATAAAATCCTTATAGCCAAAGTTTTTGTGCTCCCCATAGACAGCGAGATGATGCTTGTATTCCTCTGAGTCCTGGATATACATATTCCTCGGGTACCATTCGTTATTGAATGCGGGGACGGAATATACGCCCCAGTGAATGAAAATACCAAATTTCGCCTTCTCATACCAATAAGGAACTTCATATCCGCTGAGTGAATCCCAATTATCCTTGAATTTCCCGTTTTTAATCGTATCTTCAATCGACTTCAAATATAAATCTGCTCCCATGAAGCTATCATCCTCTCTCACAATGAACTGCCTATGTTCATTCTAGCGACGAAGACACTTCATAGACATGCAGAAAACTATCTATCCCTTGAACAAAAGTAACTTTATCGAGAGGTTAACGTCCGCTTCAGCCAGTCGTAAGCCAGCCGCCCGCTTATTTCGTGCGCGCCCGGAAAAATATCTGTCGCGAGCTTATCCCCAGCACCCTCTGCCTCATAAATCTCCTGAATTACAGCTGCTGCCTTGCGAAAGCCTGCAACCGGAAAGATCGGATCATGCTCACCAGATTCGAGAAATAACGGGCGTGGCGCAATTAGCCCGATTAATTCAGGCAGCTCTGCATGTACAAGCAAGCCCGGCGTATAATTATCAATGCAATGTCGGACGGCAAAAATACTATCTTTAACCGTGTTCGTAAAGCCGGTCAACACCGTTGCGTTGATCCGCGCCTCCAGCACGGCAGCTGCATAACCGATTAACCCTCCGCCGGAGAAGCCCATGAGTCCCATGCGATCCGCATCGACCTCCGGCCTTGAAGCCAAATAAGTAAAGGCCTTTAGAGCCTCTGTAACCCGCAAGCCGGTAAGCGTTTTTCCGAGCATCATCAGCTGCGTAGATAGATTGTTGCAGGAGCTGGGCACATTCGGGTCAAGCGCAAGATCCGCGAGGAGTCTGCGCTCACCGAACCCAATTACGTCCGGCGCAATAACGACCATTCCCCGCTTCACGAGCTGCACAGCAAAATGCTGGTGAATGCCTGGCTCTTCCTGATCGGGAGAGCCATCTCTCAGCAAACCTACGATCTCGCGGCTGCCATAACCATGACCATGAATAGCCAGCACTGCTGGCAGCGGCTCCTTCACGTTGTCAGGAATAAGGACATAAGCAGCAAAGGTTAACTCCGGTGTAGCCGAAAGCTCCACCCGCTCGCGGACATATCCATCGCATTGAACGCGTTCCAGCAATCGTGGAGCAAAGCCCGAATTAGGCTCAAAGTGGCCAATCGCTTCACGCAGCGCCGCCTTTAACCTGGGTCTGCGCTCGTTTCGAAGCTCATGCTTAGATTTTGCTTGATGCTGATTGACCGCTTCGTTGTACAGCTTATTTAATAAAGAATCCCCATTCCACATTGTCCGCTCAACCGCCTTTATTCTAAATTTTCAACATGTAATCCTTTTAGGATCAATCGTTTTCCGTTGTTAATGTGCGCTGTGAAGATTTAAATCTGCATATTGAATATTTATTCGTTATACTGTATATTTATACAAAACAATGAATAACCGGGAGGCTCGTCATGATTCAAATGGAAAAATCATTAACGTCAGCATTGCTCGAAACAGCGGAGAAATCGGTTTTATTTACGGCACGTCGTCCCGGGATCGTGATGGAGCGCGGCGAAGGGATGCATCTTTGGGACACGGATGGAAAACGTTATTTGGATTTTGTCGGCGGATGGGCCGTCACGAGCCTTGGTCATTCTCCAGCGGCCTTGCAGGAAGCACTGTCGCGCCAAGCAGCCACTTTAGTTCACGCTAGCCCCGGCTACTATAATCGGCCGATGATTGAATTCGCCGATCTTCTTACCAGCGTCAGCGGGATGGATAAAGCCTTCTTCGCCAGCAGCGGCGCCGAAGCGAACGAGAGCGCAATTAAGCTGGCCAGAAAGCATGGTGCGGTCAACCTTAACGGAGCCTATGAGATTATTACGCTAACGAACAGCTTTCACGGACGAACGCTTGCAACGATGTCGGCTACTGGTAAAGAGCAGTGGAAGGAACTTTTTGCTCCCAAAGTAGATGGATTCAAGCATGTGCCGATCAACGACCTCGATGCCTGCTTCGCCGCGGTTACCAATCAAACCTGCGCGATCATGGTCGAGCTTGTACAAGGCGAAGGCGGGGTTCATTCGGTATCGGAATCTTATTTATACGGATTACGCAAAATATGTGACATGTATGGCATGCTGCTTATTTTCGATGAAATCCAGACGGGGATGGGCAGAACGGGCACACTCTTTGCTTATGAGCATTATGGCATTCAGCCTGATATCATGACGCTCGGCAAAGGGATCGGTGGCGGATTTCCGTTATCGGCGATGCTCACACTGAACAAATACGATCTATTCGAGCCTGGTGATCAAGGCGGAACCTATACGGGCGCTCCGCTCGCGATGGCCGCAGGGTATGCCGTGCTAAAGGAACTTCTTGAACGAAACTTAGCTGGAAATGCGAAGAAGCAGGGACATTATTTAGTAGATGGACTGCATGATCTCGCATGCGGCTTCCCTATTTCGAACATTCGCGGCAAAGGATTGCTGATTGCGTTCGACATGCCCGAGTGTGCAGCCACCGAACTTGCCGCAGCTTGCCTGCGAGAGGGTCTGCTCATTAATTCGCCTAGTCCATCTACGATTCGTCTCGTGCCACCGTTAATCGTAACGCAGCAGAACATCGATGATATGCTGGGCATTATGCGTCACGCGCTCGGCAAGCTGCAGTCATGTTGATGCTTCAAGCGTAAACAGCCGACACAGCGCTTGGCGGCGAAAGCTCGTTCACGGTGAAAAAGCAGCGGACCAAGATAAAATTTCAAATAAAAGGTCTGCGGTCCAGTACAAGCTGCAGCGGTTCATCGGTTTGAATGAGCCCGGGGATCAGCTGCTGAATCGCAGCCAAGCCGCATACCGCTCCGCATAATAAATGCAGGTCGTCGAAGGGCTCATCCGATTCGGTGCCAAGCTGGGCCAGATTCTCGATAAAGCGCTGCGAAGTGCCTTTCACGGCGGCCTTGCATTCCTCTTCGCGGTAAGAAGCCGTTTGCTTCAAGCAGCAAAGAATCGTATAAGCCCAGTCAATATGGAAATAGGAAAATACCTCTTCGGGCAGCTCCAGCTCACCGCTTTGATACAGCTCCATGCAGGTGTCTATCACACGCTCCGGATAGGGGATTTGCTCCTTTCGATGAGCGAGGTTGAACAAATAATGAAAGCTGCCTGCAATATGGTGGAACAACGGGGCGTTCACAAGACTTCCGTCAGCTTGCTTTACGCAACCTTTGCGCCATAAACCCG
Source organism: Paenibacillus sp. 01T443 (assembly GCF_056398325.1). Classification (NCBI taxonomy): domain Bacteria; kingdom Bacillati; phylum Bacillota; class Bacilli; order Caryophanales; family Paenibacillaceae; genus Paenibacillus; species Paenibacillus sp. 01T443. Next base: position 176,386 of record NZ_JBFTPE010000002.1, read on the forward strand.
TCAGCGGATCAGCATTTTGAAGCAGCCAATCGAAGTATTCCCGCTCCCACGCTTCATCAACGGATTCCGACAGAACCAAGCATGCATAAATGCCGGCACCCTTTAATGACTCGCCCCAAGGTTGGTCTCGCCAATCCAGGCTCTCAAGAAACGGCGTAATTTGTTCATTGTTCATCAGTTCTTTGAATTGAACAAGCGGAAACCTAGCTTTCCCGTCAAAAAGCTCCAATGCCGATAGCGCAAACGCCGTACTATGTATCTCATTATGGCCTTGGCCTGCGAATACGCCGGTAGTTTCCGATTGGTGCTGCTGCAGGGCAGCAATCCAAAGCTTTTTCTCTGCCGGATGCTGCGGCAGTGCGCTCAGCGTATATAAAATAATGGCAGCATCTGCCGTACCGTAAACATCCTCATTCGTATTTCCCTGCTCAAGCTGCGTTAAATGCCTGGCATAGGCTCGGGTCTCCTCATGGAAACGATGAGCCTCCAGTGTATTCATCACGCGAGTAATAAATGGACGCAAATCCGTCATGCTATCCCCCACCATCCTAAGCTCGTTTTTTTGCATGGTTTCACCTTAATAGCCAGAATAACCAGCCTCTCATATGGATGTGCTGCTTACGTCAAGTATATCGATACGAGCTTTTTCCTATGAGATGAACAATCAAATCGGTACCAAGTCGCTAATCGGCTGCTGTTCTGCAAATACAATACAATCATGCTTGCTCAGCTTCCAGTCCTACAATGCAGAAAGTACAGCAGAATCCCTGTTATTCGCCTCTCATCGAAGCTGCGTTGCATAAAATACAGCAGAACATAACAATTGAACCCATTTTCCCGAAATAGGAGTCGTTTATAAAAAATCCGTTGTACAAACTGCAGTGTATGAGAAGAAGCTGCCGTTCTTGCGCCATTCTATTGTACGAACTGCAGCGCAGGCCTCCCGTAGCAGAAGATAAAAAGTTGCATCGCACCAACCTCCAACACAACTCATATGCTGCCGCCAAGCGTAAACGGCTGACGCTGTCTATGGCGGCAACTGCTCACTCCACGGTGATATATAAGCATCGTTTAAAATTAAAATATCTACCAATTAATCACATTGCCTGCGTAATCTACATACTCGCACTCAGTCCCGACCGCCGGCAGTCGCAGCCGCGCCTCGATTAGCTGCAGGATGGCACCCGCTGACTGCTCAGGCGTTAACGCGGCATCTTCATCAAGCTTGCCCTGCATAAAAGTTTGCACCCAGCCCGGATGTACGACTAATACGCGTCCGCCCTGCTGCTTGATTCCGTTATGGATCAGCTTGGACTGCATATTAAGCGCCGCCTTCGACATGCAGTATGCGTACCAGCTGTCGCGATAGCAATCGCCAATACTGCCTGCCTCCGAAGAAATATTGATAAGAAATTTGGATTCGCCCCTCAGCAGCAATGGCATAAAAGTTTGACTCATCCGAAGGCTGCCCAGCGTGTTCACGTTGAAGACGTCCATCATCTCCGCATAATTAAGCGGATCCAGAACGGTAGCTCCAATGTCGCCGAGTATAGCGCCGTTATTGATTAACAAATCAAGCTGATCCGTTTTCCCGGACGCCGCTTCAAATGCCCTTGCCACGCTCTCATCGCTCGCGATATCTAGAGGCAGCAGACAAAGCTGATCAGCATGCACTTCTTTCAGTGCTTGAAGCTCCGGCGCTTCATCCGCGTATTGTCCCGCAAATACATGATAGCCCTGCCCCAGCAAGCCCTTCACAAGGGCGAGACCTACCCCGCGATCCGCGCCCGTTACAAAAGCTGTTTTTTTCATTTCGTCCACTTCTCCGATCACTATTAATTCGCCGCTCGCTATGCATGATGGATAAGCATTTGCGCATAACTTAGATACGGTTGTAATGCGCCTAATCAGCAGGAGGGCTACCATTTTGCGTACACGAGCCGTAAAAAACAATGAATTTAAAATTTACGTCATACCCGCTTGGAAATGGAAGGAGTTTCTGGCCTTCGAGCTCATCGGCGGTACAGCGTTTTATTTGCTATGCAGAAAATTGGCCCATTCCGAGCTGTTCGGCATGGCCGCCAATATCGCCGGACCCCAAATGCTCAAATATTTAATGGCCGCTTACCGGCTCGATACAAAAAACGTTCCGCAGCCCCCGCCGAGCTAGCGGAATTGCAGAACGTTTCTTTCATTTAAAATCCGAAGTATGCTTTCGCATTGCGGTAGGAGATGTTTTGAACCATGTCCCCGAGCAGCTCCATATCGTGCGGAGCCTCGCCGTTTTCCACCCATTCGCCAAGCAAATTACAAAGTATGCGTCTAAAATATTCATGCCTTGTGTAGGATAGGAAGCTGCGTGAATCGGTCAGCATTCCGACAAACCGGCTAAGCAGACCTAAATTCGCAAGCGCATTCATCTGGTCCAGCATGCCATTTTTTGTATCGTTAAACCACCAAGCCGAGCCAAGCTGGATTTTCCCCGGAACTCCGCCGCCTTGGAAGCTGCCGATAATCGAACCGAGCACATCATTATCCTTCGCGTTTAGCGAATAAACGATGGTTTTCGGCAGCGCATCGTCCGTATCCAGCGCATCAAGCAGCTTTGCAAGCGGATAAGCCACTGCGCTGTCATTGATGGAATCGAAGCCGGTGTCGGGTCCAAGCTTGCCGAGCATGCGGGAGCTGTTGTTTCTTGCTGCGTTAATGTGGAACTGCATCGCCCAGCCGCGCTCCGCATATAAGCGGCCAAGGTAGAGCAGCGTAAACGTTTTATACTGCTTTTCTTCCTCCAAGCTTACTGTTTCCCCATTCAAGGCTTTGGCAAAAACAGCGGCAGCGTCAGCCTTTGTAGTCTCCGCATACGCCACATAATCCAGTGCATGGTCAGAAACCTTGCAGCCGACCTCGTCAAAAAATTTCACCCGTGCAGCAAGCGCGTCCAGCAGCGCATCATAGCTGTCAATCCTGGCAGAAGCCGCTTCGCCGAGCTTGCCCACCCAATCCAGGAACGTTGCGCGGTTTATTTCAAGCGCCTTGTCCGGACGGAAGGATGGCAGCACCTGCACGTTAAAATCCTCTAATTCCTTAATTGCAATATGATACTCTAGCGTATCAACCGGATCATCCGTCGTACAAATGACCTCTACGTTCGACATTTTGATCAAATCACGTGCCTTGAACTGGCCCGTCGCCAGCTTTGCATTGACCTGCTCCCAAATCGCCGGCGCATTTTTTTCATTAATAAGCTCGTTTACGCCGAAATAACGGCGAAGCTCCAAATGCGACCATTGATACAAAGGATTTCCGATGGTTTGCGGAACCGTTTTGGCCCAGGCTTCGAAACGATCGTAATCGGTTACGCCTTCTCCGCCTGTTACATAACGCTCCTCCACGCCATTCGCGCGCAGAGCCCGCCATTTGTAGTGATCGCCGTAGAGCCAAGCCGCCGTCAGGTTCTCGAAGCTCGTATTCTCCAAAATTTGCTGCGGGCTTAGATGGCAGTGATAATCAATAATAGGCATGTCCTTAGCAAAATCATGATAAAGCCTAACCGCCGTTTCATTCGATAGCAAAAAATTGTCGTCCATAAATGGCTTCATTTCAGCTTTCCCCCTGAACACTATTTGTGGAATTTCACAAGGTCGTCGATCTGAACGGCCAGCCCCGTTTGAATGGAACGGTTAGCGGCAATGCCCGTTAGAATCGACCTGGCTCCGTCAATATGATTAGCTGCTCGATTGAAAGGATCCTCCACCGGCGTTCCGAATAAGTCGTTCAGCAATACAGGATCGCCTCCGCCGTGGCCGCCTACGCCTTCCTCCACCTCAACCTCGTAAGGAGCACCAAACATCGGGAACACCTTAATCATCTTCTCCTTCAAAGCGCCTTCATCTGCTTTCTTGCCGCCTGAATTGACGTACGATTGCTCGACGATATTCATCTCAAGGCGCCCCTTCGTTCCATTAAACGCAATACGGTAGCCTTCCCAAGGCAAGTAAGCGTTTAACGAATACGTCAGAATGGCGTTGTTTTTGTAACGGACAAGCACACCCATCGTGTCTTCGATATTAATGCCGTCACCGAATACGCTCTGATCGCGGCGATAGCCGTCCTCGTGTTCCGCATCCAAATACATCGCTTTCAAATGGTCATTTTTATCCAAGTGTAGCGCAAAAGGATCGTTCTCGGCAATCGGATTTCCTGTCGCGCGCTCATAGAATTGCGTTTCCCCGCGCTGCTCCGCATTTTCACGGCCGTAGAACAGCAAATCGCCAAAAGCAAATACGGATTCCGGCTGCGACCCGATCCAGAAGTTAACGAGATCGAAGTGATGCGTCGATTTATGCACAAGCAAGCCGCCGCTGTTTTGTTTATTGCGATGCCATCTGCGGAAGTAGTCTGCGCCATGCTGCGTATTCAGCAGCCACTCGAAGTGAACGGAGGTCACTTTGCCAATCGCGCCGTTCGCGATAAGCTCTCTAGCCTTCGTATGATGCGGCGCATACCGGTAGTTGAACGTTACCCGCACATTGCGGCCAGTCCGTTCCACCGCGTCCAAAATGTCTTGGCATTTATTCTCGTCAACCGTCATCGGCTTCTCCGTCACGACATCACAACCGAGCTCCAGCGCACGAATAATGTATGTGTGATGCGTACGGTCCATGCTCGTAACGATAACCGCATCCGGCTTCTCCTGCTCGATCATCCTGTCGAACTCATTTGATTTGTACGTTCTTACTGCCTCATATTTATATTTACCCACTAAAATGCGGTTCGCATAGTCCATTCTCGTTTGGTTGATATCACAAAAAGCCAGCAGCTCGGATGTCTCTCTGAAATCGGTTGCAAGCGCACCGTAAAAAAATTCGGCTCTCCCGCCGCTGCCTACCAGCACGTATCGTTTTTTTGTCATTATCATCATTCCTCCCTAAAATTGCTTACTTTCATATTACCGCATGAGAGTGCTATAATTCTCTGCATATCATGCTTTATTTTCATATAACACCGCTTTTCTTGCGGTATGTGTAAGGAGCTCGCATAAAATGATTAACGAACTGGAATTATACAGCTTCGGCTCCACACCTGAGCTATTTGTGGAATATACGAAACGTTCTGTGCCCTTTACGATGGAAAATGACCATTACCATGACTATTATGAAATCTACTATATGCTGTCAGGACAGCGGATCTATTTTATCAAGGATCGTTCCTATTCGATTGAGCAAGGCGATCTCGTCTTCATACACAAGCATGAGCTTCACAAAACGATGCAGGCCGGCAGCGGCTCGCATGAAAGGCTTATCTTTCATTTTAATGATGCGAAACTTCTCAGCTTGGCGGGAAAGCATACAGAACTGCTGTTAACCCCATTCAAGCAGCAATTCCATATTATTCGTCTGCCAAGGCAGGAGCCGCTTGCGCTCGAGCAGCTAATGAGGCGCATGGTTTCGGAGATGAAAGAGAAGCCTGCAGGCTATGAGCTTTTTCCGGCTTACGCCTTAACTGGTCTGCTGCTAAGCGGAGCTAGATATATCGAGCAGCATGATCCGGCCCCGCTTCATCATGCAACGCCGATGCATGCCAAAATCTCCGAGGTGATCCGCTATATTAACGCTCATTTCGCAGAACCGCTTCGTCTAGGCGGGCTTGCCGAGCATTTTTTCATTAGTCCCTACTATTTAAGCCGCATGTTCAAGGACATAACCGGGTTTACTTTTTCCGACTACGTCATTCTCACGCGCATCAAAGAAGCGCAGCGTCTGCTTCGAGAATCCGATAGCAGCATTACGGAGATTGCGGCCGCGGTCGGCTTCGATAACTTTTCCCATTTCGGGAAAACATTCAAAAAAATCACTCGGGATTCACCGCGCGGCTATCGCAAGCAGTATAAATGATCGCAACATAGTCATGTCGTAATTTCACACATATGTAGTCATTAAATTACACTAAAAATGAGTGTGGAACTATGTTAAATTATATTTGTTGTCATAAATTTATACATGAAATTAGAATCAACTAATAGATGCCCAGGGAGAGATGAACCGATGATTCGAATTGGTAAAATCAGTTATTGGCACGTGCACGCATGGGATTATACAAAGCAAGCTCAGGAGCATCCAGGTACGGAAATCGTAGCGGTATGGGATGAAATTGCACAGCGCGGACAGGCTGCAGCAGAGAAGCTGGGCGTTACGTTCTATGAAGATCTGAACGAAATGCTGAGCCGCGATGATATTGACGCTGTTATCGTTGATGCTCCAACGGCAAGGCACCAAGAGGTAATCGTCGCCGCTGCTAAAGCGGGCAAGCATATTTTTACCGAGAAGGTCATTGCTGCTACCCTGAAGGAATTAAACATAATACTGGATGAAGTCACCAAAAATAATGTAAAATTAACCGTATCACTGCCGCGTTTAAACGATGGCTATACGCTTGCGATTCGTGATATTTTATCACAAGGCGTGCTTGGGAAAATAACGCTGGTACGTGCTCGTCTGTCACATAACGGAGCAACTGCCAATTGGCTGCCTGAGCATTTCTACAGCTTAGAGGAATGCCTCGGCGGCGCATTAATCGATTTGGGTTGCCATCCGATGTATTTGACCAGACTGTTTATGAACGAAATGCCTAAAGAGGTATCCGCTCATTTCGGTTATGTCACCGGCAAACAAGTGGAAGATAACGCGGTTGCGGTCTTGACCTCGGATTCCGGCGCGATCGGAATCGTAGAGGCCGGCTTCGTTAATAACCATTCACCGTTTACGCTGGAGGTACATGGCACAGAAGGATCGCTGCTGTACGGCACTCCTGAGAACCAACTGTTGCTTCGCACTACCGGTTCAGGAGCCGGCTCGTCTGAAAAGTGGACAGAACAAGTCATCCCGCCGGCAAGGGAGAGCGCTTTTCACCAATGGGTGCAGCATATTGAAAACGACACTTCAGCCGATGAGAATGTAAGCCTTGCCATCGATTTAACAAAATTGATGGAAGCTTCAAATCAATCCGCCCGCGAGCACCGCGCTGTTCGGATTGATGAGCTAATCAAGTAAGAGCAAACGGAAAATGGATGACTCCGAGGAGGAATCAGCATGCCTAACTTTCCTTACGAAATGATGCATGAGCGCCAGGATGCGCTTGAGCGCCTGGAGCTCTGCATCAGGTGGGGACAATACGACATCCATGTGCTGCGCTTCCATTTAACGCAATTTCCTCCCGGAAGAGTCATAGGCTTCCACAAGCATGCCGAGTATGAATTTCATTTCATTCCGCAGGGCAAAGGAAAGGTCATTATTGTCGACCAGGAATATGCGCTGAAGCCCGGCATGTTTTATTTAACCGGACCTGAAATTATGCATTATCAAGAAGCGGATGCCTTTGAAGCAATGGATGAGCTCTGTCTTCATGTCGATATTATCGACCGAAATGCCGAGAATAACGGCAGCGATCCTTATTCTTACGACGATTGGGAAGCTGCCGAAGCGCATGATTGCATCGAGAAGCTGCGCTCGCTTCCTCTCTATCCTACGACGGATCTGCATCAAGCGATGCCCCGTTTCCTGGAAGCTTATCAGGCATGCAGCGATAATTTTGTCGGCAGTTATACCACCATCAAGCAAACCGTTATACAGATTCTCCTGCGGGCCGTACGCGCTTACGATACGGCAAACGAACAAAAACAGTTTCCAACGCGTGATATGAAGGCATACCGTTACCGGCTTGCCTTGGAGTATATTTACGCGAACTATGACGGCAGCATCACGCTTGAGGACGTAGCAGACAAGCTTAACCTCAGCTCGCGGCATATTCAGCGGTTATTTAAGGAGCTTCATCACGGGCATACCTTCAGCCGCATACTCGAAGATATTCGATTAGCAGTCGTATGCCGGGAGCTGCTGGAAAGCGAGCAATCCGTCGAACAGATCGCGAAGCTCGCAGGCTTTGCCGGCGGTAACTATCTGCATGCAGTCTTTCGCAAAAAATTTGGTGTCACGCCCTCCGAATACCGTAGGAGCGCTCGTCAAACCCAATTGCAATAACCATATTTTATAACTATTAGGAGGCTATTTAACATGTCTAAAGTATATAAACTTGCTATTATCGGCTGCGGCGGAATTGCAAACGGCAAGCATTTGCCAAGCCTGAAGAAACTGGGTAACGTTGAAATCGTCGCATTTTGCGATATCGTCGAGCACCGCGCTATTGAAGCTGCCGGCTTGTACGGCGCTGAAGGCGCAAAAGTATACACCGATTACAAAGAGCTTTTGACTGACCCTGCCATTGAAATCGTTCATGTCTGTACGCCAAACGACTCGCATGCCGATATCTCCATTGCGGCGCTTGAAGCCGGCAAGCATGTTATGAGTGAAAAGCCGATGGCCAAAACCGCTCACGACGCGCAGCGTATGGTTGATGCGGCTCGCCGCAGCGGCAAGAAGCTTACCGTTGGTTACAACAACCGCTTCCGTCCAGACAGCCAGCATTTGAAGAAGCTTTGCGCAGCAGGCGAGCTTGGAGACATTTATTATGCGAAAGCGCATGCGATTCGTCGCCGCGCCGTACCTACTTGGGGCGTGTTCCTCGATGAGGAGAAACAAGGCGGCGGACCGCTTATCGATATCGGTACTCACGCGCTTGATTTGACGCTTTGGATGCTTGACAACTACAAGCCAAAAGTCGTTCTTGGTACTTCCTATCACAAGCTTTCGCAGCGTGAGAACGCGGCAAACGCATGGGGCCCTTGGGATCCTGCGAAATTCACGGTTGAGGATTCCGCATTCGGTATGATCGTTATGGAGAACGGCGCTACAATCGTGCTAGAATCCAGCTGGGCGCTCAATACGCTTGAGGTTGACGAAGCGAAATGTACGTTGTCTGGTACAGAAGGCGGAGCGGATATGAAGAATGGCCTTCGCATCAATGGCGAGAATCAAAGCCGTTTGTACACGACAGAGATCGATTTGAAGGCTGGCGGCGTTGCTTTCTTCGACGGTAAAACAGAGAGCGATGCTGATCTCGAAATGAGAATGTGGCTGAAAGCGATCGATGAGGACACCGATCCTGTCGTTACGCCTGAGCAAGCTTTCGTTGTATCGCAAATTTTAGAAGCGATTTATGAGTCCTCCAAAACCGGCAAAGCCGTATATCTATAAGAAATAAAAGCTTAAATAGCTTTAGATCGACAACAAAATAAAGGCAGCGACAGCTTGGACGTGATAATCATGTCCTGGACTGCCGCTGGCTTTTTTTTTCATCTATTTTACACGTTACTAATATCGGCAGCCTAGCTCAGTATCATTTAACTGAAAGATTCCGTCATGCTTTTTTCTTTAACGAATTTAACAAATAAAAACCGAACAAGCGGTCCCACAATTAGGAGTTGCAACGGAAAAGCAAAAATAAAATTTTTGAAAACGATCGAAAGGTAACTCCCAAGCAATGGTTCTCCTACCAGGCTGTTAGAAAGATAAGCAGTTCCCAATCCAAAAAGAGACAAACAGAGAACCATTCCAATCACCATAAAAAATGAGATGGCTAGAATCACAAATAACTTCTTAGACTTATCATATGGTAATGATAAAGCAATTTTCTTAGCCACTGGACCGACAATAAATGATTCCAACAAGAAAGCAGTAATAAAGCCCAGAATAAGCTGAATAAGTATTCCTTTCAAGGGTACCGTGCCAATCAAGCCATTTGTAAATAAATTATAAACTGTCATGAATACGACCATCCCGCTGCACATCATCAATCCAAAATAAAAATTTTCTTTCTTCGTTGTTGGCAATTTCCATCATCCTTTCTATTTACCCTTGTTATTATAGAGTTAATGGAAAGCTCCACATAAGTGAACAGTCTGTGAACATTTTGATGACGAGTTTCCCAACAATAATAAATCACAAATTCTAATGGAATAATATCCTTAATTAGATTTTTTACATGAGGATGGTGCAATTTTGCTTCGAACAATAGCTGTAACCAACGACTTGAAAGTGATTACAAATATTCATATAACCGACCTTACTGATTCAAACATTACGTGGTTTTGGGTTGATTTCAATTCTCCTACGGAAGAAGAAACAAAATTATTAAAAACCCATTTCCACTTTCATCACTTAGCTATTGAAGATTGTCTCCACTTTTTACAACGTCCAAAATTAGACCATTATGATGATGACCACTTTTTTGTACTCCACGCCATTAATCAAAAAACTTTGCAAGCCGAAGAAATTGATTTGTTTATCGGCAAAAACTTCGTGGTTTCATTCCATTTACTCGATAGCATTGAGGTCGATGAAGCCTGGAGCCGCTTTATTGAACATAAATGTTTATCCGAAAAAGATCATATTTATGTTGCTTACACCATTATGGACAAATTGGTTGACAACTATTTTCCGACTTTGTATCAAATAGAAGACCAATTAAATGAAATTGAAAGCAATGATATTAACGAAAGCGTTGAAAAATTAATGGATGCAATTTTCGATATCCGCTCTGATTTGCTCAAACTACGAAAAACCGTTTTACCTATGAGGGAGCTTCTTTACCGCGTAATTAATTCGGAAAAAATTGATGGAATTAAAGAGCAATTGGTTTACTTTACCGATATTTACGACCATTTGCTGAAGCTTTCCGAAATGATTGAGTCCGATCGAGAAATGACGGCAGATATGCGGGATAGCTACATTTCAATAAATTCAAACAGAATGAACAAAATTATGAAGACACTAACCGTTATGACATCCATTTTTATTCCCTTAACCTTTATTGCGAGCATTTATGGAATGAATTTTGAGTATATGCCAGAACTTACTTGGAGATGGGGCTATTATGGAGTATTAGTGGTTTTGTTAGGAGTTGGGTCTATCATGTTATTCTGGCTATGGCGAAAGGGTTGGTTTAAATAGAATAATGCTTAAAAGCCGATGTCCTGTGTAGAAAACATCGGCTTTTTCAAACTTTTAGAAGAACCTCTTCTTCCAGAATATAATTGCTGTGATACTTGATAATATAACGGAAATGATCATTGCGATAAAAAATGCGAAAGGGTAATCTTGAAATGGAATTTGGACGTTCATACCATAAAAACTCGCCACCATGGTTGGCAAAGATAAAATAATAGTAATGGATGTCAAGAACTTCATTACGATATTTAAGTTATTGGAAATGACAGATGCAAAAGCGTCCATCATACCACTCAATATCGTTGTATGGGTTTCAGACATTTCAATTGCTTGTTGGTTTTCTACGATTACATCTTCCAATAATTCTTGGTCATCCTCATACATTTTCATATATTTGCTTTTCAGCATTTTTTGCATAACAATATTATTTGATTTTAAAGAGGTTGTAAAATAGACCAAACTCTTTTCCATATTTAATAATGAAAAAAGTTCTTTATTTTTCATCGACTGATGTAATTTCATCTCAATTTCGTCTGTCATTTTAATAATTTGTTTTAAATATTTGAGATAAGAAGTCGCTATTAAATATAGAATTTGAAATGAAAACCTTGTTTTTTTATACGTGTAAAATTTTTTCACTTTATTTTGTGCAAAAACGTGGAAAATGGGATTGTCTTTTAAGCAAACCGTAATAAAGCAATCATTGGCAATAATCATTCCTAATGGAATTGTATCATAAATGGGAATCCCCTTTTCATCTTTCAAAACCAATGGAACATTTACAATAATTAGAACATTATTATCGTCATTTTCAATCCTTGACCGTTCTTCTTCATCTAAAGGGTCTTTGATAAAATCCAAAGGAATTTGTGCTTTATCAGCTACTTGATTCATTTCTTGTTCAGTTGGAGACACTAGATTTATCCAGCACCCAGAAGTAATCTCATTAATTTCTTTGAGTATTCCTTGCTCGTCAGTATGATAAATTTTCAACATTGATATAACCTCCTCAGATTAGTGAGGAAGCCAGAAATGCCCCTGCCATACAAAAGAGTTGATATTCAATTTGGCAATCAATCTTCTGAGTATTGGTTTGTTAATGACTTCCTCATGTTGCGAACTTGGCTCGGGTTCGTTGCAACTTCGACTACCCATTAAAGAACTCAACTCCTTTTTTTCAATATGGTTAAGCACGTTCATTATAATACGCCGATTTAATGAAATTGTCATGCTATATTAAAAAATTACGCGCTTGAGCCCTTCATTTCGGAAATTCAAGTGTGATGCCAGGTTTGGATTGAATCGGATACTGAAGCGTGATAAAAGTAAAAGAAGCTCTCCCATCAACAAACAATAATGGGAGAGCTTCTTTGCATTACTTATCAGAGACGCGATTCGCTACAATAAGCACATCCATATGACGGCCCGTTTGCAGCAGCTGGTGCACCACATTCCCCCACCGCAAGGACTGCCAAAACGTCCGATCAGACTGTCCGATAATAATCTGCGTCGCTTTCGAGCGATTGGCTGCCGTAAGAAGGGTAGCGGCGATGTGCGCTCTGCTTTCTGCTTTCGACATCTCGAAGACTCCCCCCAGCCGTTCTGTTAAATGCACTAGAGCATCTTTCTTGGCCGTCATCTCTTCCGTCCACGGAGAGCCGTCTTGCACGTAATGAACATGCCATTCAGCCTTTAGCCGATAGGCTAGCCGGAAGCCGCGGCGGATAAGCCGTTCAGCGTTCGAGCGTATATCAACACCTACGAAAATAACCTCCCGCCTTCGCAGCGGCCCACGTAATGAATGGTTGCGATCCCATGACTCCAGCCGTTCATCAACGTCATCGGCAATTTCCCGCAAAGCGAGCTCTCGCAGCGCTATTAAATTACCTGTCGTAAAGAAAGCGCCCAGCGCCTGGTCCACCTTTGCCATCGCGTATATTTTGCCTTCGCGCATACGCTGCTGCAGCATTTGCGGTGTTACATCAATAAGCTCGACTTGATTAGCCATGCGTATTATGGCGTCCGGCACTGTTTCTCTTACGGTAACGCCGGTTATTTGCTTAACCGCGTCGTTCAAGCTTTCGATATGCTGCACATTCATCGTTGATATAACCGAAATGCCCTTTTCGAGCAAATGGATAACATCCTCGTAACGTTTTTTCCGCAAGCTTCCCGGCACGTTAGTATGGGCAAGCTCATCAACAAGCACAACGTCCGGATTACGGCGAATGATCGCATCGACATCCATTTCCTTCAGCTTCGTCCCACGGTAATCGATCGTTTGCTGCTCGATGGTCGGCAGGTCCCCAATCTGCCTCTGCGTTTCATGCCGTCCATGCGTCTCAAGTAAACCAATCACGATATCGATGCCCTTGCGAAGCAGCGCGTTCGCTTCCGAAAGCATGGTATACGTCTTCCCTACTCCAGGAGCAGCGCCGATATAAATATGGAATGTTCCTCTTCGAATGGTTTCGATTTGCCTCTCCCGCTCCTCCGGGCTGAATCTGCGAAACAGCTCCTTCTCGGAACCTCTTCTCTGCTTGATCGGCATAATTCGTTCGCCCTCATGCTCTGCCCGATCCGCCATCAGAGACAAGTCCACTTGATTAAGCTTGCGCAGTACACCGTCGACAATTGATCCCTGCCACAGCTGCTGCCACCTGCTCTGCTTGGAGTGGCCCATTACAATTCGCGTCACGTGGTGCTCCTCCGCATACCGGACAAGTGCGGCAGGCAGGTTTCGGCGTCTAACCAGCGGAAGCTCCTCGAATTTCCCTTCCACCTTCTTGGTAAGCTTCTTTATAGATGTTCGGAAGGCTTGCTCTTCCTTAGATAGGATCTTCTTCGGATTCACGAAGGAAACGACAACGATATCCCCATTCAGCCTTCTTGCGATTTGCTGACCTCGGCGCACATATAACGATCCGTTCCAATGATATTGCGCTGTAACCAGAATTCGTTCCGATGCTCCCGAAGGCCCAGTAAGCCCCAGCTCTTCACGGTGCTTCTCAAGCGAGTCGTTCACTCCCTCGGCAACGAGCCGGAGCGACAGCTCGCGCAGCACCGCCAAATTCCCTCGCATCGATATGGCCGGATCAGGCTGATCGCCAAGAATGCCATCCTTAAACCGTTTCAGCATCGTCTCCGGAGATACATCGATAAGGCGGACCTCATCCGCCAGCTCGAGCGTATTGGCCGGCACCGTGCACCCTGCCCTTATGCCCGTCCATTTTAAAGCTGTCTCATCTGCTCCTTCGAGCTCGTATACGTTAATCGTCGTGATGACGCTTATCCCTTTCTCTAATAGAAAGAGAACATCCTCCAAGCGTGTTCCAAATTTCGCCTCCGTACGATTGCGATGAGCGAGACTGTCAACCAGTACAACCTCCGGATTACGTTCAATAAGTGCTTCCAGATTCAAATCCTTCTGCTCTTGGCCGTCCTTCCGCCAATGGATGCTCGCAATTCTCTCAAGCTGTCCGACCTGTTCAACAGTTTCCGGCCTTTGCAGCGTCGAAACGGCGCATATAACAACATCGATCCCATCCCGCTTCAGCTGCGCTCCTTCCTTCAGCATGTGATACGTTTTCCCCGAACCGCTAACGGCGCCTATTATTATTTTCAGCCTTCCCCTATGAAGCTTGGAGATGGAAAGCAACAGTTCTTCCGGTGTTTTTCTGCGAAATGGAACCACGGCGGCTTCTCCTCCTAAATGCTTAAAGCCCACCCGTCATCGCGACGGGCGGGCATGCAAGCAGCGATAAAGTTAATTGCCCAGCTTTGCGGTTAACGCAAGATTCAGCTTAAGCACATTGACCCTTTCCTCGCCGAATACTCCCAAATCGCGGCCTTCGGTATGCACCTTAACGAGCGTCTCGAGTTCATCAGGCGAAAGTCCGATCAGCTTGCTGATTCGTGGTATTTGAACCAACGCTGATTTCGGCGTAATGTGCGGATCAAGGCCGGAGCCCGAATTCGTGATTAGCGCGATTGGGACCTGATCGATCGGAACCTCCGGATTGTTCGCTTTCCACTCTTCAATCGATGCTTTCGTCCGCTCAATCAAAGCCGGGTTGGAAGGCGCAAAGTTATTAGAACCTGAACCAGCTGCATTATGATCTATACTCGACACGCGGCCTTGGAAGAAGCTTGGATTCGTGAAGCTTTGCCCGATGAGCTCGGAACCCGTCACCTCACCGCTGCTGTTCTTCAGCAAGCTTCCGTTTGCCTGATGCGGGAAGAGCAGCTGCGCTGCTCCCGTACTTGCTAACGGATATAGAATGCCGCAAATGATCATGAACACGATGCTGATGCGTATGGAAACCGAAAGGATAGATAAACCGTTACCAGAGCCTGATTTTGCTTGACTGTCCATATTTTATGCCTTCTTTCATTAATAATGAATTTATATCCAAATGTGTACGATCAAGTCAATCAGCTTGATGCCGACAAAAGGAACAATGACGCCGCCGAGCCCGTAGATAAATACGTTACGGCTGAGCAGACGAGCCCCGCTCATCGGTGTGTACTTCACGCCTCTAACCGCTAGCGGAATAAGCAGTGGAATAATAATCGCATTGAAAATAAGCGCCGACAGCACAGCTGACAATGGAGAGCCCAGATTCATAATATTAAGCGCGCCCATCTCCGGAATAGCGAGCATGAACATAGCCGGAATGATCGCAAAATATTTGGCAATATCGTTGGCGATACTGAATGTTGTCAAGGCGCCTCTCGTCATAAGCAATTGCTTACCGATGGCTACGACTTCAATGATTTTGGAAGGGTCGGAGTCCAAATCGACCATATTCGCTGCTTCCTTAGCCGCGATCGTACCGCTGTTCATGGCAAGACCGACATCCGCTTGTGCAAGGGCAGGAGCATCATTCGTACCGTCGCCGGTCATGGCGACCATCTTGCCTTCCGCCTGCTCGCGGCGAATGACTGCGATTTTGTCTTCAGGCTTACTCTCCGCTATGAAATCATCAACGCCCGCTTCCTTAGCAATCGTCGCAGCCGTTAACGGATTATCTCCCGTACACATGATCGTTTTGATACCCATTTCGCGCAGCGTATCGAACCGTTCCTTCATCCCCGGTTTAACGGTATCCTTCAAATAAATAACGCCAAACATTTTATTATCTACAGCCACGGCAAGCGGCGTTCCGCCTAATTTCGAAATCGTGTTCGATACCTGCTCTAGATCGGACGGAATTTCCCCGCCTTGTGCGGCTACCCATTTCTTAACCGCATCGACCGCTCCCTTACGTACGTGTCGGCCATCCTTCAGGTCGATGCCGCTCATCCGCGTCTCCGCCTTGAACTCTACGAACTCACCGCCGTCCGCTAACGTTGCATCAAAGCTCTTGCCTTGCTTCTTCATCCACTCGAGCACAGACCGGCCTTCGGGCGTCTCGTCCTTTATCGAGCTGATAGCTGCCCATTCCGACAGCTGATTGATGTTGTTTCCTCCAACCGGAACGAGCTCGCTTGCCATCCGGTTACCGAAGGTGATTGTACCCGTTTTATCCAAAATCATCGTATTAATGTCACCGGCCGCCTCAACCGCTTTACCCGACATTGCAAGCACATTGAACTTCGTAACCCGGTCCATGCCCGCAATGCCTATTGCCGATAACAAACCGCCGATTGTCGTTGGAATAAGGCAAACGAGCAATGCGATCAACACCGGAATCTCTAGTTCAATATCGAGATAATTAGCAATTGGAGCCAATGTCACGACTACGATTAAGAAAATAATCGTCAAACTGGTCAGGAGCGTATTAAGCGCAATTTCATTCGGCGTTTTTTGCCGCTTCGCGCCTTCTACTAATGCGATCATCCGGTCAATAAACGATTGTCCGGGCTCGCTCGTCATCCTCACTGTAATCCGGTCGCTCACGACTCTCGTTCCGCCTGTTACGGAGCTGAAATCGCCGCCGGCTTCCTTAATAACCGGGGCTGACTCGCCTGTAATGGCCGACTCATCCACGGAGGCCAAACCTTCGATTACCTCTCCGTCACCTGGAATCATTTCGCCTTGGGACACGACAACGATATCGCCCTTGCGAAGCTCCGTTGATGAAATAACGGTAATCGAGCTGCCTATAAGCTTATTAGCCGACATTTCCTGCTTCGACTTCTTAAGTGAATCAGCCTGCGCTTTGCCACGGCCTTCCGCTATCGCTTCCGCGAAGTTCGCGAACAATACCGTAAACAATAGGATAAAAAATACTGTTATATTAAAGCCAATGCGGTCTTGCGAGTCAAAATAATTCGGGAATAACGCCATCAGCAGCACGATGACCGTGCCGACCTCGACGACGAACATGACGGGATTTTTCATCATGGTAACCGGGTTTAATTTAACAAAGCTGTCCATTATCGCGCGCTTCAACGCAGCGGATGACAACGTTTTATTTTTCTCGTTTCTACTCATCATCGTTCACCTCATCCGTTAACGGAGTGTCAAATATTCTGCAACCGGTCCAAGAACGATAACCGGTAAGAAAGTTAAAGCGCCAATCAAAAGAACCGTACCAATTAGTAAGCCCGTATACAGCGCATTATCCGTACGGAACGTGCCAAGCGTCTCTGGCACCGGCTGTTTGCGTACAAGCGAACCCGCAACGGCCAGCATTGCGATCATGGAAATATATCTGCCGAACAGCATGACGAGCCCGGTGCTAATATTCCAGAATGGCGTATTATCGCCCAATCCTTCAAAGCCGGAACCATTGTTCGCTGCCGATGACGTATATTCGTAGAGCACCTGACTGATGCCGTGGAACCCTGGATTTGTTATCGCGACGGTTCCGAGATCGCTCATGAAGGCGATCGCAGTCGGCACTAATATAATGAAAGGATGAGCCAATATGGCTATCGCAATCAGCTTCATTTCACGCGGTTCGATTTTGCGCCCAAGAAACTCCGGCGTCCTGCCGACCATTAGCCCGCATATAAATACAGCCAATATCGCATACATAAGCATATTGATAAGCCCGACGCCTTTGCCGCCGAAAACAACATTGAGCATCATTTCCGCGAGCGGTACTAAACCGCCAAGCGGAGTAAGCGTATCATGCATATTGTTTACGGTGCCGGTCGTTGCGGCCGCAGTCACCGTCGTGAACAGCGCGGATTGCGCGATACCGAAGCGAACCTCCTTGCCTTCCATGCTGCCTTGCGAAGCGTCGATGCCAAGAGCGTTCATCGCCGGGCTTCCGACTTTCTCCGATGTATAGGCAACGCTCAGGAAGACGAGGAACAAGCACATCATCGCTGAGAAAATAACCCAGCCTTGCTTTTTATTCTTAGCGAATAGCCCGAACGTGTAAGGTAATGCAGCAGGCAGTGCCCACATGCATAAAATTTCAATTACGTTAGTGAGTGGATTCGGATTCTCAAACGGATGGGCCGAGTTGACGCCAAAAAATCCGCCGCCGTTCGTTCCCAAATGCTTGATCGATTCCAGTGAAGCTACAGGCCCGATCGCAATTTGCTGCATTGCGCCTTCCAGCGTCTTGACCGTTAACGTCGGATCGAGCGTTTGCGGCACCTGAAGCACTACAAGCACAAGTGTAATAATGAAGGAAATAGGAAGAAATATTCTCGTATGCGCCTTAACGAAATCCTCAAAGAAATTACCGATCGTTTTGCCTTTGCTCGTTATTCCGCGAACAAATGCGATAGCTGCCGAGAAGCCCGTCGCCGCGGAGGTGAACATCATCATCATGATGACGGCCATTTGCGAGAAATAAGATAAGGCACTTTCCCCGCTATAATGCTGCAGGTTTGTATTCGTCATAAAGCTGATAACGGTATTGAAGGCAAGCGTTGGCTCCATACTGCCCATCGCGTTCGGATTGAACGGCAGCGCGTTTTGCAACCGCAGAATCAGATAGCTGAACGCTACCAAAACGATATTTGTCGCAATAAAGCTTAGCGCGTATACCTTCCAGCTCATTCCCTCACGGTGTTTTAAGCCGATAAGCTTGTAAATGAACCGTTCCGTGCCTCCGTAAACTTTGTCCAAACGATTCTGTTCATTCGAAAATACATGGTAGACGTACGTACCTAGCGGCTTGACAAGCAGGACGAGAACTGCAATGACTACCAGCATCTGTAAAATATCCATCGTAACTCCTCCTGGGCTAAAATTTTTCCGGATTAATTAAGGCATAGATCAAATAGACGAAGACGAACAACCCCAGAATGGTCACAATAATCATCCGTTATCGCCTCCCGATTGCTCAATGACATTGCCGCACCAAGTCAAAAAACCGTAAAACAAACCAAAGCATGCTATTAAGACAATAACCATATACACATCTACCATAGGAATTCCTCCTGCATCATTTCCTGCATTTGTTTAATAAAAAACCTACCTCGCCGTTTTTTGAATAAACGATATGATCTGCTCCAAGACCTTTGTAAATGGCCCGCGGATTCCATGACTGCGTAATCACGTAAATGGACTTTGACGTCCATGCCCTACAGCACTGCACAAAACGACAGCTTAGCGTGAAACTGCTCTCAAATATGAAAACCTCACGGATATAAAAATCCGGTACATCCCAGCTTTTCCTATCATTAGTATCCACATAGAGCACATTAGCTATTCCCTGTCTCCGAAGCAGCTTCTCCTCTTGCTTGCTGTTGGTCAGCACCATGAAAGGAAGCTCGTGAAATTCCAAAATTTTTATGAACGATTTGCCAGACTCGCTTAGCCCGGCGACAATAATATGCTCATTTTCCAAAGCGGTTCTCCTCCAAATGTTGAAAAAAAGGCAACAAAAAAGAAGCCTTAGGAAAAGAGGAACTTTCCCCGCAGCTTCTTGACCCGCAGCCGAGCATAAACGGCTTATACCGCCATTTGACGGCGAAGCTCGTTTTGCATAATAAAGCCGCAGGTAGCGCGATGGTTGTTGCCTCTCTCGAGTACGCTTGCGAGGTTAGCTGTCGGATTCGGGCGTGAGAGTCGCCCTACGCTTGGCAAAGTCCAAGTGATTCACCCCATGAGACGATTCGTATTTGCACACGAACGCTCGTTGGTTCCCCCGCTCCTGCTGCTGCAGGACTCAGCGTTTTAGATCCTTTCTTACCAGCTGCTCCTGTTTTGGACAGCAAAAAACCGCAGAGGCATATGACTCTGCGGTCGAAATTAATCGATCACAAGTTTCATCATTCCTCTCTCGATCCACGCTTACGAGGTTAGCTGACGGATTCGGGCGGTGAGAGTCGCCCTACTTTGCCTGGCATCCATGGTGCCAGGTCAAAGATTCACCCCTGCAATGCTGCCATCCGACTCTCACATCGAACATGCGCACTGCCTAACATTTGGTTCCCCCGCTTTCCGCTTTCACGGAAACTCAGCGATCAGTCAATCGAAACTTATTGTAAATCCTGTATCGAATCTTACTCCTCGCTAAACCTGCTGTAAAGAGGCCTCGCAGGTCAAATCAAGTCATTATAGACAAAAAAGAGATAGTGTCAACGCTTTCATTGATCACTATCTCGGTATACCTCACTATTTCTACGTTTATCTCTCGTTTTTATAATTAATGACAGTAGCCTATATACTGAAATACTAAGCAAATAAACAGATTTCTTCAAATATGAGAATGAGTGAGCATCAGCGAGATTTTTGAAGAATAAACCTCTTTTAGCGCATGAAATGATCGTATTACTTTATAAATGACAATATGGCGCCAAATCCCCAAAAACCTATGTTTTACAAAAGATGGCTGCGGGTTTACTATAGACGGCAAGCCGACTACGGCAAACAATTATCGCTGAATTTTTCAATGAAAAAACGGGGGAACCAATCGCGAGCGGCAACATTGTACGTTTGCATGGGGTGAGTCCGGAGCTTAAGCCTCCGGTAGGGCAGCTCTCTAGTCCGAATCCGTCAGCTAACTTCGTAAGCGAACTGAGGAGAGATTTTATTTATGTTGACACAAACTGCAGTCCCTTTACCTTGTTTGGATGAACAGCTTTCTTCTATACGTATTAAAAGAATCGAGGTTTTTGTCATCCCCGCTTTCGAAGCTGACTCCTCTGGTTTTCTAGTTCGTCTTCGTATTACAAGCAATTTGGGTCACGGTTGGAGTGAATTATTTATTAGCAGATCCGAAAAACCTCTCGACTGGATCAACTGGAGCAGCCTGCTTCTTCGTTTTATCGGTATTAATCACCAAACCTATTTTACAGATCGTTATCAGGATAGAGCCTCAAAGGATGAGCGCATTTATCGTTTGTTTTTCAATGCTGCGGAGCAAGTAGGCGCACAGCCAACCTCTCTTAATTACCAAGAGTACCAAGCTGAAGAATCTGCTCTTCTAGAACGAGCTGTCTCTTACGTATCTTTATTCTAATAACACCTAGCGGATTCGATAACTTTTGCGGAGATGGAGGTATATTGGGAGATATTGAAAATAGCATTTTACAAATAGATAAAAGCATTTCTACCCACTCATAATACGAGGAGGTTTTACCATGAATGTCATAAATATCAGCGACTTGACCAAAACGTACGGGAAAGCAAGGGGAATCACGAAAGTCAGCTTTCATGTTGAAGAAGGCGAAATTTTCGGGTTCATCGGACCGAACGGAGCTGGAAAATCTACGACGATCAGAACTTTGTTGTCTCTGATTTACCCGACTAGCGGCAAAGCCGAGATCTTCGGCAAGGATTGCATCAAGTTTGCCCCCGAAATTGCCAAGCAAATCGGATATTTGCCTTCGGAGGTTTTCTATTATGACAATATGAAGGTGATCGACCTCTTAAAATACTCGGCAAGCTTTTACAAGAAGGATTGCAGCAAAAGAATCAAAGAGCTGGCTGAGATCATGGATCTTGATTTAAAAAAGAAAATCGACGACTTATCGCTCGGCAACAAAAAGAAAGTCGGGATTGTCCAAGGATTGCTTCACGAACCCAAATTAATCATACTCGATGAACCGACCAGCGGCCTTGATCCGTTAATGCAGCAAAGATTCTTCGATCTGCTGCTGGAGGAGAATAAAAAGGGAGCAACCATCTTGTTTTCATCCCATATCTTAAGCGAGGTTCAGCGTTTATGCGATCGGGTCGCCATCATAAAGGAAGGCAAAATCGTCACGGTCGAAAAGATCAGCACGTTAAAAGAAAACAATTATAAAAAATTCAAAATCGAAACAAAGGCAACAGCAGAACAGGATTTCTTCAACATAGCCGGCGTGGATAATCTTAAAGTGGCGGAACATTCGGTAAGCTTCTTATTCAGAGGCGATATTAATACCGTCATGAAAAAGATAGCCGAAGTCGAAATCGCAAACCTATGGATTGAAGAACCTGACCTCGAGGAGATCTTTATGCACTACTACGAAAAGGAGGTCTGATCAGCGATGAATATCTTTCTTCATGAATTAAACTTTTATAGAAAATCAACGTTGATTTGGTCCGTTTCATTGGTTGCCCTGCTCATCCTGTTCATGTCCATGTATCCTTCTATTGCAGGAGATATCGATTCGTTCAAAAAGCTGTTGGAAGGTTATCCGGAGGCTGTGCGGAAAGCGATCGGTCTTGAAGTGGAGAACCTTGGTTCGGTGCTAGGTTTCTATTCCTATATATTTCTCTATTTATCACTTTGCGGGGCTATTCAAGGAATGAATGTAGGTACGTCCATCATTTCCAAGGAAATACGAGACAAAACTGCGGATTTTCTTATGACAAAGCCTGTATCGCGAACCACCATATTAACGGCCAAGATTTTGGCGGCATTGACCTCGTTAGTTGCTACGAACGTGGTTTTTTTAGCTGCAGCCGGCATTATGCTGTCTCAGGTAAAGACGGAAGAGTACAGTGCAACAACCTTCTTTATGATATCCGTTACGCTGTTTTTTGTTCAGCTTATTTTTCTTGCCTTGGGCATTGTCACTTCGGTCATCGCTCGGAAAATAAAATCCGTACTGACTGTATCACTTGGAACCGTGTTCGCCTTTTTCATCATCGGCATGCTCGTATCGACAAGCGACGATGAAGCGAAAAGGTATTTATCTCCCTTTAAATATTTCGACACGGCCGATATCACAAGAAGTTCCAGCTATGAAACCTCTTTTTTGCTTGCTGGAGCAGGAATCGTCGTAGTTTCACTGGTGATTAGCTATATCGTCTACATCAAGAAGGATATCCACGCGGTTTAATTGTGGGGAGGAATTGGAATGAATATATTTTGGATCGAAATGAAAGCATACACGAAATCTCTCATTTTCTGGAGTATCGGCATCCTATTCTTAATTGCCTCCAGCATGGGCAAATATGCTGGGTTATCCTCCACCGGACAATCGATGAGCGATTTAATGGAGGGCATGCCTAAATCTTTGCAAGCCATCATGGGGATCGGAACGCTCGATCTATCGAAGGCAAGCGGATATTACGGCGTTATCTTTATCTACTTGGTGTTAATGGGAACGATTCATGCTACGATGCTTGGCGCTAATATTATCGCTAAGGAAGAACGGGATAAAACGGCAGAGTTTTTGTTCGTCAAACCCGTTTCAAGAAACAAAGTGATTTTATCAAAATTCATGGCTGCACTTGCAAATCTCGTAATCTTTAACATTGTTTCGCTGGTTACCTCCATCTCCCTGGTCACGAAATACAGCAAAGGCGAATCCGTAAGCGGCGATATTGCAATTACATTGGCAGGAATGTTTATTTTGCAGCTCTTGTTTTTGGTCATCGGATCAGCGACGGCGGCCGTCAATAAAAATCCGAAGAAGGCCGCATCCTTATCTACAGGTATACTATTGATCACCTATATATTATCCATTGCAATCGACTTAAACGATAAGTTCGAAAACCTGAAATACCTTTCTCCGTTTAAATATTTTGAAGCGAAGAATATGATGTATGGCGGAGGCTTAGAGGCTGTCTATCTTATTTTGTCAGTGTCCTTGATTGTCGTATTAACCGTAGTCACCTTTGTGTGTTTCAAAAAAAGGGATTTACGGTTGTAATTTCATGGAAATGTATACATGAGGGGATTTAGTCGCGTCTCATGTTCCAGCCAGTTAGCTTAATAAAGAAATGGAGCAGTTGTCATAGCAACCTGCTCCTTATTTATGAATATCAAAAGGAATTTAAACCCTAAGCCTTTTGCTCAAGTTCACTCTTCTGACTTAAGTGGTGGCGGAAGTGCATGCCGATCATATCGAACCACTCCCGTATTAAAAAGAATAGAAACGCCAAATATAAAAAATAAAGCAGACCATATTGGTCAGCTTTATTTTTTGATTCTCTATGAGGTTCGCTTGATTATTGAACTATAGTATCCCGATATTGAATGAGAATTCTTCCCTTTTAGTGATCCGAAATCGGCCATCATTAAACTCGAGCGGTCCACTATTTGGTAGACCTTTCAATCAGTTCTCAAACATCGGCTCGATTGTCACAAAATGAATCACAGTATCGTTATATTCCTTATGAGCAAATAGCGGATGAGAGTGATTGAAGAATTTACCGATAGCTGTACATTGATTCATTAACTTCGACAGGCTTTGATGTTAATTCAAAATTTACATTTCATTCCAGATTCACTTCTGAGAAATGAGTTGTCAAAAACAATAAAGTGAGGTACAGCAATGACACAACGTGTAAATTTCGCTCAGCAATCACCAGAACTTTTCAAAAAGTTCTTAGCTCTTCATAACGCTA
The DNA here is from genome assembly GCF_056398325.1 of Paenibacillus sp. 01T443. Taxonomy (NCBI): domain Bacteria; kingdom Bacillati; phylum Bacillota; class Bacilli; order Caryophanales; family Paenibacillaceae; genus Paenibacillus; species Paenibacillus sp. 01T443. Next base: position 200,989 of record NZ_JBFTPE010000002.1, read on the forward strand.
TGAAGGAAAGCGCAATTGAAGATAAGACCCTCGATCTCGTTTCGATCCGGACTTCGCAATTGAATGGTTGCGGATTCTGCCTGGATTTGCACCTCAAGCAGGCCAAAATCCATGGCGAGAGCGAGCTTCGCCTCTATCATATCTCGGTTTGGCGGGAATCTAATCTGTTCACCCCGCGCGAACGGGCAGCTCTTGCATGGACCGAGGTCTTGACCAAATTGCCTGAGCAAGGCGTGTCTGACGACATTTATGACCATGTTCGCGGGCAATTGTCTGAAAAAGAAATCTCGGACCTGACCTTCTCGGTCATGGCGTTCAATAGTTTAGACCAAATAAACATCGGCTTCAAGACTGTGCTCGGTCGTCTTACTCGGCGTTTGGAATAACTTCGCCTGCTGAGCAGCTTCATTTTTCTACATTCATGCAGCCCCCGATAAAGTCCATATAAATGCCTGTTTGTTTAATAAAATGAGCAGGCCACCGCAGCGCCTGCTCATTCATTATTATTCAACTACCGTGACCCGTTAGCGTTCCCTTTTAGGTCTAGAAAATATTAGCATCAGAAAGTTCTTTCCTCAGCTTCCCATCTTGCGACCTCTTCCCGAACTCGCGGCGCGACTTCCGTTCCCAATAGTTCAATGGCTTTCATAACATCCTCATGCGGCATGGTGCCGACGGGTAAATGCAGGAAAAATCGTGTAAAGCCTAAATGTTTGCGCATGTGAATAATTTTGTTGGCCACCGTTTCGGGATCGCCTACGTAGAGTGCGCCTTCTAAGCTGCGGGCGGCATCGAAGTTTGAACGGCTATAATGTCCCCAACCGCGCTCTTTACCAAAATAATTAAATGATGCCTGAGTGGGAGGGAAATACTTCTCGACCGCAAGCGAGGTACTCTCTGCAATGAACCCGAGTGAGTGCACGGCTATCTTTAATTTCGATGCATCATGTCCTGCACGGGTAGCAGCGTTCTTATAAAGCGGCACGAGCGGAGCAAACTGCAAGGGACTCCCGCCAATAATCGCCAACACAAGAGGCAGTCCAAGCACGCCTGCTCGTATTACCGATTCCGCATTTCCCCCACTGCCAAGCCATACGGGTAAAGGGTTCTGAACCGGACGCGGATACACACCAAGATTCGTAAAGGCAGGTCGATGCCCTCCTTTCCAGGATACCTTCTCCGAGTCCCTTAATTTTAATAATAGTTCCAATTTTTCCTCGAAAAGCTCTTCATAATCTTTTAAATCATAACCAAACAATGGGAACGCATCGACCATAGAGCCTCGACCCGCTATAATCTCAGCACGTCCATTTGAAATACCATCGAGCGTGGCAAATTGTTGAAACAAACGTACTGGATCAACAGCAGAGAGCACGGAAACCGAACTGGTTAAGCGTATCCTTTTGGTCATGGACGCGGCTGCCGCCAGCACAACGGCAGTAGCGGAATCCCCAAATTCCTTACGATGATGCTCGCCGACCCCAAATACATCCAACCCAACCTGATCGGCAAGGACAATTTCTTCCACAACCTCACGCAATCGCTGCGCATGACTTATCGTCTCGCCCGTTAGAACATCCGGAGTTGTTTCGACAAACGTATCTACACCTATTTCCATTTTCAAATCCCCCTAAATACAAAATTATAATAAACATCCTTCTTACAGAAAAAATCCGACCGCGTTCAGTTATTCTAAAAACCCTAATAATATATATCCTATAATTATTTATTATAATAATATACATAATATATCTAGTGAATTAATTTGTCAACATATGAAAGACGCCTGAATAAATGGATAACGGGTAGTAACATCAAAAACATTGACTTCTCAGAGATGAATTTCCTTTGTCACCCACACTTCACTAAACACCCGTTAGGTGAATAAAGGCTGCCGTTTGTGACAGATGAATTGTTCGTTCGTGTTCCTGCAACATCTATTCAATCTAATTAATTGCTTCTTTTTCCTGCGGATTTACATCGAGAATGAGGCCCAGTCCTCATGGTTCTCAAGCGGCAAATCTAGCTTTTTGCCCTGTCGTTCAATACATAGGAATGCCCATGCATCCCCTACAATATCAACTATCTAGTGTTTACTTCCTCTCATTGGCAAGCTGCTTGCGTTACTCCAACACAGGCAATCCGCCCTAACCCCAATTCTTGGTGTCGCTGCCCTTACCTCGATCTCTGTTTAATTTGTTCATCGAAATAGCCTACATGAATTTGTTTTTAATATAACCATATAAAATAGCCCGACCTAGTAGGTCGGGCTATTTTATATGGTTATTTCGATTGTTTTTTCTTCGTTGAACTTCCCATTATTTATATCGTCCAGCAAATAAGTGAGCATAATCTTCTTAGCGACCCACATCAGAATCATTCCGCTATCAAAATAGACAACTAGGAAAGGTAGGTGATCTTGGAAGTAATCGACGTTCTTGGCTTAGCAGTTGGAACCTCCGCCGGATAGCCAATGGCAAATACGCCAATAACATCGTAATCTTGCGGCACATCGAGAATTTCACGATTATGAGCCGCAGCCCCCAAAGAAGCCCAATAAACGCCGACACCCGCTTCATGAGCGGCTATTAAGAAATTCTGTACAAAACATGAGACAGCCATGACATTCTCATCACGTTCAAAGGAAGTGGCACCGGGTTTAGACAATACAGCAATGATGACAGGTGCACTGCCAAAGTCCGTTTTATGATTTAATTTGGCTCTTGTTTCTGGTCCGACAAAAAGGAGCTCCCATGGTTCGTTTAAACGATGATTAGGCGCATAACTTGCAGCTTCCAGCCAAGATATCAGATCGCTTTCGTTAATTGGCTGAGGGTTGAAAAATTTAATATTTCTGCGGGTTCTAATTACATCAGTTACTGTCATGATTCACATCATCTCCATCACTATTATTTTCGTTTTCAGGGGGTGCTTCGCGAAGCTCAAACGATTGGATAAACTCTTGGATAATCGCATCGGTTGCTTTTAATTCACCACTTATAACTTGTTTTATGGCGTCGAATTCCGGCTGATTCAGTTGTTGCAGTAAAGTGGAACGCTTCGTGTTAAGTCTCTCAAGGAACGCGATCGCTCTGCCTCGACGAAAGGTTTGGGCGCTTTGAAAACGTTCCTTTTTTCTATCACCATGTTCATGTCCCCGGTTTCCCCTATGCTCACTATGATCATGATGCCCTTTGTGTTCATGTCTTCCCTCGCGCATTCTAACTCCTCCTTAGTTTGTATGCATTTGTATACAATAAGCTTTATGTATACAAATGTATACCGCCTCATGGTGAATTGTCAAGAAATTATTGGTTAGAAGGTGTGCAGCATTAAATTGTTGATGAGCAATTGTAATCTTTATAATCTCAAAGCTCGATTGAACCTTCCAACTGAGCATAGCCGGTACGCCTGCTAGAACGAATATCGGAGCCCGCTAATAAAGATAACCATGGCAGCCGATAGCGCATCATAAAAAAGAGGATTGATGGGAGTATCCATCAATCCTCTTTTCTCTGGCAATGGTCTCATGACTTTGCCTGGCAGCTCTTTTTTCATACGCGTTATTTATTAGCAAAAAATGATGCCAGCAGGATGAGAAACATTATAATCAATCACATATTCATTGCTGGAATAAGAGTCTCTTACATCTGCCTGCGTTTAAGCATTAATCCGCTAAAATCGCGTCAATGCGCTGAATAACCTCTTGCGTCAACGTAAGCTCACTTGCTTTGCTATTCTCCACAATCTGATCAGGACGGCTAGCGCCGACCAAGGCGCTGGCGACGTTCGGCTGGCGGAGCACCCAAGCGATAGCAAGCTGCGCGGTAGAGAAACCAAGCTCCTCCGCCAACGCCTTCAGCTGATCCACACGGGTTAGATGCCAATCGCTCAAATAACCTCCGATATACATATTAGAGCTTGCGTCCAGCGCGCGGCTGCCCTGCGGCTTTCCTGCTTCCCCGCGGCTGTATTTCCCCGTAAGCACGCCTTGTGCAAGCGGCGAGAACACGACCTGGCTTATGCCGTTGCGTTCGCCAAGCGGAATGATTTCCTTCTCGATTGCGCGGTGGAACATATGGTACTGCGGCTGATTAACCACGATGCGGTCAAGCAAATACTTATCTGCTACCTGCAGCGCTTCCTGCATCTGCGCGGCCGTCCACTCGCTTACGCCGACATAAAGCACCTTGCCGGAACGAACAAGATCCTCAATGGTGCGAAGCGTCTCATCCACCGGCGTATTCGAATCAAAGCGGTGACAATAATATATATCGATATAGTCAAGCCCAAGCCGTTTCAAGCTGGCATTCGCTTGTTCCAAAATATGCTTGCGGGACAAGCCGCGATCGTTCGGCCCCGCCCCCATTTCACCAAAGACCTTCGTCGCTATGACGTAAGACTCGCGGGCATAGCTCCGCAAAGCAGCTCCTACTACCTCCTCTGCTTTACCTCGCATGTACACATTGGCTGTATCGAAAAAGTTGATGCCTAAATCATAAGCCTGCGCGATCGTTTCGGCTGCCGTTCCGTCATCGACCGAGTTTCCGTACGTCAACCAGCTTCCAAGACTGATTTCACTTACCTTTAAGCCCGTTCTACCGAGATTTCTATATTTCATGTCAACCTCCGCTGCGTTTATTTTTTAGCCGTTCATCCTAATATTGACGGTCGTTTTTTTCTACTATTGGCTGGTTATATATCTGTGATCCACGAGATTTCACGCCTAAGCAAGCTCAAAAACCCCGAATGCAGCAACCCCTCTTCGCGATGGGCCGGCGTTACGCAGCTTACTCTCCCGGCACCATAGGGATGACGCCAGCCTGCAATAGATTCCCCGTCTTCTGAGAAGGAGCGAAGAAAAACCTCCGTGTTCTCCTCATCGCAACGCACAAAATAATGCTCATCCACAAATGAAAACCGATCCTGCTGGCCGTCGTCCGCCGGGGCATAGCTCACCTGCTTGTTCTGCTCGGGATGCGATAAGAAATAACCGCGCAGCATCTGCGTATAGCTGCTGTCAGGCGGATAGGAGGCTAATCCGGAATGCCAGGCTAACCAGCCTCCGCCATTTTCTACGTATTGCACGATCTGATCCGATAGAGCGGGCGTCATCCATTTTAAATCCGGCTGTTCAATGGGAGCCACGCGGTCCTCTGCGAACAATACGACGGCAGCCGGATGGTCGTGCAGCTCTCGGATTAATTGGTCCGGATTGCTGACGAGATGCACCTCGATTGCTGACGCAGCGATATGCTCAGCTAACGCTTTATGCAGTGAATCGCTTGCGAGCTCTTTCTTATGATAGAAATCGCCAACTAATGCGACTAGCCTTTTCATTCTGCTCCTCCTCTCGTAAGCTAATGCGTTTACAATTTCATTGGAGCCCCGGTATGATCAATAAACAGAACATCCGTTTCGATTTTCCGTTCTACTAGGTCGAGAATACCTGCAGCAGAAACGGTCGCATCCCCTGGAGCCTGCTCTCCACCCATATCCGTTCTAATCCAGCCCGGATGGAGCGCATGAACGATAATTCCTGACGGCGCAAGTTCCTGGCGAATCTGAGCCGAGAACATATTCAGCGCCGACTTGGAAAGTGCGTAGGAATAGTCCCCCCCATATGCGCCGGCAAAGCTGCCTGCCTCCGAGCTAATATTAATGACGCATGGCCTCTCCCCTTTGCGGAGCAGCGGCAGGAAATGCTTGAGAACAACAATAGGACCGTATAAGTTCGTCTGCAAGGATTGCTCTACCTGCTCCATATCAAGCTGTTCGAGCTTCTGATCTCTGCCAAGCAATATTGCTGCGCTGTTAATGACAGCGTCAAGACTGTGAATGCGGCTTCCGACTTGCTCGTATGCGTAACGGACCGAATTCTCGTCCGCAACATCAAGCGGCACTATCGTTACCTGTTCTGGAAATCTCGTAACCAGCTCCTGTAAGCCCTCTGCAGCAGAGCCTGGGCTCCGAACCCCAGCCAGCACATGATGTCCTCGCTCACAAGCTTCTGCAGCAAGCGCAAGGCCTAACCCTCGATTTGCACCCGTAATCAAAATATTCATATGGTTTATTTCCTCCTATCAATCCATGCTTTTGTATTTGCTTCGTTGCCTATCAAACGGCTGCTATTTCTTGTCGTTCTCCAGCAGCTCCAGCATGATTTTCAACTGTTTAAAGGTATCCATATATGCGTAGCGCCCGCCTGTATATTCTCCTTTTTGCACCAAGGCCATACCGTTCTTTTCCATTGTGGCAACCTTTTCTTTCATCCCATCCACTACAAAAGCTATATGATGCGGGCCCTCTCCATGCTTATCAAGATGCTCTCTCCATGTGCTTGGATGCTCATCCGGTTCAATAAGCTCAAGCTGCAAGGATCCCATATCAAAAAAAGCAAGCTTTGCACGCGCCACCGACGACTCTCCGTTATATTCGGTCTGCGCTTTGTCTACCGTATCGGTCCAAAACCAGGCTGGCTTCTCCACGCCAAAAAAATCGGCATAAGCTTGCGAGGTCTCATCAATATCATTCACCAAAAGTCCAATTTGCGTAATAGCCCGTGTTCCAAGCACATTGTTGTCCATGCTCATCTCTCCCTATGTTTTATTTTGATAGATTTCGTTTTTCTATTCGTAAAAAAGCAATATCGCCTTCTGCTATACCAGTACAATACAACGATCTCTTACGAACGCTACATACCTATCACCCCTCTCGCTAATTTCAACCTCATCATATGAACGCGCGTTCATTTTGTGGAAAAGAAAACTGAATAAGCAGTCCGTTAAAACGTATTCCGCCTGTCTGGACAGTCCCAACAACTGTACAAACACTTTAACAGGAAAACCTCCAGCTATTTTGCGTGAAAAGGCGGTTTCTTCTCGTTTAACTGGAATTTCTCCCTTTAATTATAAGTAAACCGCTGCAAACAGCGACAATCAGCTAATTTAGCAGGAGAAATTCCTGTTAATCATATTTACAGTTTCCAACTCTCCCAATTAGCAGGAGTTTTTCCTTTTACTGGATACGGATCCTTCATTTCCGTTCCGCATCGTTGGCCTTTCCAGACGCTATTCTGCTAATGAGCCTAGCTCCATGAACTGTTCCCCTGTTCTGCTGTTCTGCTGTTCTGCTGTTCTGCTGTTCTGCTGTTCTGCTGTTCTGCTGTTCTGCTGTTCTGCTGTTCTGCTGTTCTGCTGTTCTGCTGTTCTGCTGTTCTGCTGTTCTGCTGTTCTGCTGTTCTGCCAATGAGCCTAGCTCCATGAACTATCAGCAATCAGTCCGCTGACGCCAAAATACAGCACACTACAATCAGACTGTCGTTACGCTCTGACAGGATTCCCTCACGATCAGCTTAGTTCCCGCGGCTGAAGTTTGGAAGGCATCCGCCCCTCGCTCGATGCTGGCTATCAAGGTTTTTGTCAACTGATCCATCATGTCAGCGAAATCAATCTTAATCGTCGTTAAAGGAGGATTGTGATGCTCGCTTCTAAAATGATCATCAAAGCCGATGACAGAAACATGCTGCGGCACGCGAATTCCAGCCTCTTTCAGGGCGCGAATCGCACCAAACGCTACACTGTCGTTTGCTGCAAATATCGCTGTCGGGAGCTCTGTCGTCGCTTTCAAAAAATCCTTAATGGCCTTGTAGCCGCTTGCTTCGTTAAAATCACCAGGAAGTATCCACTGCTGATTAAGCGGCAGATTATGCCTTTCCATCGCAGCCTGAAAACCCCGCCACTTGGACGGTCCCGAAAATCGGTTCATATCCCCGTTTATCATGCCGATCCGAGTATGCCCCAAGCTTACTAAATAATCGACAGCCAGGCCTACGCCGGTTTCATTGTCGAAGTTGAACACAATCCGGTTCGGTTCAGTCCGGCCGGGTAAATGCTGGTCAACGATAGCAACCATAAAGCCTTCCGTGATCAGCTCTTCGATAAGCGGTTCATGATTGGCTGCCCCGATAAATACGCCTCCATCAATTCTACGTTGGTAGAAGCTTTCCTTTATGGTCCGGATTTCCTCCGGCTCCTTCATGTCCCGTACGATATGCGTCAGCACATAATAGCCCTGTGAAGAAGCGCTTTCAATATTTTTCGCTAACAGCAAGCTTGAGATGCTGTCGCCAGATACGCGTCCGGAATCGATCATGAACAAACCAATCGTTCTAGTACGTTTCCCGGCAAGCACCTGCGCGGATAGATTCGGAAAATAATTGTATTGCTCAATGACCTTCATGACCTTTTGTTTCGTTTGCTCCGGCACGTTGGAATAATTGTTGATGACCCGGCTGACCGTGCTTCTCGAAACACCAGCCAGTTTGGCAATTTCCGTGCTGTTTATTTCTTTATACAACCAAAAACCCCCACCCGTAAACACGCGTTTATGCGCATATGGTACCAATGATTGCATCCGCTGTCAATCCATAATTGCAGGAGGCTCCCGTAACAGAGCCTATAACCATACAGCGAAAAGGCCGTCTTCCGGATGTTCTCCTTCTGACAGCCTCGGTCGCATGAACTGCTATACTGCCATTTCGGATTACAGCAATGTTACCTTGTTTCTCTATGGACCGTTACGCGTTTGAGCCGCGGGCTGTATTTCTTGACCTCGAGCCGCTCTGGCGTCGTTCTTTTGTTTTTTGTCGTTGTATAGTTGCGGTCACCCGTTTCTGTACAAGCAAGCGTTACGATTACTCTCACTGCATTCACCTCCCAAAAATCATAAATAAAAATCAATGAACGGTTTGCTCCATTTGCTCCTCCAATGCATTCGGGAACTCATCTGAAATATCGCTCCAATCCAGCAAAAGCTCGCTGTCGCTAAGCAGGCAGCTGTCAAGCGAATCAGTCAGCTTTGCACGGTCCATGGAAATGCCGATAAATACAACCTTATTGATGCGATCTCCATATTGATCATGCCAAAGCCCCGCAAGCTCCGGGTCTTCCAGCAGCACGGCTTCGCGCTCGGCCTCAGGCAAAGCAGCCGCCCATTGCCCAGCAGGTCCGAATTGGATGGATGGTCCCGCTTGGCTTAGGCTTTGCGCGTATTGATTTCGAGTCGCCAGCCAGACCATGCCTTTGGCACGAACGATTTCCTCCGGCCATTCCTTCATCCAATCCATAAGGCGCTCCGGATGGAAGGGCTTCACCCGTTCATAAACGAAGGAGGATATCCCATACTCTTCCGTTTCAGGCGTATGCGCAGGCGCAGCCATCTCCTTCATCCAGCCAGCCGATTGGCTGGCCTCATCGAAGTTAAATAACGAAGTGTTCAATATCGCCTTCGGATCAACTTCGCCTTTGGAGGTTCGAATGAAAGTTGCGCGCGGCTGCAAGGCACGAAGGACGCCTTCAAGCTCCGCTAGTTCCTCTTCGCCTACGAGATCGCATTTATTTAATATCAGCACATCGCAAAATTCAATTTGGTCAATCAGCAGGTCTACGACCTCGCGGGTATCATCCTCGCCTACCGCTTGGCTTCTCTCCAGCAGCGTTTCGCCGGATGAATAATCATGCCAGAAGCTGTAAGCGTCAACGACCGTTACCATGCAATCCAGCTTGCAAAATTGCGTCAAATCTACTCCTTGCTCTTCATCGATGTAGGAGAAGGTTTGAGCAACAGGAACCGGCTCGCCCACGCCAGTCGATTCAATTAAGATATAATCAAAACGGTTCTCCTTCGCCAGCTTCTCGACCTCCTTCAGCAAATCCTCCCTAAGCGTGCAGCAAATGCAGCCATTGGACATCTCGACAAGCTTCTCATCCGTACGAGATAAGCCTCCGCCATCCTTAATGAGGCTCGCATCAATATTCAGTTCGCTTAAGTCGTTGACAATGACCGCGACTTTAAGCCCGTCTCGATTGTTTAATACATGGTTTAAAATGGTCGTCTTTCCTGCACCCAAATAACCGCTCAATACGGTCACTGGTATTTTATTCGCTTTCATAGTGCACCTCTGTTCTATTCTGATCCTCTTTAGGGTTCGTTCAATACGTAATTATTACGATTAGTATTTAAATAAAAAGCCGCTCCTGACGACTAATAGTAACGATTACGCTTTACCAGTATAGCAATAGCTATTATCTTCGTCAAGATCGTAGTAATTACGTTTGATTTTCATACTCCCTCAATCTTATTTCCTTTTTTAATGAGCAAGCCGCTTCTTACTAAAGCCATACGGTATTATAAGGGCTCCTATAGTTAACGAAACGATATCCCAACATGCCAAGCGCGGCGACGTCCAATAACTTTTTGAAATCCGTATGTAACTTTATGGGTATTTTTACGTCTTATTGGTTATGCGACAAGCGTAAACGGCTGTCTCCGACTTTTAGCAGCAACAGCAGTCGTTTTGCGGGGATAGCTCAGCACATTTATGAGTGAAAACTTATACATTCCTAAATAAAGGTTGGAGGATACTCCGGATGATTAAATTTTGGAGCATTATTTTATTGATCGGAATAACGACAGCATGCGCAAATACCGGAGTTCCTTCTTACGATGCGACGGCGGGCTATAAACCATCGGCCGTAAATGAACAATTCGTTGTCCCCCTTCATGCTGAACAGCAGCCATCAACATTTAGCAATCCCAACATTCTAAAGGGCTCTACGTACCATCTCAAAGGCATAGGCGGCGAACAAGGCCTTTACCCGCCGCTGGCATATTTCGAAGAGCTGAGCAGCTTAGGCTGGAACGAGCTGGAGGATAAAAGGCTGGGGCATACCCATTTCTTCAGTAATAACCAAACCGTTATCTCTGTTGTTATCAAAGAAGATTTCATTCAAATCTATGAATTGAAAAAAGACGCAAAGTATTAAACCTGATGCCCTATAAAAAGAGAGCCCCCGCAGTTACCAACTGCGGGCAGCTCTCTTTTGCCAAAGCGAAAATTGATATTTACTCCTACTCCACTCGTACCGCATGCTTCTGAGCCAGCAGTGACAGTTCCGCCGCTTTAAAGGTATGCTCCTGAGTCATTGCAACTTCCGTGCCGTTCAAGCAATCTAGTATCAGCTGGCCAAAATACGGAAAACCTACCTTGCCGCCCAGCTGCATATGCTGCTCCCCGTCCGCGTTTACCAAATAAAGCTGATCGCCTTCTTTTTCCCTGCCGATATCGATATATTTACGCAGCTCGATATATCCATCCGTTCCGAGAATGATGGTACGGCCGTCACCCCAGGTGCCAAGGCCGTTTGGCGTGAGCCAATCGACACGGAAATAGCCGGTTGCCCCATTGTCACCCACAAGCATCATATCGCCAAAATCCTCTAACTCCGGATAATCCTTATTTGCGTAGTTTGCAACCTTGCTGTTCACGACATTAGCATTCTGATTGCCTGTAAAATACAAAAACTGCTCGATTTGATGCGATCCGATATCACAGATAATGCCACCATACTTTTCCTTCTCGAAAAACCAAGCCGGACGGGAGCCAGCATTCAAGCGATGCGGCCCAAGGCCCATGACCTGTACGACACGTCCGATTGCGCCCTGCTCGACCAATTGACCGGCAAACACTGCGCTTTCCACATGCAGCCGCTCACTGTAGTAGACGGCATATTTCTTGCCGGTTTCCGAGTAAGCCACACGCGCATCCGCAAGCTGCTCAAGCGTCGTAAACGGCGCCTTGTCGGTAAAATAATGCTTCCCGCTTCGCATGACACGTACGCCAAGCGGACCTCTCTCTGACGTAATCGCTGCAGCGGCAACCAGCTGCACCTCAGGATCAGAGAGCACCTGTTCTTCCGAATCTGCAGCCTGCACTTGAGGATATTGGCGAATAAATGCCTCCACCCGTGCTGGGTCGGAATCGTAAACCCACTTCAAGGTTGCTCCCGCTTCGACAAGTCCGTTACACATGCCGTAAATATGTCCATGATCCAGGCTGACGGCAGCGATGATGAACTGCCCCTCCTCTACAACTTTGTTGGGCTTGCCCTTAGGCGCGTATTTCATTCCGTCCGTTTTACTCATTTGCCAACTTCCTCCTTCTGAAATGACGAGTTCAAAATCCGATCCTGCAAATGCTGGTGGAACAGCTCTTCATCGATTGGAAGATCAACCCAGTTGTCAGTCCAAGTAGAGAGCAGCATAGCATTTGACAGCATAAGTCCCTTAATGCCTTCCTCACCCGGCGCGATCAACGGCTCATCGAACAAGATCGCATTCACAAAGTTTTGCGTAATGCCTTTATGGTCCGGATAGCTGCCTTGAACCGGAATTTCGCATTTCCAGCATTCCGGCTGGCCAAAGCCGCCTGTAAATTGTTTATTGAACTCAGGCTCAGGCACGCGCAAACGCCAGAAGGTCAGTTCATTATTTTCGATGACGATTTTCCCGCGATCACCGCTAATTTCAAGCCGGTTCGTTCCTGGCGCTTCGCCTGTTGTTGTAACGAATACGCCGGTGGCACCGTTTTCATACTCCACGAAAGCCGTAACGTCATCCTCAACCTCAATATTACGATGCTTGCCGAAATAACAAAATGCACGGACGCGCTTCGGCATCATGCTGATCGTCCACTGCCACAAATCAAGCTGATGCGGATCTTGATTGAGCAAGACGCCTCCGCCTTCACCAGCCCAAGTTGCCCGCCACGTACCGGAATCATAATAGCTTTGAGAGCGGTACCAGTTTGTAATAATCCAATTAGTGCGTTTGACCTCGCCCAGTTCTCCCGCATCAATCAATTCTTTCAATTTCACATATAACGGATTCGTACGCTGGTTATACATCATGCTGAATTTCACATTCGCTTTGCTGCCCGCCTCATTCATTTGGCGAACCTGCTTGGTGTAAACGCCTGCCGGCTTCTCGCACAGCACATGCAGTCCACGCTCAAAGCAAGCGATTGCAAGCTCTGGATGAGAGAAATGGGGTGTTGCAATTAGCACGCCGTCGATCAAGCCCGAATCCATCATCTCATACGGATCAGCATAGAGGCCCACTTGGTCGCCAAGCTTTTCTTTCGCCCATTGAAGATTTGCTTGTATGCTGTCGCTGACCGCGGTAACTTCGACCCCGCTTACTTCGCCTTTCAATAAGTAACCAATATGACCTTTGCCCATATTACCCAGCCCGATAATTCCCAAACGAACGATCTGCATCCGGATGCCGCCCCTTTATTAAAAAGTGTGAAATGATTATGCTTGCTAACTTGATTTGTCTGCCTCTATGGTAACATTTTGGGGTCAAGCCGACTTCATTCGCGTTATCCTGTTTACGCTTTTATTTGACTGTGGTTGGTGTATAATGAGGGTACTTATGAGAGGGAGTCGATCACATGAGCACGCAGCACCGAATCAGCGCACCTTTTACGATGGGTACCAGCTCTGACTTTAACGCTCAGGTCCAGTACCATACCCATTTCCACTATGAGATTTATTACTTCCATGGCGGCAAAGTGAACTATCTCATAAATGACCGCATTTACGTACTTGAACCCGGCGATCTTCTTCTTATGCACGGAATGACGCTTCACCGTGCGCATATCGATCCCAGCGTGGAATATCACCGCTCCACCCTTCATTTCGATCCGTTTTATTTTAAGCAATTTATCCAGCCGTCTTTTGCAACGGATTTGCTAGAGCCATTCAAGAAGCTTCATAATGTAAGACTTCAGCTGCGCGGTGCCGAGAAGGCAGAGGTCGAAGCAGCGCTTCATCGCCTTGGTCAGCTGTATTCCCAGCAGGACACTTTCTCTTATCAGCGCTTTCAAGCGCAGCTGCTTGATTTGCTGATTTTGATCAATCAGCTTTGCCAGAAGCCGCTAAAGGAAAAACCTATCTTTCCTTCATCTAAGGAGCAGCATGTCCAATCGGTCATCTCCTATTTGGAATGCCATTTTAACGAGGATATTACGCTTGAGGGCATTCAAGCCGAGCTTCATTTAAGCAAATATTATTTGGCGAAAACATTTAAAGAGGTTACGGGCTTTACTATTTTTCAATTCCTGATGCAGCGAAGAATTTACCAAGCCAAAATCGAGCTGATCGATGGCGTGCAGCCCATAACCGACGTAGGTTACGAGGTCGGATTCAAACATCCCTCGCATTTTAGCCGCGCCTTTAAACTTCATACGGACTTCACTCCCGAGCAATATCGCAAGCAGAATCAACTCCGTCAAAACAACGCAGAATAGCTTCAATCCAAATTTATGGATTGGAGCAGTTGACCCATTTAGTTGATAAGCGTATTATTGTTATATCAACTAAATGACAGGAGCAGATGAAACCATGGAATTGAAACAATCAGTCGGATATATCATTAGCAACACGGGACGCCGTTTGAACCAGCGGCTGCAGCAGCTTTTCCAAGAACATGACATTACGCCTGAGCAATGGTCGCTGCTGATGTGCTTAGACGAGCATGATGGAATTACGCATAAGGATTTGGCACAACGTACGGACAAAGATCCTGCCAACATTACGCGTTTAGTCGATCAACTCGAGCGAAAAGCACTGGTTAGGCGGGCAGCAAACCCCAATGACCGGCGCTCGCAGCTGCTCTATATTACGGATTCTGGCAGGACAAGCGCTCATGAACTTGCGCCGATTGAGGCAAATTATGTCGAGCAAATGTTAACGGATATCTCGGCGGAAGAAATTAAAGCATTTATGGACTTTATGTCCAAAATCAACAAAAATGCATCAGCCCATTAACCATTCAGAATACTAGTATCACTTTTTCATGGGGGCATGTCTATCATCTGAGAGGGGAACTAGCATTGAATACCAACAAATTATGGAGCGCTGACTTCGTAAAAATATGCTTAAGCAGCTTTTTCTTATTTTTCTCGTTTTATACGCTCGCTACGGCATTATCCGTTTATGTCACGAACGGGCTTGGCGGGTCGGATACGCAGGCCGGATTGTCTATGACCGTTTTTGTTATTGCTTCCGTACTGCTTCGGCCCTTCGCCGGCCAACTCATGACCAAGTATGGCGAGCGTAAAATAGTCATTTTGTCTTTGCTTCTTTTTCTAGTGTTTTCGGTCGCTTACCTAGGCGTTTTTGGTTACGCCATGCTGCTGCTTGTTCGTTTTTTTCATGGAGGCACCTTTGCGATTGCAACCACCTCAACGAACACCACGGCAATCGGAATTATCCCGGAACATCGCAAGGGTGAAGGCATCAGCTATTTTAGTTTGTTTATGAGCTTAGCTATGGTTATCGGCCCATTCGTCGGCTTGACGATTACGACACATGGCGGATTTACGGCGATGTTCGTTTTATGCGCGGTGTGCTCGCTTATCGCATTCATGCTCGGCGCATCAACCAGGCGTCAAACCCGTGAGCAGAAAGCGGCTGCCGCAGCGAACGAACAACCCCGTTTACAAAACAAGGGCAGGCTGCGTTGGCGGGATCTCGTGGAGCGGAAGGCCGTTCCGATTGCGCTCAGCGGCTTTGTCGTCGCGTTTGCCTATAGCGGATTAGTAACCTTTATGTCCGTCTATACGCATGAGCAAGCCATTGATCAATATGCGAGCTATTTTTTCGTCTTCTTTGGCATAATGATCGTTTTGCCTCGTCCGATAGTCGGGAAATTGCTAGACCGCGTTGGCGAGCATGTCATTGTTTACCCTAGTATTGCCGTCTTTACGATTGGTATGCTGCTGTTGAGCCAAGCCGATTCGCCCGCGATGCTGCTTGCATCCGGTGCCATCATTGGCCTTGGATACGGTGCCCTGCTGCCCTGCTTCCAAACGATTGCCGTACTCGCGGCACCCGCTCACCGCAGAGGACTCGCCACCGCTACGTTTTATTTACTGTTTGACCTCGGTTATGGAATTGGCTCTTATTCGCTAGGAGCGCTGGCTACAAGCTACGGGTATAGCGCTATGTATATGCTATGCGCCATTATTATCGCCTTTTCCTCCGTCATCTATTATATCCTTCATCATAAACGCAAACGCTTGACAGGTGCTGGCGGCGAACCTGCTTTGGGATCATCCAAGGCTTAAGATTTACTTTCTTCCTGTTCCTGTACGGGCAATATAATTTCCACGACCGTGCCCTCATTGATCACGCTGCTGATTCGAAGCGTACCCTTATGCGCTTCGATAATACGCGTGCTGATCATAATCCCCAGGCCGGTCCCTTTCTCCTTCGTCGTTACAAAAGGCTCCCCTATCTTCTTGATTAATTCCTCGGGTATGCCGATGCCGCCGTCCTTAATTCGTATATGCACGTTTCCGTCATCTGTTGTGGCTACCGTTAAGACAACCTCTCCCCCTTGGGGCATTGCCTCAAGGGCATTTTTAATTAGGTTCAGAAATACCTGCTTCAACTGATCCGCATTACAAAAAATCACTGGTCTAGTATGGTCAAAACAAACCTTAAGCTCCACATTCAATAAAATTGCTTGTGTTTCCAATATCGAGAGCACGCTTTGTAAAATAGGCTCAAGCCGTTCGTAGTTAAATTGGGTAAAATGCGGCTTGGCCAGCGTCATAAATTCATTAACAATGAGCGTAATGCGATCAATTTCATTTGCCATAATTTCAAAATATTGCGGCTGCTCGGGATATCTGGCACTCAAAAGCTGCGTAAAACCTTTGAGCGCTGTCAGCGGATTACGGATCTCATGCGCTACACCAGCTGCAAGCTGACCAATCGCAGACAGCTTCTCCGAGCGAATAAGTACCTCCTCCGAGCGCTTGCGGTCGGTCAAGTCTCGAATTACGCTGAGCATAACATCCTTGCCCATATAATTATTGATCCGGATACTTGATATCTCCACATCCATGAATTGCCCTCCAGGACGAACGATGATTCGTTCTTGAAAGGGGGTCGCATCATCCGATGACATGATATTATGGACCGTCTCAAGGGACGCGTTATGCTGGCTTGGGTGAATAAATTCAAATATGCTCCTGTTAATAACCTGACTTTCTTCATCTAAACCGACCAACTGCAGGGCAAGCTTGTTCGCATAGACGATAATCCCCTCATCGCTTATCACAATGGGTTCGGGAACGAATTTGATCATTTTCTGATAGAGCTTCGCGCTGTCTCTCAGCAGCTTCTCTTTTTCACGTTTAAAAGTAACATCTTGTACCGTTCCAAGTAAGGAAGGTAACCCATCCAGCATAATAAGGGAACTGTTCCCTTCCACATAGATAGGGGTGCCGTCTTTTTTCTTCCCTTTAAACTTGAGCGGGAATTGTATGTTACCGTTAGCCATACTCTGCATCACTTCGTTTTGGATCCGATTGACTTCATCTTCCGACATCAAATCAATCAGCGAGATCATTAGCAGCTCTTTTTCCGAATAACCGAACATATCGCCCAAATAGGGATTGACGTATACGATGTTATTTTTTTGGCCAACGAACACGCCGGCTACGACGTTCTCCATTAGGCTTTTGTATAAGAAATCCTTCTCATGCAAGGAGGCTTCCATACGAATCCGGTTCGAGATGTCACGGATAATGAGCTGAACAGCCTGCTTCCCTTCAAACATCACTTCAACAGCTCTCAGCTCCACCTCAAATGGCTCCTGGTTTAAGCGAAGCAGCTTGTAATTGATAAACTTAGACGGATTTGCATCACGAATAAGATAATTAATATTAACCGGAAATAATTCCAAAAATTCAGGGTGAACGAATTCGTTCATGGGATGCCCGATGATTTCATCCAGTCTGCTGACACCAAACATGCTCAGTGACGTACGATTCGCAAATACGATATATCCTTCACAAAAAATAATAAGCCCGTCAGGGAGCATATGGACCAAATGCTGGTACCGTTCTTCACTTTCTCTCAAACGCTCATTAATGTTATTGCTTTCCATCTGCATGACCCACCTTATTGGAGCAATTAACTTTATCTGTTTGTTACTTTCAACATCGCCAGCCGTCTTCCTGCTCCGCAAAAAGATTTATATGTAAAAAACATAACCGCCAATTCGTGCATGACCGAATACAAGCTGTTCGTCAAGCTGCTAAAGCCTTGATCTTCTCATTAGAGCGCTTCTGGAACTGAGCAGGCACTTTCCTCTTTACGGTCCGATTCGCCTATAAACTCGGACATCTAGACTTCGCTTACAGGTTTAACGCCCGTCTCTATCATCAGCAGCTCGCCTGAAGCCGTATCCAGCTGTTTAATCCGCAGCTGGATGTCCGCATTTTTCGACAACTTTTTCAGTCGTCGAACTTTGGAACTATTTTTGGAAATTGTATGGCCAATCAAAAAAGGGACCGCCCTAAAAGTAGAATCATCTACTTCAAGGACAGTCCCTCAACCTATATTAATATTTAGCCTTCAAGAAGAAGTGCTTCCGGATCTTCTAGAAGCGCTTTAACCATAACAAGGAAGCGAACCGCTTCGCTGCCGTCTACGATACGGTGATCGTATGACAATGCGATATACATCATCGGACGGTTTTCCATACGGACGTCATCGATAGCTACCGGACGGATTTGAATTTTGTGCATGCCGAGAATACCAACCTGCGGCGCGTTAAGAATCGGAGTCGACAGCAGGGAACCAAATACGCCGCCATTTGTGATCGTGAAGCTTCCGCCTTGCAGATCAGAAATCGCTAGTGTGTTTGATCTTGCTTTACCTGCAAGCTCAACGATATTTTTCTCAATTTCAGCAAAGCTTAGACGATCAGCGTCACGAACGACCGGAACGACAAGACCTTCCTTAGCGGAAACCGCGATACCGATATCAAAGAACTTTTTCGTGATAATATCTTCGCCGTCGATTTCTGCGTTAAGCAGAGGGAATGCTTTGAGCGCGCCAACTACTGCCTTTGTGAAGAACGACATAAAACCAAGATTCACATCGTTTTTCTCGAAGAAAGCTTGCTTACGGCGTTTGCGCAAATCAAGAATCGCTGTCATATCCACTTCATTGAAAGTCGTCAGCATCGCTGCCGTACGCTGCGCTTCAACAAGGCGGTTAGCGATCGTAACCCGGCGACGAGACATCCGTTTGCGTTCCGTCGGCTTGCCGTCTTTGCTTGCGCTTGCTGGCTCAGCTTGCGAGAGCGGTGCAGATTTAACCGGAGTCGCTACTGCAGGAGCAGGAGCTTGTCCTTGTGCTTGTGAGAGATCAATGCCTTGCTCACGAGCACGCTTGCGTGCTGCTGGCGATGCATTGATTGCTGCTGCACTGTCGCTTACAGATGCGGCCTGCTGCGGAGCAGGCGCTGCAGCAGGAGCTGCAGGAGCGGCAACCGCCGCCTGTTCTGCCGCTGGAGCAGCCGGTGCGGATGCTCCAGCTCCTTCACCGATCGAACCGATTGCTTCGCCTACAAGCACAACATCTCCGTCTTGCTTAGCGATGCGTGAAACAACACCGCTGTTGTCTGCGCTAATTTCAATGTTTACTTTATCGGTTTCAAGCTCTAGCAGGACATCTCCTTGACTAACAGAGTCGCCTTCCTTCACGAACCATTTGGTAATCGTGCCCTCAGATATGGACTCGCCTAATTCTGGTACTATAATTTCAGCCATTAGTCACTACCCCCTTATCAAACTTTCAACTGGTTTGCCGTTCAATGCTGTAGAAATAATCCATTTTTGTTCTGCGGCGTGCACCTCTTGGTGTCCGCTTGCCGTACTCGAGCGATCAGGTCTGCCGACGTAACGGACAGCTGCCTTTTTAGGCGCCAATGCGCGAAGTCTAGGCTCCATAAAGCTCCATGAGCCCATGTTTTGCGGCTCTTCTTGTACCCAAACGATTTCTTCCAGCTTATCGAATTGCTTCACGATGCGCTCGATTTCCGCATGAGCGAACGGATACAGCTGCTCCACTCTTGCTACGCGCAGCCAATCGAAGTCCTCTGCATTTGACGAAGCCAGCGCTTCTTCGATATCAATAGCAACCTTACCTGTGCAAAGCAGCAAACGTTTTACTTTATCCTTCTGATCCTTCGGCTCCGTCAGGCTAAACTGCGGAAGCACGGGTTTGAACGAGCCTTCGCTGAAATCAACGCCGTGTGAAGCGACGCGAGGATTACGGATCAAGCTTTTTGGTGCCATAAGAACAAGCGGACGAACCTGCTCGGTGCCTAACAGCGATGCTTGCTTACGCAGCAAGTGGAAATATTGAGCGGATGTTGTCAGATTGGCAACCGTCCAGTTGTTATCAGCCGAAAGCTGAAGGAAACGCTCAAGTCTTGCACTAGAATGCTCCGGCCCTTGGCCTTCATAGCCATGCGGAAGCAAAATCGTAATTCCTGATTTTTGCGACCATTTTGCACGGCCAGCTGAAATGAATTGGTCAAAAATAACCTGCGCAACGTTCGCGAAATCACCATACTGCGCTTCCCAAATAACAAAAGTTTCAGGCGCGAATACATTATAGCCATACTCGAAACCAAGCACTGCCGTTTCGGACAATGGGCTGTTATGAACCGCAAAGGAAGCTTTCGCTTGCGGAAGCATATGAAGCGGCGAGAATTTGGCCGCATTAGCATTATCGTTAAGCATGATGTGACGGTGCGCAAACGTACCGCGCTCCGAATCCTGTCCGCTTAGCCGAATCGGCGTGCCGTCTGCGAGAATCGTTGCGAACGCAAGCGCCTCCGCATGCGCCCAATCAATCTTTTCTCCATCGTTCAAACCAGATGCTCTGCGCTGCAAAATACGTTGAAGCTTCGTATACTCCGTAAAGCCTTCTGGACGGTTAAGCAGCTCCAAGTTAATTTCGCGAAGCGTTTCAAGAGGCACCGCTGTGCGAGCTTCTTCACCCGTTGGAATCACTGATTTCTGCTGCTCGCCGCGCAGTTGCGGCTGGCCTTCTTTTGCTTTCATCGCATCATAGGCTGCTTGAAGCTTACCGTTGGTACGCCCACGCAGCTCCTCGATTTGCGCTTCCGTGATCGCTTTCTCGCCTTTCAGCTGCTCGGCATATAGCACGCTTACTGTCGGGTGATTGCGAACTTTTGTGTACATAAGAGGCTGAGTTACTTCCGGATCGTCCATTTCATTATGACCGAAACGACGGTAACCGATCAAATCTATGACAAAACCTTTATTGTAGCGGAGACGATATTCGCAGGCGAGGCGTACAGCTGCCAAGCATGCTTCCGGCTCATCCGCATTTACGTGTACGATAGGAATATCGAAGCCCTTCGCCAGATCACTTGCGTAATGCGTCGAACGTGAATCGATGCTGTTCGTCGTGAAACCAAGTCTGTTATTAGCGATGATATGCAAAGTACCGCCGTTGTGATAGCCTTGCAGTTTGTTGAAGTTAAGCGTCTCGGCAACAATACCTTCACCGATGAAAGCCGCGTCGCCATGAACGCAGAT
This sequence comes from Paenibacillus sp. 01T443, assembly GCF_056398325.1. NCBI lineage: Bacteria > Bacillati > Bacillota > Bacilli > Caryophanales > Paenibacillaceae > Paenibacillus > Paenibacillus sp. 01T443. The sequence continues at coordinate 222,269 of NZ_JBFTPE010000002.1, forward strand.
CGTAACGGCTTTGGATGAATCCTGCTTCGGCATGCCTGGCTTGCTGCGATCCTCTTGTGCGGCCCGCGTGAAGCCTTCGACCACCGGATTAACAAACTCCAGATGACTCGGATTGTTGGCAAGGGTAAGATTCGCGCGAATTGTTTCGCCTTCTTTAATCGCCCGGTCTGCCCCTAAATGGTATTTCACGTCGCCGGTCCAGCCATAGTTAAGGCCCATGGATCCTTCTGACGGAATAAGCTCCTTGTTAGGCGCATGGTGGAACTCGGAGAAAATTTTCTCATAAGGCTTGCCGAGTACATGCGTAAGTACGTTTAGGCGTCCGCGGTGAGCCATGCCCATCAGTATATGGTTTGCTCCGTCATGTGCTACGGCACGCACGATTTCATCCAATACTGGCACAAGCATGTCTACGCCCTCGATGGAAAAGCGTTTTTGACCAACAAATGTCCGGTGCAGGAAGTTCTCGAAATATTCAACTTCCATAAGACGCTCGAGCAATGCCGAACGTTCTCTTGCTGACAACGGCGCAGGGAAGCTCCCCGATTCCGCCTGCTTATTCAGCCAATTCCGTTCATTCTCATCATGAATATGTGTAAATTCATAAGCCGCAGAGCGGGTATATATTTCTCTTAGACGGTTAATCGCTTCCCAGCCGTTCGAGATCGATGCCGGAGCATTATCCCAAATAAGCGATGCGGGAATAGAAGCCAAATCCGCTTGCGTAAGACCGAAGGTTTCTGGTTCGAGCAGCTTTGTATCTGCCGCTGGACTAAAGCCTAGCGGGTCTATATCCGCAGCTAAATGGCCGTATCTGCGTATGTTCAGCATAAGCTGATGCGCAGCGACAACCTTCTTCAACATATTTGAATCAATCGGACCAGATGCTGCTGCACTTGATGCAGCCTGTTGCTCGCTCGGCTTGCTTGTACTTTGAACAGCTCCTATCGATACTGCTGGAGGTGCGCCAAAACGTTCAAACAGCTCGCGAACCGTTGCCTCAACGGCTTCAGGATCGGTTAAGAAACGTTCGTATTGCTCCTGCACATACCCAAGGTTGGGTCCATAGTAGCTTTGCCAAGGCGAATAATTACGCTCATCATGGTTGCTCATTGCAGAAAATTCCACCCTCTCTATTCATTGCCATCCTATTATTTTCTAAGGCGAAGCCCGTCATACATGCCCGCCTGCTTACAAATGCTCTAAAGCGTTTCAACATGCTATTCATATGAATGGTTAATAAGTTATACCGTAATATTGTGTTGTAGGTTTCATATCACGGCAAATTATAGGATGCAGGTTTGCAGCTCCTTTATATTTTAGTACATTGAACGCTCTCCAACCATAATCTTATTGGCATCGATATCATCCATTTCAAGCATTGATTGTCGTTCTCGGACAAGAATTCGAGCATGAATCGGTTAGTGCTTTTTCCATCGGCTACTACGCAGTATTAAACTGCTTTTAAATGCTTCCTGCAGAAATATAATTGCTGCGCGAGCTTGATATTCACTCACCTCATGGCCTGAAAAAGGATAATCATTCAGCTGCTTGCGAGAACGAATACGATTGTATACCGCATAAACCGTTTCTGGCAGGCAAACGGTATCCTTCCAGCCTACCGACATCAAGACCGGTGCTTTTATTCGCTCTGCCAAATTCAGAAGATCAAAATGGGCAAGTGCTCCCAGCACTGAACTTAAGCGCTCCGGATAACGCTTAATATGCTGCGCAATTTCCGTTAGGGAACCCGTCGAATGCATGATGCCATAATCCATATGGCACATGTTCGGAATATCGGAGACGACCGCGCTTACCTTCGGACTGAGAGCGGCAGCCAGCAGAGCAAGTCCGCCCCCTTGGCTTCCTCCGATAACTGCGATCCGGGAAGGATCCACCTCGGTTTGAATCGCCGCAGCATCAACAGCTCTTACCGCATCTACCGTGATCGCTCTGTAATAGCTTTGCTCGATACTTGCCAGTCCCTGCGTGACCCAGCCTTTGACCGCTCCTTCATCAGTTGTCAGCTGATTTCCGGTTTCGCCGCCTTGTCCTCTCGCATCGACCGCAAAAACTGCATAGCCTAGCAGCAGCCATGCAGCATAACGTTCAGGCAGCCCCTTGTCACCCGTGTACCCCTGATAGATGACGACGCAAGGAAGCTTCTCGCCCCTTAAGCCTTGCTGCGGCACGATATACAAGCCATGAATAGGCGTATCGTCACTTCCCTTAAAGGTTAACCGTTCCGTCCTCACCGCAGCGATCGGAGTATCAAGCAATTCCCTGACAATAGCCAGCGGCTTGTCCGCGTAGCTGTCTAGTACCGCTTGCCAATAAAGATTCAGATCCGCTGGATCCATGGTTAACGGCGGATTATAGGACAGCAAATCATTTTTTCTACGTTCTATCGCATGCATATCAGTATACCCCTATTTCCCTGTGTATTTTCGTCCATTTCCGTATTCTGATAAAAGTTTCCGAGTTCCCGCTTCAGCAGCTGGCAATCAAAAAGGCTATTTCTTGAACGACTTTGCAAGCCAATCAATAAATAGCCTCATGCACAGAGCATCAGCCGTCCCCTATTTAGGTCAAATGATCCTATTAGCGAAGTGTATTCAAACCGATCTCTACTTTTTTTCTTTCAATACGATAGGTCCAATGACAAGCGCCATTACAAGCAGCAACGCGCCTGTAAACATTGAAATGCCATAGCTCTGCACCCAATAAGGACTATCCTCCAAACGCTTGTAAATCCAACCGCCTAAAAGCGGACCGATAAATCCGGTAATGCCTGTTAACGCGGAAAAGACAGCAATATACATCGGTCGCTCCGACTTAGGCGTATCCCCGATAATAAAGTTAAAGGCAAGCAGGTTGTATCCCCCAAGGCCGATCCCGAGTACGCAATGAACAATGATTAGAACAAGAACGGCTGGCAGCAGCTCCATCCCCGACCACAGCAAACAGGCAAAAGCAATAATCGGAAGCGCCCATCTAAGCAGTGTACGCGTCGCGAATCTGCTGTTCAAATTGCCCCAGTAATAATAGCTGAACATCATCACGATCATCTGAATCGTTGTTATGACTGTAACCCAGGTGTAATTGAGCTTCACGATATCCAGCATGACATAGGAAAAGAGCGGAACCACAATATTTTGAATCAAAATAAAGGTTGCCAAAAAAAGAGTAGCAAACAAATAAGTGCGGTCACCGAGCGGCTTTTTTAGCATTTTCCACTTTGACGATTCGATCGAGCGCTCCAGCGGAAGATTAGGGTAACGGAAAAGCTCAATGCCGTTCCATACCGTGGCTGCCGCGCAAATCACATATAGCACCACAAAGCCGCTGCCTTCTGGCAGGCGGTTCAATATTTGGCCGCCAATGAGCAGGCACAGGCTCGCCACCGCCCAATGGATCGTATTCCTTATGCCAAAATACCGTCCGCGAACCTGAGCAGGCACCATATCCGCTACCAGTGAAGTCCAGAGCACCCCGGCAGACTGGGCGCAAATAAACGAAATCGTAAACATCCCGATATAGGTCGCGACCCAATAGCTCTCAGGCACCCAGAAAGGAATAAGTCCTGTTGCGACCCACAAGGTGCGATGAACAAGGCTGAATATCATGACATAAAGCCGGCGATTCTCAAAACGGTGAATATAGAAAGCAATACCGAGCTGAAAAAGGTTGGCAAATGCGGGGATCGCTAGCGCTGCACCGATTGCGTCTGATTTTGCCCCCAAATAAAGGAGGTACGCCGTAAGCAGCGGACCTCCGAGTAAATTTCCGATAATCGTAGCGGGAATACCTTCCACAACAGCCGTGTGCAAGCCTTTCCGCTGTGCGGACATTCTCCGTCTAGGCAACAGGATGTCCTTTAACATAATAATCCTCTCCGCTCTGCTTACTCGTGGTGAACAATCAGTTCAATCAATGTCCTAACCATAACGCCTGTAGCTCCCTTAGGCTCCCAGCCGCGGCTCGATTCCAGCCATGCCGTTCCTGCGATATCCAGATGGACCCAAGGCAAGCCTTCTGCAAAATGCCCGATAAAAAGCCCACCGGTAATTGTTCCGCCATATCGGCCACCGCTATTTTTCAAATCTGCAGCATCGCTCATAATCTGTTTCTTGTACTCCGGATAGGATGGAAGCTGCCAGATTCTCTCGCCTGCCCGCTCCGACGCTAATTGTACCTGTTTAAAGAGGTCATCATGATTGGTAACTGCCCCTGTCGCTTGGGTGCCAAGCGCAACCGAAACCGCCCCCGTCAGCGTAGCTACATCAACCAGTTTCGTTGCGCCTCTAGTAATGGCAGTCGTGAGTCCGTCGGCTAGCACCAATCTTCCTTCGGCATCCGTATTCACAATCTCAACCGTATGACCGCTCATCATGCGCAGCACATCTCCCGGCTTAAGAGCCCGGTCAGACGGCATATTCTCAGCGGTTGGAATAACTGCTATGACGTTTATGGCAGGCTTTAGCTCTCCAATAACGCGCATCGCTCCAAGCACTGCTGCGGCTCCGCCCATATCCGAGATCATTTCCTGCATCCCTTCTGCTCGTTTCAAGGAAATACCACCCGTATCGAATGTTATCCCTTTGCCGATCAATCCCCAAGCTTCATCGGAGCTTGGATTGCCTTTGTAATGAATAACAATCATTCGCGGCGGGTTTATGCTGCCTTGACCAACGCCAAGCAAGCCGCCCATCCGCTGCTCTGCCGCGCTCCATTCGTCGATAACCTCTATTTCCAAATCGAGCTCACGAGCAAGCTCCTCCGCATGATGCGCAAGACGCTCAGGCGTAAGATCATTACCAGGAAGATTAGTCAAATCCCGGGCTAAGTTTACTCCTTCCACATAGAGCTTGCCTTTAGCTATGCCTTTCTCCCACAATGCGGCGTCTTCTGCCGTGATTGCTGCAGCCTGCGGTACAAAAGCAACCTCCTTCAGCGTAAAGCGTTCATTATGCTCGCGTTTCAAAGGCTGACGGACATGAAGCGCAAGCAGCAAGCCTTCCGTCAGCGCTTGGGCTGAACGCTCGGCGCCGAGATTAGCCTGCGGTCCTTCCAACAAGGCTTCCGACAGCAGTACTTGGACCTTCTCCGCGCGCATTTTTTTCAATGCCTTTGCGGCAGCTGCTGCAGCAAGACGCAGGCTCGTTGCTCCGCCTTCCTGCTCCAGCCCCACAAATACGATATGTGATGAAGGATAAAGACCCAAAGTCGGCATAATTTCGATTTGCTCTGCATCTGCTTTAAATAATCCTTTGGCATAAAGCGCTCGAAGCGCATCATCGATTTGCGGCTGTATGATTTGCGCAGCTGCATCCCCTTGAATGAGTTCCTTTTTGCTGACAAATCGAATAACTGCGTCTGCCGCAGCTTGCTCCGTACCCCGAACCCCGTATGTAAATTGAACGCTCATTTATATGTCCTCGCTTTCTTAATGGATTGGCATCCATTCGTTTTGAACACAAACAACATCTTTTTTCAAACTCATTATACCTAACGCCCATCGACTTTTCCATGTTTATAATTGGAGATATTCTATCGCTCGTACCCTTGTTAAAAAAGCGAAAAGCCCTCCTTCCATTTCGGAAGAAGAGCTTTTATATCAACCCATTCTTTAGTGTCATGTGCAGCTCCGTATTAGGCTAACGGCAATGTAAGGATGAATTCCGTCCCTATGTCTGGTTGGCTTTCGACTCGAATCGTTCCATTGTGGTTGCGAACAATTCGGTAGCTTACCGATAAACCAAGTCCCGTCCCTGCCTGCTTTGTCGTGAAAAAAGGATCGAATAACCGGTTCATCGTCGCTTTGTCCATGCCTTTGCCGTTATCCTTTATAATAATTTCCGCAAACTGTCCATTACTTCGCGTAATGATATCGATAAGGCCTCTTCGTTCACTCTGTACCTCTTCAATAGCATCAAGCGAATTTTTGATAATGTTTAAAATCACTTGTTTTACCTGCTTTACATCGATAGACACAAGATGCTCCGAACAATAACATTCCGCCTTGATCTCGCAATTCCGCATCAATGCTTCGCTTTCCGTCAGCAAAACAACTTCCTTTATCAAATGATCGATAGACACCAATTGTTTCATGGGTGCCGACGGCTTGGACGAATTTAGAAATTCATAAATAATATCGTTTGCCCGGTCAATTTCAGTCAAAATGATGCGCGCATATTCTTCCTTGCCAACCTCCAACAAATAAGGCCGCAGCAGTTGAATAAATCCGCGGATACTCGTTAACGGATTGCGAATTTCATGTGCAATTGCAGCTGCGATTTTACCAAGCATAGCAAGCTTGTCATTTTGCAATGCCGTCTGTTCAATTTGCTTGTATTCCGAGACATCCTTGACACTAATTAAAAAATCGCCATCTAATTGATCACCGTAAGTAACCGTTACTAAAAGATGTTTGCCGTCTTTGTGCTGGAATTCATAGTACCTACTGTGCATGAGAAACATTTCTTTATAGAGCCTTAGAACCGTTCTCTTCGTGCTGCTGGTGAGCTGCTTGTGTCTTAAAACTTCTTTAATCGTACAGCCAATCAATGTTTTGCGCGGAATATCGAGCAGCTTGGCCATTTGCACATTAATAAACGATAAGATTCCATCGCTGTCAAACAAGGCGATTCCACTGTCCATGTGCTGCAGCACATTTTCGTATTTATTTTTCACCTTTTCGAATGAACGATTCGACCTGAAAAGCATCTCTCGCATTTCAGAGAATTTCTGCTCGGTTGATCGTTCGGGCTGTAAACGAAAACGGCAAGCAACCATGATCTCCATCAAAAAAACAAATGAGCGATTGTATAATCTAACAGCTTCCTCTGAGTCGACATTAGCGGCTAAAGATTGTATACATTCCTCGTGTACGGCAATTATTTCTTCCGGGTTTATTCCGTAAAGCTCCTTGCCAAGCTCATTGGCATGGAATAATGATACTTCCTTACCACTTCTAATATACTCGGCAAGCGCCGGGAAATAGCGCTTTCGAATGGCTAACATCATGTACTCCTCCCCGGCAATATCTCTATAGATAACGGTTACAGTTACTACTAATCATAGGGCGAGTTTACAATCGCTGTCAATCGGAAATACTGTCGAAAATTGTTACGCAAATAGGCAAATAGTATCGCCCCTTGTCGATTAGGACTTTAGTCTATTTGCCTACTCCCTTACTTTTTTCATGCTTTTTACTAAAAAAAACCAGCCAATTTTGTCCTTGCCAGCCTGCCTCATTTGTTATTCTGTTAATCCTTTTCGCGCTGTTTATCATTGCTCTTTCTATCACTATCTTTGTCGTCCCACCGATCATTATTTCTGCCGCTTCGATCATCATTATTGTTGTCATCATCATTGAACCGGTCGTTATCCCGGTCGTTATCATCCTGATTCTGATTGCGATCGTCGCCTCGATCATTATTATCATCGTTATTGGAGTCATTCCAACGGTCATCATTATCTTCGTCATTATCATCCTTGTCATCCTGCTTATCTACATTCGGACGATTAGGCTTATTTATTTTCCCAGGGTTTATCGTAGGCTTATTGGCCCATGCTCCATTTTTTACAGGCTTTTTTGTTTCTCCCGGTTTAGCCGATGCGCTGCTTGTTGGCTTTTCAGGCTTATCTGCTTTTACGGGCTTATTCGATTTTGGGGTAGTCACTGGCTTAACCGCGCTGTTCTTATTATCATCCTTTTGCTTAGCCTTTTCCGCTTTCTCCTTGGCGACCAGTTCCTTCAGCTTTTCTTTACTCTTATCTTCCGCATTGTCTACAATCGTTTTAACTCCGCCGATTGGCTCCGTTAATTTATCTATGGATTGCTGCTTCAGCTGTTCTATTTCAAGCTTATAGCCTTCTTCTTTCGCCATTAGATACACGGCCATCTTACCAGAGGAGATCCCGTTTGCCGTCGCTTCCTCACGAACCTCGTTCGGTATCGATATCGTTGTAATATTCGCGCTTACCTTCTCCGAAGCCAGCTGCGTCAACATACCTCGAAGCGTCTCGTCGACTTTTCCCGTCAAAATACTCTCATAATCGAGCTTTAGTGCAGACGCATCGCCAAGCAGTACGCTAGTAATAAAAATATCCTTGTTCGGCGTGTCGAGATAATGTGAGCCTTTAGCCCTCTCCAAAATAGAAGCAGCTACCGTTTCTACGTTAACACCTTCGAACTGGAGACCTTTAATGATAAGCTCGCCGTCCTCATTTAAAGCGCGCAGCTCGCGTACTTTTTCATTCTCGTCCACGCCAAGCTCTACGCTTGGATTAATATCCATGCTGACATACGCTACCACTGGATGCGCATCGCGCTGCATGATAAAGAGAAGAGGCAGGAACAACACCATAATAAGAGCAGCAGCGCTGCCATACCAATAAACCGGTTTAATTGTACGGGGCTTCCTATACTCCTCTTCGAAAATAATCTCTTCACCAATCTGCGGCGTGCCTTGAATAGGGGCCTGCAAAAATTGCCCGTCTGCCGTCATAACGAATGCATGCTGCTTATGAATGCTCATCACAACTCCACGCTTCATTTGCTTGCCTCCTTATTCGTTTCAAAATGTTCGCCAGCAATATGTAGATAATCGTGCATGAATGGATATGTTCCTGAAATAACGAGTGCGATGGCAATAATATATTTCCGGTTTCGCTCCACTGTCTTACGGGAAACGCCGCACATTTCCGTTAACTCTTTTACCGCTAGCTTATTCGTTTGCCTTAATGTATCTAACAGCTGAGTTTCGTTTACAAGCGTTTGTGCAATACCAATCAAGAGCCTTCTCGAATCTGCGTGTTTAGGCGAATTCTCAACAAGCTCAGCAAATGAGATTCCAAACCGTTCAAGCTCATGGTCAAGCTCCAGTATTTCAAGCCGTCGCTCATCCTCCGTCCGTTTGACTTCAAATGAATTCATCGCTTGTCTGGTCTCGACAGAATTATATTGTGGCTGCTCTTCGTCTTCTGAATCAAACATGCTGTAGGGTACGACCTTTGAGTGCCTTTGTTCTTTTCGGACATAGTCAATAAGCCGACGGCGAATGACGGTTTCAGAAAATCCGATAAACGATTTCCCTGCATGACTCGCGAACTGATTGATTGCCTCGTTAAAAGCTAGCAGCGCAACGCTGAATTCATCATCACGATTCGGGTCTATATACCGTTTGCAAAATCGACTTGTTACTTTCATAATATAAGGTTTGTAGTCTGCTATGAACTGCTCGCGCAGTAGCTCGTCACCTTGACGAATGCGAGCAACACATTGTTCGGGAGTAAGCTTCTGCTCATCCTCCGCAGCTTCGGCGGAAACTGACTTCCGTAGAAAGCGTTTGAACAATACAAGTAACAACCGCTCCACCTCACTATTAGTATGATTCGTTTCTGTCTGCCCGGTTTCGGGGGGTACATTATGAGAAGATCTTCATTTATTTTTAAAAAAAGAAAAGCCCCCAAAAAGGAGGCTCACCATTCGTGTTTAAATAAACTAAACGGAAGTACGGCGTTGACGAAGCTTATTCCTTCTGTTGTTCAGCATCCCCAGACGCTTCTTCAGAACAAGCTGCCATTCCGTATCCTCAATTTGCTTAGCAAAGCTAAGTAAATCAAGTGCCATATCAATTTGACTGTGAACGACATCCATTGGATCTTCGTTCTCATTATTTACGCAATTTTCAAGAAGCGCTTTGCCTTCTTGCTCCACATACTCCTGAAAATCAACTTCAGCTGCGCCATCGCCATGCGCATATTCGGCTAATATCTCATATTCATTTTCAATTAAATAATGAATATCTACACGGTGACAAACCGGGCAAAACATAATTGGCACATTGTGTATATGCGTCCGAAAATGCTTTAGTGTTCCTTTTGTTCCAATCATGCTAGCTCCACAGCAAAAACTCATTGACGACTCCTCCTTAAAGGTTTGCGAATGCAAACCTACTACGTAAGCATCATCTTAGGTTTGCGAGCAAACCTGCATCATAAACATCAACGACCGGTTAAGTATGCTAACGTTGTTTTCTTGTATGTCCTGTGGCTTTATACCTTATTCGCTTTGCATGAGCGAAATTCCTGCTTTCTTATTATAATAACTGCCTAGTGACCCCATATACAAACAAAACCCGCGCCATATAATGGCGCGGGTTTTGTTTATTGCTATGCGGAATTTATTATTTTGCTACCAGTGTTTGTTGACCTGGTTTCCAGTTAATAGGGCAAAGACCGCCGGATTGCAATGCTTGCAATACGCGAAGCGTTTCGTCAACGCTGCGGCCCACGTTGTTGTGGTTAACAACTTGGTATTGTACTTCGCCTTCTGGGTTAATGATGAATAGGCCGCGAAGAGCGATACCTTCTTCTTCAATTAGCACGCCGTAGTCACGAGCAACGCTTTTCGTGATGTCAGCCGCAAGCGGGAATTCTAGTTGGCCAAGGCCATTATCGTTAACCGGCGTGTTGATCCATGCACGGTGACTATGTTTGCTATCAACGCTGACACCAAGAATTTCAGTGTCCAGTTTCTTGAATTCAGCAGCTGCAACGCTCAACGCTGTAATTTCTGTTGGGCATACAAATGTGAAATCTAGTGGGTAGAAGAACAATACAAGCCATTTGCCTTTGTAATCCGCAAGAGATGCTGTACCGAAATCTTTACCGTCGCCTGTTGCTGTTTCCATCGAAAAATCTGGGGCCTGGCGGCCTACCAAACGCTCTGCCATAATAGAAAACCTCCTATACCTATCCTTGAATTTTTATTGTTTACGTCACTTCATCTGTGTGACTTACCTAGTAAATAGTATCACTAGTCTAGAATGAAGTCAATATTATAATCAATATTTATTTATAATAATTATAATCTGGAGACTACTTTTTAAGAGCTGCTACGATCAAATCGCCCATTTCCGTTGTTCCGATTGCTTTGCTCTTATCTACGGCAATATCGCCCGTACGGTGACCAGCATCAAGTACCTCTTTAACCGCAGCTTCAATTGCCGCAGCAGCTTCGTGATAACCGAAAGTCAGACGGAACATCAGCGCTACCGAAAGAATCGTTGCGATCGGATTGGAAATCCCTTGTCCTGCGATATCAGGAGCAGAGCCATGTACCGGCTCGTACAAGCCGAAGCTTCCTTCACCTAGCGAAGCAGACGAGAGCATGCCAATTGAACCTGTCAGCATTGCCGCTTCATCGCTAAGAATATCGCCGAACATATTCTCGGTTACGATGACGTCGAAGCTCGAAGGACGGCGAAGCAGCTGCATCGCACAGTTATCAACAAGCACATGCTCCAGTTCAACTTCTGGATATTCAGGAGCGATCCGGTTTACTACTTCACGCCATAGGCGCGATGTTTCAAGCACGTTCGCTTTATCAACCGAAGCTAGGCGTTTGCCGCGAGTCATTGCGATATCGAAAGCTTGACGAACAATACGTTCGATTTCTTGCACGTTGTATACGCAAGTATCAACCGCTTCTTCGCCGCCAGCGCCTTCACGACGGAATTTCTCTCCGAAGTAAATACCGCCTGTCAATTCACGAACAACAATCAGATCTGTGCCTTCAAGAACTTCTGGCTTCAAAGTCGATGCTTCTTTCAAGCAATCGAACACGGTTGCAGGACGAATATTCGAGAAAAGGCCAAGCGCTTTGCGAATGCCGAGCAAGCCTGTTTCCGGACGAAGCTCTTTCGAGTTGTTATCCCATTTTGGGCCGCCTACCGCGCCAAGCAATACCGCATCTGCGCCTTTACAAAGATCAAGCGTTTCTTGCGGCAAAGGTGTTCCTTTCTCATCGATTGCAATACCGCCGAACAAGCCATGCTCCGTTTCGAATTTATAGCCATAAAGCTCTTCGGTTTTTTTAAGTACTTTAAGCGCTTCGCCAACAACCTCGGGGCCGATACCGTCGCCGGCAATAACTGCAATTTTTTTTACGTCTGACATAATAAATGTAACACTCCTCTTTTTCAGTTAAGCTTGTCCCATCAACATTTCCGAAAGTATCTGTTGAAAAGCAAGTTTTCATACTCATTCTCATTCTATTATCATTTGTACCATAAAAACGGTTTGATTACAAAGATATAAAATCTATTTACTCTATAGACTGAAGCTATAATGATGTGATTTACGAGTCGCAGACCTCAAGGGCGGACAGAAAAGACAATAGGACAGTACCGCTGGTCATAAATTGACCATGCGGGACTGTCCTATTTGGCTTCACTACGCATTTCTCTAGATCAAGCTCATCTTATCACGGCGGCCCGGTGTCTTGCGCTTCTCGATCAAACGGTTAAGCGCGTCAATATAGGCGCGCGCGCTCGCTTCAAGGATGTCCGTGCTAAGTCCGCGGCCTTGGGCAGAAACTTCGTCCTGCTTCAGAACAACATGTACCTCGCCTTGCGCATCCTTACCTTGCGATACCGATTTAATCGAGTAGTCTTCAAGCTCCACAGCTTCCTTGGTAACCTTGTCGATCGCATTATATATCGCATCGACGGAACCGTTGCCGATCGCGATCTCTTCAACGACTACGCCTTCCGCACTGCGGATCCGAACAGAAGCGCTTGGCGTTGATTGGTTGCCGTAGCTTACTTGGATTGTCTCCAAGCTGAATACTTCCGGCGTATCAATCAGCTTCTCTTCCAGCATAGCGAGAATATCTTCATCGCTAACGGTTTTCTTGCGATCAGCCAAATCCTTGAATTTAGCAAACGCTGCGTTAACCGCTTCATCTCCAAGCTCATAGCCTAGGTCGATTAGCTTCTCGCGGAACGCATGGCGTCCAGAGTGCTTGCCGAGTACTAGCTTAGATTCTTTTAAGCCGATCGTTTCTGGTGAAATGATCTCGTATGTCGTTTTTTCCTTCAGCATGCCATCCTGATGAATACCTGACTCATGCGCGAACGCATTGGCACCAACAATAGCTTTGTTTCCTGGAACAACCATTCCTGTCAGCTTGCTGACAAGGCGGCTCGTTTTGGCGATTTCCTTCAGATTCAATGTCGTTTGTGCACCAAAGTAATCCGGTCGTGTCGCAAGCGCCATGGCGATCTCTTCAATCGCTGTATTGCCTGCACGCTCCCCGATTCCGTTAATGGTACCTTCGACTTGATCCGCACCGTTCAAAATCGCTGCAAGCGCGTTAGCCGTCGCCATGCCGAGATCATCATGGCAATGTGCGCTCAGCTGGATCTTTTCGATATTCGGTACGTTTTCCTTCAGGGTTTTGAAGATGTTACCGAATTCTACCGGATTCAAATAACCAACCGTGTCCGGAATGTTCACGACTGTTGCTCCTGCTTTGATCGCGAGTTCCGTTACCTGGCATAAGAAATCCAGCTCCGTACGACCGGCATCCTCTGCCGAGAACTCTACCTTGTCAAAATATTGCTTCGCGTAACGAATTGCGCGCTCTGCTGTTTCTAGCACCTGATCCTTCTCCATCCGCAGCTTATGCTTGCGGTGAATAGGGCTGGTAGCAAGGAACACGTGAATGCACGGATCCTGCGCGCCGATAAGCGCTTCACGCACTGCATCGATATCCTGCTCGCGCGAGCGCGACAAACCGATTACCGTAGCATTCTTAACTGCGCGCGCAACCGCGTTAACCGCAGCAAGATCACCTGGCGAAGCCGCTGGGAAGCCAGCCTCAATACGGTCCACTCCAAGCTTCTCAAGCTGAAGGGCAATCTCTACCTTTTCCTTCGTGTTAAGGTTTACACCCGGAGATTGCTCTCCATCACGAAGCGTTGTATCGAAAACATAAATTTTCCGCATTTGTGCATTGCACCTCCGTGAACAGAATGATCCCGGCACGCGTATGGAGCCGCTGTACGAAACGCAATCCGCTTCGTATAGCGATCCGGCGAACCGGGATATGGTCGTTCATTCTATCTGATATTACTTCTTGATCCAGTGCATCAATTCGCGAAGCTGTGCGCCTGTTTGCTCAATAGGGTGAGCTGCTTCGTTACGGCGAGTAGCTGTAAGCATTGCACGGTTCGATTGGTTTTCCAAGATGAAATCACGAGCGAAACGGCCGGATTGGATATCTTCCAATACGCGTTTCATTTCTTTTTTCGTTTCTTCAGTAACGATACGAGGACCTGTTACATAATCGCCGTATTCTGCAGTGTTGGAGATGGAATCGCGCATCGACGAAATTCCGCCTTCATACATCATGTCAACGATAAGCTTAAGCTCGTGCAAGCACTCGAAGTAAGCCATTTCTGGAGCATATCCAGCTTCTACGAGCGTTTCGAAGCCTGCTTTAACGAGTGCGGAAGCACCGCCGCAAAGAACAGCTTGCTCACCAAACAAATCTGTTTCTGTTTCTTCTTTGAAAGAAGTTTCGATAACTCCTGCACGTGTACAGCCGATACCTTTAGCATATGCAAGACCGATTGCTTTAGCATTGCCAGTAGCATCTTGCTCGATTGCGATTAGACCAGGAACGCCAAAGCCCTCTTGGTACGTACGGCGAACCATGTGACCAGGGGATTTTGGAGCAACTAGGAATACATCTGTATCTGCGTTAGGCACGATTTGGCCGTAGTGGATGTTGAAGCCGTGAGAGAACATAAGAGCCGCGCCTTTTTTCAAGTTAGGAGCGATTTCTTCGCTGTATACTTTCGCTTGTGTTTCGTCAGGAAGCAAAATTTGAACAACGTCAGCTACTTTAGTTGCTTCAGCAACTGTAAGTACTTCGAAACCGTCTTTTTTAGCAATATCAGCAGATTTACCAGGACGAAGTCCGATAACTACTTTCAAGCCGCTGTCGCGAAGGTTTTGTGCTTGAGCGTGTCCTTGGCTGCCGTAACCGATTACTGCGATTGTTTTACCTTGTAGTACGCCTTGATCAGCGTCTTTTTCATAGTACATTGTAACTGCCATTTTAATAATTGCCTCCTTTAATTTAACCCTTTTGAGCGGGTGTTTAAGCAGAGAATGACCCATAATAAGCAGCGGTTCTCCCCTTAAACTCCCGCTCAAAGCGGGATGTCGAAATAAGTGCAGTGACTACTTTGCGTTCCCGCGGTTCAAAGCGGTTACGCCTGTGCGTGAAAGCTCGCGAATGCCGTAAGGCTTGAGCAATTCAACCATCGCATCGATTTTCTCCGTATCGCCAACAACCTGTACCATAAGCGAATGAGTGCCAATGTCAACTACCGCCGCGCGGAAAGTTTCAACTACGCCGAGAATTTCCGGACGGGCTGCAGGCTCTGCATTCACTTTGATAAGCGCAAGCTCGCGGGCCACCATCGGATTAGAGCTAAGATCGATGACTTTGATAACATCGATCAGCTTGTACAATTGCTTGGTAACCTGCTCGAGGGTATGGTCATCACCTGAGGTGACGATGACCATACGCGACAAGCCTGCTTCTTCGCTGGAACCAACCGTAATACTTTCAATATTAAAGCCGCGGCGTCCGAACAAACCGGAAACGCGCTGCAGAACGCCGGGCTGATCGTTAACGATTACTGCGATCGTGTGCTTTTTCATTCCGCATCCCCCATGATCATTTCGTCGATGGTGCTTCCTTGTGCAACCATTGGGTACACGTTCTCTTCTTTGCGAACGACGAACTCAACAACTGCCGGACCAGGATGACGGAGCGCTTCTTCCCAAACCGCACGCGCGTCTTCTTTGTTCGTAGCGCGGAAGCCTTTTACTCCGTAAGCTTCGGATAGCTTAACAAAGTCAGGGCTGCCAGAGAGATCGATATGACTGTAGCGGTTATCATAAATCAGCTCCTGCCACTGACGAACCATTCCAAGCACCTGGTTATTGATGATGACTACTTTAACCGGAATATTATTAATGGCGCAAATTGCAAGCTCCTGCGCGCACATTTGCATTCCGCCGTCACCATTGATAGAAACAACAACGCGTTCCGGGTTCGCCATTTGAGCGCCGATTGCCGAAGGGAATCCGAATCCCATCGTGCCGAGGCCCCCGGAGGTTACCCATGAACGAGGCTTGTTGAATTTGTAATACTGCGCCGCCCACATTTGGTGCTGACCTACGTCGGTCGTTACAATCGCATCGCCGTTTGTTGTCTCGTGAATCATTTCGATAACCCATTGCGGCTTCAGTTCATCCTCAGAATCCTTGTAGCTGAACGGATATTGCTCGCAAGAGGCTTTAAGCTTCGCACGCCAATCGTCCGCTTTATCCGCACGCTTAGCTTGCTTATTAACAAGCTCCAGAACGGTCTTCACGTCACCCACGATTGGAATGTCCGTCGGAACGTTTTTGCCGATTTCCGCAGGATCGATGTCGATATGAACGATTTTTGCAAGCGGAGCAAAGCCTGAAAGCTTACCGGTAACACGGTCATCGAAGCGAGCGCCGATATTGATAAGCAAATCCGCACTTTGAATCGATTTATTAGCCGTGTAGGTTCCGTGCATGCCCGGCATACCCAGGAACAGGTCATTGCCGCTTGGGAAAGCTCCCAAACCAAGCAAGGTTGTCGTAATTGGAATTTGTGTCTTCGTTACAAACTCGTACAGTTCTTCGTGGCCGCCAGAGTATACAACTCCGCCGCCTGCCAAGATAATCGGACGCTCAGCTTGTTCAATGGCCTTAATAAGTTTGTCGACTTGATTCTTGTTTGGCGATACCGTCGGGTTGTACCCGCGGATGCTCACTTCAGTTGATGGCTTAAACAATGTCTTAGCCGCCGAGATGTCTTTCGGTATGTCAATCAATACTGGGCCTTTGCGTCCAGTGTTGGCAATGTGGAATGCTTCATGAATAATACGCGGCAAATCTTCAACGTCGCGTACCAAGTAGCTGTGTTTCGTAATCGGCATTGTAATGCCCGTAATGTCCGCTTCCTGGAAAGCATCGCTTCCGATCAAGCTGGAAATGACATTGCCCGTAATAACGACTAACGGCACAGAATCCATAAACGCCGTTGCAATACCCGTAACGAGGTTCGTTGCTCCTGGACCTGACGTTGCTATACATACGCCTACTTTACCGCTTGCGCGGGCATAGCCGTCTGCTGCGTGAATAGCGCCTTGCTCGTGACGGGTAAGTAAATGATTGAAATCGGGGTTTCCGTGCATCGCGTCATAAATGTACAACACTGCTCCGCCAGGATAGCCGAATACACAATCTACACCCTCAAGCAGTAGACTTCTTAACAAAATTTCCGAACCAGATATGACCTCGGGCTTCGAGAGTCTTTCCTTCAATTCCTCTTTTGACTTCAGTGTTGCACCTTGCGTTACCATCAGTCATCCTCCTCTCAGAAAAAACAAAAAAACCTTTCGCTCCTCATGCTTCAAAAAGAAGCAACGAGGGACGAAAGGTATATCTTCCGTGGTACCACCCAAATTTGTTATACGTCTCCCGATGTATAACCTCCACAAGTAAGAACGTCGTGCACATACGTTCATACTATTGGCACTTTAACGCTTGCCTTGCGATTTCCCCTATTAGGCAACAGCATTCGTTGTTGCTTTTCAAGGAAACAGCTCCGAGGTGAGCTCGTAGAAAAGGGATTTTGGCGATGGTTGCAGCTAATCCATCCGCTCTCTGTTCAAAAGGGCCCTAAGCACTTCGTCCTCATCATTGCTGATTTTGTATTTACCACATGGTGCGTACACCGGTACGTGGTAGATAAGACTTTCTTTATTATATGCCGTGAATCCTCGTTCGTCAAGAACCCTAATGATTCTTCCTGCAAATTCTAATTGGCGCATTCACAGGCAAATGCACATATACTATTTTAGCCCCTAAACGGCAAACTCATGCAGCGTTCTTGTCGCCCGGCGCCGCAGAAATGGAATGATGGATATGATTCGACTTTATGACCCCAGGCTGGATCAGGCAGAGGTGGTCCGCCTTATACGGAACGAGCTTATTCCTTTATCCCATACGGTGCACCAGCTTGATGCCCAAACGATCCGAGAGCTCCCTAAGCGCTTCCGCCGTGGTATTACTTATGTAGCATCCTTATCAAAGAAGAGCCCACCTGTCTCCTTCATTCATTTTGAAGTAATGGGCGAGGTCCTTTATTTAGATATGATGGTCACGCATCCCGATCATCGAAATCGACAATGGGGCAGAAAATTAATGGCTCATAGCGAGGCTTACGGCAGAACGCAGAACTGCAAGGTTGCCAGACTGTTTGTGGATCAGGTAAATGATAAAGCTCATCATCTCTATAGTAAGCTTGGCTATCACACTGTCCGCTACTACCCTGATCTACGCTGCTATGAGCTGCTTAAGCCGCTCACCCCGCCATGATCATCTATCCGCCATTAATACCCGTTGTATCCTTGGTTGCCGTATCCGCCGCCATAACCGCCATAGCCGCCGCCGTACCCGCCGCCGTCGAAGCAGCATTGATTTTTAAAGTTGTTGTTGCAGCAGCCTCCGCCGAATCCACCGCCAAAGCCGCCGCCAAAGAACGGAAGCGTACCGATTGCAAGAAGATCAAACAAAACGAGAGGCAAAATAGCTTTCGTTTGTACGACTTTTCCCTTTTCATTGTCTAATGGCGCAATGATCAGTTTATTTTGGTGAACCTTAACGAGCTTGCCAGTGACGACAGTGCCGTCTGGACGTACTGCATAAATGGATTTGCCGATCAGTTTCCGTACGTCTTGTTTGGAAACGTTATGCATAGAAATCCCTCCTTTCCTGTTGTCCTTCAACATATTCAAGGAAAAGAGCATCCGTCTGTTTGTTTGTCCTCGCCCGCAACAAATGTGCGCATGCAAGCTTAAAAAGTGAAGTAGACATACCCCAAGCCAATACAAAAAAGGCTGCCCAAACTCATCGAATAGATGACTTGGACAGCCTTTATATGTGATTAACGCCTACGCGTTAATTTTTTCTTTAGCAATACCTGCAAGGGAGTTGAACGAAGTCATATCGTTAACTGCCAGGTCAGCAAGGATTTTGCGGTTAACTTCAACGCCCGCAAGCTTCAAGCCGTGCATGAATTTGTTGTACGAAAGTCCGTTGATGCGAGCTGCCGCGTTAATACGAACGATCCACAGTCTGCGGATGTCACGTTTTTTGTTGCGACGGTCACGGTATGCGTACATAAGGGACTTACCAACTTGCTCCTTCGCTGTTTTAAACAGGCGATGTTTCGAACCGAAATAACCTTTAGCTAGCTTTAGAATTCTTTTGCGACGACGAGTGCGGACAAATCCGCCTTTGACTCTTGCCATGAATGGAAACCTCCTGTAGGTTGAATTAGCTTATTTGTTGTAGCTTATTATTACAAGTTAGAAAGGCCTTGCTTCAAACGACGAACGTCGCCAGCAGCCATAAGCGGTTGACCAGCAAGTACGCGTTTTTGACGACCGGATTTGTGTGAAAGCAAGTGGTTACGGTAAGCTTTGTAACGTTTTACTTTACCAGTTCCAGTAATTTTAAAGCGGTCTTTCAGACTGCTGTGAGTTTTCATCTTAGGCATATCAGTTATCCTCCTTAAAGTTCTTCATCAGTTGTTAGCTGTTGGTTTTGGGTGCCAAAATCATAATCATGCTCCGGCCTTCCAGCTTAGGAGCGCGCTCAACGCTGCATATTTCGGCAACCTCTTTTGAAAGACGATCCAAAATCTTTTGTCCAAGAGACGCATGTGCAATCTCACGGCCGCGGAATCTTACGGATGCTTTCACTTTATCGCCTTCATTGAGGAACTTAACGACGTTCCGATACTTCGTTTGGTAGTCATTTTCATCAATGTTAGCACGGAACCAAACTTCTTTAAGATCAACAATCTTTTGGTTTTTACGAGCTTCTTTTTCTTTCTTTTGCTGCTCGTAACGGAACTTTCCATAGTCCATGATCCGGCATACCGGCGGCTTAGCCGTCGGTGCGACGTTCACCAGGTCCAAATTAAGCTCAACAGCTAGCTGCATAGCATCACGAATCGATTTAATACCGATTTGCTCGCCTTCAGCGCCTACTAGGCGTACTTCTCTGGCCCGGATCTCATCATTGATTTGATGTTCTCTGCTAATAACGTGCCACCTCCAAAAATGGTTTGTTTCATGTCTCCACGCAATAAAAAAATGCGGGTTCACTAGAACCCGCATCTCATAACCGTACATGTATGTCAGAGCATCATTTCAGTTGAAATAATGGAATGACTAATCGATTATCGCGAACCAGCCAGCCTTAGCCGAAAGGTGAGAAGCGGGTGCTTCTGCTTGTGCGTCATTAAGTTAGTTGAAAATGTTACCGTGTTACTATACCATGGCCCACTGGACCATGTCAACAGCTTCAGAAATTGTTTTCACGAACCGATTTCAAATAACTATTTGCTTTGCACTTCTTCTATCCGAACGACGCGGGTATGCTGGGTATGGCTCCATGTTTTGTTGTTCTGAGTGAAGAAAGCGTAAAACGTGATCGGCCACCAAGAAACAAGGAAAAACGGCAGCGTAAGAAGATGAGCATACATTTTCCACGATTTTACACCTTCAAGCATAAGCGCAAGCGGGAATTGGATAATCCCTGCAAACGCAGCGATTCCAACCGTCCACCATGGTAAATAGTTATAAAGCGAATCCAAGTAGTTAGTCGATGGAATCGCAATATCGATCCACATAACAAGCGTCAATATAAATCCAAACAAGGTGTTATAAACAGAAATGGTGTAGATAGCCGAATCGAATTTCACAAAGTTGCGTTCCTTGATACTTGCCCAAAGAAGCGGAAAAAAGTAATTTCGCGCTACGTTGAAATGCCCTTGCATCCAACGAAGACGCTGCCTAGCGGAAGCTTTGAACGTTACTGGTTTCTCATCGTACACCTTTGCATCGTAATTCAAAACAGGATAAATGCCGCGCTGCACGCAGCGCATTGAGAATTCCAAGTCCTCAACGAGGCTTGTCGCTCCCCAACCCATGTCTTTGAGAAGCGCCGACTCAAAACACATTCCGGTGCCTCCAAGGAAGTTACTCATCTTCAAGTTTGTTCTGGAAAGCTGCCATAGTCGGTTGCAGTACCAGTAAGTAATGCCGTATGCAGCAGTAACCCATGAATCATCTGGATTCTTCGTATCCAAATATCCTTGAATAACTTGATGTCCCTCGCACAAATCATTATTCATCAGTTGCAGGAAGTCAGGGTTTACGAGATTATCCGCATCAAACATGACAATTGCATCATATTGGCGAGGCATAGCCCATAACTCTTTAAGCATCCATTCAATCGCATATCCTTTGCCTCGTAGAAGCTGGTTCGATCTTTCGCAAGCATGAACCCCATGACTTCGGCTTATGTCTGCTGTTCCGTCCGTGCAATTATCACAAATCACAAATATATCGTATAGTTCCTTCGGGTAGTCCATCTTTTTCAAATTTTCGATTAACGCGCCGACCACTTTTTCTTCGTTATGTGCTGCCACTAGAACCGCAAACGATTTTTGAGCTGCGTGGTGCTTCCGGCTTTTGTTTTTCATCAGGCCGAATACCGAAATACCGAACTGGTAAACCGCAATTAACGCCATCACGATTTGCAACGCAATAAAAATAACACTTAGAACCATGCGATACTGCCCCCTTAAGACCCCATTTTTTTGCTTTGTTTCAGCATCCGAGCTACGGCTGCTGCAAGCTTTTTATTATATATTTTCTCTTTGTATGAGTGTTTCTCTGCAAACACTCCCGGACCTTTATTGATTCTCCACAGAAACAACTTCTTTGTCAAAAGTTGAATTAGTCTTCATTAGGCTTAATCTCGGCAGAAAAACGCTTGCATTGCGTACCAATGAACGCATTACCTCCTTTTACGACGATTCAGCCTTATTTTCAACCATTTGCTGACTTTTTAGCACTAACGTCCTTATTTACGAGGAAAGACAGGAAAATGTTTCTTTAATTGTATATCGACTTTGTGACGAACAGGTGAACACGCCTTTTCTTCTGACAGCTTTCGCAAGTTCGACGGGTTCTGCCATAACGTTCGAAAATATGTCCATTACAGTTTTACCATCAACTGCACATAATTAAACAGAAAATCGCAATCAATATTTACATCCTATATTTCATGCGGTTTCCTTAGCCTTTTATAGAAGTAATTGCTCCTGCCGCCGCAACCCACACAAAATGTATTTTAAATGTTATAATACTTACTTATCTTTAATAATGGGACAAGAAATAGTTTACGCTCCGCTTACAGAAACATGTTAAAATTAAAAATATCTAACAAAAGTAAATAAAAAGTAAGCCACCGTTAGGAGGATGACAGCGATGGAACGAATGATAGGCTGGCTGAAAACAAGTGAGCAAAAAATGCTGATTTGGGCAAATCGGAGACCTTCTGGGGGAAAAAGACATCGTTTCCTTAATAAATGGTTAAGCACGGTCACACATATGGGCGGCGCCACCTTTACGCTCGCAACCGCCCTTCTATATGCACTGCTAGCACCTGCTCCATGGAGCCTTACTGGATGGCAATGTTTGACAGCCGTCGTCATTAGCCACTTGCCAGTTGCCATCGTTAAACGAAAATTCAAGCGGCTACGGCCTTACCAGGCGCTGCCTGGTGTCAATACCGGACATAATCCGCTCGTAGATTCGTCTTTTCCTTCCGGTCATACGACAGCGATTTTCGCTTGGCTTGTTCCCATATTGTTGACAAGCGGCTTATGGCTGACTTTTCTAGTACCGATAGCACTAATCATTGGTATATCTGTCGGTTGGTCGAGGATGTACTTGGGTCTGCATTATCCATCGGATGTTGCCGCGGGCGCACTGATTGGATCGGTGACTGCCCTTGCGGTCAACTACTCATGGGTCGGATCGGCAGCAGGAATTAACTAATTGTCCTCGTCATCGGAATCATTCAGATCAGCTTTGTTTGCTTCTTCTTCTTCCTTGATCGATTTCTCTTGCTTCGCCTCGCGATGCTTCCGCAGCGCCTCGGAGCCGATAACGGCTTCCACCCGATAAATGTTTTGTCCTTTTTCCATAAACTTCATCTCATATTCCGTAAACACAAGGTCCTCTCGAGGGCCTTCTTTGTGCAAATGGAGCGAAATATTACGCATAATCAGTTCCATTTCCGCAAAGCTGTTCAAAGAAAACTCAAATAACGATTGGGAATCCGTCTTAAAATGAATCTCTCCGCGTTCATTTAGCAGCTCGATATACTTGGCTACCAGCCTTGGATGCGTAAGTCTCCGGCGTGCATGCTTGCTCTTTGGCCACGGATCGCTGAAGTTAAGATGAACGCGTTCAATCTCCCCTGGCGCAAACATTGTCTCGATGCCTTCAATATTTGCACGAAGCAGTGCGAGATTCGGCGGATGCGACTCCCCTTTTTGTTCCCAAACGATGCGAGCCTTCTCGCTTGCGCGGCGCAGAAGCTCATCGTACATATCGACGCCAATAAAGTTAATATGCGGATAGCGGGCGCTCATTTGACTAATAAAGCGGCCTTTGCCCATACCTAGCTCTACATATATAGGCTGGTCGTTTCCGAAAAACTCATTCCATTTTCCTTTGTGGGGCGCAGCATCCAGAACGACTAGCTCCGGCTGTCCCTCAAGACTTTCCCGAATTCCTTTTCTTCCTCTTAAACGCATATGCAGTGATTCCTCCAATTATCGTAGACGATGCAACGAATAGACTAGTCCTTATTGTGCCCAACAATTTAAGCAATGTAAAGAGGAATGAGCAACGATCTTATTATAGAAAAAAAAGCCGCGGCCAGTTATTGGCGACGCGGCTTTCCTCTTGGTCAGTTTCTTCTATGTTCTTACAGCAGAAGCTGATACGGGATCGGGGCATTTTCTTGCTGATCACGTTCATAAGTTTCAAACAACACTTCATTAAGCTTCTTGCGAGCGGAAATTTCTACGCCATGGTTATTGTGAAAACGGACACCCGTAAGCGCCATCAATTCTTTAACAGTTAGTTCGACAGTAACGGTGTCGTCGCCGTGTGGAATTTTGGACATGTTATTCATCTCTAATCACCTCATCGATTTATTGTAAGAGTATTTCCATTTAATCGACGTTTCATGAATGCAGGTGCAATTGGGCTATGTCAGGTTTATTTGTTGTTTTGTCGCACTTTTAATATAACACTTCATGTGAGGTTATGCAAGCCCAAAATGAACCATTTCAAAAATAATTTCCAAATAAAGCGGTTTCCGAACGTTCTATAACCCTTCCTGGATCAAACGTGGCTTTTCCACTCGTTTTTCGTTAAAATAGAGGTTGTAAGTCTTGAAAAAGGGGAAAAAGATGATTGAATTACACAGATCTCCGCAGCAGCCAATGCTCTGGGGCGATAAACGATTTCATACATGGAATTACGAGATGCGGGAGCAGTTTGGCGGTAAGGTATTCAAAGTCATGCTGGATGCGGGCTTCACCTGCCCGAATCGGGACGGCTCTATCGCTAAAGGCGGCTGCACGTTTTGCAGTGCGCGCGGATCAGGCGATTTCGCGGGAAGCCGACGGGATGATCTGGTTACTCAGTTCAATAACATACGCGACCGCCAGCATCAGAAGTGGCCGGATGCGCAATACATCGGTTACTTCCAAGCTTATACGAATACGTATGCGCCTGTTGAAGAGCTGCGCGAGTACTATGAGATTATTTTAAAGCAGCCTGGCGTTGTTGGCCTATCGATTGCAACACGCCCCGATTGCTTGCCTGATGACGTTGTCGATTATTTGGCTGAGCTGAATGAACGCACCTATCTTTGGGTAGAAATGGGTCTGCAGACCGTGCATGAATCCACTTCAGAGCTTATTAACCGGGCACATGACACTGCGTGCTATTTGGATGCGGTGCAGCGTCTTCGTGCGCGCGGGATACGGGTTTGCGCGCATATCATTTACGGCCTTCCGCAGGAAACGCATGAAATGATGCTTGATACCGGCCGCGCCGTGGCGAAGATGGATGTCCAAGGCATCAAGATTCACTTGCTTCACCTCATGCGCAAGACGCCGATGGTCCGTCAATATGAAGCCGGTCTGCTGCAATTTTTGGAGCAGGATGAATATGTGAAACTAATTGTCGATACTCTGGAGTTTCTTCCGCCCGAAATGATCGTCCACCGGCTTACTGGCGATGCGCCGCGCGATTTGCTGATTGGCCCGATGTGGAGCATGAACAAATGGGTAGTGCTTAATGCTTTCGACGATGAGCTGAAACGCCGGAATACTTGGCAGGGCAAGCTTTGGCAGCCGGAGGGTTAGGTACGATGGAGCATATAAATAAGCCTATCACTCCAATGGCGGCAAAAGGAGGTAACGAATGGGCTTTCTATCCGTTTTAAGCATGGCCCATAAGTGGATCGCCGAACGCACCTCGCCCGGCGATATCGTCATTGACGCCACTGCAGGAGGCGGCGTCGATACGCTAATGCTGGCTGAACTGGTTGGGTCCAAAGGCACCGTATACGCCTTCGATATCCAACAGGAGGCGCTCGATCGCACGCATGAGCGTCTCTCCTCTCTCGCAGAAGAAAATAAGCTTCCTGAAATGAGGCTTATGCTTGAGAGCCATGCAAGGATGGCCGAGGTCGTAGACCGATCAGCCATTGGACAAGTCTCAACCGTTATGTTTAATCTTGGTTATTTGCCTGGAAGCAGCGATCTTACGATCATCACCGAGCCGGCTTCGACACTTGCCGCGCTTGATGCAGCAATCAGTTTGCTGCGACCAGGCGGCATTGTGACTTGCGTCTTGTATCCTGGGCATCCCGGGGGCGCGAAGGAAGCCGCTTGTGTAGAGAACTGGGCAGCTCAACTGCCCCAAGTCCTAGCACAGGCAGTTATTTATCGGCAGTTGCAGCGAGCAACGGCCCCTTATTTAATAGCGATTGAAAAACGTCAGGCGGCGGTTAGGTAATTGGTTACTAGATTCCGGAACAAAAGGGCGCTATTATCTAGTGTGGTATAACAATAAAAACCATACATACAGAAATGGGAGAGATGAATAATGACAGTAAAACCTTATCCATTGCAATTTAAGCCGGAAATGAAAGAGCGTATATGGGGCGGACGCGCACTGGAAGGCTTTGGTCTTGAGCTGCCAGAGGGTTCGATAGGCGAAGGCTGGATGATCGGTGATCACCCGAATGGAACGACCAAAGTTATGAATGGCGAGCTTACAGGCGTCGGCCTAGATCAAATTCGTGAGACCTATGGACCGGTTTGGTTCGGCACTCAAGGCTTCTCCGAGAAAAACGGGCGTTTCCCGCTGCTTATCAAGCTGCTGGACTGCAATGATGACCTATCCATTCAAGTACATCCAACGGATGCATATGAAGGTCTGCCTGCCGGCGAGCTCGGCAAGACAGAAATGTGGTATATTCTCGATGCGAAGCCCGGCGCAAAAATCATCTATGGCCTAAAAGACGGCGTTGACCGCGCAGCCATGGAAGCCGCTATTGCCGAAGGCCGTATTATGGATACGCTGCAAGAAGTATCCGTTGAAGCCGGCGATGCGTTCTACATCCCAGCAGGAACTGTTCACGCACTCTGCTCCGGCGTCGTAGTTGCCGAGATTCAGCAAAACTCGGATACGACTTACCGTTTGCATGATTATGATCGCCCTGGCCTTGATGGGCAATTGCGCGAGCTGCATATCGAAGATTCCCTTAATGTTATCGCCTATGAAGGCGCTGGCGCACAGCGCATGAAAACGGATAATGCCGCGGCTGGAGAGTGGCTGACAATCGCTACCTCCCCTTACTTTATCGTAGAGAAAGGGATTGTGTCGGCCCCTACGAAGCTGTCGACTTCACTCGAAAGCTTCGTAATCCTGGTTATCGCGGAAGGTGAAGGCCAATTGAAATGGGCAGAAGGCGAGCAATCCGTCAAAGCTGGCGAATGCTTCCTCCTTCCTGCTAACCTCGGTGATTACGAGCTTACAGGCAGCATGACGGTTCTCCGCAGCATCGTGCCTGCTTCCGTCTAAATCTCTTCCCACAAGCGTAAACGGCTGACGCCGTCTATAGCGGCAGAAGCTCGTTTCGCGATGAAATATAAGCATTGTATAAGGTTAAAATTTATACTTTCTTATATTTCAAGCGTAAACGGCTGCAGCCGTCCTTTGGCGGCAATAGCTCGTTTCGCGGAGATATATACGCACGTTTATAAGTGAAAACTTATAAATTCTTATATATAGAAAAGAACCGCCACCCCTTTCAAATCGGGGCCGGCGGTTCTTTTTTTATTTTGCCAAATTAAAATTATAGACTAGCTTTGCAGCGCTTTCTGCTCAGCCTCCACGCTTAGCGTGAATGGACGCGGCTTCGGCTTGCTGCTGCTCGCCTCGAGGGCATAAAGTACGACGAGCAGCGTATGGCTCTCCCGGTTGACCTCTCCCGATGCTAGGAATTCGGCGAGATCAAATGGCAGCTTCTCGATAACGGCATGCTTATGAAGCTCTTTCTCGCCGAAACCTAAAGCGGCGAACTCAGGGGATACATCCTCTGGGCGTTCCGCTAAGCGGCGCATCCAGCCGCTCCAAACGGACTTGTCCATCGTAAACTCCCACCAGGTTTTACGCGGCTTATAATTGTGATTAAGGAAATAATCATATTTCATAAGCCCAAGCACAACATCGGAATCAAGCCGTGATCCGGCGATCGCGAGCACTTCGTCAAAGGTAAAGGAAACTTTCTCTGAATCCTCTTGCGGTGACGGCAATGATCCGACAGCCTTCTTCCCGGACAGTGGCAGCGATTCAAGGAACGCCCAAAGCCGCGAGTACAGATCCTCAAGCTGATGACCGATCTTTTGCCAGCCGCTGCGCTCCCAGAAATCGCCGAACGCTTGGAAGAAGTCGAAAGGCGATGGGAAAACACGATCGACCAAATAAAGAAGCGTATGGTCCATCCGGTGCGCATTCCAGTATTTCTCGAGTACATCCTCTACCCGTTTGATGCGAACGATATCGCCGAATGGCATGAGATCATTTCCAAGCATCTCATACGGCGATCTATCCATATAAATGTAGCCCCATTTATCCGCTTCGCGGCGCAATCCGGTACCGCGCAGCATTTTGAGAAAGCCCAGCTGAAGTTCCTCGGGACGAAGCTCGAACACGTCATTAAACGTTCCGCGGAACGTATCGTAATTTTCAAGCGGCAGTCCGGCAATCAAATCGAGATGCTGATCAATCTTTTGCGAATTTTTCACCTTCATGACGGTACGAACAAGCTTCATCCAATTTTGCCGGCGCTGAACCGCTTCGTTTGTTGGATCATTGGTCGATTGCACGCCGATCTCGAAGCGGAAAATGCCTGGAGGCGCATGTTCGGCCAAATAGTCGAGCACCTCAGGGCGCATGATGTCAGCCGTAATTTCAAATTGGAAAACGCAGCCTTGATGGTTTTTGATCAAAAACTCAAAAATTTCGAGCGCATAATCCCGTTTGATATTAAAGGTGCGGTCGACGAACTTAATGAGCTTCGCGCCTTTTTCGATTAAATACAAAATATCCGCCTTCGTCCGCTCCATATCATAATAACGAACGCCAACCTCGATACTGGATAAACAAAATTGGCAGCTGAACGGACAGCCGCGGCTTGTCTCGAAATAAACGACGCGGCTCCCCAAATGAGGAATATCCTCCTCAAAGCGATGCGGGGAAGGCAGCTCATTCAAGTTCAACTTCGGACGCGGCGGATTAATTAGCACTTCCACACGATCCTCGCGCTGCTTCCGGTAGGTAATACCGAATACCATATGGTATTTGCCGTCGCCTTCAATCTCTGTAAGCAAATGGTGGAAGGTCTCTTCGCCTTCCCCGACTACGATAAAGTCAACCTCCTGCACGCGCTCCATCCAATAGTCCATATCATAGCTGACCTCAGGACCGCCGAGAATGATCTTAATTTCCGGCATGATTTTTCGCAGCATATTAATGACCGTAATCGTTTCTTCGATATTCCAAATATAACAGGAGAACCCAACAACATCAGGCTTTCGCGAAAAAATATCCGATACGATGTTCATGACCGGATCTTTAATGGTGTACTCTGCAATATCGATATCGAATCTATCGCCGCTGAACGCCTTTAAGCAGCGCAGCGCAAGCGATGTGTGTATAAACTTAGCGTTTAAGGTGGACAGTACCACTTTCATAGCATAACCTCTCTAACTTAAGCATTTGCGTATTCTGCGTAACGCCAACACCTCATTGCGCATTTAGCAAGATGCCTTCTATTGTACCGAAAAAAGAAGAAAAAAAGAAGAGGCACCCCTTTCCGCGTCTTGCGGTTAGGATGCCTCGCTTCACTTACACTCTCACTTTAATAAAAAGCTCATTTTTCAGCTGCATATCGATTACCGGGAAACGAACCCGCCATTTGTCGCCGCTAAGGGCGGAAACCTCTCCTGCGGCAAAGCCACGCGGTTCAAATCCGTAATCACGCTGGTAGGAAATGACGACTTGGATCTTGTCGTCAGGCAGCATGGCATGGAACTCGTATCCCAGGTTAATCGCCCAAAGGCGAAGCTCCTGCGCTGTTGCTGACCCATAGTACATATAGAACAAAGGATCTATTTCCGCGGTAAGCACCAGCCAGCCGGAGGAATCACGTTTTGCCTCCCATTTCGTGAAGGCAGCCTCGCCTTCCGTCGTTGAAAGCAAACTATATTGATCCTTGAGCAGCTTCTCGATATCTGTCAGAGGTGCGCCCACTAATGTAGCCGGCAGACTGGACGGTAAAAACGCCGCATTTGCAACCAGTTTGTCTGTCACTTCGCTGTTCAGGCTAGCCGCATGAATGATGGAAACGGCGAAGTTTAGGTCGGCGTTTGTACCTGAGTAGCCCAACGTCGTAATGCCGATAAGATCACCGTATTCGTTGAACAAAGCACCGCCTGAGCTTCCATGATCGATTGGAGCGCTCGTCTGAATGTATCTTATACCGTCTTGGTATGTAATATTGCTGATCAAGCCGTCAGAAACCGTATTTTGCAGGCCAAGCGGGCTGCCAATGGCAACGACCTTGCCGCCTTTGTAAGAATTTAATCCGTAGCCTAAAGTTACAGGAGCTATATCGATGGGCTCGGCTGTTTTAACGATAGCAAGATCCGCATCCTCGTCGTAGTTGACGACACCGGTTATTTTCAGCTCTTCACCATTGATCGTCAGTGCCGTGGCTGATGCTGCATCCGCGATCACATGATGATTCGTTAGAATGAGATTTTCTCCAATGACCACGCCGCTGCCTTGCGCGCGATTCGTCATGATCAACACGACGCTTTCATCGAATTTATCTACAATCTCTTTGCTCGTAAGGGTTGGCAAATTTTTCTGCTGCTCAAGCCATTCCTCGTAATCTGCATTTTCAGCAGCTTCTTGCGAGGTAATCCGAACTGCGTTTGCAGCTTTATCCCATTTCACCGTCGCATTAAGAGATTCAGCTATGAAGCGTGCGGGTACAAACGTTACGCCCTTGCGGACGATTGCCGGGGCATCGAGCTTCACCGAACTGCCGTTAATGACTGCTGTTTTGTTGCCCACTTGAAGAGAAATCGATAAATAGCCTTTACGTCCGATAATCGTTCCTGTCTTGCCCTCCCATGTAACCGAAGCGCCAAGTGCCGTAAAAATGTCGCGCATAGGTACGAAAGTAACGCCCTTCTCTGCATAAGCGGCAGCCGAAAGGGAAAGCTTCTTGCCGTCTACGATAACCTGTAATTGCTTAACTGAGGATGCAACCGCTTTGTTCGTAACGCTAGCTGCCGCTACAGAACTGTTGCTGAGCCCTGGCAATGGAGCAAGCAATAAGCCTGCTATGAGCAAGGGACTGAGCAAGGACTGAATAAGTTTTGTTTTCACGCGATTATTCCTCCAACCTTTTCCATTTTCACCATATGGTATATCTATCAACAATCCTACCATTCTACTTCATGATTTGTCTATCAAACCGGCATTGATAGAGAGCACAAGGTCGATAAATAGAAGATTAGAACTGCAGCCTTCAATCATGGTATAGTAGGAGCATTGAATCTAGGAGGTTTTTTAGCATGCACAGAGGAAAAAAGCGGGGAGCTCCTCAAAAACAAGCAGACAAGAGCAAGTCCTATCCGGTTACTGAACCGATAGAGCTGCTTCCTTTTCTAATAAAAAATATATCCGGCGCCGGACGAAACGTCGTCAAATCGATACTGGCGCATGGACAAGTATCCGTGGGCGGTAAATCAATAACGGCATACAATTACCCGCTTCAGCCGGGCCAGACCGTTACGGTAGGCAAAGAACGGCCGCAAGAAAAGCTGCCGCTGGAAGGACTCGCCATCCTATTTGAGGATGAGCACATCATTGTCATTAAGAAAGAAGCCGGGCTGCTTTCCATTTCTTCAGACGCCGCACCCGAAAATGAAATTACGGCCTACCGTCAGCTAACGGCTCATGTACGGCTTGAAAATTCGAAAAACAGAATCTTCGTCGTGCACCGGTTGGATCGCGATACCTCCGGTGTCATGATGTTTGCGAAGAGCGAGGCCGTCCAGCAGCAGCTGCAAAACACTTGGCAGGACACCGTCCAGGAGCGTATTTATGTCGCGCTCGTAGAGGGTGCCGTCAAGAAGGAAAAAGGAACGATTTCCTCGTGGCTGAAGGAAAGCAAGACACTCAAAATGTATTCAAGCTCCTACGCGAATGACGGCCTGCACGCCGTTACCCACTACAAGGTGCTTCGCGCAAACAAAAACTTCTCCCTTCTGGAGGTGCAGCTCGAAACGGGCCGCAAAAACCAAATTCGCGTGCATATGGAGGATATCGGCCATCCAATCGTTGGTGACAAAAAGTACGGCGCACGCTCCAGAACGATCGGCCGGCTTGGCTTGCATGCGCGTGTGCTCGCTTTTACGCATCCCATCACAGAGAAGCTGGTCCGATTTGAAACCGATATCCCTAAGCTGTTCCTAAAGCCGTTCCAAGTAACGGAATAAGAGGCAAATTAAAAAGCATCGGCCGCTGAGCTAAAGCGGTCGATGCTTATTTTTGTTATACTACTATGGATATTTAATCTAGAAAACAGGAGGTAGCGGATATGCCACATTTATTATTCCGCGGCGTCGCAGCTGACAGGCTGCAAGCCGTCACCGCGCCGCTTGCCAAAGAGCTTGCCGCGATTTGCGAGTGCGGCACCGATAATTTCACGATGGCTTGCCTGCACACGACGAGCGTTTTTGGCAGCCACCCGGGTGATCCGGCTTTTGCGTTCATTGAGGTTGGCTGGTTTGAGCGAGGACAAGCAATCAGAAACCGCTTCGCGCAAGCCATCACCCGTTACGTGGGGCAGCTGGACATTCCCGAAATCGAGATCGTGTTCCACGCTTACCGTGAGGACAGCTATTATATTAACGGCGAACCGGTCGAAGAGTGAAAATGGCGCCAAGCCATTTTCATTCCTTATTCCTGCCGAATAGTCCATTCCACATCGTCGATATTCAACCAACCTGTGCCTCCGGTAAAATACACTGAAACCGTATCCTGCTCAGCTACTGACACAGCCGGTAGCTGGATTTCTTCATATTCCTCATGGATTTGGATTGGCTGCTCCTGTACGCTCACGCCATTAATAGAAACCCCGATCATCCCGCCCTCCGCGTTTGCACTGGCTTTGACAGAAAGTATATATTCGCCTGCTTCAGGGTTAACAAAGGTCTGCGAAGCGCGATTACCGCTCCCTGGGTCAATGTACATCAGTTTTGTCCCGCCAAAGGGTCGATTCGTACCTACTCCTGCACCGGCGGTAAACGTCCAATACTGCTGGTCCTCCTCAAAGCCGCCATTTCGGAAGGATTCATGCACCGCAGAAGCTGTCGGCATTCCTTTACCGCTCACAACCGTGTAATGCTTAAATTTTTTGATTTTACAACCAGAATCTTCAGATGGTATCGCAGCGCTGTTCGAAAAAATATAAACCGCATCCTCATTCGGTCTAAGCTGAGGCTGCTCAAAATAATACCTGCCGAAGGAACGGACAAATTGGAAGGCTGCTCCCGGATTTACATAATCGACCGTATCGATAAATTGCCGCGGATCGATTTTCTCATAGAACAATACAAAAATATAAGGCATCATCACATCATCCGTTACATAAATCCGGCCTTCCGTCTCATCCGAAGCATATTGCACGGCCTCACCAAAGGATTCAAAAAAAAGCGGACTTATTTGTTTGGAATACGAAGTGAAATATTGCGCACAGAAAAAAACGAAAAAGATAGAAAATGCCGCGACTACAATAACGAATGAATATTTGATCTGTTTATGCAGCCACATTAAGCCTGCCGCAGTCAAAAATACGGTTGGATAAAAAATAATGTTAATGCGATTGATATTCACATCCGTAATTAGCGTCATTAGAAGGGCCGTTCCGAACCATATGGCGATAATCGCCGTCTCCACGCGGAAATGTTTTATGATTTGATAAATCCCATATAGAATACCGATCCCGATAAGCGGTAATGCCAGCGGATACATATAACCGAATTTTGGCATCGCGTTCCAAAGCAGACCGTCGGTTTGCGTAAGATACATTTTCAAAAACGGTTTGAAATGATGCGCAATCATCGATAAAGCATTGCCTTCGAATGCTGTAGATACCTGCTCTACACGGGGCACAGTAAGCTTCGGGATTGAGAAAAGGAATTGCAGCGTCGACATATGGAATCGGTTAATAAGAAGAAACAAGCCAATAGGCGCCGCTAAAAGGATTAGGACGGCACTATTCCATAGCAGTACGCGCAGCCTAAATGTCTTTGTGACAATGAGCAGCGTCAAAACGCCAAGCCCAAATACCGGCACAAAAAAATAGGCCGTACCGTATGCGTACAGCGAGGCGGCAAGCGTAATCGTAAAACCAATCAGCCACCTCGGCTGACGGACAGCTTTAAATAAAAAAAAGACGGCAAGCAGCACAAGCGTAGGAAAAAGGTTCGACTCAAGCGCCCACCTGGACATCATAATATGCCATGGGCAAATCACGATCAAGAAAGCCGCTGCGGCTGCCGCAGACTCCCTCTTGAACATCTGCTTCGCAACTAAATAGAAGATCACCATACCGACGAGCCCAAACAAAATACTGACCATACGAACGGATAAGGGGGTTAAACCGAATAAGTAAATGAACGGCATGGATAAGTAGGCATATAATGCATTTTGTCCGCTCCCCCAGGCAATCAAATGAATCGGAAGCGTTATGCCGTTCCGGTCGATTCCATAATGAAGGATGGAATAGGCATCATAACCGATCGATGCCTCGTCCTGATTTAGGCCTCCTGGAATGGTACCCGCATATAGAACCCTTGCTGCAGTACCGATTACAAACAGCAAACAGATCAGTTTATTTTGTTTTATCCAGTCATAAAAACGAATCATTGCTTGAGGTCACCGTTTCTTGTTGTAGTGTTTGACTGACTAATCGGATAAAGAAAAAAGAAAACCAGTGCGATGAGCAAAGCAATAAACGGGATGATGCTCAGCATCGAACGGATGCCCCAGACAGCAGTCTCCGCTTGTACGGCATCCTTCACATAGCCGGTGCTCTCTAAAATAACGCCAAGTACGACTGCTTGCAGCGAAACGCCCCATTTGACGATAAACCCGTTCATGCCAAAGTACATGCCTTCCCTGCGAACCTTCGTCCGTATCTCATCCTCATCAATAATCTCCGACAAGAGCACATCCAACAGAACGAGCAGTCCGGCTAGCCCAATGCCGATCGCCGCAGCCGCCGCAGCCGCAGCCGCAACGTTTGACACGAATAAAAATGGAATCATAGCAAGCGCATATAAGCTGACCGCAGCAATAACCGTTTGGCGCGCTCCCCATTTCTGAACCAATCTGCCCCATAAGTAGACGCAGGGTATTGCTGCAATAAAGATAGCGCCTAACAAAATCGTATTGCTTTCATCTCCGGCACCGAGCACGTATTTGGTAAAGAAAGGTATCGCAGCTGGCAGCATGGCAAAGGTGAATTGGACGAAAAAGCTGCCGATAACGTATAAAACGAACGCTTTATTTGAAAACGTAAATTTCAAAGACTGGAGAAACCCGATTTGTTCTCGCTGAACCACGACCTTCTCTTTGCTGGCTGACACCATAATAATCAAGAATAGTAGCGCGATGCCTGCAAAAATAGCTCCCATCGGCCCCCAGCCCAGCTTACCATAAACGAGCGGCGGCAGCGCCACGCCAATAATCATCCCCAAGATCCCGAACATTTGCCGCCATGAGGATACGGACGCCCGCTCCTTCATCGTCGTAAACATCTCAGGAAACAAAGCCGAATAATTCAAAACGACCATCACAAACAAAATATCAAAAAGCAGCACAATCGTTAAAAAATACCAAAACAATGCTGTCCCCGTCCCCACAGGAAACCATATCGCCGTAAACAATGCCGCCAGCGGCACCATGCCAAACAGCATATAGGGAACACGTCTGCCAAAGCGGCTTCTTGTGCGATCGGAAATATGCCCAAACAACGGGTTTAACACAGCATTCACAATGCCATGAATAACCATTGCCGCACTGATCAGAGTGGGCTTTACGCCCAGCACGTCTACATAATAAAAAACGATGTATGATGCGAAGGCCTGTGCAATTAGGTTTACTGATAAATTACCTGAGCTGTACGCTAGTTTCGATTTGAAGCTTGCAATGGCCATGGAAAACAACACGCCCCCGGATTCGATGAAAGTCTATTATAAATAGCAGCTATAACTCTCTCATCTTACCGTATGAACCCTTATTATTCCATAATTAACTTTTGAATCTATTACTTCTGCTTGATCATTCGAATATAACGGCTTCCGCTCACTTGAATCGAGCCGTCCTCGATGTAATTCAATTTTTTATACAGCGCATAAGCTCTTGCATTATCCGGTTCCACAATGAGCGACAGCCTGCTGTAGCCTTGGTCCAGACCCTTTTGTTCAAAAGCGCTGATCAGCGCTTTTGCGATTCCTTGCCCTTGATACCGTTCATTAACTGCGATGGAATCCAGATAATAATCCCCTTCCTTCGCTTCTACGGCAATGGTCTCATCGGCGCGTGCGCCTGATTTCCTTCCAGCCCGGTTAATAAAAGGCAGATCGAGCGCCGCCGCTCCATCCCCTGCATAGCTGAGCAGCATGCCGGCAATCCCGTCTTCCCTCCGGTCAACGAGCACATGCTTATAGCTGATCCTATTGTCCTCGCGCATATAAAAGTCAGAAAGGACTCGCGTTGCTTCTAATGCATCATCTGTTCCCGCTAACGTGTATGCAATGTGGCCGATCGCTGCAAGGAGCAATGGCAAAACTTCTTGTACATCTTCTTTTCTGGCTGATTCTATCATGATGGCATCCCTCAATCTTTTTATGTTCTGTTATAATAAATGAATATTATTTTCTAAAGGTGATGAAGTAGTGAGCAATAACTATTATACATTCCCCATCGGCGTTAAAAACAGTGAGGTGCCCTTAGCGACAAAAGCGGAGGCAGAGACGAGCCGTCAACTTGTCGGTTCCGATGAGCGGGACTCCGGTTTTTTTCGCGCGCTGGAGCAATACGGCATCTCCCTTAACCGGCCGCAAATTGCTGCCGTTCGACATCATAATGGACCCGCTCTAACCCTAGCGGGAGCCGGCTCGGGTAAGACCTCGGTACTCGTATGCCGGACCGCGTATTTGCTTGCTATGCAAGATGTGCGGCCTCAGCATATTTTACTGATGACCTTCTCCAAAAAAGCAGCGGATGAAATGCGCAGCCGAATCAGATCACTGCCCGTCGTTAATCCGCAAGCGGCAAGCGGCGTCGAGGCACGGACCTTCCACTCCTTCTGCCTCCAGCTTCTGAGGGGACGAGGCTATCGCCAGGGTATTCTGGCAGAAACCGGCCAGAAGCATATCTTTTTCAAAAGGCTCATGCGGGAGCTCCTGCTGCAAAACGAATATGAGCCCGAAACGCTGCTCGCGCAGCTTTCGGCAATTAAACTGCAAATGATCAATGTGAGCGACCTTCCTTCTTCGACGACGGAGGAACGTGAGCTCAAGCTGCTGTTTACGCGTTACGAGCAGTGGAAGAAAGACATGGATAAGCTCGATTACGATGATCTTCTTTTAGAGGCTTATAAGCTGCTTAGGGAAGACGCGACCCTGCTTTCAACTCTTCAAACACGGTTCCAATACATCATGATCGATGAATTTCAAGATACCAATCAGGTGCAATACGTACTCGTGCAAATGCTGGCCGACAAGCATCGCAACCTGATGGTCGTAGGCGATGACGATCAGACGATTTATTCGTTTAACGGTGCAAAAAATGATTATATCTTAAATTTTGAGCATCAATATCCGGGCGCCGTCACCTATATTCTCGATATTAACTACCGCTCGACAAGCACAATCGTCGGTCTTGGCAATGCCATTATTCAATACAATAAGCTTCGCAAGGAGAAAACCTTGCTGACCGTGAAGCCCAAAGGCGTAAACCCAGCATATGCCCGCCTCAAAACAACGCAGGACGAGGCAAAGCTCATCGCGGATACGATCACAGAGCAGGTTAACCAAGGCAAACGCTCCTATGGAGACTTCGCGGTCTTGTTCCGTACAGCGAGCAGCAGCAGAGCGCTTATCGAGCTGCTGCTGACCAAAGAGCTTCCGTTCATCGACTTCGGCGACGGTCAGCTCTTTTATGACCAATGGGCCGTGAAACCTCTGCTTGCCCATTTGCGGCTTGCGCAGGATCGGCGAAATTTCGATGCCATGGAAATCTTGCTGCCTTCCCTTTACGTCAATCGCGAGCAAGCAATGGCCTTCATTTGGAACCAAGATAAACAGCGGGCAAAAAAATGGCCGCTTATCCATTTGCTTGAATTCCCGCAGCTGAAGGAGTTTCAAAAGGACAAAATCAAAGAACGCATCAAGCTGATCAAATCATTAACGGACAGCAAGCCTGCTGCAGCTATTATGCAGCTGCGCCAAGCCTTTTATGACCAATTTCTCGAAACAAGCAAGCGTCATGAAATGACGGAGCATAAAGAAGGGCTAAAGGAAGTGCTGGACGAGTTCGAAGCAGCCGCGGGCACTTACGACACAATCGAGGCTTTTTTAGCCTATATTGATGATATTACGGACAAACATGCTGCCGTGCAGCAGCTTCAGAAGCATGATCATAACCGCAGCGCGATATCGCTGATGTCGATCCACAAATCCAAGGGACTCGAATTTCCTGTCGTATTCGTGATTGGCGTCTCGGAAGGGATACTCCCGCACAGCTCCGCGCTTGCCGCCGATAAACATAGTGACCGCAGCTCTATCCAGACTGGCGATGACGCGCTTGCCGAAGCGCTGGAAGAAGAAAGACGCCTCGCATATGTTGCGGTTACTAGGGCGAAAGAGGAGCTGTATATCAGCTCTCCCGCGCTTTACCGGGGCAAACCCGCAGAATTATCGCGATTTATCCGATCAGCCTTTAGGAATGGAGAAGAGGAGGACGGCGATTCCGAATCGGTTCTGTCTTGGCTGTGTACCAGCCCTTCCTGTCAGGTCTGGCAGCGTATTATTACTTACGAGGATTCACAAACCGAGGCTCGGGCATGTCCTTTGTGTCAATCGCCTATGGAGCAAGGAACGAAGGTCTTGCCGAAGAAAAAGATATAAGGAGATGCGATCCGCAGCATGAGCGTCATACACGAACAACTAAGCCCCTACCTCAAGCTGGCAGATGCCGTCATCATAACGGATATAAAGCATCTCATTTTGGCCGTCAATCCAGCTTACGAGAAGATTACAGGTTACGCTTCAGCAGATATTATCGGAAAAAATGCAGGCATTTTACGTACATCCTATACGTCAATTGAGACGCATGAGCAAATGAAGCAAGCGCTGAGTCAAGGTTTATCATGGTCTGGGGTTTTCACCAATCGCCGTAAAGACAGCAGCATCTGGCATTCGTCGATTACGATTACGCCATTGCCCGTCGGAGGGGAGCTCTACTATATCGGGATCTTTCGCGAGCTGGAAAAGCTAAAGAGCGGCTTTTATTTGCCGGAGGAGCGGATCGGCTCCATTCAAAGCTCAATGCTGAAGGTTCTCGCCATCTCTTGTGAAATAAGGGATCCCGGTATCGAACAGCATCTTGTACGCGTACGCGACTTAACGGAGCGGCTGACCCATTTTCATAATGATCGCCTGTGGCTCGGTTGGTCCGAAGAGCTTGTCAACCGGATTTCCCATTCAAGCATCCTGCATGATATCGGCAAATCAGGAATTCCTGAAGGCATTCTGTACAAGCCCGGCCCGCTTGCATATTACGAACGGCAAATCGTCGAGATGCATACTCAGATCGGCGTCGATATCATCGATAAAATTTATGCGGAGCTGAATGATGATTTATTTAACCAGGAGCTTGAAATGAGCAAAAATATTATTTTGCACCATCATGAAAAATGGGACGGCACTGGTTATCCGCATCGACTAACCGGCGAGGACATTCCTATAGAGGCCCGTATCGTAAGTGTCGTTGATGTTTTTGATGCGTTAACGAGCATCCGTCCTTACAAAGAAAAGTGGTCCGAACAGCGTGCCCTTGAATATATCAGAGAACAGCGCGGTCACCATTTTGATCCTGAGCTGGTCGACTCGTTCCTGGCACTCATTCATAATGAATCCGTATAGCCCCAATAAAAGCGGCAGCCAATCACAGGAAAGCTTGTGTTTGACTGCCGCTTCTTTTCTTATTTGCTAAAAGCCCATATATCTCGTTTCTAAAAACTGCACCAATGAGGTGATGCCTTCAAAGCGATGAATGAGCACGCCTCGTTCCTTTAAGTGATTTTGCAGAAGAGTATCGAGCCGTTCGACCGATTCC
This sequence comes from Paenibacillus sp. 01T443, assembly GCF_056398325.1. Taxonomy (NCBI): domain Bacteria; kingdom Bacillati; phylum Bacillota; class Bacilli; order Caryophanales; family Paenibacillaceae; genus Paenibacillus; species Paenibacillus sp. 01T443. The sequence goes on from NZ_JBFTPE010000002.1 coordinate 262,120, forward strand.
AGAAGCGTCGTGAAATCTAAGGGATCAAGCAGCGGAATTAAATCGGGGAAACCTAACCGGTTATACAAAGCCTGGCCTTCCAAGCCCAGATTTACCGAAAAACCCTTTTCAGCGTAAAATAAGGCCCGTGCGATCTCGTCCTGCGCAGCAAGCGCTCCGAAAAAAGCCGATTCGTAGTTCTCGTTTTCACATGCGGTCCGCACCTTATCCAAAATCCCTTTGATCTCCTCATAAAAACCATGCATTCTATCGGGATATGACGCCTCGGCATAGGCTTCTTTCAATTCTAACACGATATCCAGTGTGTCCTGCGTGAGCTTTTCACATAATTCTCTGATCTCATTCGTTATTCGGGAGATCATTATTTTATGCAAGCGCTCTTCAAGTTCAGCCGGCTTTAGGGGCAGCTGCATAATTTGATCCTTATTCTTTCCCCAGCCTTTGGTGAAATAGGTACCATTTAATAAGGCGAGGCTCTGGAACAACTTTGTCAAAATATTATAGGCTTCGGTACGAAAAACGGATAAGTCTCCAGCCGCTTCTATCCGGCTCATTTTATATAAATGAACATAAACCTCCCGCAATCCTGCTTCCGCTTTCTCAGCGAGCTTCAGTCTCTGCCGGGACATTTGTAAAGTTGTTTCGCGCAGCTTAAGAAAACGAGCACGGTCTTCTTCTGAGCGTACGTACAATATTTCGCAATTTGCGATAATCGTAGTCTGCGGCTCTTCGAACGAGGCCATTCGCTCTGCTCTTTCCCAGCTGATAGGCCAGAAATCGAAGCTTATGTCCTCTAAAACAAATTGGAGGCTTGCCCTGTAACCATCGGATGTGGCTGGAATGAAAAAGAAATCCAGATCTGAACGTTTTGCAGCTGTTCCTTGCGCATACGAACCGTAATATGCAATGAGAGCTATGTCTTCCGGAAAATTAACACGAACATGGTTAACTAAAGTATGAGCGACCTCGAATATATTTTGCATATTATCCCCCATTGCTGCACAATGTGACCCAGCTATCATTTAACAGATATGTCGATTAGCCCTTTTCCGATTACGTTTGCAGATACCGGCTTCTTGCCAATCTCTCTTGCCCAAACGGACAACTGACCGACGTGATGAATGTGATGAGCGATGACATGACGCATTATCTCGCCCCATGCATCAATAGCCTCGCTGCCGTCTGGCTTGGTGTCATAGAAAGGACGAGCCTCCATGCTCGCATCCCAGGAGAGAACAAAATTCTCAACATCCTCTCTGAAAGCTTGATCCAACGCACGTACCTTCTCCAAGGTTTGATAATTCGCAAAGCTTTCTTGAAAATCGGATTTACCTTGCAGGACACGGATCCAGCTCCACTCTACGTCAATGATATGGAAGAGAGTATGCAAAATCCCTCCAACGCCGCCAGTACGGCTGCGCAGCAGTTCCTCCACAGGTACATCCTCGCACCAACGATACCATTCCTCTCTAACCAGCCAATTGTAACGAAACATCGTTTGCAATAGATGATCCCTCCCATTTCATATAATATCAGCTTACTATACTGGCATATGAAGTTCCATGTAGAAAACGGTTTAAAGGAATAAGCCGCTTAAAGATTTGCCGTCTAATCTTTATTTGACATGATGAAGAGCGTTTGCTCATAATGAAAGCATAAAATGACAGTAAGTTCGATTTACGATGCTAGTCTAGCTTTCTTTTGATTAGGAGGAGTATCCAATGGCTGAGCAAGAAAGCCAAAACAATGACTGCAAGGAAACAGCCAGCTCCAGCATCTGCGAGGTACTGCAAATATTAGGAGCCAAATGGGCTTTCCTCGTTCTAGAAGAGCTGCTTAATGGGCCTCAGCGCTTCAACCAGCTGCAGCGCAACGTTTCGATCGTCAAAACCCAATCGCTCACCGACACACTTCGCCATTTGGAGAAAAACGGTCTCGTGCTCCGCAAAGTGTTTCCGACTGTCCCCGTAACCGTAGAGTACTCACTGACTGAGAAAGGCAGCGATTTTCAAGCAGCCTTAAAGGAAATGGACAAATGGGTGCAAAAGTGGGGCAATCCGAAACAAAGCAGCGATGCTGTCGGCAAAACATCATAATCGGATTGCACGTCATCTTTGTTACCGCTAATGGATTTATTCCCTTAGCGGTTTTTTGTCATGCTAACCGCTTTTCTCACTTACTTTAAGTTAGTTAGTCAAAATAACTGGATGATGTCCAAATGCTTTGCGTTCTTACATAAATAAAGTTGCTTAACTATAATTCAATCATGAGCTTCGTCGGACGCGGCAAGCCGGCTGAAAAAGGCTAATCATTTCGCTCCGATGCTAGAATACACAAGAGAGAGGATTTGTTATCTATGAATCGATTGGTCATTTATATTTTAACGGCAGCCGTTTTCTTCACCGCAACTTCCGAGCTGGTCGTGGCTGGCATTCTGAATATTTTAGCTGATCAACTGCTTGTTTCGGTGGCTGTGGCTGGGCAGCTCATCACTGTCTATTCGCTCGCATTCGCCATCGGAACTCCGATCGTCATCTCGTTGACGGCGCGAATGGGGCGCAAGAAGCTTCTGCTCCTAGCTATGCTTTTCTTCATTATCGGTAACGCCATCTCCTTCCTAAGTACCAGCTTTACTATGCTGCTAACATCGCGGATCATCCTTGGCGCAAGCTCCGGCGTCTTGCTTGTCGCTGCCTTTAGCACCGCTGCCAAGCTCGTTCCCCCCGAGAAAATCGGCAGCGCGATCGGCACAATTATTCTTGGTTTTAGCAGTGCCATGATTCTTGGTGTACCTATCGGCATAGCTCTTACCGATCTATTCTCTTGGCAGATGATTTTCTTGTTTCTCGCCGCGGGCAGCTTTGCCATCTTGATCGCTATGGCGCTCATGCTGCCTGATATTGAAGGTGACGCTCTGGTCCCTTTTGCCAGACAATTCAGTGTGCTTTCTCATCCGGTCATTCTTTTCGCCTTGCTGCTCGTATTGTTTAGGGAGTTCGGGAACTCGGTTATGTTTACGTATTTAACGTCCTTCTTGGATATGGTCCTGCACCAGAGCACTTCCTCCATTGGCATTATGATGCTCGCATTCGGAATTGCCGGTGCCGTCGGCTCACGTATTGGCGGCTCGGCCGTCGACAAATGGGGAAGCGTTCGGATGATGATCATCAGCATGGTCATACATGTTGCCGCACTCTCCCTACTGCCCCTCGCAATCCACTCGTTCCCGCTTGCCATTGCCCTTATATCGCTATGGGTCATGTCCATGTTTATTATGGGTCCGGCTACACAGACTTACTTTATCGAGAAGGTGCCTCAGTCAGCTAACCTTATCATCAGCCTGAACACCTCCGTAACGCAGATCGGTCTAGCGGCAGGCGCTGGCGCGGGAGGCATCGCCATCACATTAAACGGGACCGTTCTGTATAATCCTTGGGTAGCCAGCATAGCCCTGTTTGTTGCTTTCATAGCAGCGATAACCTCATTCCAGAAGAGCAAAAGAACGCGAACAATTAACGCCTAAATAAAAAACTACACCAGAAGGTTCAAGCATAATAAAAAAGAAGCCGATCCTCTAGTAGAAAGATCTACTGAGCAAACGGCTTCTTTATTATTAAGTATGGTCGTACTGGTCGGTTCTACAGCGCCGGCGGCGTGAAGGAGCGTCCTGCAAATTCTGCGTCCAACATATAGAACGCGTTGCTGTCCTTATCGATGCGCTTCAACTTATGAATAATGTTATCGAAGAGTGCTTCCTCTTCGACCTGTTCGTCGATAAACCATTTGAGGAAGTTGATCGTTGCATGCTCGCGATCATTGATTGCAAGATCAGACAAATTGTAGAAACGTTTGGTATTTTGCTGCTCGTGCCCATAGCCTTGCTCAAACGTGTCAAGGATAGACGCGTATTCGTTATTCGGCTCTCCAAGAGCAGAAAGCGTAGCGCGACGGCCGCGGTCGTTCAAAAATTTGTATATCTTCATTGCATGAAACCGTTCTTCTTCTGCTTGTACAATGAAGAAGTTAGCGAAACCATCAAGACTTTCTCCGGAACAATACGCTGCCATCGCAAGATACACATGCGCTGAATAAAATTCAAAGTTCATCTGCTCATTTAATGCTTCTGCTAGTCCATCATTCATGCTCATGCACCTCAACCTTCCTAGATTGTACTTATTCTAACATAAAAATAAAGAACGGCAAATGCCGTTCTTGTAAATGTATCCATATATGATGATTAACCAATCATTTTCTTTAACCGCTTATAGAGTTTTTCTGCTGACGGCGCGCTAACCGTCTTCGACTTAATGACGACGAAGCACTCTAGCTTACAGGTCTTGCAATCACCAAGGCAATCGCTTTTCTTCTGCTTGATGTCCGGATAGCGATTTTTCATAGCCTTATAAATCGGTTCCGATCCGTTCTTTAAATTCCTTTTGCAATACTTAATCTTCTTCATCCGATTCACCCCGCAGCGCAACGAAGGATTTGCTTTCTATTTGATGATAATGATTATCATCCCCGTTGTCAACTGCGATTTTTAAGTACCTCAAGTCCTTTTATGAGCTGACTGTCCTCTTTGGCAAGCTTCTCCCGAAGCCGCTCAAGCAGCTGATAGCCTGTTTTGTCATTAAAGCTGCCTGTAGCCTCAAGCTTCTCGGCTGTTTGGAATTTCCGCAACGCCTCCGAGGTCTGCTCGTCGAACATCCCTTCCTGTCCTGCCGGCGTATAGCCAAGTTCCTTGAGCATCAGCTGCAGCGTCTTCACGTCCTCGCCGTAGCTCCCAACCTTCATGTCCGTACCGATCGCAAGCGGTCTTAGCTCCGTGTAGGCGGGAAGCGCCACGTCAAAATCCGGTGATACGCCTGTTTTATTGATCCAAGTTCCGCCTGGCGTCTTCCACTGCGCTTCGGTCAGGCTTAGGACGGAGCCATCCTTAAATTGATTAAAGGCTTGTACGACACCCTTGCCATACGTCTTCTCCCCGATAACCACGGCTCCCGCAGACTCCTTCAAAGCTGCGGTTAGCACCTCGCTCGCGCTGGCGGACTGCCCGTTTACAAGCACAGCAACCGGAATGGTCCATTTCTTCTCCTGCTTCGATTTGTAGGAAATGGTTTGACGTTCGTTTTTGTATACGACATTCAAAATGATTTTGTCCTTCGGAATAAGCGTGTCTGCGATCTTGATGGTAGGCTGCAGCAACCCTCCCGGGTTAGAGCGCATATCGAGCAGCAGCCCCTTAAGCGGCTGCTTCTCCTGCAGCTCTTTAATCGCGGCTTCAAATTCATCCGCGGTTTTCTCGGCAAACCGGCTGATCGTCACATGACCAATGCCGCCCTCCAGAAGCTCCGATGTCACGGTATGCACAGGTATCGCTTCCCGCTTCAATGTCAGGGCAATGAGTTCTTCCTGATTCGGTCTTTGCACCTGAAGCGACACGGATGTACCTTCCTTGCCTCTAATAATACCGAGCAGCTCATCGAACGTTTTACCGCTCAGCTTTTGATTATCCACGGAAATAATGATGTCTCCCGGCAGCAACCCTCCGCGTTCTGCAGGAGCCCCTTTCGTGAGTCCGGTAATAATAAACTCGCCCTCTTCTTCCCGGAGCTCCGCACCGATTCCGTATATTTCTCCTTCATAGGACTGTGTGTACGCATCGCCTTTCTCCTCAACCAAATAGCGGGAATAAGGATCCTCAAGCGAGCTGACCATGCCTACCGCCGCTCCGTTGATCAGCTTTTTCGGCTCTGCTCCGTTTAAATAATCATTTATAATTTTGTTGTACGTAACCGTAAATTGCTGAAAGGCTGGTTCTTTCAGCATCGGATAGCGGTTTCCCATCCAAAGAAGCCCGATTGCAAAGCCAATGGCCGTAAATGCTACCGCCCCAAGCACGCAGAATGAAAGAAATCGTTGTTTCGCAGCCGCTGATGTAAAATAGTTCATCTGTTCATCTCCTCAAAAGTTTTACGAAGTAAAACTTACTTCGAAAGCATACGCTTAGTTTTGTGAAACAAAACTTACTTCGAAAGCATACGCGCAGTCTTGTATGTGTGGGACATTTTAGCTACAATCAACCTAATCTTAACTATTAAGAGCTGGAGAGGAGCTTCACCGCTAGTATGTATAAACTTATCGCAATTGATGTTGACGACACGTTATTAACGGATGAACTAATCGTAACGGAAGGCACGAAGCATGCCCTGGAGGCCGCTATCGCACAAGGTGTGACGGTAACGCTGGCAACCGGCCGCATGTTTGCTTCCGCTCAAAAGATCGCTAAGCAAATTGAACTCAATGTTCCTATTATTACTTATCAAGGGGCCCTCGTCAAAACTCTGCTTGACGGACAAGTACTGTACGAGAGAAACGTCCCTATTGACGCGGCCAAGGAGATTCATAAATTTGCTGAGGAAAACGGCCTTCATCTGCAGCTTTATGTCGATGACGAGCTTTATGGCACAGAGGATAACGATAAAATAAAAGCTTATTCCAAGCTCTCTAACATCCCTTACAAAATCGAGCCTGACTTCAACAAGTTGCTGGATTTTCCCATGAACAAAATGCTGATGATCGACGATCCCGCCCGGCTCGATGAAGTCGCTGAGCAGCTTAAGCTTCTTATTGGCGATCGCGTCCATATTACAAAGTCGAAGGCGCATTATCTGGAGTTTATGCATAAGGAAGGTACGAAAGGGCATGCCCTTAAATTTATGGCCGAGCATCTGGGCTGTACCATGGATCAAACCATTGCCCTCGGCGATGCTTGGAATGACAATGAAATGATTCTCGCTGCCGGCCTAGGCGTAGCTATGGGGAACGCTATTCAATCCCTTAAGGATATCGCTGACTATGTCACGCTGTCTAATAACGAGGAAGGCGTTCGCCACGTCATTGAGAAGTTCGTGCTCCAAGCAGCGTCTGAATAATTCCCGATATAATATGCGAAACAGCCCTTTCGCTTAAGCGAAAGGGCTGTTTCATTAAGATGAGGAGCGCGAGCTAATGAATTGTCCGTTATGCGGCGGGTCCAATGAATGCGGAATCAAAGCTTTTGAAGAAAATCAAGAAGTATGCTGGTGCTTCCATGAAAAATTCCCGGAAGAGCTGCTGCGGAAGATTCCCGAACAGCAGCGCGGCAAAGCATGCGTATGTAAATCATGCGCCGCTGCCTTTCGAGATGATGCTACGACCTAGGAGGAAAAATGCCATTAAGAGCGATGATGAAATTCACGCCTAAATAAGGCTGCATATTATTATGCGGCATGCTTTGTCCGGTTGCGCCAATAGCCTGTTGGTTCATCGCCTGCGCCGTTGAAGTGCCGTAAACAGGCGGTACACCGCGCCCTTGCGCTAGGCCTGCCCATACCGCATTTGCCGGCGAGCTTACGTTGCTGACAGCTACAGCAGCAGGAGCATGCAGATGTGCCGGAATTTCATTCGTTGACAAATTAATGGTTGGGCTGCCGCCAGACTCCCCTTGATAACGTTCCGTCAAGCCAGGACCTTGCCCCTGCTGCATCGGCGCCGCCCCTCTTAGATCAGGAAGAGCAAAGTTCGTTTTCCCGTCCCCCCCGTACATTGTGCCTAATAATGAAAATAACGCGGTATTTTGAGCTAACGGCAGCAATTGCCCTTCACACAACGCCCAGCCCTTAGGAGCGAAGTTGCCTGCAAAAATACGAATTTCACCTACATATGCGTCAGCCATTAATACTCCTCCTTACATTTTCTAATTGCGAGACGGGAAAATGCCACTGATACAAATACAATAATTCAATGATAAATAAGGCTGCATATTAGCATGCGCCTGACTTCCGCCAGCTGTTGAAAGAGCATTCGGGCTCATTGTCGTATTCGGTGTTTGAGAATAAGAGCCGCTGTTAACACCCGGAATCGCCCAAGTATGAGCGATTGGCGAATACTCAGTCGCCGCCTGTTCAACGGCTTGGGCAAAATGAGCGTGAGCGGGCAGCTCATTAACGGATAACGTATGAGTCGCTTCTCCCCCAGTTTGACCTAAGTGGATACCGATGCCGACATGAACCGGTGCTTTGCCCCGTAAGTCAGGTAAAGCAAAGTTTGTTGAACCGTTTCCCCCATAGGTCGTTCCTAAGATTGAAAATAAAGCCTGATTCGAATTGATAGCCAAAAGCTGTCCCTGACAAAACGCCCAATTTCTTGGAGCATAACCAAAACCGAATAATCGAATATCGCCGATAAATGATTCTGACATTTGAACCCCTCCTTAGCTTTGTGGCGGAAACACGCCGGCAAGCGCAATAATAAAATTAATTGGCAAGTAAGGCATCATGTTAACATGCGGCTGATTGCCGCCAGCAGGCGTAATTGACTGCGGATTCATTTGCCCTTCAGCTGCTGCGTTTGAATAAATATTTTTCGAGGTTTGCGTTGCCCATACGGCACCGTTCGGTGAATTTAACGTTCCCGGCGCATCCGAAGCATAAACAGGGTGCGTATGAGCAGGAAGCTCATTCACAGTAAGGGTAACGTTCTCTGTACCTCCTTGTTCACCTAGCGTGTATGTCGTTCCATTTTGCGGGTTAGTCCCTTGACCGATCGGGATACGGCTCGCTAAATTCGGCAGACCGAAGTTCGTTTGCCCGTCGCCTCCGTATGTTGTGCCTAGCAGCATAAACAAGACCTCGTTTTCTGCAATCGGAATGATATTCCCGTTACAAAGAGCCCACCCCTCTGGAGCAAAATTACCGGCAAACATTCGAATTTCTCCAACATATGGTTCCATTGCGCTAACCCCTTTCTTAAATTAAATTAGTAATTTCTATAAGCAATCGGCATTATGAAGTACCGATAACCTCGTGGTCAGTGCTTCTCCATATCATTTGTTCATGCAGCTCGTCCCTTAGGAAGAGCGCAAAACCCATCCTTGCATACAATCGTTTAGCCGGATTATCGAGCCTTACGTTTAGCCGTAAGGAGAGGCCCGCTATCCGGGCCTCCTCCTGAAGCATCGCTATTAGCATTGTTCCTATCCCCTTATTTCGACTCGCAAGGGCTAGAATAATATCAACCAGCACCTTCTCATTTCCGGTCATGGCGGTATGAAGCTTACCAATAGGCTGACCATTCATAGTGATAAGGCGGATTTGACTATCAGGGTACACCATCCGGTAGGATTGCTGCTGAAACCGGAACTGCATGGCTAGAAATGATTCCTGCTCATCTTTTCCCCAGCCCCAGCCTGCTATTTCCTCCCTGCGCGTCTCGGCGTAAAGCTCGAAAAACATACGCTCATCCGCCAAGCCTTCCTCTAATTTAAGGTTCATAGCGATCTCCTTAGATGAATTGGCCGGTCTTCAACAGCTTTACGGTTACGGCTGCCAGCTGCTCTCTCGTCATCGGTTCCGATGGATGAAGCTGATTGTTGCTTCCGTTCACAATTCCGAGAAGAACCGTCAACTGAATGGAGGCTCGCGACCAGCTGTTCAGCTCATCATTATCCTCGAAGGATGCAAGGCTCGCATTCAGCTCCTCTTGCGAGAAGGTCGGCTTCAGCTCCATGAGTTCAAATGAGCGGGCTAAAATAACCATGGCTTCCTCACGAGATATTTCTTCATTAGGCCGGAATGTACCGTCCTCATATCCGTTAATCAGCCCATACTCAGAAGCTGCTGCCAAGGACGCTGCATACCAGCTGTCTTCGCTTACATCTGAGAATTTCTCCGTTCCGTTCTCCATGTATAAACCAAGTGCGCCGGTGATAATAGCCGAGAACTCGGCGCGGGTAACGCCGCGGTCCGGCTCAAACGTCTCGTCACCTGTTCCCTGGACTACAAGACGTGACGCCAATTCCTCGACGTATACCTTAGACCAGCCTTCGACATCCTCGAATGTTTTCTTGTAATCGATTAAGGTAAAGATGCCATTGGCAAAGCTGTGTACTTTAATTTCGAACTGGCCTTCGAGATTGCTGATCTTGGTCGGAACATGCACCAGCTTCCCGTTAGGCAGCAGAAGTACAGCCGTTTTCGGTTGTTTTCCTTTCATCTCATCCTGTCCGTAAGAAATCGTGATATAGCCTTTAATCGATGATAAATTAATTCTGGTTTCCCCAATTTGGAAGTAGAGCTGATAGCTCATAGGCGTTACCAGCAAGGAATAACCTTTATCCTTCGCGAGCTGCTCCAGCTTAGCGGAAGTTGCCGCATCCGCTTGTTTAATTGCTATTTTCAACTGCGCAGTCGTGTTATTCCAATCTTTCAATACATCCCGGATAGCCGATGCTGACAACCCGTATCCGGTGCCGCCTTGAACCAGCTTTATCGTGCTGCCGCTCGAATTAAGCTGCTTGATCAACGCCAAATCCATTGCCAATTCCACATTGTGGTGCGCATCGCCGACATCAATCGTTAATTCATTATCCTTTAGGTTTTTGATGATCTCGGTCAGCTTCTCGCCGTTCAGCGAAACAACGAGAACGGGTTTCCCATCCTTCAGTACAACCTCTGCTTTAACGCCGGGTTGGTTGCTAATGCCTTCTATTTCAACCAGTGGTGCAGATGGCGACCCGTTACCGCTGTTTGCAGGCTGATGATTCACTATCGTAACCGAAGCCGTGTTCGAATCGGCTTGACCGTCATTCGCTTTATACGTAAAGGTTACAACCTCATAGTAGCCTGCCTCGGGCTCGTAGCTGAATTTACCGTTAGCAGCATCTAAAGTAAGCTTCCCTTTAGCAGGCTGTACAACGACCGCGAAAGTAATCGAATCATTATCCACATCTCTCACAGTAAGCTGACCTTCAACTTTGGCGCTGCCCGTGGTGGAGAATGAAGCATTTTGAACGCTAGGCGCATCATTTACTGGAGCAACATGAATCAGCATTTGGACTGAATCTACGGCCGGAACGGAAAAAGCCGACCCCTTCCATTCAAAGCTTGCAAGTCCAGACCTATCTTGGTCCGGTACAAAGCTTAGATGAGCTAGGTCTGCTAAAGCAATCTTTACGTTTACTGCGGCTACAGCTCCGTTAAGCATCAGCTTGCCGTTTGCCGGGAGCGACACAATCGTGATTTCATCAAGCGTTTTACTGTCCGCATTGGTATATAAGAAGTCATTGATCCCAAAATGAAGCTCCGTGTCCTCTAACCCATTCACGCTGCTATCATTCAAAACCGGGATGGATCGATAGAGAATCGTATCCGAAACCACCTTCTTATTACCAGCCGCATCCGTTAGCTCCAAGTAAACCGTCTTTTCCCCAAAGCCGTTTGAAAGCTCCCAAGCTGCCAGGGGAACCGCCGTCCAAGCCGTTCCATCGTTAGATAATTGCTTCATGACCGCACTGGCATCCGTACCTTCTAACGAAAGCTTGACAAATGAGCCGGTGGTTTCCAAATCGCCATCATTAATGACAATGCTTCCGCTCGGCGCCGTTTTGTCGATCGTAAACAAAACATTCACGCTGTTGCTGTATGCATCCGTTACGACGAGCGAATAATCGCCCTCCGCCGTAATGCTGGTGCCGCTCGCATAACTGCTGCCGTTCAGCTTCGCTGCAGCCCCGGCATTGTTATCGGCAAAGGTTAGCTGGCGATCCGTATTGTAAAACGCTCCATCCGCTGCTCCGCTCACCGTCGGCCGCGTTTTGTCGATACTGAAGCTGACGGATGCCATATTGCCCGCTTCATCTGTTACAACAAGCGTATGGTTCCCTTCCGCGCTTACGCTGCTTCCGCTGCTGAAGTCATTGCCATTCAGCTGCGCTGTGCCTTTATTAAAGGTAATCACCGCATCATGGTTTAACTTATCTCCGTCGCTTACTCCCGTAATAAGCGGCAATACGGAATCCACAATAATGGTGTCAATGTATTCATTCGTATTTCCAGCCGCATCCCTGAGCTGCAGATAGACCGTTTTCTCGCCGCCCCCATCCATCAGAGACCAGCTTTTTGTTACCTCAGCTGCTGCCCAATCTCCGTCATCCCAATCTGATCCGTTATTGGAAAAACGCATTTGAACAGCGTGAATGTCTTCAAAGGCAATCTTTAAAGCTACGGCTTTATCCTTAACATAGCTTTTGCCGTTTTCAATAGATAAACTGCCAGTCGGTGCGGTTTTATCGATGGTAAAAGAGATCGTTGCCATGTTTCCATAGCCGTCATTCACTACCAAGGTGTGTGTCCCTTCAGCCGTAATAATGCTTCCGCTGGTGTATGCGGCTCCGTTTAAGGCGGCTGTCAAAACCGCATCCGGATTAGAGTCGGTAAACGTAGGCGACAAATTTATTTTATAGAATGAGCCGTCCGTTACTCCGCTTATAGTAGGCAGCGTTTTGTCGATACTGAAGCTCAATGCCGTTATGTTACCTGCTTTATCCGTAACAGCAAGCGAGTAGCTTCCCTCTACGGTCACTTGATGTCCGCTGGTGATGGATGAGCCGTTCAAAAGGGAAGATAACAAATTAGGCTCCGCAATCGTAATCGTAACCGTCTCTTTCGATTTCTGCAGATTAGAAACTCCGCCAATGATCGGGGCAACGGTATCTAATGTAATCGAATCGCTTAAGACGGCCGTATTCCCAGCCTCATCGGTCAGCTTCATGTATACGGTTTTCGGTCCGTCCCCTGAAGCTAAATTCCACGCTTTTGTGCTGGTAATAGACTCTTTCGTGCTCCAATCAACGTTGTTATTCGAAAACTGTACCTCAACTTCGTCACCTTCCGGGTCAGTGTAGGTAAGGTTAAGGGTTACGCTTGTATTGTTCGCATACAAATTGCCGTTTTGGATTGCTATCGTACCCGTTGGCGGTTGATTAGGGGCATACTCATATACCAAATACGGCAAACCGGTTGTTCCGTCAGCTTCTTGTTGATTAAACATAATCATATTTTGCACAATGCCTGCTGCGCCGGGGTTCGTATCGCTTGCTGTTGGTCCTGATAAAATAAATGAGGCCTGCTGATCCGAAGAATCTAGTTGGGTTAAAATAAAGGGGGTAACATCGTACTCTAATAAAAGTCCGCTGCTTGAGGTCAAAAAATCAAAGGATTTTTTTTCAATAAAGTCATTTACAGGATGGTAAATCGGTAATTCGCTTGTTTCCTTAACAGCTTCGATCCAATCATCTGTAATAGATTTATACACACTAATGTAAGGATCCGCTGTCGATTGTGAGCGTGAGACATAGCCGTTAAGAATAGGAATGACAAGCTTGACCGATTGCAGCGTCTTACTCGCATTTATTCCAGCAAGCGGAAACTGCAAATAAGTTTTATGCTCCCCTGTTCCGTAGGCTTTGTCATACCCCACATAGTTTTTTCCTGACTCACCGTTTAAAACTTCAACCCCGTCGTAAAACTTATCCTTTGTCGGGAAAATAAAAGGCTCAGGCGCGGCGGCGCTTACGGCCGACGAACTGCCCAATTGCTGCAGAAGCATCACAATCAGCGAAAAAACCAAAATCTTTGCTATCCTCTTTGTCATTATTACCTCCTCTAACTAATTGGTAATATTAACCGAATGCTTACACTAAGTACATTAACATAAAATGTATATTTCAACAGCAATTTTTCAATCTTCTCTTTTTTTTCAGTACTACCATTCGGAAATAAAGAAGAGGCTGTCCAGGCAATTTGCTCTGAACAGCCTCTTCTTTTATTTTTCTTGTCGTCCGGGTATGAAAAAACGCTGCTCTACTGCGCTTGCCGATAACGGCTTGCTGAAATAATAGCCCTGAATCTTTCTGCATGCGTTGTCCGTTAAAATATCAAGCTGATCCTTCGTTTCGATGCCTTCCGCAATGACCTCCATGTTCAAATGCTGCGCCATAGCGATAATCGTAGATACGATCGCCCTATCATTGTTGTTCTCCGTAATATCGCGAATAAAGGACCGGTCGATCTTCACCTTTTGAATAGGAAACATTTTTAAATAGCTGAGCGAGCTATAGCCAGTACCGAAATCATCCAAGCTGATTCGAATCCCGTTTTCGTTTAATTGATTCAATATACTGCTTGAAAGCGAGGCGTCCATCATCATGCTTTCTGTAATTTCCAGCTCCAAAAATTCCGGTTCCAGGCCTGTCTCCTCTAAAATGGCCATGATATACTCTGCCAATTGGGGCTGATGGAACTGCTGCGAAGACAAGTTGACGGAGATCGGAATTTGAGGTCCGCCTTCATCATGCCACTTCCGCATTTGCCGGCAGGCTTCGCGCAGCACCCAAGTCCCCATTTCATAAATAAGTCCTGTCTCCTCTGCAATCGGGATAAAGAGGCCGGGACTTAACAATCCCTTGGACGGATGCTCCCAACGTACGAGTGCCTCAATTCCGATCATCGCATGATCCTCGGTTCGGATTTGCGGCTGATAATGAAGCAGCAATTCTCCGCGTCCGATGGCTTTCCTAAGATCGCCCTCTAATTCAATTTTCTCAAGCAGCTTTTGATCGAGCTCGTTCGAGTAAAATTGATAGTCGTTTTTGCCTTTTTTCTTCACCTCATACATAGCCGTGTCTGCATTTTTCAGCAGCTTAATAGCATCATGCCCATGACTGGGAAACAAAGAGATGCCGATGCTGGCGGAAACGTAGAAGTCGTTGTCCATTAGACGGTACGGTGCTTGTATCGTTTTTATGATCTCCTTGGCCAACAGCTCGATGGTCTCCAGCGATTCATAATTTCGGCAAAGCAGCGTGAATTCATCGCCGCCCATTCGCGCAAGCATGGCGTCATGTCCCTTTAGCGCCTGCTGTATCCGCATACTTACCTCTTGCAGAAACTGATCGCCAACCGTATGGCCAAGCGAGTCGTTGATCATTTTAAATCGGTCAATATCCAGTACCATGACGGCAAATGGCAGCTTAGCGCTGCTGTTCTCCTCTATGGCCTCCGCAATGGTTTGATTAAACATACGGCGGTTAGGCAAGCTCGTCAGCTCATCATGAAAAGCTAGATGCTTGATTCGATTCTTCGCCTGCTTCTCTTCGGTAATATCTTTAAAAATAATATAGCTTCCGACCACTTTGCCATCTATCACGACAGGTACATTCGTAACGCTTAGTTCGAGTCTCTTCCCGTCTGCACGGACGATTGAGGTTTCATGATTTAGCGTCTCGCCCTCAAATGATCTATGAAACATCTGCTTTACGCGTTCCTGGTCTTCTGGAACAATGATTTCATTCAAAGAAGAAATCGGTTGATTTACGACCTCTTTGCTGCTGTAGCCTGTAATTTGCAGGGCAATAGAATTATGGCTTATAACCCGGCGCTGTAAATCTACGGATACAATGCCATCTTGGTTATTTTCGTACAGCGACTTATACCATTTCTCGTTTTGCTCGAGTTCTGAATCCTTGATTGCAAGCCGCTTCGAAATATAGATGCCTAATAATGACAGGCCCAATGTAAAAAAAGTGCCTCCCGTAATAAAATACGCCAACCATTTTTGATCCAAAATAATGCCGTAAAAAAGCGCAGACTTGCTGCTGTTGTGAAAATTAGCGGCCATCATTCCCGTAAAATGCATCCCTACGATAGCAGCCCCCATAATTCCGCCGCTTGCGAGCTTCTTCCACCATTCCCCTTGTTTGTCCCCTTTGCGGAAATAAAAAGACAGCCATAAAGCCGCAATTGATGCGCCAAACGCGATGAGAATAGAGAAAATAAAGGTAATTGGATCATATGTAATAGGTACCAGCATCGCAGCCATCCCGACGTAGTGCATCACCGATATCCCGGTAGCGAGCATAAGAGCGCCTATTAGTAATTGCGACCCTGTCAGCTCGCTTCGCCCTACAACGAACAGCGCAATAAACGCTGCGCCGATAGCGGCAAAAACCGACAACAGCACGATGACTAGATCATATTCAATCGAAATAGGGAGCGTTAATGCGAGCATGCCGATAAAATGCATGGACCATATCCCCATCCCCATTGAAGCAGCGCCAAACATCAGCCACCTAAGCCGCGTGCTTCCTTTGGAGGTGCTTACCCTGCCTGCTAAATCAAGTGCCGTATACGAAGCCATTACCGCTATTATGTATGAGAAAATAACTAACAAACTATCATACGACCCGTGAACATGCTCCATTATATCCCCTCAGTCCTGTGTAAAATAATAATCTGTAAGAGCACTCTTCTATTATACAATAGGTTATCTCAAATTTTTAATAAATTATTGAATAATAATGGGAATTATATAAAATGCAGCTGGCTACGCGGATTTTAGGGACAGCGTGTACCAAATTTCCTTGCTGCTGTTGAATATACACATCTTCCGCCGCTCGTAAAAAAGCTGCCCGGCAGGTCGATGACCACGGACAGCTTCTTCTTTCATGCCGGTATTAAGGAATTCGCATCCTTAGCAATTGCTAACTGCAACATAAGTCCCAAGGATTCCGACAAATTGTTGCTTAATCGACAGCGGCGCTTTCGTCAAAATTCAGCAGCGTTATCCTCTCATATGCCTCGGCACACCGCTGCATCAGGAGACAAAAGGAGCGGTTATGCCCGATAAAAAACGAGGAAAGATCATAGCGGCTGAAAGCCGGTTCATAAGTAACTAGAAGACGTTGCTTCATGAAAGCTGAAGCAAACCGAACGAACGCCTCCGTCCTATCCGAAGCTTGAATGGTTATATAGGCGTACAAAGAATGTTCGAAGGGATCATCCAGCAGGCTAACGCCTGCGCAGGAAAACTCCGTCGGGATTCGGAGCTGCCTGAGCAAGAAAAGCGCAGGAAACAATTCCGCATCGACCTCAAAAGCTTCCAGCATCCTTGTAAGCTTATCCTTCCTTTTCTGTTTGCTTCGTGTCACCCACGCGTTCAGCTCCAGCTCCCTGCGATCCCATTGCGCGTCCGTCTGCCGGCTGAGTATCTGCTCTGCTTCTTCATTTAAGGATCGGCTTGGCATCGGCTCCACTCCTTTATTTTTTAGGAAGCTTTTGTATGACCATCTTGGGTTAGCAACTCTTTGCTATATCCTCATAATTAAACGTAATAATTACGATTATAGCAAATTATAATCATTACGATGTGAAAACGGAAGCTTAGTGAAAAATAGAGCCTCTCCCTTTTACTGCGGAAAGGCTCCCTCTATAGTTTCCTAATTAAGATACAGCTTTACGGCCCCGCTTGCAATCGCCCTTGGCGCATGACTTATAGGTTCCAGTGAAATCAAGCCGGTGATCAATCACCTTAAAACCAAATTCCCGTTCAATTCGCTGCTCGATCTCGCTTAACCAATCCTCTTTGATTTCAGTGAGCGAGCCGCATTCATCGCAAATCAGGTGATGATGCATATGCTCATGTCCTTCTTCGCGAAGATCATAACGAGCTACGCCGTCTCCAAAATTCATTTTTTCTACGACATGAAGCTCTGCCAGCAGCTCGAGTGTACGATATACGGTCGCAAGACCAATCTCTGAATATTTTTGCTTAACGAGCATGAAGACGCCTTCTGCGCTCAAATGATCCATTTCGTTCTCGAGCAGCACTCGCAATATAATTTCACGTTGAGTCGTCAGTTTATATCCGTTCGCCATCAAATGCCGATTTATTCGGTCCATTTCTGCCGTGATATTTAACATGCAGAGATACCTCCTCTTATTATATAGCCTATACATAACAGCAAACCCACCTATGTAAAGGCTTACTTTTAGAATGATTATAATTTAATGGTAGTATACTTTGGCGAAATTAGCAAATACCATATTTTAATAACTGCTCAAGCCGTCTCCTTGACATTGATAACAATTATCGATTATGATACAGCTACAGTTATTTCGTAAGTATTACTAATAAAGGACGGGTGAATATAATGAAGCAAGGAATACATCCCACTTACCACCAAGTGTTGTTTTTTGATGTGAGCAGCGGCTACAAATTTTTGACGGGCTCTACGAAATCATCGAATGAAAAAATGGAATGGGAAGACGGAAACAGCTATCCCGTTATCCGCGTAGACACAAGCTCCGCTTCGCATCCTTTCTATACCGGTAAACAACGCAATACTGATAAAGGCGGACGCGTCGATCGCTTTAACCAACGTATTCAACAAAAGAAATAAGCCATAAATCGACAGAGAAGCTCTTAACAGCCGCCTTGAGAAAGGCATGCTGCTGGAGCTTCTCTTCTATTTATCAGAATCGTCTAGAGCACCGCCGATATGCCTCCGTCGATATTGACCGAGGTACCCGTCACAAAGGATGCCGCTTCTGAAACGAGGAAGCCGATCACATTGGCCGCTTCCCGCGCATTCCCTATTCGTCCCAGCGGTATGCCGTGACGCGGATCGGCTGCGAACTCATCCCAGCTTAGCTCAGGTGCCTTCGCTTGCCACATCCGCTCGATTTGAGCGCTGCGAATGAGACCGATGCATACCGCATTCACGCGTATGCGGTCCGCAGCCAAGTCCTTGCTCATCGCCTTCGTAAGCGCCAGCCCTGCCGCGCGGCTGACCGAGGTTGGCAGCGACGAGGCGCCAGGCGTTTTCCCGCCTATTGCGGTAACGTTGACGATTGCACCGCCGCCCGCTTCACGCATATGGGGCAGAACGGCGCGGGAAAATTGAACGGCTCCGAGCAGCTTTAAGTCCAAATCCGCTGCCCACGCTTCATTTTCTACCTGCTCGAACGGGCGAGCTGCCGATGTTCCTGCATTATTAACGAGGATATGAACGCCGCCAAACCTTGCGACAGTTTCTGCAACCGCCCGAGCCGCCTCATCCGTCTTCGAAACATCTGCGCTGATTGTCAACACTGCTTTGCCTGTCTGTTCCTTGATTTGCTCCGCCGCGCTTTGAAGCGACTTCTCATCCCGCGCGACGATGGCGATCTCCGCACCTTCAGAAGCGAGCAGCAATGCCGTTGCCAGGCCAATCCCCTTGCTTCCACCCGTAATAATCGCGATTTTTCCTGTTAATCCAAGCTCCATGTCCATTTCCTCCTTTGCATCTGACCGACGATTTACTTTTGAACCATTCTTATCACCTTTTGAACCTCGTCATTGATATCAATTTCAGTATGGGCAGGCAAATTCACGATAAAGATACCCCCAAAGACCTGTTGTGACTTCCCCTGCCAATCACGAATTTTATTTTTTAACATTTTTAGCTCCAAGGAATAAATAACCTCTTTGCTCAGCAGCCAATTATGCCGCGTAAACGTAGACTTTTCAATGGTTTCTATGTAGATGGAAACATCCTCGAGCGTTTTTACCCGAATAACATCCCCGAAAGCTACGTTTTCGGTAAATACAGGATTTTCCTCAATGCGATATAAGTCTTCGTCCAATTGTATGACATCTAATACTTCTACTTCTCGGCCTGAGCCGTCGAAGCAAAGATGCAACGGTATAAAATCTTGAATGCTGCTCACCCTCTATTTCTATTTTCAGTGAAGCTTCTTTTAAGCCATTCTAGCTTATATCCACATTTGTAAAATGCTCTACGGTCGGGAACGGATCGTAGTAGTGATGCAGCAGTCTTTTCCACTCCAAATACTCCGCTGAACCGCGAAAGCCCTCCGTATGATCCTCCAGCGTTTCCCATCTTACGAGCAATATATATTTTTGGTTTTCTTCTATGCACTTTTGAAGCTCATGGCTTCGATAGCCCTTCATGCTGGAAATAATGGTTGACGCACGCTTGAAATCTCGTTCGAACTCATCTGACATGCCTTCTTTAACATGTAAAACAGCTACCTCCAGGATCATATGATCAGCTCCTTTATCTCTCAATCTAGCATATACGAATTCTAAAAAAAACACCACATCCCAGAACTGATCAACGATTCATAAAAATGTTGGATGATGGAAACATTATTTGTAGAGAACAAAAAATATCAGGAGGTCGTTTTGAATTATATCTATAGCTCTTCGCTGCTGCTAACGGGTCTGCTCATCGTTAACCTTATTTACTCTTATCAAAGCAAACACATTGACCCTCATTTTTGGACTACCGTTAAGTTTCAGCTGCTTGCATTGCCGCTATTTTTAATAGCTAATTTATGCATCGGATACGGCATAAAGCTGGGGTACAAAGTACTTGGAAATCTAGGTTATGTGCTGCTGGCTTCAAAAGGCCTTGAGATGTTTATCTCCCTGCTTATGGGATTTATCTTTATGCGGGAAGCTCCTACATGGCGAACATGGATTGGCTTAACTATAGTCTTTATTGGCTTCATGGTCGCAAAAGGAAAATAAGGGAAGACCGCCGCATGCTCAGTGCATGCGGCGGCTTTCCCTTATCTGTCCCCGGAATTATATTTATTCTATTACGAATGGCTATTAGTCGTTATCGTCATCGCTGTTTTTATCTCGATTCTTATTACGTCCATTGCCTTTTTCTTTATCCTTTTCTCGTTCTTTTTTATTTTGTTTTTCCTCCTTTTCTCGCTCGCGATCGCGTTTCTTATCTGATTTCTGTTCATTTTTTTCATCCGATTTATTATCGTTTTTAGAATCATCTTCATCTTTCTTCTTTTTCACAAAAAGCTCTGGTGCCTTTGGAAACGATAGAATCGGCTCATCCTTTAAAGCTCCTGTGAATAATGCTTGAAATACGGCCGCAGCCGCCTTGGAGCTCGTTGAAAGATAGTGGCTGCTATCCGTTTGGTCATATCCAAGCCATACCGCGCCTACAAGTTGAGGTGTATAGCCCACAAACCAGTTATCCTTTGCGCTGTAGCCTGTCGTTCCTGTCATTTGCGTTGTTCCAGACTTTCCGGCAAGCGGGCGGCCCTCCAGCTCGGCAGCTTCACCCGTGCCTTCCTTGATAACACCCTCCAGCATAGCTGTCATCGTGCGCGCAATTGCAGGCTCCGTTACCTTCTCGCTGCTTGTGCTTTGCTCAAATTCTGCGAGCACGGAACCATCCGCGGATTCTATTCGTGTAATGGCATGCGCATGCATGCGTACGCCGTCATTGGCGAACACGCCGAAAGCTTCAGCCATATGAATCGGTGCTACTCCTTCATGCAGACCGCCCAGGGCAAGACCGAGCGTCCGGTCCTCATCTGTCAATGGAATACCGAATCGTTCGGCTGCATCGATACCTTTTTGAATACCCATCTCGTTTAATAGCTTCACAGCCGGAATATTATAAGAGTTAATAAGCGCTTCGTATAGAGATACTCGGCCGTGAAAGGAGCCGTCTGCGTTCTGAGGCTCATAGCCGTTCATATTAATCGGTTCATCCACCAGCTCATCATTCGGCTTATAGCCCATTTCTAGTGCAGGCGTGTAAACGGCTACCGGCTTGATCGTTGAGCCCGGCTGGCGCTTTAGCTGTACGGCCCGGTTAAATCCGCGAAAGGGCTGCTCTCCTCTTCCTCCCACAAGCGCACGAATGCCGCCATTTCGCGGATCAATCAAGATAGCGCTGCTTTGAATAAGCTGATCGGCGGAACTATCCGGAAATAGTGATTCCTTCGCGTAAACCTGCTCGGCCGCTTGCTGCATTTTTGTATCCAATTCCGTATATATTCTCAGCCCGCCCTGAAGAACTTCGTTCTCCGATAGTCCGTACGCTGTCATCGCCTCGCGGATAATCTGATCCACATAATAAGGATAACTAATATCATCTATCCTGTTAGGCTTGGAGCTTAATAAACGAATGGGCTCATTAACAGCCTTGCTGTATGTCTCATCGCTGATTAAAGCTTGATCCTTCATTAGCTGAAGAACAACATTCCTTCTCTCAAGCGCTTTATCCTTATGCTTATAGGGAGTAAGTGCCGAAGGCGCCTTTACCATGCCGGCCAGCAATGCGGCTTCCGCTATAGTGAGCTGCTTGGGTTCTTTTCCAAAATATGTACTCGCTGCGCGATTAATCCCCCAAGCCCCTTCGCCAAAATAAATTTGATTCAGATACATCCCCATAATTTCCTGCTTGTTGTAATTTTCCTCGATTTTTTTGGCAAGCAGCACTTCGTTCCATTTCCTCGACCAGGTCCGTTCCTGCGACAAAAAAACATTTTTAGCCAGCTGCTGCGTAATCGTGCTGCCGCCTTGGACCGTTCCTCCTGAGGTGAAATTCGTAACAAATGCTCGGCCAATCGCCCGCATATCCATGCCGTCATGTTCGAAATACCGTTTATCCTCTACCGCTACGACAGCATCCACCATATGTTTGGGAATGTCGTCATATCCGATCTCCTCGATTTTATTAAATGAAATACGGGTAGCTTCTGCTCCGCTTTGATCGTACAGGATCGTTGCTGCAGGCAGCGGCACATCAAGCCTGGCAATATCCTGTGCGTTGATCAGAATCCGAAAGGTTGTCCATCCGCCAAGCAATACGATGACCAATAAGGCGGTAAAAAGAACGAGTATCGTCTTTAAAATTTTTCTTTTCTTTTGTAAAGCCGGATTGATTCTCATTATGTTTCCCCCAAGCTGATGCTTATCTCTTTTTTAAACCATTCGCAGACTAATAAGTTTTTTAGTACGTTAGACTCTTTTCCAGAAGATTTGCACAAAAAAATGCCAGAGAACAGCTTCCTGTTCAC
Organism: Paenibacillus sp. 01T443; assembly: GCF_056398325.1. NCBI lineage: Bacteria > Bacillati > Bacillota > Bacilli > Caryophanales > Paenibacillaceae > Paenibacillus > Paenibacillus sp. 01T443. The sequence continues at coordinate 284,619 of NZ_JBFTPE010000002.1, forward strand.
TAGCATCTTTTAGACTCATTCCTATTTACTTAAACATCATCATTCAGCATTGCTTAAAATTGAATCAAGGCCTTAATCATGCATGTCCATCTTTATGGCATTCTTGCTCTATTTGATTACATCTGCATTTCCGATAGAGAAAGCTGTGCATAAGCCTCTGCCCATAAAAGCGTAAAGCCCTTTCGTTTATCCAAAAATTGTTGGTACTGCACCATTGCGATTTCATCCTCTGGGTTTGTTTTCAAATAAATTTCAAGCTCTGTTATTGTTTGCTCAAGCTCATATAATACATCCCTGCTGCTATGGCTTCTCTCCGCGCTTTTCTGCAACTGATTCCAACCTTCATTCAACGTTTTTCCTCCTGCTGCCCTATTCTATTGTTTTGCAAAGTGATTTGGCAGACCTGCAGCAATAGGGCTTCGTTATCTACTATATTCAGAACCTCTCCATTTAGAACCGGCATTTGGAAAATAACTAAAGAGGATATCACCTGCCGCAATCAAACAAGCCCCGCTGCTGCGGAATGCGCCTTGCATACGACTATTTCCCGAGAAATGATCGAAAATTATCGATAGGTGCAACAACGTTTATTGTAGGCTGCAAATAAGTGAACGGATTGATATGCAGCAGCATCGCATGTATACCCCTTGTTTCAGCACGCACTCACGAGGGTAATGGAGAATAACAAAATCACTAAAGGGAGTGGTTCAAATGGCAACGCAACGTAATCTCGATATTGAAGAACGTCATGTGGAGAAGAAGTCTGATTCCAGCCTGGTCGCATCTACCTTCATCAAATATGCTGCCTATGTCCTCATCTTTTTCGGAGCCTTGTATTTCCTAGTACGTTATGTATTCCCTATGTTCTAAAAGTGACTAGCGTAAAAGGCTGTCGCAGTCCTCTGCGGCAAAAACAGTCGTATCGCAGTCTTATATCAAAAATGAGGCAGCCACAGAGTCGGTTAGACGACTTCGCGGCTGCCTCATTTTCACGCGGGCAGCGAATTACAAGCCGGACATAGGGAGGCGGTTCGGCGATCGTTTTTGTAAAAAGATATACATGCCCGAAGCTGCCGCGCACAAAATGCCCAAGATCAAATATAACGCCTGTACACCCCAATGATCGACAATTAAGCCGCCTACGGCATTGCCAACAATGCCGCCCAGCCCCCAGGTAACCGCTGCGAAAATCGTTTGCATCGTCGCTTTCGTACGGACACTGGAATAGCTCTCGACCACCTCGACTGCCGTACCCGCGGCAAAAGCAAAAGCGATCCCGTCCAATAGCTGCATGGCTAACGTCAAATAAACATCAGCGAAAGTAAATAAAAACAAATATTTAACGGAGTAAATGGCGGAAGCTATAAAAAGCACACGGAACCGACCGATTCTACGGCTTAGCTTAGCCGATATCCAAAACATTGGCACTTCAATAATAGCCGCCACTGCAAACGCGCTGCCAAGCAGACTTTTATCAAATCCAAGCTCTTTGAAATAGATAGGCAAGAACGAAAAGTTGATCGCAACCGACATAAATGTCAGCATGCTGACTCCGACAAAAAGGATAAACGGCCTATTGCCCACAACCTCGCTCATCTGCTCGAAAATCGTTGTTTTCTTTTGCGCAGGTTCTGTTTTTGGGAGCATAAATAGAATGAACGTTAAGACCAAATTGACGGCCAAATAATAAAAGAATATGTAGTCATAGCCGTATTTTTCATATAAAAAACCCGTTATAAAGGCACCGATTGCATAGCTAAGCGCCCCCCAAAGCCTTATGCTTCCGAAGGAGAATCCATCCCTCTTCCCTATCTCTACGGCAATGGAATCGCTGAGCGGTCCCATAGAGGACTGGAACCATGAGAAGAAAAGGGAAAGCGTAATAATCGCGTACAGATTGTCAAAGTAATAAAACAAGGTCCCGATGACAGGTGCTGCAATCGCCGATACTAGCAGTATTATACGGGGATTGCTTGAACGGTCATTCAGCATGCCCATGATAGGCTGAGCAATGACGCTTACCAATGCCCACAAAGATAAAATGAGCCCGACTGTTGTATTGCTGAATCCTTTATCGCTGAAATATAGGCTCATATACGGCATATAGACCGATAACGCTAAGTAAAACAAAAAATAATATGCGGCTAATCTTCTCATGATGGTTCCCCTTTATTTCGCTTTTCATTATGCAATGGTCAGAATGGCCTCCGGTTATGGTAAAATGCGAGAAAGGAACTGACGTATTGATGATAGGAGTGCATCTTAAATGGGACGATTAATCAATCAATATATCCGCAGTGCAGCGGAGAGGGAATATGCCGAGAAAGTAGATGCGTTAGCCATCCGTTTTGCTGAAAGAGCGAATAACCATGACCGGGAAGGCTCATTCCCGCATGACAATTTTGCCGACTTACAGGATGCTGGCTACTTAAAGCTTACGGTACCGAAAATATTTGGAGGCGACGAGGCATCGCTTCACGAACTCGTATCGCTGCAGGAGCGCTTAGCATACGGAGACGGTTCGACTGCGCTGGCAGTCGGCTGGCATCTCGGACAAATGCTCCACCTGCGAACGACTCGGAAATGGCCGGATACACTGTTTGACGAGCTCTGCCGTGCAGTCGTAACGAATGGAGCTATGATCAATACTTTTGCAAGCGAAGCCGCATCAGGAAGCCCCAGCCGCGGCGGCAGGCCCGAAACAACCGCGGTCCGATCAGAAAACGGCTGGCTCATTACAGGCCGCAAAACGTTCAGCACCCTGTCGCCTATACTTGACCGGTTTGTCGTAACCGCTTATATGTCCGAGGAAGAAGCGACAGCTGATTTTCTGATCTTTAAGAACGACCGGGTCAGTATTATCGAAACATGGGATACAATCGGCATGCGCGGAACAGGAAGCCATGATGTCGTTATGCGCGAGGTCTACGTTCCCGATGAACACCGGCTCACCGGAAAAGGCACGGATGATGGCGGAGGCTGGCTTCTTCATATCCCTGCTTGCTACCTAGGCATTGCAATCGCCGCGCGTGATTATGCGATCTCCTTCGCACAAGCCTATCGTCCGAATCATCTTCCAGGCCCAATCGCCGAACTAGCAACGGTTCAACAGGCAATTGGACAGATGGAAATCGAGCTCAGGACGGCCCGCTCGCTCGTTTATGAAGCCGCTGACCGCTGGGATCGCGACAAGGAAAGCCGACTGTCATTGCGGCCTGAGCTGGGACTAGCAAAGTATGTCGCTACGAATAACGCGATTAAAGTGGTCGACATGGCCATGCGAATCGTGGGCGGCGCCAGCTTATCCAAAAACCTGCCCTTAGAACGCTATTATCGCGATGTTCGAGCGGGTCTCCACAACCCGCCGATGGACAATATGGTGCTGCAAACACTCGCGTCAAGTGCCCTAAACGAAAAAGGACAATAACTCATTCCGCAGAGTAGGGTTGAAATAAATCATCGGCGACAAGAGGCTTGGAGGCTTGCTTCCCAGCGATAAAATACTCATATCGACCAAGCCTAGCAAGCGCCTCCCGATCCGGCTGCCATACCCACTCGTCAATTTCGGTTTGGCACCGATGTGCACGGAATGCTGCGAGCTTGGCCGCCAAATGCTCCCGAACATCGATTTTCACAATGTCCTGCTTCGTGTAACCGAATGGCTCGGGGGCTTCCATTGCATTTCCAAAGCTGATGAAATAGAGGGAGCCCTGCTGCCGGGTTCGGTGAAAAGCCGCGGTGGCTGCTTTCCCAATGGCACAGTGATCGGGGTGTCCGCCTAACGTTTCATGAAAGGTCAGTACTACATCAGGACGGATCTCATCCATCAACGCTCCTATTCTTTCGATCAATCGGTTGAAATCATAAAACTCGACCATTTTATCACGGATATCGAAAAATTCCAGACGCTGGATGCCCAGCGCTTCGCAAGCTTCCCGCAGCTCCTTTTCCCGAATCTCAGGCATGGACTCTCTATTTACATAAGGCGGATTTCCCATCCGGCGCCCCATTTCTCCCCGAGTGGCACTTACAAGCGTGATCTGAGCCCCCATGCTCGCATACTTAGCCAACGTTCCACCGCATATAAAGGACTCATCGTCAGGATGAGCAAACACGGCCAGCAGCTTTTGCTTTCGATTATTAGCATTTATTATCAATCCGGAAACGGCTCCTTTCCTAGGTGAAGAGCGACATTCATCCTTCCATACTCGTCAAAGCCGGCAAGCAGCAGCTTACCGTCCGTCCTTATTTCATGATGAGTGAGACCTTCCGAGCGCAGCCAGCCTATTTCATCAAAGCGCAATGCAAGCCGATACGGCCCATCGCCTGCGATAAAAGCTTCTTCGAGCCGCACTTTGAAATTTCGAACAAATACGAAGGAGGTCGCTTCACTATGGAGATAGACCTCTTGCGCTAGGAAGCCTTGGAACGCAGCTTCCAGCTTAGGCTTGTTTATGTAGTTCATCGCCTTTTCATTCCCCTTCGATAAAATTAATAGGAGCTATTACATTTTAGCATGAGCCTCTGTTTGATCACCAACATTTCCTTATCCTTTATTCCGCAATCAAACCAAAAAAGCGCTTCAGACGAATGCCTGAAGCGCTCTTTTGGTTTGCTCTCATGAATTACAAATCGGCAAGCACTTGGTACCAGATGCCTTTTTTCGAATAAAGGTTTTTTCTGACCTCGGGCCAACCGCCTAAATAGGAGATATCGAACAGCTCATCCGGCACCGTATAACGCTCTTTCGTATCCGCGGCAACCTTCTCATCCACTGCACGGAAGCCATGCTCAACGAACAAACGCTGTGCCTCATCGCTATGCAGGTAAGCGATAAAAGCTTCAGCTACCTTCCGGGAGCCATGCTTATCTGCATTCTTATCCACGATGGCTGCCGGATTCTCGATCAAAATCGTGCTCTTCGGCACGACGATGTCGTAATCGACACCCTTCTTAATGCGTGCGAGCAGCTCATTCTCATAAGTGACGATAACATCGCCAACCCCGTATTCAAAGGCGGCCATTGATGCGCGTCCGCTTTTGTCGAGCGATTCCACGTTAGCGTGAACAGCTTTCAGGAAGCTTTTTGCGTAAGCCTCATCCTTCGCGCCGCTTTTCTTTTCCGATTGCTTCAGGCCCGCGCCATAAATGGCATTAATGTCCCACTGCGCCCCGCCTGAGGTCTTCGGATTGGGATAAAGCACCTTAACGCCCTTCCGCGTCAAATCCTCCCAATCCTTAATACCGAGCGGATTCCCGGTACGGGTACCTAATACAACGATGGAGTTCGTAATGTTCCCGCCGTTACTCTGAGCCTTCCAATCATGCGTAATGAAGCCGGCATCCGCGATTTTATCCAGATCGCCTTCCATTGCAAGAATAGCGACATCCGCTTCAAATCCTCCGGCAATCGCACGCGCCTGTGTCCCTGAAGCCTCATACGATTCCTGAAAGGTTACCTTCTGTCCCGTCTCCTGCAGCCAAAAATCTTGGAATGCAGGGAGTACGTCAGCGAAAGCGTCCTTCACCACCGAATATGCACCGATTACAAGTGTTACATCGCCGTCCTGTACGGTAGACCCAGCCGCATTGCCGTTCGTCTGCTCTTCTTTGCCGCAGCCCGCTGCCGCAAGCAGCAGAACTGCAGCTAGCAGCAGGATGAACATGCGCTGACTTGTTGCTCGATTGATTTTCATGTTCGCATACAACTCTTTCTACGTAGCTTATTGGTTAGATATGAATAGGCATTGGATCAACCTTCAATTTGTTTTCCTCAATCCAGCTTTCGTTGTCATTGAACAAGTAAGCACGGTGCACAAGCACGCTGACCTGATCCCCTGGATGCAGCACTTCCTTCTCAAGCGAGCGGTACGTAATCAGCTTTGTATCGCCAACGAGCAGTTCAACCATCCACTCGCTGCCGCGGAAATGCAAATGCTTTACTTTACCTGGGAGCGTAGCCGAGGCCAGCTTAATTTCTCCCGGCTTGCCGATCTCAATATATTCCGGACGAATAAGCGCTTTGGTTCCCGGACGGTTTGCCGCGTCCTCAAAGCCTTTGAGCTGCGAGATATTGTCCACGATCGTGGATTCACCGATAAAGCTGGCGACGAACGGCGTCTCGGGATTTTTATAAATATCCCATGGGCTGCCTTTCTGTTCAAGCTTGCCCTTGCTGATGATCATAATCTCATCGGCTACTTCAATCGCTTCCTCTTGGTCATGCGTAACGAAAATGGAAGTGATGCCGACACGCTCGATCATTTCCTTCAGCCAAGTGCGAAGCTCCGTCCGGATCTTGGCGTCGATAGCCGCGAACGGCTCATCGAGGAGGAGGAGCTGCGGCTCTGGCGCAAGCGCCCTGGCGAAAGCAACGCGTTGGCGCTGTCCGCCGGATAGCTGATGCGCATACCGATGCTCGAAGCCCTTCAGGCCCGTAAGCTCAACCAGATACATGACACGCTCGCGAATTTGCTCCTTGGATTGCTTCTTCACCTTTAAACCGAAAGCTATATTGTCATACACGGTCATATGCTTGAACAGCGCATAGTTTTGAAAGACAAAGCCGATCCCGCGCTCCTGCGGAGGGAGATCATTTACGCGCTTGCCATGGAAAATAATATCGCCCGAGGAAGGGGACTCAAGCCCCGCCAGCATACGAAGTATGGACGTTTTACCGCCGCCGCTCGGTCCGAGCAAGCCGATCAGATGACCTTTTTCGATTTCAAAGCTAACATCCTTCACTGCATGAAAATCGCCAAAGTTTTTGTTTAGGTTCCGTACTTCAATATGCATGGCTTAATGCACTTCCTTTCGTTTTTTCGCCCATTCCATTAGCAGCAGCAGTCCGACGGAAAATGCCGCTAGAACAAGAGCTACGCCATTGGCGGCAACAACGTTAAAATTTTCTACGTCCTGATAAACGAGTGTTGTGGCCGTTTGTGTTTTATTCATAATATTTCCGGAAACGACGAGCACGGCGCCGAATTCGCCAAGTGAACGCGCTACCGTCAGAACAACGCCATAGATAACTCCCCAACGAATCGAGGGCCACGTCACCTTCCAAAACGTATACCATGAGTATGCACCGAGGGTAGATGCCGCTTCCTCCTGCTGCGCTCCGATCTCCTGAAGCACCGGCATAACCTCGCGTACCATAAGCGGGAACGTCACGAACAAGGTGGCTAGAATCATGCCCGGCAGCGCATATACGATCTTGAAGCCCGCATCCTCAAACAGGGTGCCAATAATCGTATTCGGTCCCAAAATAAGAACGATCATCAGACCGCCAATAACCGGCGATACTGCGAACGGCAAATCTACCATGCTGTTGAGCAGACGCTTCATCCGCCGTCCGATCCACTCGGCACGGACAAGATACATCGCCAGCATAATGCCAAACACCGTGTTCAAGCCCGTAACGACTACGACGATGATGCCAGTCATCATAAGCGCGTGCAGCGACTGAGGCCTTGTAATCCCCTCTATAAATCCGCTCCAGCCGTCAGCCCATGAGCCGGTAAAAATTTTGATCAACGGGGCGATAAGCAACAAACCAAAAACGATATACGTTAATGTAATCCACAATCTTCTCATCATTGGTCGCTCCTCCTGCCTTGAATGAGGTTAACCGTCCAGAGGATGAGGAAGGATAGCGTCAGCAGCAGCACCGATACGGCGGCCGCTCCTTGCGGATTACTGCTTTCAATTTCTCCAAAAATATAAACCGATGCGATAAGCGTCTTACCCGGAATATTGCCGGCTACTAGCACGACTGCGCCAAACTCCGCTAGTCCGCGGGAGAAGGCAAGCATAGCGCCGCTTAAAATGCCTGGCAGCATCGTTGGGAATATAACGCTGAAAAAAGTTTTCGCACGTGTAGCGCCTAAGGTATAAGCCGCTTCTTCCTCCGATTTGTCCATTTCCTCCAGCAGCGGTTGAATCGCCCGAATAACGAACGGAAACGTAACAAACAGCATCGCTACGATAATCGCAGGCTCATGAAACACAATCTCGATGCCGATCTTCTCCGCCAAGCCTCCAACGAAGCTATTCGGGCCGAGCAGCAGCAAAATCATCAGTCCGCCGACCGCTGTAGGCAAAGCAAACGGCAAATCGACTAAACTATTGAGCAGGCGCCTTCCCGGAAAACGGTATCGGATAAGTACCCAGCCGATCATCGTGCCGAGAAATACGTTCAGAATCGTTGCGATAACGGCCAGCTTCACCGTAAGCAGCACGGCTTTCCAAGCTAATGGATCAGAGACGCTTTCCCAGAAAGGGGTCCATCCAAGCGAAAATGATTGCGTGTAAATTCCGACGATGGGTAATACGATTAGGATGACAAAATAAAGCATTATGGTGCTTCGAAAACCGAAGCTCCACCCTTTTCCGCGAAACAAAGCATTCACTGTGACTTTACCTCCAGACCATCGGCTCGTGCCGCAGGTGTAGCAAAACAAGTAAAAACATAATTCCTATTAAGTTACTAGGTATTAATAATGTAGCATCCAAACTGGGATTAAGTCAATAATAAATTTAGAAAAACTAATCGCTTTTATAGCCTTTTCTTATGTACCCTTCAGATAAAAGCAGCCCTATGTACAAAAAGAGAGGAGACCAGCTTCCGCTGATACTCCTCATCTTCTTATTCACCCTCAATATAATAGGCATTCTCGCCTTCTGTAACGACCGCCTGCCCTTGCGTCAAATCGGTTATCCAAGCGATAAACGCTTCTGCGTCAGGCGCTTCAGGCAGGCAGCGCACGATGACACGGTCCGTAAAATCCGTTCCGCCCACGCGCGTCCCCTTGCCGTGCAGCTCGTTCTCCAGCTTGCCGTACCATGTATAATCCACATCCACGAACACTTCGCGATGAAGCACGTTTACGATTTCATCAGCCGCCTCGATGCCGGCAACCGCGCCGTCCGTGTATGCTCGGACGAGCCCGCCTGCTCCAAGCATAATGCCCCCGAAATACCGCGTCACGACGACGGCGATATTTTTCAGCCCTTTATGCTTAATGACCTCTAGAATCGGCTTGCCCGCCGTTCCGCTCGGCTCCCCGTCATCGGACGCCTTCTGAAACTGATCTCGCTCGCCCACCATATAAGCAGAACAGTTATGCGTCGCCTGTTTATGCAGCTGCTTGATCTCGTTTATAAACGCGACAGCTTCCTCTTCCGATTCCACTGGCTTCGCGTATCCGATGAAACGGGATTTCTTGATCACGATCTCAGCGCTAGCCTGCTGCCTGACCGTTCTGTATTTCTCCAGCATAGGCTATGGCTCCCGTATACCGATCAAGCCGGCCTGTTACAGCCTTGCTTCCAGCTCGGCTTTTTCTTTCTCAAAGCCCGGCTTGCCGAGCAATGCGAACATATTCTTCTTATAAGCTTCAACGCCCGGTTGGTCGAACGGATTTACGCCAAGCAGGTAGCCGCTGATTCCGCATGCTTTTTCGAAGAAATAAACAAGGTAACCAAATGTATAAGGCGTCATGTCGGCAATGTTTACGATAAAGTTCGGAACTTGTCCGTCCGTATGCGCAAGAAGCGTTCCTTCGAATGCTTTCTTGTTAACGAAGTCCATCGTTTTGCCTGTCAGGAAGTTCAGACCGTCAAGATCCGCATCGTCATGCTCGATGGAGATGTGCTCTGCCACTTCTCTTACTTGAATGACAGTCTCAAAAATGTTCCGGTTACCCTCTTGGATAAACTGGCCCATCGAGTGCAAATCTGTCGAGAAATCTACCGCTGCCGGGAAAATACCTTTAAAATCCTTACCTTCGCTTTCGCCGAAGAGCTGTTTCCACCACTCCGATACGAAGTGCAGCGACGGCTCGTAGTTAACGAGAATTTCAGTTGCTTTGCCTTTGCGGTACAGCGCGTTGCGGGCTGCGGCGTATTGGTAAGCCTCATTCTCAGCAAGGTTAGGGTTGCTGTATTCTTTGGATGCGTCAGCCGCGCCCTGCATGATGGATTCGATATTGATTCCGGCAGCAGCGATTGGCAGCAAGCCTACAGCCGTAAGAACGGAGTAACGGCCGCCAACATCGTCTGGAATGATAAACGATTCGTAGCCTTCCTCGGAGGAAAGCTTTTTAAGCGCGCCCTTCTCGCTATCGGTTGTTGCATAGATGCGTTTGCGTGCTTCTTCTTTGCCGTATTGCTTCTCAAGCGCTGCGCGGAATACGCGGAATGCGATTGCCGGCTCTGTCGTTGTGCCTGATTTGGAAATTACATTGATCGACCAGTCGCGGCCTTCAACGAGCTGCAATAGGTGAGTAACGTAAGTGGAGCTGATGTTGTTTCCTGCGAACAATACCTGCGGCGTTTTGCGCTGCTCTTTAGGCAAAATATTATAGAAAGAATGCGACAACGCTTCGATAGCTGCGCGAGCACCAAGGTAAGAACCGCCGATACCGATTACGATCAGTACCTCCGAATCCGATTTGATCTTTTCTGCAGCTTTTTGGATGCGAGCGAACTCTTCTTTATCGTAGTTAGTCGGAAGGTCGATCCAGCCCAGGTAATCCGAGCCTGTGCCTGTCCCGTTATGTAATTGCTCATGCGCAAGGCGAACAGATTCCGCCATATAATCGATTTCATGCTGACCAATGAAAGTCAGCGCTTTGCTGTAGTCAAACTGTACTGTTTTGCTCATGTAAATTTAAACCTCCTAAAATTTTGTGAAACAAAACCTCGTAAGCATCAGCCTAACGCTTGCGAAGCAAAAATGCTTCTTATAGGGAACGCTTAAAATAAATCCTTGATAATGCTTTTCAACTTAGCATCTACAATATCGGATTTACCTTATAAAAACAAGCAAGTAACCATGAAAAATTGATGAAGAATCTGTATAATAAATAAAAAACGTTAATGGGCGGAGGAAATCTATATGAAAAAGGTCGGATTTATCGGATTGGGCGTAATGGGTATCGGGATGGCTTCGAATTTATTGCGCAAGGGCTTCGAGGTAGCCGTATATAACCGAACGGCAGGCAAGGCTGATTCCTTGCTGGCGCTTGGGGCAAAGGTGCTGGAATCGCCTGCAGCCGTTGCTGGATCGTCGGATGTTGTCATTACGATGATTAGCAATGACGCAGCTATTCGAGAGGTATATTTTGGCGAGAACGGCATATTCAAAGGCACTCGCAGCGGAATCACTCTCATTGACAGCAGCACGATATCCCCTGCGCTGGCAAAGGAGCTTGCCGCTGAAGCAGAGGCGCGCAGCGCAGCTTTCCTCGACGCACCCGTGACCGGCAGCAAACCGGCAGCGGAGGACGGAACGCTCGTCTTTATGGTCGGCGGGAATGCGGACAGGCTGGGCGAGGTGGAGGTAGTATTGCTCGCTATGGGCCGTAAGGTTATCCCTATGGGACCAAACGGCAGCGGATCAATCGCCAAGCTCGCTCATAATACGATCGTCGGCATCAACGTTGCCGCCCTTGCGGAAGGCATGGCAATCGCTGCAAGCGGCGGTATTGACGGCTATTCGTTTCTCGAGCTCGTTCAGTCCGGCGGCGCTGCAAGCAGGGCAGCTGAGATGAAAGGGCCTAAGCTGCTCGAAGGCAACTATGATGTACAATTCTCGCTCGAGCTGATGCTGAAGGATCTCCGGCTATCATCCGTATTATCTGACAGCCTGAGTGTGCCTACACCGCTGCTAGAGGCGTCCAAAAGCCTATTCCAAGTGGGAGATGCGATGGGACTTGGCAAGCTCGATATGTCCAGCGTTGGCCAAGCCTATGAGCAATGGATCGGACGCAGGTTAGGTAATAAATGATAAAAGAAGCTTGTGGCGTCTAATAAATAATGGGCTGCCCCGAATGTAAATGAATCTGCATTCAGGGCAACCCATCGTTTTGTTAGGTCATCCAGGCCATGCTGGACGGCCTATTCACCTACCATGCTTGAGCTTTGTTTCCGCTGCTCGGCTGCTTATTGCTTCTCAATAACATCATCCTTTGTGTCAGCGACAAGCTCTTTGGCGGACGACTTGAACTCGTGCAGCGTACGTCCTACTGCTCTGCCAAGCTCAGGCAGTTTGGAAGGTCCGAAAATGATCAATACCACTACAAGAATCATAATAAGTCCAGGCAAACCAATACTTTGCAGCATCAACCATCATCTCCGTTTCTTCATTATATGGCCAGCAAGCTTCAACGCTTAATCTTGATTGTGACGGATCGGATAAGCGGCCACCGCTTCAATCTCGATCAGCCAATCCTTATTGACCAGACTTGCTACGCCTACCGTGGAACGCGCCGGCTTGGCAGGATTATCCTTCGTATTAAAAAACTTCGCATAGGCGTTGAACCAGCCTTGATAATCAAACTCGTTCTTCTTAGCAGCGTCAGGTGTAATATATACTCTGAGATAAATCACATCCTTTAAGCTAAGCCCTTGCTCTTTAAGCTGTTTCTCGATATTCAGAAGAATGCCTTCACCTTGCTTCTCCGTGTCTCCGTATCGCTCATATACCGTTTTACCATCCTTGTTCAGTAAAGGAGGGACAGTGCCGCTCGTCGAAAACGTTGCTGCTGCAGCCGGCAAAGCCACTGCGCTTGCAATAGACGAGCTCGGGCTTCCGTAGAATTCAGGCTCGTTTACCGGCGTTAACGGCAATTTATTAGGTGTTACGGCGCTGGCATAGACAGACGCACCCAAGAAGCACGACAATAGGGTCGCTGCGATTGCGATTTTTGTATTCCGCTTCAGCTTAATCTTGATTTCCATATCCAGCATTCCTCCTATAGGTTCACAAGCCGATTTTGCTTGCTTGCTTGCTACTCTTTCATAACGCGCTGATGAATATCAGTTACGACTGCACGAGCCGACTCTATTCCGCCTGCCATCCATGCCGTAATATAGCTGATATGCTCACCCGCAAGATACACTCTGCGGTCCGGCTTGCAGAGCGTCGGATATACGGTCGTACGTTGGTCACCCGAGTAAGATACCCAGCCTCCTAAGTTATACTTGATACGTTTCCAATCTATGGAGAATGAAGCTTCGAACTCTTTATGATATTGCGGATGAATCTTCGCGCCTTGCTGCAGCGCATGCGCTTCTCTCTGAAGATATGGCATTTCGCCAAGCTTATCCGCACTTCCGCCAAACGCATAGTATCCAAGCAAGAGCCCTTTCTTCTGCATATAGCCTGTCGGCGGGTAATAGATTGATGATATATCCATGTTGGTCAGCGTATTGCCGCCATAGATTTGTTCGTCCTCTTCCCAAAATCGGCGCTTGAATTGTAATCCAATTTTGCCTGCGGACGCGTAGCCTATACTGTCAATCGCCTTTTTCATCTCCGGCGAGAAATCGGCTTTGACCGATTTCAAAACAGACAACGGAATCGTGCAAATACAATATTCGCCTTCGATCTTTCGCTCCTCGCCCGAAGCTAGATCTTTGTAAAGCACGGTAACCCCATTACCGCTTTGCTTGATCTCGATGACCTCCGAGTTAAATTTTATTTTGCCCTTCAGCCTTTTCTCGAACGCATTAGAGATCGCATCCATGCCACCTACCGGATGGAACATCATCATTTGTTGGTCATAGCTGTATTCGCTGCTAAAATAATTGCCGAAGCCTGAATTCAGAATTGCCTTCATGCTGAATGGATCCCGAACGACACCCGCATCAAGCCTTGCTCCCGGCTCGTCCTTGTAACCGCCCCTCGAGGAAGCCTTGTAGAATAAATCGGCATCCAAACCGCCCTCCGAGCGAAGGTAGGCCACCAGTTTTTCCTTCTCCTCGGCAGTAATCGGCAGATCCAGCGCATTCTGATTAACCGCCTTGGCCATCAATTCGCTAACGTAGCCGCGGACATCCGCTTTTGCTTCGCGCTTTCTGATTTTCTTGCCGGACAGCTCGCCAACTTCCTCGTTGTAGTAATAAGCGTGGTCATTCACATTGTTGAATGGTTCGATTGGAATGCCGAACTTTCGAATATAGTCCATCGTGACATGGAATTGCGGAATACGCATGGGGCCTCCATTCAAATACAAACCGTCGGCGAAGCGCGCGACTTGTTTCGAAGCTCCTATCTCGGCAACCGTTGTCCCGCGGCGTACAGACCAGATGCGGCCCCCTGAACGGGCGCGAGCCTCCAGAATCGTACAATCATAACCGGCTTGCCCCAGCTCGTAAGCTGCGGTCATCCCCGCGATGCCGGCGCCTAATATAATAATTTTTTTGCCGCCCTTCTTGCTCATCGACAGCTCGTTACCGTCTGGGGGTTCGAAATCTGCTGCCTTCAACGTTTCCGGTGACAGCAGCCCTAAAGTACCCATCACGCTGAATACCGCTGCCCCTCCACCTAGCTTTCCTACTGTGCTTAGAAACTGCCGCCTGGAAATCTCGCTAGGCGTTTTCGTAGACTCCATTCCGCTCACTCCATTCGTCGGCTTTGTCATACATCACAACGAAAAGATAGCACGGCTAGCGGAAACGGTTCTATGTTTATGTTAGAAAAACTAACATAAATTATATTTATCTCTTTTTTATTTTTCATAAAAAAAATCATTTATGGTCAAATTATCCTGCATTTGCTTAAGATTTCTTTCAGCAATGAAATTCTTAGTACCTTAAGACCATTGTAAACATCCGTCTGCCCTGCTAAAATCTCCATCAAGATCAGTTTTGTGTTAGATTACATGACACCGACCTGTCAATTCAATTGAAGCACTCAACTATTTTCAATTGTTCTAGGAGGCGAAGCAATGAGTACTAAAGTAATCAGAATTGGAACCGTTTGCGAACTAACCGGCTTAACGGAAAGGCAAATTCGATATTACGAGGAGAAGCAGCTCATCTTCCCTGATAGAACGCGGGGCGGAGCCAGAAAGTTTTCATTCGAGGATGTGGACATTCTTAAAGAGATTCATACGAAGCTTCAAGACGGTTTCCATACTTTCGAGCTTCGCAAGACATTCGCTCGCCAACGAGTGCATTCCTAATGCTAAGGAAGGAAGTGCTTCTTCATGAGCAAAAAAACGATCATGCCCTTATTGGAGCATATCGTCGAGCTTCGCAAACTGTTGATTTGGATTTTTTCCGTATTCGCTGTTTTCACTGCCGCCGGACTCGGAGTATCACCGATCATACTCGATTATATTAAAAGCACGCCGCCGGCTTCGACGCTCGAATGGAATGTTTTCTCACCCTTCGACGGAATCCGCATGTATATGAGTGTTGCTCTCGTATTCGCATTTGCCACTTCTTTTCCTGTTATGCTTTATCTGATTTGGGGCTTCGTCAAGAAAGGGCTTCACCAGCATGAACGCAGCGCGGCACTTAGATATATCCCTTACAGCGTAGTCTGTCTTCTACTTGGACTAGGCTTTGGTTACTATGTCGTACTGCCAATGAGTTTCACCTTCATTACCGATGTATCTGAGAAGCTGAATCTTGTCGAAACCTATGGAATTAACGAGTACTTCCGTTTCATGATTAACATTGTCTTACCAATCGCCATCGCATTTGAGCTTCCAATTTTCGTTATGTTTCTTACTAAAATCGGAATATTATCGCCTGATCGCCTAAAGAAATCGCGGCGTTATGCCTATCTTATCCTTGTTATCGTCGCTAACGTAATCTCACCTCCGGACTTTGTCTCCGCCTTTATCATCTTGATACCGCTTGTAGTGCTCTTTGAGATTAGCGTCTTCCTATCTCGGGGCGTGTACCGCAAGAGGCAGGAACTTATTGAAGGGGCAAACGCGGCTGCTTAAGGGTTATATAAAATCAAAGGCCGCTGGGACGATCCCGGCGGCCTTGATTGTTCAATAATAGGGTGAAATCATTAGATATACGATAACGCCCGTAAGGCTGACATAAAGCCAAATCGGCATCGTCCATCTGGCAATTTTGCGATGCTTGTCCACCTTCATTTGCAAACCGCGGACAGCGGACAGCAAAGCTAGAGGCACGACCACAATCGCGAGCAAGATGTGCGTGAGTAGAATGAAAAAGTAGATGGAACGCAGCGCACCCTCTCCTCCGTATTTCGTTGATTCAGTCAGGTAATGATACGTAACGTAGGATACGAGAAAAAGGGTTGTCGACGTAAATGCAGCCCCGATAAACGCGCGGTGAAGACGAACGTTCTTTTTCATTATCGCTGCCAACGCAACAACGAGCGCGATAAAAGTGAAGCAATTGAATATCGCATTAAGCAGCGGCAATATCGTAACATCGAATCCAATTTCGCCATCGTAAGCAGGCAGGAAGAACAGAACCGTGATAATTGTTACCAGGACCAGCGACAAAATCGCAACCAGCGGCCCAACGTTTTTTTCCTTCAAGCACATAACCTCCTAATAAAGGCGCCAAAGCTTAAATCATGGGCGCTTCCTTCTCCATTAACCATATCCGATTTGTACAGCCCAATCAATTTGATTTGAGGCATAGATGTCACGAAAAATCGAATTTTGGTTCCTCCCAACATACAAATACCGCCGCAGGTAAGGCCTTGAACGGCTCTCCTGCGGCGGTATATTATTTCAGTCCACTGCTTAATAAACGTTTAAAATCTCGAATCGCTGCGGATCGCGTCCTTTGCGCGGGTCATGTTTGAACGCCTCGGTTACATGAACATGCGCATGTTTACGATCCTGTCCTTCGCCAAAACCGGCGCTCAGCACCTTTCCTGTCGTTCGATTCCGAATCAAAACACCGCTCTCGCGATCGGAAGCATCTTCAAGCGACCATTCGCTGCAGCAGGGGACATCACTTCGCGCAAGTACCGCTTGCTCATCACGCAGCTGCTCACCGTCTGAACATATATTTACCGCAAGGCAGCGTCCGTCAGCCTTGCTTCTTATTCGAACATATCCCTTTTCCCCCGCAGGCTCCACGATCCATTTCTGCTCTTCCGAAGCGTATGACAGGACATTGCCGGTCACTTCAGCAGCCCCGCCTTTTTCTAGAACGAAAGCCAGATACCGCTCCGCTCCGCAGCTTTTAATCCGGTGCAAACCGCTCGGCTCCGACTGCGGTTCTATTATGCCGTTAGAGAGATCAATAGTTATCTGATCCGCCCATTCCAGTTTCAATTCATTATCCGAAGGAAAGCTTAAAGGCAGAAATACATAGGTAGAATGATGATAATTGGAAGGATCCCATCGATCTCCCACATATAAATAAGTCGTTTCGCCCTGCGATTGCAGCGGTACAATGAAAGCTGGCTGCGTATCGTAGGTGGTAGCATCACCGAATGGCATTAGCTGCGACCATCTGCCTGTCAAGCTGTCCGAATACGCATAGGCACCCTGATTCGGCAGCCAGCCTGTACAAGCCGAAGTAATGAGGAAATAGATCCCGTTTCGCTTGATTACGGCCGGTGCTTCCCGGTATTGCCCGGGCCATAATGTTTTGACATGCTCTTCAATGCTTAAATAATCATCCGATAGCCGGTAAACGAGAAGGTCGGCATTATCCCTTGCGGCTGAAATAAAATAAGCGCTGCCTTCGGTATCTTGAAATACCGTACAGTCCCTCGACATATGGCCAATCGGGTTAAAGCTACCGTGATAGACGTATTCGCCGTCAATCGTATCGCAGGTCGCAACAGCGCAGCGGGCATCGTTATAATTGCGGCCATTTTCCCAATGCATCCACATAACATACTTGCCCGTTCGCGCGTTGTGAAGCACCTTAGGACGCTCAATTACAGAGCCTTGACCGAAGCCTTTGTCTTCCTTGTCAGACGGAAAAAGCTCCAGCGATGTCCTGTAATATACCGAGCTAACCTTGGATGCAAGCGTAAGCACCGCGCCCCTGCTCTCCCAATGGCATAAGTCGCTTGAACGGTAGCAGGACACCTTCCTGCCGTCTGTCCGATCCTCGCCGAACCAATAATAATAGCCTTCCTGCTGCAGCATCCAGCCGCCATGTGCTCTTATCGGCTCACCGCCATTGTCCATCCATGCCGCTGCGTTGCGTATCGTTTCCCCGTTTTCCATTTCATTCATCCTCCCCCGGTCAGACCGAATGCTGATCCCTGTATTCCTGCGGCGTCATCCCGTACACCTTTTTAAACTGCTTAATGAAATAGGTAGCGTTCTGATAGCTGAATTTATTTCCGATTTCATAGATTTTAAGATTCGAAGTTTTCAATAAATATGCTGATTTCTCCATTCGTATGCGAAGCATATAATCGGTTAAGCTTTCCCCCGTTACCGTTTTATACATTTGGGATACATAAACGGGATGCAAATGCACGCGCTCTGCGATCATCTGCAGCGAGATCGGCCTGTCCAGATGCTCTTCGATAAACCGTTGTACCTTGTAGATCAGCTTGGTATGACCGTCGGCTGCTTCTCTTTCAAGCGATGAACGCATAAGTGCTGCCAGACGGAACAGACCGTCCCGAAGCTGCCCGAACGTCTCGAACGATTCGAAGTTCAGCGATGCCCGCTCTCCCGGCTCAAGAAATTCGAATAATCCGTATCCGCTCTTGTGGGCAATAAAGGACAATGCACCCGTCACCGCGCAGAACGATTCGAAGGCATGCTCTGCGGAGTCTCCGAATTCCGTCTCGAGCTCCTCGAAAATGAGCGCAAGCTTTTCTTCAAATGCGTCCCAGCGTCCCGCTTCCAGCAAATCCGGAAGCGTCGGGGGCTCATAGAGCCGCCTAAGCGTTTGTATCGCCGCTTTCTCTTGATGCTCTCCGAGCGACAGCAGGTAGCCCTTGCCTCTCCCGATATGTTTACGGAACGCGGCCAGCGCGCTGTTATAAGAGACAGCCAAGTGCTCCGGAAAGGCTCCTTCTTCGCCGACTACGACCGAGACTGCGCCCTTTAAATAGGTTTCTACTTGCCGCTGAATCAGCTCGCCAAGGCGCATAAGCTGCTCTCTCGCAGCGGATTTTGTCCCTTCACGCGACTTCACCCGATTTGTTCTTTTTACCGCAAAAGCCAAATAACCGTGTGCTTCCTTGCAGCCCCATACTTGACAGCTCTCGCGCAGCACTTCCTCCGCTACGTTGCTGACGGCGTATTCAAGGAGGATGCGGTCCTTATAGCAATAATGAACGAAGGGCTCCTCCAGCCGAATGAGCAGCAAAGCAACCTCATCATGCCGAGAAATAGGAATTAAGAGCTGTGACAGCTTATCAGCTAATGCCTCCGCCGGAATCGTGTGCCCTTGCAGCAGCTCAATCAATAAATCCCTTCGCAGCAGCGGTAAGTTGTCTCGCATCGTCTTCATTGTATTATCGCGGGATACGAGCGCCTCCCACTCTCTCCGGACCGTGCCGAGCGCCTTATCGACAGCTTGGATCAAGTCTTCGTCATTTACCGGCTTCAGCAGATAGTCGGATGCCCCGCCAGTGATCGCCCGCTTGGCGTATTCGAATTCAGCATGGCCCGTCAATAAAATACACTGCGTAGACGGGGAAACCTCTTGTACTTTATCCATCAGCTCCAGTCCAGATATACCAGGCATGCGGATATCCGTAATCACAAGATCAATAGAATGCTGCCTAATAATCGCAAATGCATCCGTTACAGAAAATGCCTTATGCACCATGCCGATTTTAAGATCATCGCATGGCAACGTTGCGGCAACTCCTTCGACTACCGATCTCTCGTCGTCGACGATTAATATCTCATGCACTGCCATCACCCTCCTTCCACCTGACGATTACTCTTAAGCCGCCGGCTGGAGAATGATCAAGCTCTAGCCCCGATCGGCTTCCGTACTTATGAACAAGCCGTTGATGTACGTTTCGCATGCCGCAGCTTCCGCTCGCTTCACCCGGCAGGCTAATCGTTTCCCTCAGCTTTTGGAGCGATTCCTCGTCCATGCCGATCCCGTCATCATCGATGACTATGACAAATTCATCTGGCGCCGTCATGCCCTTAATGCTTATCGCCCCGGCCTCCTCCTTCTGTTCAATGCCATGAATGATTGCATTCTCAACGATAGGCTGAAGGAGCAGGCGCGGAAGCGCAAGCTCCTCCATCGTCTCCGGAATATCAATATGGAATTGGATTCGATTCATGCGCATGTTTTGAATGGATAAATAATTGCGGATCAGCTTGATCTCATCTCCGACCGTCGTGTCCTGTTGGTCTACATGGGTGGTATAACGATAATATTCACCCAGCTTAACCGCCATGGCCATTACGGCCTCTTGCTCGCCAAGCCGCGTCATATTTTTCATAAAGAACAAGCAATTGTACAAAAAATGTGGATTTATTTGAGATTGAAGCTGCTTTAACGTTGCTTCCCTGGAGCGCAGCTTCTCCTCGTATACACGACCGATAAGGTCTTCAATCTGTTCACTCATCAGGTTGAACTGGTCGAATAAATAGCCAAATTCATCTCGTTTCCCGCTATCTACACGAACTGTATAATCGCCCTTTCTCAGCCGCTTGACGGCTAGGAAAAGCTCGCGAATAGGCACCTGCACATGTTTATAAAGCAGAAAAGCGGCCAGTACGCTAACGATGGCAATCACGCTCATCGATAACCAGAACCAATTCCTGCTCGATGTGATCGGGTACAGGATGCTCTCAAGCGGCACATATTCGATTAAATACCAGCCGATTGTATCCGATTTAATGAAATTGACCATATAACGCGCGTCTTGCAGCGACGTGAGATACGTGCCTTGCTCCTCTTTCAAATGGCTTCTTTCGGCGATTGAAGGGATAAGCTCATGAATTCGGTCCATGTTCGCCGTACGAGTCACAATCGGAGCATAATCCGGATGATATAGAAACGGATCGCCTGAGCTGTCCGACTTGAATGAGGTGAGCATATCCCCGATATTTTTGGCATCCACCCTTATTTCCCCGACAAGGTCCGCTTCCTCCGTATGATCGTAAGCCGATAAAGGCTCTATCGTCCGAAATACAAACGAGTCAGGTACGCGGGTATTATCCATGAGCTCGAATTTCCAAATAAAAGGATCAACAGGCTTGCTGACGATTTCATCCCGAAACAGTTTTTTGAATGTGATCGAGCCGTGGGTGCTCACAACCTGATCCGACATGGGGGCATAAAGCGTATACGAATGGGACCAACCTCCTGTTTTGCCGCGTCTTTCGAGCTCCTCCTGCAGCTCCAGCTTCAATTGAAAGGAAGCATAACTGCTGGACTGCGGGTCCATCGCTATAAAAGCTTTGACTCTCGGCTCTATGCCGAGGTTGTTGACAGAAGTCATGAATTGATCAAACTCGTCATCGATCTGCTGGACTAGGAAAGAGAGCTTGTTTCGGTTATTTTGCTGGATCTCCTCCTGCACGACCTGAACGCTGACTTGATTCGAGTAGGTGTAAAGCGCCACGAACGGAATAAGCAGCAAGCCCAGAATGGCCAATATTTTTTTAAAAATATTCGATTTTTCCATTAGGTATGCCGCCTCTCCGACAAGGAAAAGCACCGATTCCCCCTGTAAGAGGAACGGGTGCCGACCTTGAGCCCGGTGTCACTTTTTAATTGGTTTTTACCGAATCGTACCATTCATTGATTTCATCCGTAATCGTATCCCCGCCAGATGATTTCCACTGCGACACGAACGTATCGAAGGCATCGATCGGGCTTTCGCCGTAGATGATCTTATTAAAGGTTTCCTTCTCGCTCTTGTTCAGGAAATCCCAGCGCTTCTTATATGTCTTCGTAGGGGAGCCGTTATATAGGTTCGGCATCGCGTATTGAATCTGGCTAAAGTTTACGGCGCCGCCATGAATGTTTTTGTCCATATCCATCGATGATCTTTTCTCGAAGGCAGTAGCCGGCTCCTTGCCGCTGTCCAAATCATTCATCGTCTTCATAACGAGCGACGGGATACGTGCTCCGTCAAACAACAGCGTGTATTTACCAATGTTCATGATGGGCTTGTCTTCTGGGAATTGTGCAGGATCCCAAGTTGGCTGACCATCTTTAATCAAGTAATCATAACCCTCTTCAAACCCGTATTCAAGCGGGCTTCCAGCCTGCGGATCGCCTTGATTGTCATACAGATAGTTCGCATAAAGGAAAAATGCTTCCGGATGCTCGAAGTTTTTATTGATCAAAATAACCCCGTTGCTCACGCCAGATTGGCTGCGGCCAATCTGACCGTCTGGTCCCGCCGGCAGCGGATATGCGCTGTAGTCCGCATTTTTATCAACTTCCTTAACGGCCGGCAGCGGCCAGCCTCCTGCCCAATATGGCGCAGCTACAATGCCTGCTTTGCCTGATGAGAACAGCTCGGCAGCTTTACCTTCATCGTGCAGCCCTGCTTCCTTATGGATGTAGCCCTTCTCCATCCAATCCTTCAGCTTGCCCAGCACCGTCTTCACCGCCGGTTGAATGGAGCCATATGCGAGTTTTCCGTCGCTATCGGCATTCCACTGCGCCGGCATCACGCCATATGCGCCAAAGAGGAAGTCGGCATCCGCAAGGCCCCATGTGTTCATCCCATTTTTCAAACCGACCGCGAGCCCTACCGTATCTTTCTTGCCGTTGCCGTCAGGATCCTCGTTCGCGAATATCTCCATCATTTTTTCCATGTCTTCAATCGTAGCAGGCGCCTGCAAATTATATTTCTTCATCCAGTCGTCTCTGATCCAGAGGACTGTATCGTTATTATTGGAGTAGTCCAACACCGGAATCGCATATTTTTTGCCGTCGCGAACGTACGGATTCCAGACGCTCGCATCCTCCGCCATCGCTGACTTATACGCCTCGCTGGCATACTGTTCAAACAAGTCGCCAACCTCGACAAATTTTCCCGAATCGATCAACGCATCGACTACATCCTGCGAGCCGCGGTATTGGACGATATCCGGAAGGTCTTCATTGGCAGACAGCAGAAGTCTAATTTTTGTATCAATAGAGCTGCTGTCAGCCGTCCACACGTAATTCAAATCGATATTAAACGCTTCTTTTGCCCAGGCTACATGCGGGTTATTGTTGATATCCTCTCCGCTTCTGAACTTAACGTCGCTGGTCATTTGTCGTACGATATCCATTTTGACCGGTTCGCTGAATTTCCCCGACTCGAGCACGTTTTTCACCTCAGCCTGCTTCTCGGGATTGGCCGAAGCTTCACCTGCGCTGCCGTTGTTTCCGTTTGAACTTGCGCATGCGCCCAGCAGGCCCATGCAAATGACGAGCGACGTCATTAGAGCGACAAGCTTCATCCATCGTTTATTCAAAATGAGTTCCCCCTTAGAATTCTTCTATTCATAGCAAGCCTTATTCCTTTACCGAGCCGAGCACGATCCCTTTGACAAAAAACTTTTGCAAAAAAGGATAAACCGCGATAATCGGCAGCGTTGCGATAAAAATTTGTGCCGTCTTGACCGTCCGGTTGGAAAGCTCCTTCATCTCTTCGGCATTTACGTTCATGCTGCTCAAATCGCGCTGCACGACCAGCGTCTGCAGCAGAGTCGACATCGGGTACTTTTCCGTTTGGGTCATGTAAATAAGGCCGTCAAACCAAGCGTTCCAGTGCCCCACCATCGTGAATAGCGAGATCGTGGCAAGGGAAGGCAGCGAGATCGGCAGGTAGATGCTCCACAGTGCCCGGAAATGGCCCGCTCCGTCAATAAAAGCGGCTTCCTCTAACGCTTTCGGCACCGACGTCCGAAAAAAGTTCATCAACAAGATGGTATTATACACGCTTACCGCACCCGGGAGCACGAGCGCCCAGATCGAATTCAGCAAGCCTAGCTTCTGAACGACCATATACCCGGGAATGAGACCGCCGCTGAACAGCATCGTGAAGACAAAAAACCAAGCATACATATTGCGGCCCTTGAACTCATTCGTTTCCTTGGACAAAGAATAACCGATCAGCACGGACAAGCCAACAGCAACGGCTGTACCAATTACCGTCCGCAATACCGAGTTCGCAAACGAGCCTACGAAATGCTCATTCGAGAGTGTCACCTTATAGGCCTCCAGCGAGAACCCGATCGGCCACAGCTTCACAATATTCGCATCCGCGGCCGCCGACGAGCTGAACGATACCGCAAGCACGTGAAGTAGAGGAGCAATACACAAGAATGACAAGAGTGCTAAAAACACTCCATTTCCCACGGAGAAAATACGATAAGTTAAAGAACGATGATGCATGAGGCTCCCCCCTTTCAGAAAATGCGGTAATTGGCCAGCTTATAGGCGAGCCGGTATGAAATAACGATCAGGACGAAGCTGACGAGAGACTTGAACACGCCTACTGCGGTACCGAAACCAAAGTCTCCGCCGATTAGGCCCACGCGATACACATAAGTATCAATAATATCGCCTTTTTCATACACCAAGGGATTGTACAGATTGAAGATTTGATCAAACCCTGCGTTTAAAATATTTCCGAGAGACAGTGTCGCGACGACGATTGTTATCGGAATCAGCGAAGGAAGCGTGATCTTCAGCACCTGCTGCCAGCGATTGGCCCCGTCAATGAGCGCAGCCTCGTAAAAATCAGGATTAATACCAGAAAGAGCGGCAAGAAAAATGATTGTCGAAAATCCGAAATCCTTCCAAACATCGCTGACGATAACTGTAAACCGGAACCAATCACCGTTGCCGAGGAAAAAGATCGGATTGATGCCAAGCCAGCCGAGCGCTTGATTCACCAGACCGCCGTCGGTAGACAGCATATCCAGCAAAATCCCTCCGAGAATGACCCAAGATAGAAAATGCGGCAGGTAAACGAACGTCTGAACGAACCGCTTAAACACCATTTTCCGCACCTCGTTAAGCAGAAGCGCGAACACGAGCGGAACGATGAGATGAGCAATGATTTTGATAACTGCGATAAGCAAGGTGTTCCATATTACTTGCCTGGCATCCGGATATTCAAACATCAGCTTAAAATTTTCAAACCCGATCCAGTCCGACCGGAAGAAACCAAGCTGCGGCTGGAAGTCCTGAAAGGCCATGACAAGTCCCAGCATCGGCAAATACGAGAAGATAAGGACAAGCGCTATACCAGGCACCAGCATGACATGAAGCGGCCAGGTAAGCTTTAAATTCCACCTCCGTGCAATCCGTTGTTTCAATAGGTTCTCCCCCTTTCACCCTTTTCGATCTGTCTATGTTAGCGATTACAGGACTAATTGTAGCCCTCCGGCACTCTTGCCTTATATAACAATGTTTTAAGATTGGTAGCACGATATTAGGGGATTATGAAAATTCTGGCTTACAAGCGTAAACGGCTGTCGCCGTCCTCTGTGGCAAAAGCAGTCGTTTCGCGGAGATATATAAGCACATTTATATGTGAAAACATATAAATTCTTATATATTCAAAAAAAAGAGGCCTTCCCGCAGGCGAATGATCGCCAATACAGGAAAACCTCTTCTTCACTTGATCAGAAACGTTTTACTCGTAGATATACGAGCAGCAATAATCTGTAAGTTCAGCAACCTGAAGCTTGAACTTCGTGTTCGCAGGCACTTGGAATTCGCCTTCGCCTTGAATATGCAGCCATTCTGTTTCGCCAGGAAGGAGCACTTTCAAATCGCCGGCCAAAATCTCCATGATTTCAACGCAGTCTGTTCCAAACTCATAATCGCCCGGCAGCATGATGCCGAGTGTTTTTTTGGTGCCGTCCGCGAACAATACAGCGCGGCTTGTTACTTTTCCGTCGAAGTAGACATTAGCCTTCTTGACGATGGATACATTATCGAATTGAGACATGGTAGCCGTAATCTCCCTTATCTATCGGATGTTAAGCGGTGAGGCGTTATTACAGCATTGCTTTCACTTTACTAACAACGTTCTCAACCGTGAAGCCATACTCTTTGATTACGCGATCGCCAGGTGCAGATGCGCCGAAACGGTCGATAGCAAGAATGTCGCCTTGGTCTCCTGTGTAACGCTCCCAGCCGAATGGATGAGCCATTTCGATCGCAAGGCGAGCTTTAACCTCAGGAAGGATAACGGAATTTTTGTATTCCTTTGATTGTTTTTCAAAGAGATCCCAGCTCGGCATGCTGATGACACGAACTTGAATGCCTTCCTCTGCCAAAGCTTTTTGAGCTGCAACCGCTAGTTGAACCTCAGAGCCTGTTGCAAGAATTTGAGCTTGCGGCTTGCCGCCCGCTGCATCAGATACAACATAAGCGCCGCGGCGAAGATTTTGGTGAACGCCGTCAACTGTGCCTTCAAGGATAGGCAGGTTTTGACGAGTAAGCACAAGCGCAACCGGGTTGCCTGTGTTCTCAACTGCATATGCCCAAGCAGCGGAAGTTTCGTTAGCGTCAGCCGGACGAATAACCGTAAGATCAGGAATGATACGGATCGAAGCAAGCTGCTCGATTGGCTCATGCGTAGGACCGTCTTCGCCGACTGCGATACTGTCATGCGTAAGTACATATACGACTGGCAGCTTCATCAATGCAGCAAGACGAACGGCAGGACGAAGGTAATCCGTAAATACGAAGAACGTACCGCCGAATACTTTCAAACCACTGTGAAGGGCAATACCGTTCATTGCAGCAGCCATACCGAATTCACGAACGCCGTAATAAAGGTTGCGGCCGTCATAGCTGCCTGGCTTGAACTGTGTCAAACCTTTCAAATGCGTCATCGTTGAGCTCTCAAGGTCAGCAGAGCCGCCGAAGATTGTCGGAACGTTTTTCGCAAGTCCGTTTAGCGCGTTGCCGGAAGCTACGCGAGTCGATACTGCGCTGTCTCCTACTTTGTATGCAGGAAGGTCAGCATCCCAGCCCTCTGGCAATGCGCCGGAGATCGCTAGTTCGAACTGAGCCGCCAGCTCAGGGAAAGCTGCTTTATAAGCTGCGAAAGCTGTATCCCACTGTGCGTTTGCTTGCTCGCCGCTGCTTTTTACATCAGCAAAATGTGCGCGAACTTCGTCAGGAACGTGGAACTGGAGCTCTTCAGACCAGCCGTATGCTTGCTTCGTCAATTTTGTCTCGTCAGCGCCGAGTGGTGATCCGTGAGGACCAGCATGTCCGCCTTTGCCGCCTTTGTTAGGGCTGCCGTAACCGATAACCGTTTTAACTTCGATCAAAGTCGGTTTGGACAAGTCCGCCTGCGCCTCAGCTACTGCTTTGGATAGCGCTTCAAGGTCGTTGCCGTCCTCTACGCGAAGAACCTGCCAGCCGTAACCCTCAAAGCGTTTTTGTACGCTCTCGGAGTACGATAGGCTAAGCTCGCCGTCAAGCGAGATATCGTTTGAATCATATAGAACAACCAATTTGCCAAGCTGCAAGTGGCCTGCGAAAGAAGCTGCCTCGTGGGAAACGCCTTCCATCAAATCGCCGTCGCCGCAAATGGAGTATGTGAAGTGGTTGATTAGATCATGGCCTTCTTTGTTATAAGTAGCACCAAGCTGAGCTTCTGCGATCGCCATACCAACTGCCATTGCAATACCTTGTCCAAGCGGACCTGTTGTAGCATCTACGCCTGCAGTGTGGCCGAACTCAGGATGTCCTGGCGTCAAGGAGCCCCATTGACGGAAGTTTTGCAGCTCTTCAAGCGGCAAATCATAGCCGGACAGGTGAAGCAAGCTGTATAGCAGCATCGAGCCGTGACCTGCAGACAATACGAAACGGTCGCGGTTTACCCAAGTAGGGTTCGAAGGGTTGTGCTTCATGTTTTTTGCAAATAGTTGGTAACCCATTGGAGCAGCGCCCATAGGCATACCAGGGTGCCCCGATTTTGCTTTCTCGATGGAATCGATCGCTAGAGTACGGATCGTATCGATCGAAAGCTGTTCGATTGATTTTTGTGTAACCGTCATTCCAATTTCCTCCTATAATCTCATCTAGTCTCAATTCGTTTCGTTATATGGTTTCTCATTAACGATACAGCGTCATACCAGTACGCAATAACTTTGAATATTGTATCACTCTGCATGCGTGTTTTCCATCATAAAAAATAGAATTCTCGCATAAAAATACAGCTAATTGAATACGACCGTCTTATTATTATGCACAATTACTCGATCCTCGATATGCCATTTCACTGCACGAGCCAGTACAACGCGTTCGATCGTCCGTCCGATTCGTTTCAAATCATCGACGTTATCACGGTGGCTTACACGCTGAACGTCTTGCTCGATAATCGGTCCACCGTCTAGTTCCTCGGTCACGTAATGCGCTGTTGCCCCGATGATTTTCACCCCGCGCGTATAGGCCTGTGCATAGGGCTTGCCCCCAACGAATGCCGGAAGGAAGGAATGGTGAATATTGATAATACGGTTAGGGAATTGTTCGATGAACTTCGGCGAAATGATCTGCATGTACCTTGCCAAAACAACGATATCCGCTTTGTCCGCGACGACCTCAAGCTGTTTGCGCTCCGCTTCAGCCTTCGTGGCAGCCGTTACAGGAATGTGATGATAGGCAATGCCAAAGGATTCCACTAGCTCGCGCATGTCAGGATGATTACTGATTACCATTGAAATATCGGCATCCAGATCTCCCGCCTTCCACTGCCAGAGCAGCTCGAGAAGGCAATGATCCTCCTTGGAAACAAAGACAGCAAGTCTTTTCTTACGGCTGGCGCGGAAGGTATGCCACTTCATGTCGAAGCGGTCAGCCACTCGGGCGAAATCCTCCACCAATACTGGAAGTTCCTTCTCCAGATCATTCAAATCGAATTCAAAGCGGATGAAAAACATACCGCCTTCGGGATCCATCGTATATTGATCCGATTGCACGATATTTGCTCCGTGCTCATACAAGAAATGGGAGACCGCCGCAACGATGCCCGAACGGTCCGGACATGAAATAAGCATTCGTGCGCGGCCGCTTTTTCCGCCCGATTGATATTTAACCTCGGACGGGTTGGATTGTGATGACATGGACTCTTAACTTCCTTTCACAACGATATAAATAAAATTGAAGCGATAATTGGATATTAAATTCTAGCTAGCAGCTCTTTGCCGCCAAACCAAGCCGTAATACGCTGGTTGACTTGTTCCTCCGTCAGTTCGGAAGACAATGCGCCGCCGGCCATAACCAAATCGTACAGCCGCTCCATCGGCTCGCGCGGATCTGCTTTTTTCGCTTTCGCGTCGGTTTTCAATAGATCCCACATAGACAGCACGAAAGTTCTTGGATCGATTTCTTGCTTGCCGAAGAAATGGTGGAGACGCTCTACGTCCTCGAAGAACGGTTCTCCCAAGCGGCTTCTGCCATTGTCGCTCAGCAATGCGATTTCTGTTTCATACATAGGACGTTCCGTTTTATCTTCTTTGCCGATCCATGGCGTTTCAAGAATAAACGGCCGGCCTTTAAGAGCCTCATGGTGCACGATCCGCCGGATTGCATCATGTCCCAGCCAGCCTGCTCCAATTGGAGCATGTCTGTCCTTGCTTGCTCCGCGTGAGTTTTTGCTGTCATTAACGTGGACTACAGCTACACGGTCAAGTCCAACCAAACGGTCAAACTGCTCAAGAACGCCATCCAGATCGTCGATAAGATCGTAACCGGCATCATGCATATGGCATGTATCCATACATACTGTAAGGCGGTTATTATCTTGTACCTTGTCAATGATTGCAGCAAGCTCTTCGAAGCTGCGTCCGATTTCCGTCCCTTTGCCTGCCATCGTCTCAAGAGCGATGTTAACATTCGTTTCTTTCGTTCCGGCAAGCACCTCGTTAAGACCCTCAGCTATGCGTGCAATGCCATACTCGGCATCCTTGTCCGTATAAGCGCCTGGATGCAGGACAATATTACGAACACCAATATAATCCGTTCTGCGAATTTCTTCCTGCAAAAAGGAAACAGCGAGCTCAAACGTCGAATCCTTGTAAGAGCCCAGGTTTACAATATAAGGCGCATGAACGACAATCTCATTGATGCCCGATTGTTCCATAAGCGCTTTGCCTTCTTCAATATATAACGAATCGATCGGCTTCCTCCTCGTATTTTGAGGTGCGCCGGTATAAATCATAAATGTGCCTGAGCCATATGATACGGCTTCCTGCGCTGCAGTAAGCAGCCCCTTGTCCGAAAATGATACATGGGAACCTATTTTCAACATGAATCTTTCGCCCCTTTCGGTTGATCAAACCTTATTTTACAAGGAATGTCGAAATAAATCTAGGAATACGGTATAATTCATTATTGAGGTGAAAGACACTTATGAAAGTTGCGCCCGATTGGTTTATGTACTTTATCGTTTTTTGGGCGATCGTCATGGTTGCAGCTATGTCGATTGGCGGGTTTTTCATGTTTCGAAAATTTCTCAAGGTGCTTCCAATGCGAGACGGCAAGTCTAAGCTCGATTGGCAAAACTACTGGGTAGATCGCAGCCGCAGCATGTGGAACGATGATTCCAAGGAATTGCTCGATGAGCTCGTATCCCCAGTGCCTAGCGCTTTTCGCGATATCGCAAAACATTCGATCGCAGCTAAAATTGGCCAAGTCGCGATTGAACACGGCGCATCGTCCGTTACGCGCGAGCACTGCATTGAAGGCTACATAAGAGCCACCCCAAAACGTGATTACCGCAGCTTAGTATCATTCCTTGATCGTCAAGGAATCGACTATGCTCCCTATAAGCATCTACTTAATAAATGAGTTTAAGCCGCACCCGTGCGGCTTAAACTCATTTATATTTTTCTTCATATGCAAGAATCAGCAAACGTAATGAAAGCTTCACATTCTTATTTTATGGTTAAATATAAAAATGTAACCTATCCCTAGTCAATTTCGTTAATACATGCAGGAGGTGGTTCTCATGATGAACTCATCAAAGCGAAGAAAAAACAAAACAACGAAAGCAGCAGCAGGAGCCGTTCTTTTAGCTGTGATGCTTGCAACTGCAGCTTGCGGTGGAACCAATGCCAATCAAGAAACAAACGCAAACAATCTACAAGGTACCGTGGATGAATCCCCGGTTGTCAGCGACTTGCCTGAAGAAAGCGGTGTTCTTGAGCCTGATGTATCATCACCGGAGCCGACTGCGACTGCGGAACCAAGCGATACCCCTGACAACAGCAGCGCAACGGAAGAACCGGCAGATCCTATTAAAGTTAACGAAGGAACCTACAGCGGTCTAAGCGACTCGCACTCTATAGAAATTGAAACAGCTTCAGGAGTAATTCCCTTGCAAATTAACGATGAGTTGAAGACCGTTTTAGAAACCATGCCCGATGATGCAAAAGTGAAATTTGAGTATACGGAGAAAGAAATCGAGGGTGATCCTACAATTAAACAGAATTGGCTCGTAAAAATTGAGCAAGTGAAGTAAAGAGTGAATTTAAGGAGCGATTAGGAATGCGGGTTGCTATAGCCGGAGGAACAGGCTTTATCGGAAGCGCGCTGACAAAGGCGCTGCTGGAGAGAAAAGATGAAGTATGGATTATTTCTAGAAAGAGCTCAGAGAATGAGCCTAAGCGTCCCGGTCTAAACCGATTGACCTGGAGCGAGCTTGAAGATTCTCCCTCTTTACTGGAAGGCATTGATGCCATAGTTAATCTCACAGGTGAATCCATCAACCAGCGCTGGACAGCAGCTGCAAAGCAGCGCGTTATGGATTCAAGAATTACGGCAGCAGCCCGCATAACTAATCTGATTACAGCGCTCGAGCTTAAGCCGCCGCTAGTCCTTAACGCATCGGGCATCTCAGCGTATGGCATTTCAACAGACGGTATTTTTGATGAAGAGAGCCCGACGAAGGTAACTGATTTTTTATCCGAAGTGGTACAAAAATGGGAGCAAGCCGCTGACCTTATCCCTGCAACACGGCTTGTAAAGCTCCGTGTAGGCGTCGTTTTGGATAAGAAAGATGGTGCATTGCCTTTAATGGCAATGCCTTATCGTTTGTTTGGCGGAGGAAAAATTGGCAGCGGGAAGCAATGGCTATCATGGATCCATCTAACGGATATGGTTAACCTTATCTTGTTTATTTTGGACAATGATAACATTCATGGAGCGGTTAACGGCTGCTCGCCCGATCCTGTAACCAACGACAATTTCGGGCGCGCCATCGGCAAAGCAATGGGAAGGCCGCATTGGTTTCCCGTTCCTGCTTTTCTCATGCGGACTTTATTTGGCGAAATGTCTACGCTGCTCCTGGATGGGCAAATGGCCCTGCCGCGCAAAGCGCTTGAGAACGGCTTCACCTTCCGATATCCGACTGTTGACAGCGCCATGAATGAATTAGTCGGACGCGGATAACCTTTTCAACTCGATTTCAACTCATAAGAAGGTCCTTGCTCGCCTGCTAAATGGATAATATCACCTATCGATAACCTATAGCTTTTATAGGGTATCATCGTTTGTCCATTGAGCAGGCTTCCATTTCTTGACCCCAGATCCTTAGCCCTGTGTTCCCCCTCCTTGCTCTCAATCTCCAAGTGAAGACGCGATACTCCGTTTGCGCAATCCTCATAGCTTACCTTCTCGCCGATCCGGCCGATTTTAAAACAACTCACGGTTAATTCCAGCTTTGTTTGCTCACCCTCCCAGCTTCGTTGCAGCCAGATCACCGGTTCATTACTATGCTCCGGTTGTTGTTCAGAACTAAGCAGAACGGTCGGTTCACCGATACGTGGAATAGGATTAGCGGCAACCACATGCAGATTCGATACAGAAGGATCGTTGTCCATTTCAAAATGATCAGTTGACGAGTTCAAAGACGATGATTGATCATCCCCGTGCTCCGCATATAAATGGGCCATTCCTTGATATAACCCTGCGCTTTGCTCTAACTGATCCGGCTCATATGCCAATTCCCCCGTGGATTCACTGTGATTCGTTCCTTTTAACCATACCATTAGGATAATAGCAATCATCAGCAAGGATATGCCTGAGCTAAGCAGCAGGCTTTGCCTCGTTACGGCTTCAAGATAGATAAAACGCCAAGTACAAGCAATAACGATAAACAGCGCTGCCGTTGCGATCCACTTTTTCTTCGTATCAGACTTTGCCTCCCCTAAATATGCAGGCATTTCGGTATATTCTAACGAAGCCGCTTGTTGATGACGAGACTCATCCAATAGCCCAGAAATAAATGGAGACACTTCCAGTTCGCTTATCTGCTGCTTAGGCGCTTGTGGTATTGGCCTTATTGGCTCGACCGGATATTCAATCCGAGACTGATGTCCAGACCACGAATTTTTATCCGTTGCAACCGCTTTTTGTTTCTGCTGCATTTGCTCCGAATTTTCTGCTGCGCTATTCAGTTTTTGCGGTGCTTCTCCAATTAAATCCAACAGTGTAGAACGCAGCTCCTCCAGCGGCCATTTATTGCCCGTTAAATGATGCAGCACCCGCTTTAAACCTTCTCCGTCGATCTGTTCGATATAGGACGTGAATCTTACAATTAAAGAGAGAAGGTCACCTGCACCCATCGCATGTTTTCCGGCATCGCCTACAATCGGCAAATAAGCAAGACGTATATCATGCAGCTTCTCACCGATAAAAATGAACTGCTCGTCCATCAGGCACCCCTCAGGCCGCAGCATATAGTGCTTGCACTCATAGAGCGCATCCGCCACGCCCAAAATGAGCATATAATATTGCTCCATCGTAAGCGGCTGCTGCTGCAGCCTGTGAAGAAGCATTTTCATACCAGACAGTTTGTAGCGGAACGTCACCTTAGTATCCAGCTCAAACCAATCCATAGGGATCAGGTAAGGAATACGTTCGTTTTGAAGCATATGAAGCTCTATTTCATCAAGTTCGCTCCTGTATATTCCGCTTTCACGGTCAATCATCATTTCATGTCCCTGATTCATAGCAAAATCAATTCGAAAGCGTTCCATTCCTGAGGCCCACCTTTCCAGTCTATCGGCTTAATTAAACACAGACCATACCGTAACAGCCGCTGGAGCAACCGCCAGCATAAACGGAAATTTCTTGCCCGACTCAGCCCACTGCAGCCACTGATGCCTTCTCTGGCCTGCATCGGGAGTTAGAAACGAGGCAACGCCATTTGTCACTCTCTTCCCGAAAGGACGGTTCACAAGGATTAGAATTAAACCAATGACTCCCGCGTACAAAATGGCATACAACAGCAATTGCAGTACGGGCAAAACCCCTGCCCAAGCGCCTAATGCACCGAATAGCTTAACATCGCCGGCGCCAATTCCTTTTGCTAAATGCAGCAGCAGCAAAGGAACAAAGCCTGCGGCTGCCCCTAAAGCTGCGGCCGCTGCTCCTTCCAGTCCGTTCGTTGCGATTTGATAAATAAACGCGGCAATAAAAAAGCTTATCGTGAGCTGGTTCGGAATAATCTGTACTTTTATATCCGTAATAAACGCCAATAACAAAAGGACAATGATTGCAGCTGTCTGAATGAATTCCATTCGTGCTCCTCCTGCCGCAGCTTCATTAGCTTGCTAATTTCCGCTGCTTTTCTCTACGACAAAATGCATCGACACTTGATTTTCTTGTTTGCTCGCCTCAGAGGCTGCAAGCTCCCACACGCCAGGCGTAGTGTTGCCGGATACATGCCAGGTCCACTTAATGTACCCGTCGGCATCTGCAACCGCCTCCCCCAGATGCTTGGCTTTGCTTGATCCGCTTTTATACATAACTCCAAGGGATATAACGGCCCCCGGCGATGTTTTCACCGTTACGGAAGCCTTTCTGCCCGGACGAATCGGCGATGGCTCAATCGACACGATTTGAATCGGCAGGTTTTCCTGTTCACCGCTACCCGCGCCATACCTTGCCGCGGCGGCATCGCTTAGCCAAACTCGCTCAGCAGCTTGCTCTTTTAGAACAATCGGCTTGCGGTAAAAAGGCAGCTTTAACGGAAAATCGTATTCCACCGCAATGGCCAAATACGGTTCGTTCGCCTTTTCAAAATCGGGTAGGGCCAGCCAGCTTAGCCTTATCCGTGCGGGATCAATAATCGCAGCATTCGCAAAGTCTCTTATTAGCGGTTCAACAACGGCGCGTCCGATTTCCGTTGCTGCCATATTTTGAAGCGGTCGAAAATCCCCCCGCAATGTTGATGATATAAACGGACCGGCAGGCGATGGCAGCCATTCCGTGGCTTCCGCCGCAATTTCGCTCCATGATGAAAGGGGCAAAAGCGTTTGCGAAGGGGCTGGAATACTTGCTGCCGCCTGCTGCCAAGCCAGCTCTACCGGATGAATGTGAGCCGCAATTTGCCTAACCGACTGGGAGGCTGCCGAATGAAGGGCCATTTGCACCGCACAGAGACGAATAAGCATGACAAACACAAGCAAGACCACGATGACCATGGGCATGACCAATGCTGCTTCTACGACGATCGAGCCTTGCTCATCCGCAGATTTACGGCGTTTAATAGGACCAGCCAATGGTTTGTGTCGTCTCATAACGGTTGCCTTCAACCTTTCCATCCAAAAGTCCAATCCTGCCAAGCACCCTCATCAAGCCTGGTACAAACCACAGCTCCGCAGAAACGTCAGCCTCGCCACTTACTCCGCTTGGTACGGCCGACAGCACCGTCCCGCTGTTTTGTTCAATGACCGCAATCATGCGGGCAAGGCTTGCGCTGTCGCCCGCACCGTGCATCAAGGCAAAAAGCCGCAAATAATCCGGGTACGAAAGCTCAATGTTTACGTACTTGGATAACGGTGCCGACCCTCGCTCCGTAAAGGCAAGCATATCCTCCATGCTTTTCTCCAAACCGTAAATAAGCGCCGCCGACAAAATAAGCAAGGGATGACCAAGTGTTCTGTTTGCCAGCAGCCCTTCCATCGTCCTCACGGCAAGCCTCGCAGCAAACAGTTCCCCGTAAGCGGCAGCAATATTTCCCACAGCATTGTGAAAGCCGTAAATAATATATTCCGCTTCCTGGTTATTGAAAGAAACCGCATGCGACAGCTCCGATACGTCCCCGTCCATTATCATGGACCGCAGATGCTGCGGCGCGAACGAGGGATACTTACTGATCACATATTCACCGAAGTAAAGCGTGTCTCGCGTTTGCTCCAGCATTCCGGCCATTCCTGAAAATATACCGTCCATCACGGATGCAGAGCGCTCCGCAGCCTCATGGGCCTCGCTTGTTTGCTCCAAGTCTGATAGAGTGTCAGCCGTCTCATCTGACTTTTCATTAAACAAAAGATTGTCACTGTAACGCTGCTTCACCTGTTCAAATACATGTTGATGCTCTTCGGTTTGCGGTATAGCCGTAAGGCCATGGAGCAGGCCGCGCGCCTGTTTCCAAAGTGATTCAGCCTGCTCTCCCTGCTGCTTCAGCTTAGCTTTAACTTCTCCCTGTTCGAGCGTACTTTTCCGGCTGGTAATAATGGCGGCAGGACGAATATAATTCTCTTCATAGCTTCCATAAGCAAGCCGCAGGCTTGCAACGCCTTCAAGAAGAGTATCCGCCGTTTGATTCGTAATTGGCTTAGCCAATGAAGCCAAACTGCTCGTTTGATAGCTGCCCGCTTCCATATCAAGAGCCGCCGCAAATGTACCTTGCGTCTCCAGCTCTTGCCGGTAAGCGGAAAACCACGCATCCTCTTTTACAAGCTCGTCTGCTTGCTTCCTTATTTGTTCAATATCGGAAGCCGAGTCAGCGGGTACAGCATGCTGTACCGCTCCTGCAGATTTTTGCTTCGCTACAGCATCATAACCTCCACGGTCAGCTTGCTGATTCGCTTGTAGAACAAGTCGCTGCATGTCCTCATTTAATGCTCTTGCAGCTTCCAGTTCCTTGACCGCATCACTTTGGAGCTTCACATGACGTTGAAGCATTTCACCGCTTATTCGGCGAAGCTCTATTGCAAATACTCTGGCCTTGTCCTCATAGGCTTCTATTGCTTTAGAATTTTCCGGTCCCCCAGCGTTATCAGGCGATTGCTCCTGCATGACTCGGGCTGCATAATCATGATATTCCCCAGCAATGCCTAAGGCGGTATCTCCCGCTGCTGCGCCAGTATTCATCTGGACCGGAATCATCAAATCTATTCCGCTGTCTTTCATTACTGCCGCCGCCAGCTCCTGCAATTGAAGCACCTGGCTTAAATGAGCTTCGCGCCTTTCATAAAGCTTGCGCATACTCTCAAGCAGGCCGATCGTCACGGAGGCCTCTTTCAAAGCGCCTGCCATTGGTGCGAATCTAGCGGCAAGTTCCAACGTGAAATCAATAGGTGCCTTATATTTCATTTCCTCCAGCACCTGCCGCCCAAATACATCGTGACTTCCCAGAAACGATGCATTATGCAGCGTTGAGCTTTCTGCCTTCATGCGTATCAGCTTCATCCCTTGATTGGATAAGCCTTTTATGCCTTCAATATTCGCTTTCATCGTTTCTGAGAAGATGGTCTGTCCCTCCGTTCCGCCGCGGCCAAACAATCCATATCGCTCATATAGGACAGCGTCATAGGCAGAGAGGACAGAGCGAACACTAGACCGTACTGCATCCTCCGTCAGCTTGTGTAAAGCAGCAATACGCGCATAATCGATAAGCAAAGAAAAAAACAATAATAAAGAGGATAAAACAAGGACAGAAAACACGGTTACAGCTCCATCCTCTCCAAACAATAAGCGGCTTTTGAATCCTATTGATCCGAACATTGATTTTTTCTTTACGTTCATAGTCACCCTGCACCTCCATTGTTGCCACACCGCAAGTACGGATGAATTACTTTGGATTTTGCGCCTCGGCAGCTTCCTTATACGCAGCAAGCACCTGTCCGGCTTGCTGCTTCGCTTGCCCTGTTCCGCCCGTCCGATTCACGAATTTCGCAGCGTAATAACGCACTAGATCGATGCTTCTAATAAATTCAGCAGGATCAACGATGGAAGCTGTCGCTGCCGTTTTGGGCGCTCGCCTCAGCCAGCTTTGCTCCGCAAGCTCATTCGATAAGGGAGACTTCAGCTTAACCTGGATCTCTCTCTTTACGACACTCCTCGAATAGCCGATTTGTCCTTTATAGGCTAAAGCAGCTTGTCCGATCCACTCTACGGATTGCGCCATTTTCCGCTCGGATAAATCGTCCTTGGCTGTCTCACCAGTCTTTACGGGCGGAATCGCAACTTCAGCAGAAGCATGATCTTCACTTGTTCCAAATAAGCCGCTTAGCAGCCTATCCTCACCCATTCGCCAATACAAACCGTCATATACGGAAGCATTCAGCATACCGGTCTTGGCCTCACGAAAGCTGTTATCCCAGCTAAAAGCAGCACGTTCAGCTGTTGCCGACGCAGCATAATAGAGCACAACCTTCTGATACATATACATGCCGAACAAAATAAATAGTAAAATGAGACCAAAAAGCATTGGAAATACGATCGTTGATTCCAGCGTAAAGCTGCCCTGCTCCCCTCTTAGCCATCGCAGCAGCCTCGCTCCCATCCTCTGCCTGCCCATACATGCCACCTGCTAAACTGAAAATTTTGTCCGCCTCATCATCCGCCTTACCCATTAGGCGTTCGATCAATTCAATAATCCAATCCTTAAACAGCAGCGCAATAATAATGACAACCGCAATAATCAAAATGATCTCCAGCGTTCCCAAACCGTCTTCTTCTTCCCAAAATGACCGAATTGCTTGTCCTAGCTTCTTCATATTTCCTCTTCCTCTCTATTGTTGGTTAAGACATGAGCAGCACTGCAGGCGCAGCTACCAAAACCATAAGCACTAATAATATGCCGACTAACGGAAATACGAGCTTGGAGGATGCTTCCTCCCCTCGGGATCTAGCAATTGCCTTACGTTTTTCCCACAGCGTATAAGAAAGCTCTCGCAAAGCAAGTACAAAATGCTCCCCGCCTCTGCGGTAATTGAGCAGCAGCACCGTAGTGAATACGGAAACCTCCTGTACCGCGCAGCGCCGGTTGAAGCGCTCCATGGCCGTGCTAAAGGATTGCCCGTTGCGGAGCATCGATACCGCATCTCCCCACTCCTTATAAAGCGGGTGCAGCTCTGCTGCTTTCCCTTCCAAGCATCTTGCCAACGCTTGCTGCACAGTTTCACCCGCGCCTACGAGCAGCATCAGCTTGCTGAGCATATCAGGGAGCTCGATAATCATTTGCTGCTTGCGCTGCTCAACCTTTCTGCCCGCTTCCGCAAAGGGTCGTATCGTCAGCACGATGCCAAACACGGCTCCCATTGCAAGCAGAATGGGCTCCTGCCCCAGCAGGCTCAGCCAAGCACATCCCGTTAACGCGGCATATCCAGTCCCTAAGGAGGCAGCAGCCTGTGCTTTTGTTTTCTCAATCGTCCAAGCGTTATCCATTAGCAGGAGCAGCCTCATATGATAGCTGCCCATAGGCAGATGCAGCGTATCGAACAATTTATACCGTTCCAGCACACGCAGGAAGGGGGCGATTAAGCTAAGCTGCTTAAGCTGAAGGCTCGATAATTCGCTACCTTGTTTCTTGCTTCTTAGTTGGGTCCAAATGGCATACAGCGCCTCTTTGCCGGTCAGATAAAGCCAAATTGCCGTTAACGTAATGGCGGCTATCGCTGCGGTCATTCTCCTTTCTCCCTTCGCTGTTACATTTGAATACGCATCATTTTCGCCATTGCCCAGAAGCAAAAGAGCAGCAGCAGCAAAGCAGCCGTCAGCAATAAATAACCGATCCCCCCGTATAAAGGAGCCATATAGTCAGGAGCAGCCAAGCTTAGAAACGCAAGGAAAACAAAAGGCACCGCCATCATAATTCGTCCTTCGAATCTTTTCTGTGCGATCATGACGGCAATCTCTTGCTCAATCTCCAGCTTTTCTCCGATGATGACCGAGGTTCTTTTCATCACCTCCAGCAAATCGCCGCCCGAGCGCTTGCAGGCTGCCAGTGCATCGACAAATTGATTAATTTCATCGACTCCAGCCCGGTCAGCGAAGTTCCGCAATGCATATTCAAGCGGCTCTGCGTTTTCTAAGCGGAAGCGAACGATTTGGAACTCCAGCAGCAGCTCCGTACGCGGATCCGGATACAGCAGCTTTAAATCATCAAGGGTCGCTAGAAAAGCATTTTCAAGCGACCGCCCTGCCGCGAGAGAGGAGGTCAGTGAGAATAACGCCTCCTTGAATTGCAGCTTCAGCCGTTCTTTACGCTGCTGCAAAAGCGATCTGCGTCTGAAACGGGGAGCGATTATGCCAAAACCTGAGACAGCAAAAGATACCAGCGCCGAATGATAGAACAGATAGGCTGCCATGTAAATAATCAAAGCGGCAGCTATCGCTGCGAATATAAACTGTTTTCTGCTAAGGTGATAATGCCCGTAATCCGTGAGCATTCGCCCTGCCCGAATATTGGCCATTACCTGTTCATTCTCCCATCCACACCAGGTCAACGCTCGCTGCAACCTCCCACCATGCGAACGGTGCAGCTGCGCAGTTTTTCCTAAGCCGCTGACGCTGCTCATACCACAGCACCTCCACTCTTGTTACTTCCCGCCATTATCAGCTTGTCCAGTCTTACCAGCGGATTCCCCGTACGCTTGAGGCCGCCGACAACCTTGCCGTCCAATTCGCCTTCCTCCTCAAAAAGGAATAGGGGGTTCAACATGATTTCACCGTCAGCCATGCCAACGATCTCGCATATTTCAGTCACTCTCCGAGAACGATCCCGAAACCTCGATAAATGGATGATGAGATCAATCGCAGACGCAATCTGCTGCCGAATGACCTGAACAGGTAACTCGGCTGCGCTGAGCGTCATCGTTTCAAGTCGGGCAAGCATATCCTTTGCTCCGTTGCTATGGCCCGTCGACATGCTTCCCGAATGTCCGGAATTGAGTGCTTGCAGCATATCGAGCGCTTCCCCGCCGCGTACCTCGCCTACGATAATTCGATTCGGACGCATTCTTAACGAGGCGCGGATAAGATCTCGGATCGTAATCTCTCCTTTCCCCTCCGTATTTGCATTTCTCGTCTCCATGGCCACCAAATTCGGAATCGATCGAATTTGCAGCTCCGCTGAATCCTCGATCGTTACGATTCGCTCATCCATTGGAATAAACTGCGATAATGCGTTGAGGAAGGTCGTCTTGCCTGTTCCCGTTCCGCCGCTTATAAACATGTTGTATTGTGCTCCGACCATCTCCTGCAAGAATGACGCCGCTTCGACCGACAATGATCCGATCGAAACTAGCTCCTCCATCGCGAGCGGCTGCTCAGGAAACTTTCGTATGGTCATGCAGGGTCCCTTCAATGCCACCGGCGGCAGCACAACATGAACCCTAGAGCCATCCTTCAGCCTCGCATCAACGATCGGGGATGATTCATTAACGACACGATTTACGCTCGCAACCACCGTCTGAATCAAATCCTCCAGCCGTTCCCTGCTTTCAAAGGACACCGGCAGCAGCGACATTTCCCCTCTCCGTTCAACGAAAATTTCCGCATGATGATTAATCATGATTTCGCTGATCGAGGCATCCTCCATGAGCGGCTGCAGAATATCCAAACCCCGAAAGGAATGAAACAGCCTGCGAACCAGCTGTACTTTACCGGTTGCCGTGAGCGGATTACGCTCGCACCATTCGAATACGATCTCTTCAACGATTCGCATTAGGCTGTCATCCGATAAAGCGCCGCTAAAATCTATCTTCGACCGAATTTTATTGCGCAGCTCCAATACCGTTTCATCATTCAGCAACCACGCTCTCTCCTTCCGGGATAAGCTGTCTGAACAATTTGTCTGCCGCAGCCCTGTATATTGGCGACGACAGCAGCTTTACGCTGCCCGCTCCACGCCATTCCGGAATTTCCGGCAGCTGGAATATGGCATCGTTCATAGTGTCCTTCTCGCCACGCTGTGCCGTCTGCGCGATTCGAGCGGCCTGATTGTTTACAACTATGAATTTCTGAGATAATCGTTTAAATCGACCGTTCCATTTTTGCTCACCGTAGCGCTGTGCCATCTTTTGCTTATTTCTAACCGATTCATTGTCATTCAACACCCACAGCACCTGATCCGACTTCTCAAAAACAGCCAAATGCATGCCTTCCAGGTCGCTATCCAAATCAACAATAATGACATCGTATTGTCCGCTTCGAGAAATTGCGTCTACCAAGCCAAGCGCATCATCTTCGCATAATGTCAATCGATCCTCCAAATTCGTGCAAACTGCCAAGTAATCTCCCTTTAGCTGCGTATCCTGCTTCCGATGCTCCATAAGCCACTTTACTGCTTGCTCTGGCTGTGCCTTAAGACTATACAGCAGCTCGGACAAGCCTTCCTCTTTTGTTGTTGCTCCCGTAGGATCCCCATTGCCATTTTGCAGCGTGCCAAGCCAAGCCGCCGAAGAGTTCCATCGCTCGAGGTTCAAATAAAAAGTTCGGCGGCGATGCGTGCCCGCAGCATGCGCGAGATGCAGCGCCAACGCCGTTTTTCCTGTTCCGCCGGATGCCGAGTAAACGGAAATTACCCTTACACCGGCTGCCATTTCCTCATCGACTGCCAATTTTCGTGCACCTG
Organism: Paenibacillus sp. 01T443; assembly: GCF_056398325.1. Taxonomy (NCBI): domain Bacteria; kingdom Bacillati; phylum Bacillota; class Bacilli; order Caryophanales; family Paenibacillaceae; genus Paenibacillus; species Paenibacillus sp. 01T443. The sequence goes on from NZ_JBFTPE010000002.1 coordinate 326,935, forward strand.
CATGAACCGCAGCCCGGGCATGAATCTCGGATAAGCGCTGCAGCAGTTGAGGCAGCGGCTGATACTGATGCAGCTCATGCTCCTCTTGGCTTTCACCGAGCTTCAATACGAGCGCAATAACCGGGAGCTTCGGGAGCTCTGCCTTCATCTCGGCAAGCAGCTCGGGCTGTGCTGCCAATATATCCATTTTGTAACCTTGCTGCACATAGCGCTTGCATGCCTCCGCTTGCGTAAACGCGACGACCTGCCATTGCTCGCCGAGCTTGCTGTCACGGATATAATCGGCTAGCCGTTTCAAATATTCCGGATCCTTTACTGCTACTCCCAGCTGATATTTGTTCACGCCGAATCTCCTCCCTTCAGCTACGTAAACACAAAAAAAGCACCGTAGAAGGCGCAGTTACCTGCGTCCTTTTACGGTGCTTCCGTGTTTGATCGTTAACTTTGTATAAAATTTACCATAACCAGATTCCATTCGTCAACCAAGGAATTTACTTCTGTTTTCCCCAATCGCTTAAAAACTTCTCGATCCCGATGTCTGTAAGCGGATGCTTCCAGAGCGACGGTAAAAGCGAACCCGGGATTGTCGCGATATGCGCACCCGCAATAGCCGCCTGCTCAAGATGACCGATATGACGGATACTTGCAACAATAATTTCGGTTGAATATCCATAGTTACGAATAATGGCATTCAAATCACGTACCAGCTTCAAGCCTTCTACGCCGATATCATCCAGCCTGCCAACGAATGGACTAATAAAGGTTGCTCCTGCTTTGGCCGCCATGAGCCCTTGCGCTGCCGAGAAAACGAGCGTTACATTCGTTTGGATTCCCTTCTCGGCAAGCGCATGGGTTGCATACAAGCCGTCCTCCGTAAGAGGCAGCTTGATGACTACGTTCGGAGCCCATTCTGCAATTTCGAAGGCTTCCTTAAGCATATCATCGGCCTTCGTACCTATAACCTCAGCGCTGACCGGACCGGACACTATACTGCAAATTTCCTGGATGACTTGTTTAAAATCCCGTCCTTCCTTCGCAATTAGCGAAGGGTTGGTCGTTACCCCGTCAACGAGCCCAAGCTTGGCAATCCGTCTAATTTCCTCTACGTTCGCTGTATCCAAGAAAAATTTCATATCCGGTCATCTCCCTTTGTCTATTGGAAAAAAAGTTTGATTTCCCGTTCTGCGCTTTCTATAGAGTCTGAGCCATGGATGATATTACTTGCTACATCGATCGCAAAATCGCCGCGAATCGTTCCAGCAAGCGCGTCAGACGGATTCGTTGCGCCTATAAGCCCGCGGGCATTTTTGATTGCATCCTTGCCTTCCCATATCATCGCGAATATAGGTCCAGAAACAATAAAATCGACCAACTCGTCAAAAAACACCTTGGAGCGCAAATGCTCATAGTGATGCTCTGCATGCTCTCTTGATAATTGCATCACTTTCGCATCGATCAGCTTAAAGCCTTTCTCTTCAAAGCGCGCGACAATTCGACCTACCAAACCTCGAGCATAACCATCTGGCTTAACCATTACAAACGTTCTATCCATTTAGAATCCCCCTTGTCTCTATCGGTATAGCCATTTATTTGTTAAGCCATTCAGTAATTATGCCAGCAGTCTCTTCAATTGCCCGATTTGTGACATCGATAACCGGGCAATTCAAGGATTTCATAACCGCTTCGGCATAATCCAACTCCTCTTGAATCCGCTCAGTCGTTGCATACTGCGCAGTTGCCGGCAGCCCAAGCGTCTTCAGCCGCTCGGAACGAATTTCCAGCAGATGCTCTGCTTGCATTGTCAATCCGATTATAAGCCGTCCGGGAGCAGGCTTTAACTCCTCTGGCGGATTAACCTCCGGCATCAAGGGCAAATTAGCCGTCTTAATCCCCTTATGGGACAAAAAGATGCTTAGCGGCGTTTTCGATGTCCGCGAAACGCCGATCAGCACGACCTGCGCCTGCATAAAGCCCCGCGCGTCCTTGCCGTCGTCGTATTTCACCGCAAATTCGATCGCATCCATCCGGCGATGGTAGGCATCATCGATCGAATGCAGCAGTCCAGGCTCCCGCTTCGGGAAGCTGCCGAACGTATCGACGTAAGCCTGCATCATCGGGCCCATGACATCGACGGCTCGTACACCCGCCCTAAGCGCCTCTTCCTTCATCAGCTCCCGCAGCTCCGGCTGAACAAGCGTGTAGCTGATAAAACCTCCCGTGCTGAGAGCTTCAGCGACAATGCGCAATATTTCATCCTCGGACTTGATATGTCCATATCGCTTGATTTTTACATGCTCCGATGAAAATTGACGCAGAGTAGCCTTAGCCACCGCTTCTGCCGTTTCACCGACAGCATCGGAGCATACATAAATGATTTGCTGTGTCATAACTCTGGCTCCCCCAATTCCCCATCCATCGCGATGTCCGCCATCAGACGTATAATGTTCGACTTCGATACCCAACCGGTTACTTCCGGATCAGCAGCTTGCTCCTCGCGAGGAACAATGACTGGCAGACAATCCACCTGATGGAGCGACATTTTTCGGATCGCATCCATTACGGAATCATCGGGCATTAGCGTCACTATATTCGGATAACGGGTCATTACCATACTGACTGGGATAGCCGAAGCGCCTGCGTTACCTAATGTTATTTTGAGCAAATCCTTAGGAGTGACGATTCCAACAAACCTCTTCTGTTCATTGACGACTAAGAGGGTATCCGCATTCTCGGTAAACAAAGTGATAACGGCATCATGCACCGATAAGGAGTCAGGCACGTTGACGGGAACCCCCTGTACCTCTCTCACTTTCATATTGTTGAATTGCTGCAAAGGCTCGCCGCTTGATCGATAGGTGTTGCCTAAAAAATAACCGACCTTTGGCTTCGCATCGAGTAAACCAAGCATGACGAGAAGCGATAAATCCGAGCGCAGCGTCGGTCTGCTGACACCCAAATATTCTGCTAATTGTTCACCGGTAATCGGTGCACGCCTCTTCACAAGTTCAAGAAGCTCCAATTGCCGAGTGGATAATTGAATCGTACTCTCCTCCATTCTTTATATGAGTCATATTAAAACGAAATAGCACCATTATTCGAGAAATAATATATCATATTAACGCAATGTGTACAATAAATAGTAGACTTACGGCTTAAAGATTACTTTGTACAGCGCCTGCGTACCGCTGTCCTCTTCCCCAAGCGCAATGACCTGCTCGTATAAGGTACGTGCCAACGCGAGTCCTGGCAGCGGAAGTCCCATCTCATCAGCAGACTCAAGAGCAATTTTGATATCTTTCATAAAATGCTTTACATAAAAGCCCGGTGCAAAATCCCCGTTAATGATGCGTGGACCGAGATTGGATAGAGACCAGCTGCCTGCTGCGCCCGCCTCAATGCTTTTCAGAACCCTGCTTGGTTCCAGCCCGGCACTCTTCGCATAGGCAAGAGCTTCGCTGATACCAATCATATTGGAGGCGATCGCAATTTGATTGCACATTTTGGTAAATTGCCCGGAGCCCGCCTCGCCTTGGTATACGATATTTTTGCCCATCAATTCAAATAAAGGCAGTACCGCATCAAAGGTTTCCTCCTGGCCTCCTGCCATGATAGATAATCTAGCTTCTCTAGCTCCCACATCTCCTCCGGAGACAGGAGCATCGAGCGCCGCCAATCCTTTGTTTCTAGCTTCCAGCTCAATGCGTTTTGCGAGTGACGGGCTTGAGGTCGTCATATCGATAAATATCGCATTTGGCCGTGCATGCTGCAGCAGACCTGAGGCCCCAAAGTAAACCTCCTCCACATCCGCGGGATAACCGAGCATCGTAATTATGACATCCGATTGCTCCGCTGCCGATTTAGGCGACTCCTGCCAAACAGCCCCTTTTGCAAGCAAACCCTCTGCTCTCGATTTCGTTCGGTTATACACATTCACCTTATATCCGTTATCAAGCAAATGCCCCGCCATGCTCGCGCCCATGATCCCTGTTCCGATAAATCCAATGCTGTTCTGTTGATTGATTGCCTGCTTAGCCAATTTAATTCCGCCTTTCCATTACGTTTTGGGTTAGATTCATTTTAGCAAAAAAACAGCCGGAGACAAGAATGCTCCCCTTGTCTCCGGCTGTCCGGTCGATGTTGAATTATCAATGAAGGCCTATTCGTTTGTCATTTGAATAAACTGCTCTACATCAACTGCAGTCAGCGCCACAGCCTCCTGCCAGAAATCCTTTTCCTCTACGTTGACGCCAAGATGCGCTTCTGCAAGCTGCTCGACGGTCATTCTTCCGGTATCGCGCAGCAAAGCAACATATTGGTTTTTAAAATCCGGCCCTTCCTTCAAGGCTTTGGCATAAATGCCCGCGCTGAACAAATAACCAAACGTATAAGGGAAGTTATAGAACGGCACATCCGTTAAGTAGAAATGCAGCTTCGAAGCCCAAAAATGCGGATGAACCTCGCCCAGCATATTGCAATACGCTTCTCGCTGCGCTTCTTCCATCAGAGCATTGAGCTCTTCAACCGGCACTAAGCCTTCGCGACGGCGCGCATAGAAACGGGTTTCGAATAAGAACCGGGCATGAATGTTCATAAAAAAGGCCACCGACCGCTGAATTTTGTCTTCAAGCAATCCCAGCTTTTCTTCCGGCTCTACTGCTGCCTTGAACGCACGGTCAGATACAATCAGCTCCGCGAATGTTGAAGCCGTTTCTGCTACATTCATTGCGTATTCCTGCGAAAGCGCCGGCAAATCATTCATCACATGCTGATGGTAAGCATGGCCGAGCTCATGCGCAAGCGTGGAAATATTCGATGCGCTGCCGGAATAGGTCATGAAAATACGAGTTTGGCCGCTCTTTGGAAAAGACGTGCAGAAGCCGCCTGGGCGCTTGCCGGGACGATCCTCGGCTTCTATCCAGCCTTCCCGAAAGGCCATCTCTGAGAAATCCGCCAGCTCCGGGCTAAACGAGCGGAACTGCTCAATGATAAAGACAGCCGCTTCGTCATAAGGAATTATTTTTGTCGCGGAGCCGATCGGCGCTTCCACGTCATGCCAATATAGCTTCTCGACACCGAGCAGCTTCGCTTTGCGCTCTAAATAACGGACAAGCACCTGTTTACTTTCCTGTATGGCATCCCACATCGCTTGCAGCGTCGCTTCGCTCATACGGTTCATTTGCAGCGGCTCCTGGAGCACCGATTCCCAGCCGCGCTTGTCATAAAGCTTAAGGCGGAAGCCGGAAATCCGATTCAGTGTCTCGGCGCACAGGTCCGCTTGCTCTGACCATTCACGCTCCCATTCTGCAAATGCAGTCTTCCGCACCTCGCGATCGCCGTCAGACAGGCGGTTATGCATTTGACCAGCGGATAAAATATTTTTCTTCCCATCCTTGTCGATTTCCGTAAACTTAGCTCGAGACACGATAACGTTATAATAATCGCCCCAGCCGTGATAGCCGTCCACCGCCAGATCTCCTGCTAGAGCTTCCAGCTCCGGAGCCATCTTTTGCTTAGCAAGCTCGCGGCGTTCAGCCAGGCTAAAAGCTACCTCAGCCAGCTTTTCGTTTTCGAACAGCTTCGACCATTCAAGGTCATTCAATCCGCGCAGCATATTATCAAAACGCGTAAGTACGCCGAGCAGCTTAGCACCAAGCGTCTTCACCCGGTCACCGCGCGCATTGGCTGCCGAATCTTTGATGTCTTGAGCCAATAAGCAGGAAACAAACGATTCCGATTGCCGCAGCCTTATGATGACGCTTTGCAGCAGCTCCGTCATCGCGGCGATTTCTGAGCCGCCGGCGCTTGTCTCCTCGGACATTGCGGCTGCCAGCTTCGCAATGTCTTCGTCCATGCCTTTAAGCTCTTCCTGGAAGGCTGCCGAACTTGAGCCCCCCTCGTAAAAAACATCCAAATCCCAGCTTTGCGGAAATCCCTGCTTCATCTGCTTCCATCCTCTCCTTCACTAGCGTAACGGCTGTCGCATCCATCTAAGGTATAAGCAGCTGTTCCACGGTGATATGTAATAAAAAAAGCCAAGATGAGGCCGCGTTTTTATTTGCGCAAACCTTCTCGGCAGTGTATAACTTAATTATATCCAGATTGGAGGAATTTCACCATGTCTAAACCGTTGCAAATTTCGGCTGATACTGCCATTAAGCTATCCGAGCAGCTTGGCGTACCCATAGAGCATCTCATGCATATGCCGCGCCATATCTTATTGCAAAAGCTTGCAGAGCTAGCTAAAACCGATTCATCGGCAGCGCCAGAAAGCGATAAGAAGGAATGATTCCGTTTGAAAAAGCATGGCCTTATGACGTCATTATGGGCGACCTTTATGTAACTAGCTGTCCGTTTTGCGATGCAGACAATGTGCTGCTCCCAGTAAGGCCCGCTGAGCTTCAGGACATACAGGATGGTATGAAACGGCTGCTCGTTTTTCCATGCTGTCGGAACAAAGTAACAATCGTGGACGCAGACCGCGACTATTTGTTAACAGACCGCGTCCTCCGGAAAGCACTCCGCTAAGCGGATGTAGAAATCGTTTGCTCCGTCATGCTCATGTTCTCGTTTTGAGAGATGTCGCCGGATCCGTTTTTTGGTCTGGCTTCCATCTCTTCACGAATAAGCTGCCACTGTTCACGGCTAGCGCGAATCATTGCACCATCGACGATTTTCTTATCATTCACGACGCGGGAAAACCACCGTACAGCATCGTTCAATTCCCCGATTCTGCGATTCAGCTCCCCAATCAGAAACATCAGCTTTGCGTTATTAAGTGCCACGCCCTCTGCTTCATATACCCTTATGTAGGATTGAAGGGCAAAACGCAAAAACCGTTTCTCGTCGTTTTGATTTGCTTCATAACGGTAGAGCCACGCAATATGATGCAAAATGCCCGCAATCACGCGATCCTTCTCACCTACTGCTTGTCCAGAGAGAAGAGCCAGCTTATAACTCGCCATAGCCTGTTTCGCGTTACGCTCACCGCAATAATCCTGGTTTTGCCAGCGAATGCCGATTTTTTCGTGGTATTGCTTCTTTTGTTGTTCGTTCAACCGCTCTACACCATTTTCAGTCGAGGCAAAGCCGCAATTTGGGCAAACCCGGACCACGTAAAAGTCAGGGTTCACTTCTGTTTTATAATATCCGCAAAAGTCAGTATCTACCTTAGCTGCTCTTTTAAAGCTAGGTCTAACGCGAGATGTCATAAACGTAAATTCACAGCAGATGCATACGATTTTTGATTGGTAGAGCGGTTCCATACGATCACGTCTCCTCTTCAGATGTGTTTACAAAGTGGTGTGCAGGTCCGGATAGTCTTTCTATTACAATGTGCTGAAGCTCTTCATCTATGCCTACCTCCTGCAAAGCTCTTCGCATGCAGTCCAGCCATGCCATGGCCCGCTCTGGGGTAATCGGAAACGGTAAATGCCTTGCTCTCATCATGGGATGTCCATATGCATCTGAATATAAAGAAGGACCTCCAAAAAATTGAGTTAAAAATAAATATTGTTTCTCTATGACAGGATCAATATCTTCCGGGAACAAAGGCCCAATTAGAGGATGAGCTTGTACCTTCGGATAAAACGATTCAACAATTAGCCTTAAAGTCTCAGGCCCACCAAGTGCTTCGTAAAGGCTTATATTCCTATTCATCGTCAGAACCATCTCCAATTTGTAGGTATTTAGTATTATACCATAATTTTTTTTTTACCGAAAACAAAAAAAAGCCCGCAATGTAGATATGCGGGACTCGTCATATAGTGCGTATTACCTATCAACCTTCATAGTCCTCTTCCCCAGGTGCTGTAAGAGATTCTCGAATGACATAGACGAAAGCACATACCAAGATGCCAGCGATTATACTCATACTCATCACTCCAACCGTTCTAAGGTAATTCTATTGTACCATAAAAAATGCAGGAATCCAGTGTTTTGCAAGCGTTTTCTTTTTAGCTTGTTTTTAATTTTAACTTACCGGAAGTGATGGATGTCCACGTTTGAACATATATGTGTAGGAAGGGTTGTACGGCCTCATTGTTCACATGCAGGCATTCCCTTTCCCCATTAATAGGAGGCGGTCTTTTTGCTGCGAACATTTATCCATCCGTTATCCATAACGGCCCTTTGCGCCCTCTTTATCGCGCTTCTAATGACCGTCTTTCCAACGGAGACGCTGGGTGCCTCGCTGCGCGGCTTATCCATCTGGTGGCAGGTGCTTTTTCCAGCGCTTTTCCCTTTCTTCGTGATCTCAGAACTTCTGCTTGGCTTCGGCATCGTGCATTTTTTCGGAAAGCTGCTGGATCCCTTAATGAAGCCCTTATTTCGCCTTCCGGGCATCGGCGGGTTTATTGTGACGATGGGTTATATATCCGGCTACCCTGTGGGAGCCAGACTTACCGCACAGCTCTGGGAGCAGCGGCTCGTTAACCGGGCGGAGGGCGAGCGGCTTGTAGCTTTTACGACAACATCTGATCCTATATTCCTAATCGGAGCCGTATCTGTCGGCTTCTTCCACAATGTCGCGCTTGCGCCTGTACTGGCTGCCGCCCACTATGGGGGCGGACTTGTGATCGGCTTCCTCATGCGCTTTCATGATCGGCATGCGGAGCCGTCTTCAGCGAAGAAAAACGTCGATGTTACGAGCGGTCCGAAAAAACGCAGGCCTTCAAGAATTGCAGTCGCGCTTAAATCTATGCATGAAGCGCGTTTGCTGGATGGCCGAGGGCTAGGAAGATTGTTGCAGGACTCGATTCAATCTGCGCTTCGGCTAATGATCGTAGTCGGCGGACTTGTCGTCTTCTTCTCTGTTGTCATGGAGATGCTAACCCATGCCGGAATCGTAGCAGCCATGGCGCATGCGCTGCGTTATTTATTTGTGCTTATCGGTTTGCCAGCCCCCCTTGCAGACGCCGGCATATTCGGTTTGTTTGAAGTAACGCTTGGCTCTCGTGCTGCCGGGGCAGCCGGTACGGGACTTATGCATCAGGCCGCGATTGCTGCTTGGATTCTTTCTTGGGGCGGACTTTCGGTGCATGCTCAAATTGCGAGCCTGCTCAGCAGGACCGATTTACGCTATCGTCCCTTTTTCTTTGCCAGACTCCTGCATGGTTTTATTGCGATGGCTTTGGTTTACTTGCTTTGGGGCTGGCTCGGTCCTTGATTCGCCCATTTTGATCTGCTAGAGCACCGCGGCGCATTGAATTTAAAGGCATTTTCCTTTATCATCTTAAGTACTATGGAGATCGGAAGGAGATTTACCTTTGAAGTATGCGGTTATTGATCGAGGCGATGCTTTATCCAAATCGTTAGCGGAGAAATTTCACATATTGGCGGCGGAGCGCGGCTTCAATCGGAATGAAGAAGCACCGGAGATTGTCATTTCCATCGGAGGAGACGGAACGCTTCTGCTAGCCTTTCATAAATATGTGGATCAAATTACTGATGTCGCATTTGTCGGGATACACACCGGCCATCTTGGTTTCTATGCCGACTGGCAGGCAGACGAGCTCGAGGAGCTTGTGAAAATGATGGCTGAGGAAACGCCGCGCATTGTCAGATATCCGCTCGCTGAGATTGAGCTTGAGACGCCGACCGAATCCCGGCATTATTTGTCATTGAATGAATTTACGCTCAAGGGCGTGGATGGAACACTCGTGGCACAAATCAATATCAATGACGAAATGTTCGAGATGTTCCGGGGTGACGGCATCGTAATTTCGACCCCTTCCGGAAGCACTGCATATAACAAAAGCTTGGGCGGCGCCATTGTCCATCCATCGATAGAATCACTGCAAATTGCCGAGATCGCTTCAATTAACAATCGCGTTTACCGTACGCTTGGCTCCTCCGTGCTGCTGCCGCAGCATCATCATTGCGATATTATCTCAAAAAAAGAACAGCGCCTTCAGCTCACCATTGATCATGTCAGCATTAGACGCAGCGATATTCTTTCGATTCGCTGCAGCGTATCCAGCCGCAAGGTCAGCTTTGCAAGATACCGTCCTTTCCCTTTCTGGAATCGGGTCCGGGAAGCTTTTCTAGGTTATGACGTGCGTTAAGAGATTCAAGTTTACGATCCCTTTGCCGCAAAAAAAAGACACTGCAGCGCCAGCTAATGGCGCTCCGTGTCTTTTTTGTTTGATCGATTCGTTTCAGCGGGAGCGGATGCCGCTGCCGTCTCGCTAGCTGCAAGCCGGAACGGCTTTTTGCCGCGATGGTCATTGCCTTTGTATCCGCCTTTGCGCTGCTGCTGTTCACGCTTGCCGCTGCCCTGCTGCTCGCCGTTGTTCCGGCCTTCGCCGGCATTAGCGCCATCATTTCCGCCTTTGTTTTCATTATTGCTGCGGTTAGAGCTTCTGTGGCGATTTTCACGGTTATGATTTCGGCTATGGCGTTCATGCGATGGAAAAGCGGGTTCTTCCTTCGCGCTAGCCACCTCTTCATTCTCAGCAACCGAGCTGTCAGAAGCTTCTACCAGTCCGGCAGCTGCCGCGAGCAAATCAGCCGCTTCAATGCGAGGACGCTGGTCGTCAGCATCCAAATCATAGTCATCCGGCTCCCGCTGCGTACTCTGCGTCTTCTCCAGAATGAAATACGCACAGCCAAAATTACAATATTCATTGATATAATCCGGCATGCCGGATAAGTTGCTTTCCTTTGTAGCCTTCTGATGATTATCGCGGAAAAAGCCCTTCAGCCGAAGCTGGCTGTAACCCCAATCACCAACAATGAAATCGTAACGCTCCAGTACCTCGCTGTAACGATCGCGAAATGCCTCAGGATTCCAACCATTCCTGTTTTCTTGTACAATTTCGTATGATTTTCCTCCGATATGAATCAAAGCCATGGTCTCCACCTCATCTTGAGCGTCAGTTACATGCTGCTCGAGCAAGCACCGGAGGATATCTCACGGTCGAATCCCGCTTCTACGGTATCTGCAGCAATCGCTGCGTGTGCCGAATCGGTCTGCTCATGCGCATGGTAAGAGCTGCGTACTAACGGTGCGGATTCAACATGCCTGAAACCGCGCTTCAGCCCTTCTTCTTTTAATTTTGCGAATTCGTCTGGGTGGACATAACGTACAATCGGCAAATGACTCGGCGAAGGCTGCAAATATTGTCCTAAAGTCAATATATTCACATCGTTAGCCCGCAGGTCATCCATCGTTTGCAAAATTTCATCCCACTCCTCGCCCACGCCAAGCATAATGCTTGATTTGGTTGGAATTTTGGGCTTCATTTCCTTAGCGCGTCTCAGAAGCTCCATCGTACGGCTGTATTTTGCTTTAGCGCGAACACGGTCCGAGAGCCTTTCCACGGTCTCAACATTATGGTTCAGAATGTCAGGATTCGCATCCATTACGATCTGAAGCGCATCCTTGTTGCCGAGGAAGTCCGGGATAAGCACCTCGACGCGGCAAAACGGCATACGTTTACGGATAGCGTGTACCGTTGCTGCGAATATAGAAGCGCCGCCGTCCTTCAAATCATCGCGAGCGACTGAGGTTACCACGCAGTGCTGCAAATTCATTTGCTCTGCTGCTTCTGCTACGCGTTCTGGTTCGTCCAAATCCAGCTCGGTCGGCATGCCCGTTTTAACGGCGCAGAAACGGCATGCACGCGTGCAAATATCGCCCAAAATCATAAATGTAGCCGTGCGATTCGACCAGCATTCATAGATATTGGGGCAACGCGCTTCCTCACATACGGTATGTAACGTTTTGGTGCGCATCATATTTTTAATTTCGGCATAGTTGCCGTCTGTCGCTAATTTTATACGAAGCCAGTCAGGCTTTTTAAGTGTTTCCTTTTGTTTCATAAGGGATTACCTGCTTTCAAGTTCATTTATAAATCCTAAACTCATGGGGTTATTATAACATGTTTCCAATAAAAATAGCACTTTCTACGGATTTCGTTTCCAAGCGGAAACAGTTTCCTATTGACGGCTTTCTTGCTCGATCTGTATCTCCGCGGTCAGCTGTTCAATAATGGTTGATCGATTTCGTATAAAAACCAATGATTTGCAAACCATAAAGTTATAACCGTCATGCTTTTGGAAGGGTGAGACGTTTGAAACTGGCTATACCTGTTGTCGCAGCATTAACCGCAGCATCGCTGCTCATGGTCTTCCCAGTCAGCCATGCAAAAGCCTCTCCTGCTATCAAAAGGCAGACCGAAGCGGCAAATGAGCAAATGGCAGCAGCGGAGCCCGATCCTTTGCCCGCAAGAAGAGGTTTATACGAGAAATTGAGCTTGTTTACCGATGTGCCGTGGTACTGGATTGCTGCGATCGATCAATATGAGCGATCCATGTCCAAGGTACGGCCGAAGGCACGACCCATGCTAGGCAGCACGGTTGGCGTATTTATTGATCAAGAGCGCTGGGCCGGCCCGCTTAATCCGAACACGGAGGACAGCACTCCCGCCTCGATACGTTTCTTCAACGGCATCGGTCAGGATGGAGACGGTAACGGTCAGGCGGAGCGGACAAGCGACGTTGACCTTCTGTATTCACTCATTAGCCGCGTTGCTGCCTACGGCATCTCCGATGACGATTTTTCAATCGGACTGTGGGAGTATTACCAAAATAACCGTTCCGTACAGCGTATTCAGCAATTTGCCCGTATTTATGCAACTTTCGGCAAGCTTGATTTGTTTGATCATGCTTTTCCGGTTCCGATCGGCACCCACTATTCGTATAACAGCACATGGGGAACAGGCCGGAGCTGGGGCGGCAGACGGACGCATGAGGGTACGGATATTTTCGCGGACCACGGACTGCCCGTTCGAAGCACCTGCTACGGCATTGTCGAAGTAAAGGGCTGGAATCCCTATGGCGGCTGGCGGATCGGCATTCGCGATCTCAACAACTTTTACCATTATTACGCGCATCTGTCCGGCTTCGACAAAACCGTCAACATCGGCGATGTCGTCAAACCGGGTCAGGTCGTTGGCTGGGTTGGCAGCTCGGGATACGGCAAGCCCGGCACTTCGGGGAAATTCCCCCCTCATTTGCATTACGGCGTATATAGCGACCGCGGACTGATCGAATGGTCGTTTGACCCCTATCCGATGCTTCGCCGCTGGGAGCAGGCCGAGCGCAAACGAATCCGTTCGGGGAAATAAGCCCAGCCTAAACGGCTGACGCCATCCTTGGCGGCAAAGGCTCATTTCGCGGAGAATATAGGCATCGTATATGGTTAAAATCTATACTTTCTTATATTTGCAAATAAAAACGACTTTATCGTATTCTCTATTCAGAGGACAATAAAGTCGTTTTTCTAATTTTTCCGGCTATTCCCCGCCTCCGGCTGAATCTCCCGTATTCGTCTCGGCATTATTAGCAGCATTTGTATGGCCGGAATCCTCGGAGGAAGCTTCTGTTGACGTTTCTGAGTTCGTGGATTCAGCGTTCGATGATTCCTCATTTTCGCTATTTTGAGGATTCGTTGTGACGCCGCTGCCGGACCCTTGGCCGAGCGGCACGGAAATGTTCGGTGCTTGCGCAGCCGATTCGCCTACCGGCTTGCCGGTATTGTCATAGTAGTACATCGGTACATCTCCCACTACGAGCAAATACGAAATCGGTATATCCGTTTCGACGATCTCCGGCTCGGTATCGAACGGAATGATGATGGTTACTTCTGCAATAATCCGAATATAAACCTCGACCAAAATCATATTGATGCCCGCATCCTTCTGGCGCGTGCTTAGATCAACCTTTACCGCGCCCACAGGTTCAAACTTAACCGGTACCCTTGGACCGTAAGATGAAATAATGGCACTGTTTAGAGCGTGGCCTATCGGAATATGCTCCGGTATGTCCTTCATGTCGTTTAATGTTTCTTGCACCGTATTGATGGTCTGTGAGGTGATGCTCATATGCTCCGCATAATTAAGCATGAAGCCTGAGATTTTGCCGTTGCTGTTCATTTTCCAATCAATGAGCTTATCGGTATCCGAGCGGCTGGCAACCTGCTCCGTTATTGCTTTGTTAATCGCTTGCGTAGCGACCTGCTTTACTCTTATTTTAGCAATATTCATAAGCGGCGGACGCAAGTTGCGTTCGATATAGACGAAGGATTGAATCGAGAAAATCATCATTACGATAAGCGTAATCAAAAATATCGTCCGGCGCCGGATACGCGGCCTTGCCGGCCTGGCTCCCCAAGTTCCGCCTGTGCCGCCGCTGCTGCTGCTGCTCCGGCTTCGGTTGCCGCCGAATTTGATCGATGGCCGCCGTATGCTCCATTTTCCGCTGCTTGCGCTTGTCCTTGTGCCCCATTTTTTCGGAGCTGGACGAGATGATGCTGCGCTGCTGCGGCTCCCCCAGCTTACCGTTCTGACCTTAGAGAACGGGCGGCCTGACCAAAGCTGCATCCGGCTTCCGCCAAACGGCCTGAACCGCCAGCCTCTCCTTCCCCATTTCGCCAATCCGATCCCCTCCCGCATTCCTGCTCGCTGCCTCGCTGCCAATACCCATACTTATGCAGAACTCGGCCAAAAAAGAAGACGACCTGCGCGGCACCAGTGAATCGGTAGGCGTTACGGAAAGAGAAAAAGGGGCGGGCCGTCATCGGCCTGCCCCTTTTCAGCGAAATTACTTCGCAAGTGTTACGGTAATGTCATTCCCCTCTGCCCAGCGGGTTGTGGCATTCACTTTATACGTCATGCCCGCAACCAATTTCGCGCCATTCGTAAGCTCGAAAATTCCCGCAGCCCCTTTGCGCGAAGTCAGCTTGTAAGTTGCCGTAAGCTTGCTTCCGTCCGTGCCTGTCAGTTCAATGCTGCGAACCGCAAACAGCTCATCCTTCGGATCGGCCTTTAACGTCAGCTCAAGCGAGCTGTCGTTCAGCGCTTTAGCAGATTCGATTTCAAGAGGCGCGATTTCTTTCGCCACAAACGTGGCGCTAGCGATATTTGCCCATTCCGAGGAAACCGTATATTTAACGCCCGGCTTGAGTACCTCACCTTCCGGCAAACGGAATTTCGGCGCTTGGCGACCATCCGTTGCTTGCGTAAATAATACATATGTCGCAATCATCGGTGATCCGCCTTCGGGCGTAATCGTTACTTGCTTTGCACGCATGGAGGATATAATTTCATACGTTTTTCCATTGTACTGGTTATTCTCATCTAATACGAAAGCCGTAGCTGCGCGTCCGACCGAATAAGCTGAAATAACATTGCCGTAATCCGTAACGCCTTTGGACAGCTCCGATACCACCTCGAACGTATCATACGAAACCTGATCTGTGCTGCTCATTTCGATTTTTTCACCGCTTCCGGCAAAATTTCCCGCAGCTTTCCCTTTGTAGGTCAACTCATAGTTCGTTCCTGCCTTCTGAGGCGTGGTAGGGACGATGTAGGTCGAAATGGAGCCCGTCTTTAGCTGAGGCACGTTCAGCATCGAAAGTCCGTTATTAAAGCTGAAGTTTTTCAAAGCTTGCTCCAGAGCTGCGTCCTCCGTCGTTATAGGCGCTGAGAAGGTAACCTCTAATGTGATTGTGTTCAAAACTTTAACTTGGACAATCTCGGCATCAGCCGAAGGCTTTGCTTTTTGCGAGGTTACAACCAGCTGTGCCAGCTCGCCGCGCGTTACGGATTGAGGCTTAACGCCTACGCTCTTTGCCCAATATTTAACGGAAGCAGCATCCCGCTTCAGTGATTTTGCGATAATGTCAGTCAACTCCGCAGCGGTAACCGACGCATTGGGCTTCAGCTTTCCGCCATCGGCTTGCATCACGCCAAGGTTGGCTAATGTCGCCACATATTGGAAGTACCATTTATCTGCGGAGAGATCCGTTACGCCAGCGGGCTGAGCCGCATTGACCGGAAGTCCGAGGCCGGTTACGACGAGCTTCGCAAGCTCCGCACGGGATACGGCAGCATTCGGCTTAACCAATCCGTTTCCGTACCCGTTCATTACCCCTTGCTTCACCAGCTCCTGAATAGCTGCAATTGATTTCCCGCCATTTTTTATATCTTGAAAGCCAGCTGCCGGTGCCTTCGTTTGCACACCGCTGCTTGCCAATACATTCACAGGACCAGCCGCTGCGGCTGAAACCCCGATTGCTGCTGCCAATACGATTGCTGCCATTTTATTCGAAACGAAATTCATCCTTGTTTCCTCCTCATGAGTGCTGTTGATTAGCTTGACCTCATGATAAAGCACAAAGATAAACCACTGGCAAACAAAAGATTAACAAAAGATAAACAGCTTCGAAACTTTTCTGAAACGATCGCTTGACTCGCTTTAGACGGTCAGACGGTAGCCTGCTCCCCAGATGGTTTCGATGTATTGGGGGTTCGATGGATCCGCTTCGATCTTCTCCCTTAACCTTCGGATATGCACCGTTACAGTAGCAATTTCGCCTAGAGAGTCCATCCCCCAAAGCTGCTCGAAAAGCTCCTGCTTACTGAATACATGATTCGGGTTAAGCGCCAAAAACGAGAGCAGATCAAATTCCTTCGTCGTAAACTGTACCTCTTGATCATTAACATACACACGCCTGGAGGAGGCATCAATCTGCAGGCCGCGGATTCGAATCTTTTCGGACGCCTTGGTCTCCCTTTTGCCGATCAAGCGCTGATAGCGCTGCAGATGCGCCTTCGCGCGGGCCACAAGCTCGCTTGGGCTGAACGGCTTGGTGATATAATCATCGGCTCCGAGGCTTAGCCCGCGTATTTTATCTATTTCTTCTTTTTTGGCAGAAACAATAAGGATCGGCACTTCCTTCTCCGCCCTGATCTGACGGCATAGCTCGTATCCATCCATCCCCGGCAGCTGCAAATCAAGGACGATTAAATCATAATGGCCGCCCATTGCGGCCCGAAGGCCATCGGTGCCCGTCAAGCAAATATCCGCCGAGAAGCCGTGCAGCTCAAAATAATCCTTCTCCACCTCAGCGATGGTCACTTCATCTTCAATGATGAGAATTTTAGTCATCGGTATCCTCCTGTTGCTTGGCGCGCGGCAGTTGAATAATAATCGCGGTCCCTGCCCCAAGCATGCTTTGGGCATGAATCGTCCCGTTATGTCCCTCAATAATTTGCTTCGTGATCGCGAGTCCGAGGCCGCTTCCGCCCGTTTGCCTGCTGCGCGACAAATCCTCGCGGAAAAACCGTTCAAAGATAAACGGGACGGCCTCTTCTGAAATACCTGGTCCATTATCGCGAATTGCTAAGCTAATGAAATCTGTCTCCGGTTTGAGCGTAATCTCTATCCGCTTCGGTTCGGACGTCATGTATTTCACGCAATTATCCATAATGTTTACTAATACCCGTTTCAACTTATCCCGATCGGCAAGCACGCGCGAGGCTGATGAAGTATCGATGCTCCATTCCAGCTCGATACCTTGATCCTGCAAATCAAATTGCAAATCCTCTGCATAATCCTGTGTGAAATGGCCGAGGTTGATCGTTTCGAACGTAAACGGAAGCTGCTTCAAATCCAGTTTGGAGTACAGAAACAGCTCATCGATCAGCTGATCCATATCATCAGCCTTCGTCAAAATCGTATTCACATACCGATCCATCTTCTGCTTCGTATCCGGAACGCCGTCCCGGATACCTTCAATACTCGCTTTAATCGACGTAATCGGCGTTTTCAGATCATGCGTAATATTGGCGATCAGCTCCTTGCGGTTTTGCTCGTATTGAAGCTGCTTCTCGACGGACTGCTTCAACTTCCCGCGCATATCCTCAAAGGCCTCACTCAAACGGGAAATCTCGTCATTGCCTTCCGCATGCAGCTCAAATTCCAAATTGCCTTCCTTTATCCGCTCCGTCGATTTCCGGAGCAAATCAAGCGGCCTCACTATGCTCCGGGTCAAAAAGTAGTAAAGGAGCATGTTCATAAGCAGCAGCACAATGAACAGCACACCGAGAAAAATAGGCAGCAGCGTCCGTACGACCTCTGCAAACGGACTTCGCTCTCGGATAACGAGCACGCTTCCTTTTGATTTATCGGGAAAATAAAAATCAAATTTGGCATACGAGTAAAAATGATCACCGATTTGCAGCGTATCGCGAATCGCATTGTTTTCCATTTCGTAATCAGGGAGATATTTTATTAATTCAGGCTGCTTAACTGATAACGAGGAATACAGCTGCTCATTCTCTTTGCGTATGAAAAGTTCCGCCTGTTCCGCGCGAAGCTTATAATTATATTGATCCAGAAGCGTCTTATCGAGCAGCGAGTCGGGTTCATTTTTGGCTAGGTACTTAAGATCAAGAAAAATCGTCTCTTCTTGCTTAGACAGCGGGTTCACGGAATAATGAATCTTATAAAAGTCCTTCACGCTTCGCACATCGCCTGTGACCGCAACCACAAACAGCAGTGCGGCAGCGAGAAACAATACGATCGTGACAATAAGAATGCAGGTATAGGATAGCAGCAGCCGGACGCGTATAGACATGCTTGTAGCTCCTTCTCGATGTTCTTCTTTCGTGACTACAATGTAACATAGGATTGGCCGAGGCGACAAAGAGGACTTTGCAACGCCTGCTTGCATGCGATAGACTAGAAGAAATGATTTCCCTGTTGAAGGAGCTTACCTATGGCCATAAATCGAAGGCTTAGCAGCGACCTTGATTTTGAAGAGGTCCTCGAGCAGCAGCAGCGCATTCGGGTATTTAAAGACAATCAGCTTATCGATTCAAGCTCGCTGGTCATACGGTTTGACGATAGCGTAGTCGTAACCCAATCGGGGGTAAGCGATATTGCATACCACAACCGAAAGGAATGCGAATTTTTCGAGCTGAGGAAGCGCTAATAGAATCACAGTATAAACGGTGTCATCCTGATCGCTAACGCGTGACAGGCTGGCACCGTTTTTCTATTGCTAGCACCTGGTACCATAATAAGTTGGTACTTTTGGGAATAGGAATATGCTGTAAACTAAAGACATCAACAACAACTCGATTCGGGAGGATTTCACAAATGGAAAAAATGGAAACGATGCATGTACGCAAACCGGCTAACTTTTATCGCCGCCGCAACACCCCTACTTATACTTTCATGGCTTGGGCAGCCTTTCTTATCGCCTGCGGATTTGAATTTATTGGCATCTATACGCTGAAGCAGCCGATGTCCGTGCAAGGCTATTACGCCGTAACCGGCGTGCTCTTAATCATTACTTCCTTCCTGCTGCAAAAGGTAGCACGCGACAACGATGAGGACAAATTTTTGAAAGACTACAATCCCGGGTACAGAAGCCGCAACACCTCCGCCTTCACGTTTATGGCTTGGGCAGGCTTTATCCTTGCCGTTCTCGCGCAATATATCGGGATTTATGTACTTGAAGAGCCGTTGTACGTAAAAGGCTACTACGCCATTGCCGGCGCCTTTCTCATCGTTGCTTGCCTAGTCCTTCAGAAAACAATCAGGGACAACGAGGAAGACAGTCTGCATGCGAATGCAGCCGAGGATTTCGAAAGCTAAACCACCCGTAAACGGCTGACGCTGTCCTTGGCGGTAAGCTCGTTCGGGGTGAAATATAAGCATCGTATGTGGTTAAACTTTCTTATATTTGGACAAAAAAAGCCTCTCTTTTCGTTCGAAATGAGAGGCTTTTCTGTGTGCTATTCTATTTTAAACTGCGCTCGTTTATTTTAAGCAATAACAGATTGGATATGGACATCGCGCTCTTGGCTTAGATCCAAGAAGTAATCTGCCAGTTTAATTAACGGCGTCTCGATATTATGCGGGTTGATATAAACAACCTCACCGGCTCGTCCATCTGTAAGCAGCACTTGCCTCCCTACCAATCGTTTCATCATGTTTTCAATAAACACCGAAATGATTTGCGGGTTTAGCGCGCCAAACTTCCCTTCGCTCATTTGCTCGACAATCTCATGGAAGGACAAAGGATCATGGTAAGGGCGTTTCGAGGACATCGCATGAAAAATATCCGCAACCGATACGATGGAGCTGAATAAATCTATGTTTTCTTTCTTAAGTCCCAGCGGATAACCATTGCCATCCTCGCGCTCATGATGCTGCAGCGCAACCCTGGCAATTCTCAAGCTCAAGCCCGTCGTTCCCTTGAGCATTTCATAGCCAAATATCGTATGCTTCTTCACAAGCTGGAACTCTGCCTCGTTCAACTTGCCTGGTTTATTTAATACCTCGAGCGGAAGCTTCACTTTTCCCACATCATGCAAAGTCGCAGCTAATGAAAGGATCGACAGCTCCGAATCGTCTAGATTCAGCCATCTGCCAATGAGCGTCGATATGACGCCAACACCAATATTATGCTGGTAAACATAGTCATCCTTCGCTTTTACCGCTTCGAACAATTCGAAAATATCCGGATTTTTGGAAAGCTGCAAAATAGCGGGCAGTACCTCGTTGCGGATTTCCATTAAAGGTACTTTGCGGGACACTAAGATCGATTCAAAAAGTTCCTTCGAGACGGTAACCGTTTGCTGAACCAGTTCCCCGATTTGAATACTATTTTCTTGGACGGGCTTCTTATCCGAAGCTAACACAAGAGAGTTCATATCTATCCGATGGTTTATGATGATTTGTAAGGATTCCGGTGTTAGGACAGAGTCGGCCGGTACTATTGTAACGCCATACGCATTCAAAATATCATGCTTAATCTTTTTCCCGATCAGCTGCTCCATTGTTACACTCCCTCGGACTTGGCGCTTCCAACATTTAGTTTACCATATCTTTATCAGGAAGTGATCGATTATATAAGAAATTGATATAAACTCTAGCGCTGCATCCAGTCCCTTTCATCTGGTCGAACTGCGAATAAGGCCCGGTCAATGTTTGATTCAAAACTATGTTTCATCGTAATTTCCTTTTTATGCATAAAAGTAACTGGAATGTGCATCCTATTTCCATTGCCGTTTTTTAAACGGTCAACCTAGACAGTGTAAACTTGGAGGGCTATATGAAGAAAATCGTTACCTTAATCTGTTTGTTATTTCTAGCGCAATCGGTTGGAGCCGCCATGGCCATGGCCAGCCCAGAGCCCATGGCCCTGTTAATCCCCATCAACAACAGTGAGGGTAAACAAATCGGCAATGCCCAGCTGGTGCAAAAAGCAGACAAAGTGTTTGTCCACATCGAAGCGGAAAAGCTCGCTCCAGGCAAGCACGGCGTCCACTTCCACAATGTCGGCAAATGCGAAACGCCTGACTTTAAATCGGCTGGCGATCATTTTAATCCAATGAGTAAACAGCATGGCTTTAACAATCCGAAAGGTTATCACAGCGGCGATCTGCCCAATATTGAAGTCGGAGCTGACGGAAAAGTGACCGCGGATATCGCTAGCGCTGACGTAACTCTTCAACAAGGCAAAGCGAACTCCTTATTGAAGGAAGGCGGCACGGCTCTAGTCATTCACGAGAAAGCTGACGACTACGTAACCGATCCCTCCGGAAACTCCGGTAATCGCATCGCTTGCGGAGTTATCAATTAACTTGGTGCTTGAAAATTTGGAGGCAATCTCATAAAAGCTATAACAAATTCGAACAAAAAAGTGGCTGAACAGAAAATGTTTCTGTTCAGCCACTTTTTTTACTGCCTCTTTTTAACTATCGTTACCCGTTAGGCTCCAATCATTCCAATCAGTTTCGAATTTTTCAACATTCGCCATATGATAACAGCCGTTTCGGCTCTCGTAATATCCGCAGACGGATTAAGGCTCGTATCGGAGCCGATTACCAATTGGCTCTTCACGACTGCAGCGACCGCTTGCTCGGCCCACTCGTCAACCGCCACTCCGTCCGTAAATCCGGACAATATGGAGGTGGGATCCGAGTTGTTAACGCTGCTATTTAAACCGACCCGTTTCATGGCTCGTGCAATCATTACCATTGCTTCTTGTCGGGTGATCGTATTTGACGGGCGGAATGTTCCATCCTCATACCCTTCGACGATCTCATACTCATGCGCTTTTGCAACTGCCCCTGCGTACCAGTCGCCGGATTCCACATCGCTGAACGCTGCCACACTCCCGCTTTCAGCGAGACCCAATGCCCGCACGATGATAGCAGCAAACTCTGCACGCGTAATGGCGGTATTCGGTTGAAAACGATTGTCCGCGACTCCGTTTATCACCAATCGGGATGCCATGTCGTTCACCGCCGCATTGGCCCAATGACCTCCCATATCCGTAAACGCGACCTGGTGCCGAATCAAAGCGTATGTGCTGTTGGTCAAACTGTTCACTAGCGCGTAATACTTCCCGTCCCGAGCCATAATAGAAGTCGGCACATGGTGGAAAGAGCCGTCTGCATGAAGTACGATAGCCGTTGTGATTTCACCTGGATCAACGTCGTCCGGAATCGGAATAACGCGTTCAACATACGAGCTGAATTGCTCCACTTCTACTGCTTTGCCGTTGAATGTCGCAGTCACCGTAAAATCAACGGGTAGAGCCACAATGGAAAAATCCCCCTGTTCTGCCGCATTATTTGCGAGTTCGGCTTTATCTGACGGACTTTTTGCAATTTCCACATGCACGGCAATATCCGCCAGTTGCACTTGCTCTCCCAGCTTCTTGGCTATGCTGCCGATCAAGATTTCTGCCGCAGGCAGCCTGTAGCTCCCATTCGGGGTCTGGATTTCCAATACGGCCCTCTTATCTCCTAACGCTTTCACGGTATCCCCGTTCAATTCGGCAGCAACCTTGTCGGCATCTGATGTCACAGTAATGGTAATGACCGGCGCTTCTCCGACTTTCGCAAGCTGCGCCTTCATTTCAGATGCATCGATCGTCAGAGCCACTATGGTCTGCCCTTCTTGCTGGAGAGTAGACGCTCGTGCGATTCCCTCCTGCATTTCTCCGTTAACAATAACCTTCAAGCCGATTTGCGCAGCCTGATCGCTACCGGAGGTTGATGAATCCTGTGGTATTGTTGCAGGCTTTCTCGTAACCGTTACCGTATAAGCCTTGACCGTGATGTCATCTTGCGCCGTTACCGTGAGCACGATACGGTTATTGCCCACGTTAAGCGGAATCACCTCCGATTCCGCGCCGTTTGCAAGGTTTACCGGGCCGAACACCTGCATGCCGGAGCTGTCGTACACTACTGCTTTCACGCTTTTATATGTCGCATCGGACACTGTCGGTGTCAATGCAAGACTGCTTACGTCATTGCTGACACTCGCCGTATAGGCGGTTCGATTCGCTTCGAAACTCGTGTTCAAAGTACCGCTTGATAACGTTAACCCGCTTAAATCTGCATTACTGGAATATACCGTCTGGCTCAGCGCCGCATCATGATAACCGGCTGCCATTATGGTGATCGAATGGCTGCCAGCGGATAGCTTACCGGCACCGATCGTAATTTTTCCGGCACTGACGGTATAATCCGCTCCAGTAAGTGTACTCGCTCCGTCCTTAACCGCTATAATCGCTGCGCGCCATGCCGGATCGTCCGTGAATGTTACCTCGACGGGAAACGCCGTCCCACTATCCGCCATATCCGCCGTCAAACTCGGCGGAGTAAGAAGTTTCTCAGAAACGGACAATTCACTCACTGCAAAATTTCCCCAGTACGTGTTAGCGGCATTAATCTTCAAACGTATCTTACTAGCCGTAATCGTATTGAAGCCGATATCGCGATGCTCGACCGTATTGTCGTTAAAAGACCACGCAATATTTTGATCCTCGGCGGCAGTTACCCATTCGCCCCCATCCTCGTACTCCACATCAACATTCGTAACTCCTTGACTGATCGAGAACCAGGATGAAATCGTTAATGTATTAAACGTTTTGGCAGTTCCGTAATCAATCGTGATATCTCCTGGGAAGCTTGGATATAACCCGCTTGCCCACGACGTACTCATATCGCCGTCTACGAGATTGACCAGTGCACCCTGCCCCGTTGGAAATGTGGAGGTAACTTGGTCGGTCTCACCTACCGGCGCCGGAGTCGCGCTTGCTTCGTTAGAGTTTTCACTCTCGCCTTCGCTGTTCGCTGCAGTTACTACATAGTAATAGGTTGTTCCATTTGCTAAGCCCGTATCCGAATAAGTTACTCCTGTTACATTGGCGGCAATCGTTGTATCCGAGCCGCCGCTGCTCGTACTGCGTTTCACATTATAGTACGTCGCTCCGGTGACCGTACCCCATGTCAAGCTTACTTGAGCATCACCCGCTATTGCTGTCAGATTGGTTGGTGCTGTCGGTGCTGTCGGTGCTTGTACTGGAGTTACGTTTACTTCTTTAGAGTTCGAACTCTCGCCTCCGCTGTTCACTGCAGTTACTACATAATAATAGGTTGTTCCGTTCGCTAGGTCCGTATCCGAATAAGTTGCTCCTGTTAGGTCGGCGGCAATCGTCGTATACGGCCCGCCGCTGCTCGTACTGCGCTTCACAATATAGGATGTCGCATCCGTTACAGTCGACCACATCAGGTTCACTTGTGAATTCATCGGAGAAGCTGTCAGATTGGTCGGTTGAGCCGGAACTGGCACCGCGTTATCCGGGGAATACAGATTAAGTTCTACAACCGCAGGCCTATTGCCTCCTGTTGCAGTCATTTCGAATTTAAACGCTGTCGCGTCTACCGGATCAAAGACAGCTACCTTCTTGGTTGAATCAGCTGCCCATGTGCCCGGGTTGCCGGTACCGGTTGGCATTGCCGTGAAGCTGACACCGTCCGTACTGACATACAATTTATAGGCTGTAACCGCGTATGCCCCTGAATAAGGTTTATAATCAAATTTAGAAATGGCGGCGCTTTGATTCAATGTTAAGATTATATACTGAGGGCTCGCAGCTGTTGGAAGACTGGATGGATACCAATAAGTCGAAGTACTTCCGTCAATCGCCAAGGCTGCGGCATACGAACTACTATAAGCACTTGAAGCTGTAGCCGTCATAGATGATTGCGATATTGTCGTATAAAGCCCCGATCCATCTGTTCCTGTACCGATTCCGACCTGTACTTCCGCTGCGGAAGTATGTCCCGATGAATGCAAGGCTATAATTTTGATATAGGAAGCTGACACGGACGGAAACACCGCTCTTTTCCGATACGTATTGTTTGCCCACGTGCCGGTTGCAACTTTTGTAAACACTTCGCCATCGGTACTTGTATACACCTGGTAATTTGTAATGATTCCGGCCGCATCATCTGCTGAAGGAACGTAGATGACACGATCGATGTTGTATGTTCCTCCCAAAGCTATCGTCAAGGATGGATTCGATCCGCCTTCCGATTGCCAATAGGTTTGATCCTGACCGTCTACTGCCATCATAGGGCTATTGCCTGTCGTGCTGCTTGTCGCAACGACGCTCATATGCTGCTGCGGTACATAGCGCATTGTCGAATTCGCTGCGGGAGTTCCCGTCAATTCCTGAACCCCAATATCGGGTTTGGAGGCATTGATCGTAGTTCCAAAAAAGTCCTTGATTCCTTCAGCTTCCGGACTTGCGATACCGGCGTCGATAGCAGGAGAGTCCGCTTGCAACTTGTACCCTTGCAACGTATCAAGACCGATACCTCCCGAACCGGGATTCACAAACTTCGGATTATCCGTCATCCCGTAAGGATCGAAAGGCTCCTGCTGGGTATGTAATCCGCTGGCTTCGTAAATAATGTTATGGCTGAACGTCAACTGATCCCAGTTGCCGCCTCCCCACTTCGTCGGTGTTGTCGTGCTCGTGTTATAAAAAATATTGTTATAGAAATGATAGCCTAATTTTGTTGCATCACTGCTGTCTCCGTTAATCCTATGATTAGCGCCGTCATAATAAAAGATATTATTGTAGATATACGCCGGTGTTAACTCATTATAAGCAAAATGGCGGAAAGCCATGCCATCGTTCTCGCTGATGTTGTAACGGAATATATCATTTTCATTCGCTCCCATAAGCAAAATAGTGCCCATCGGATTGTCATGGCTATAGTTGTACTGGTATACATTATCGATGCCGTAATAATCGAAGTCGAATGCCGTGCCGTCTTGGTTCGAAGCAGGTCCTCCGGATACTTCATTATACTGGAATACGGTATGATTGGCATTCCATAACCATATTCCGGCAATTGCCACGGTCGGCAAAACTCTTGTTCCAAAACCGCTCAACACGTTATGTTCTACGATCGCATCCTTCGTTTCCCGCATCAGAATCCCGTCTCCGCCTATATCGTTCATGGTGTTATAAGCAATATAGACGCCTGTGCTCCATTGATTATTGTTGCGGACTCCGTCGCGAAAACAAGTATCCGTGCCAGGACAAGTAAAGATGTTCAATTTCACGGGCTGGATTGCCGTTCTGTCTACCTTGTTAAAGGTGTTGTTCTCAATCCGTATGTCATTGAATCTTGCGGATGTGGATGTGCTTGGCCCGACAATCTCTCCTGAGATCCCTGCCGCGGCGGCAGACCCGTTCTCGTTCCCATCCACGTCGTGGATATAACAATTTCGGATGTAAATGTGATTAAAAACACGATTATTTCCAGCTATATTGGTATCGATCTTGTAATAAATGCCCATTCTTACGTTCGTCGTATTATTGGTACTCAAATCATCGTCATTCGTAATTTCCAGATTGTTAATCTCCCAATACTCCTGATTCACAAGATAGACAGTACCGGTGTCGTTCAACCCGCCGCCGTTGATGATCGGCTTGCTGCCGGTGCCGTACATATCGATGACGATAGGATTGCCGCTTGTCCCGGAGCCCTGGGGCGATAGTTGGCCGTTCCATACCCCGCCTGTTTTGAACAAGATGGTGTCGCCGGGATTAAAGACTGTGGCGTTCACTTTACTTAACGTTTTCCACGCAGCCAATGTGCTGGTTCCGGTATTTGCATCATTGCCATTCACGGAATCCACGTAATAGGTCGTTCCCGCCGCACTGACAGATGACGGTAAACCAATGCTTGCGATCATGCATAACGTTACAATAAAAATAAAGCATTTCTTCACGAACATACTGTTCATCCCAATCCTCCTGAAATAATTTAATTGTTAGCGCTTACTAAAATCCGTTTCCGGTGCTTGCTTTGAACATACCGTTAATACCGAGAATGTCATCGTTGCAATCAAAATCGCCTTCTCCCCTTTTTACTATTTTTTAGTATTTCTATTTTCATTATGAAACCAAGGGAACATTCCATCAATTTTGAGTTTTTTACTTTCCTTTCACTTTCTTTACTCATTTCTAATTCCGGTATTCCTGACCGGAGGGGGTTTTTATGCCGACAAAGAAGGGACAATCCTTTAAACGCTATGATGAGCATACGAAAGAGAAGCTGTACGTTTGCGTGTGAAACTCAGATTTTAACTTGGGTGAGAAAGTACGAGAACGGGGAAATCTTCGAGGATTATCGCGGTCGGTGTGCGAAGAAGCTAGCGCTTTATCCCTCCTTATATGAACTGTATTGTTCCGAATTCGTCGGACACATGAAAATTAACGGCACCCGTCGGCTGCCATGCTTGATATTCGCGCAATCCTTCCGGATTCTCGTCAATCCGGTAAAAGTTCGCCCTCCACTGCATCCCCGCACGAAACGGACGGTCAAAATTATTAGCCGGAATTTGAATTTCGTAGACTAGCCTGTCCGGTGCGTCAAAGTAGACATTCGTCTGTAAGCCGACAAAATCCCACTCTTTATCGATCCGCACCGTATTGCCGAAGCCGTCATTCTCAATGCGGGCGTCGAACACGACGTTGTGAGGACTGACCTCTAGCTCTAAATAATGAGTGCCATTACCATGCTCATCAAAAAACAGCTCGACAACATCCTGTTCGTATAAGGGATCATCCCGGTTCAAAAAATCCGAGGCAATATGCCGATCCTCGCAAATAAACTGGATGAACAAACAATTCGGACTCCAACAGGCACGGACGACCGTTTTCTCCAAGGCTTGCATACCAGTGACCGTATCAACGAGCTCGAATGGCTCGAAAAGATGCCATGGCACAGCATCTTGTACTCCAGTGTTCCATTCCTTCGGAATCTCTTGACAGAGGTAGGTCATCTTCCCCGGAGAAGATTCTTCAGCCACTTGCATCATCTCCTTTTGTTGACTCATGCGATCTCCCGTTTAGAGCTTGTGTTCAAAGCTCTAAACGGGTAACACATAACGCTATTGTTATTGATACCAAACGAACTTTTAAGAGCCTAAATCAGGTTGATCCAAAAAGGTCACAGTTCTGTCAGAGGTTCCATGCAATTCAAAAATGACAATTTCATTATCGCCTTGCTGCAATAAAGGTCCCGGCACATACAATCTTTTTTGCGGCCCTGTATTCCAATAACGTCCCAAATTAAAGCCATTAATAAACACGACCCCTTTGGTCCATCCTTCCAAGCTGATGAAAGTATCACATGGCTCATCGACAACTAACGTTCCTCGGAAGAAGCTTGGTTCCATTTGTTCCGAGATGACTCCGAATTGCAGACCAGATAAGTCAGTCAGCGGTAACGTATACGTCTTCCAATCCGACAAGAACTGTCGTCCATAACGCGCGCCTTCCGTAATTCCTTTACGATCCTTCATATAAGGTCCATAGTTGACACGACCCAAGTTCTCTACAAGCACAGTCACTTGCAAACCTTCAGCGGGTACATCAAACTCTAGTTTAGCATTCGCATCCGTACGATCCAGAATGCCAGCCAGTTTGCCATTAAGAAACACTTGAGCACGGTCATGCAGGTCCTGTATGAAGAACTCTTCCTTCGGACGAGGTCCACTAATGAATGTCTCATAATGAATAAACCCGTAATCCTGCCCCAATTTTTCCATCGTCTCAGGAAATGCTGTGTAAATAGGTGTAGAGATGTTGTCTAGGTTAGCCGTTAATGAAGCCTGCTCGGTCATTTCCATCCGTCCATACGCTTTCTTCGCGATCGGAGCTGGCAATTCACATTCGCCTAGATCCATATATTTAGAGATGACATCGCGCACAGCATAATATTTAGCTGTCGGTTCACCAGATTCATTCAGCAGAGCATCATAATCATAGCTTGTAACCGTCGGCTCATAGCTATCCGCTGTATGACCGTTCGCCCCGTTAAAGAAGCCAAAGTTCGTTCCGCCATGGAACATGTAGAAATTAACGGATGCATTTAGACTAAGCATTTCATCCAACACACTTGCGACATCCTCAGCGGGACGGGTATGATGCTCCTCATGCCAATGGTCAAACCAACCGTTCCAATATTCCATACACATAAATGGCGCATCCGGTTGATACTCTTTAAGCTTCTCGAAAGCTTCTGCTGCACGGGAACCAAAATTCACCGTTGCCAGAACACCATCGATCATACCGCCTTGCAGCATCGCATCTTCAGGTCCGTCAGAAGTGAATAACAGCACGTCCATTCCACGAGCAATCATGCTTTCTTTTTGATGAATCAAATACCGTTTGTCGTTGCTGTAGCTTCCATATTCATTCTCGACCTGCATCGCGATTATCGGTCCGCCATTGGTGCATAGGAGTGGTTTTAATTTCGGAAGCAGTACATCATAGTAAGCATCTACATGATCTAGAAACGGCTGATGGTAGCAACGGAGACGCATATCCGAGTCTGCCAGCAACCAAGAAGGCAGTCCGCCAAATTCCCATTCTGCACAAATATAAGGCGCAGGCCGAACAATGACATGCAGCCCGATCTCTCCAGCCAGCTCAATAAAACGAACGATATCTGCCATGCCTTCAAAATGAAATTGGCCCTTCTTCGGCTCGTGAAGATTCCATGGGACATACGTTTCAACGGTATTGAGCCCGCAAGCTTTTAATTTTGCAAGTCGATCTTGCCAATGCTCGGGTACGGTTCGAAAATAATGAATGGCTCCTGAGAGGAGGCGTATGGGCTGATCATTAAAATAAAATGAAGATCCTGAATATTTAAATGTAGTCATCTATTCTCCACCCCATTAAATAGTTAAATTATTAAGCATAATGACTGGCTAACGCCTGGTTGATTCTCTCTCTTGCAGCTAGTAACCATTCTCCACTGCCTTTTGGATAGACGGAGAATGTCAATGGCTCTGTTAGACCTTCTTCCATCAGCTTTATCGTCTGTTCTTTGCCAATCTTCTGCTCAAGCAGCTCTAATGCGCGTAAGTCTTGCAAGGCCTCATAGAGAACTTCCAAGCGGATCGATTCGATTGGACCCTCTTCGCCCGGATAAACCAAGTAGGAATCTCCCGAAGGAAATCCAAGCTTTGCATCCGTTGACCGATAAGGATCGAGCTTCTGATCAATGGAATACTGCGAATACCAGAAATTAAAGCCCCAGTGCAGAAAACCCTGCAATCCAAACTTATACAACTGAAGTCCAATAATCCGGTTTCTAGAAGACGGCATGTTAAAAAAGCGATTGGATACTTCTTGATGCTGCACACAGCAATAATAGGTCCATAAATCTGGCACGCCATGCTCCAGGAACGGTTCGATGTGATTGTTCCCCGGAATCGGTCTCTGCACCAGACCCCGCACATACATATCCAAATCGGATAGCGCATCCATAATAGGGTAATCGGAAAGATGCCGGCGCACGATCTCGCTTGCAGCTTGATAAGATTCCAAATGACTGAGTTCCGGTTCATCGGAAACATGGAACCAGCTTTGCTTATCCAGTCCATTCTCTTTCAAGTATCGATCAAGACTAGGCAGGAATTGATCCAAGAAGCTATGATAAGCTTCTGAGGATGCATCCGTCTCCCAGCCAAATAGCTTTTTCTCTTCTCCATGTACCGTTCCTATAATCTTTGGAGCGAACTTTGCTCCCCATTGCGTAAATAAGTGTGAAAACTCAAAGTACTTCACGTCTAGCTTCTTGCACATAGTTACCCACCGCGTAAGCTGATCAAAACCAAACTTATAAGTATCTCCCTCAATATCAACTTGCACCAGTTGAACAGTTGGACGTTCTCCTCCAATGAGAGTATCGAGCGGCGGCGTAAATAGTGGTGTCAATATCATGTTCATGCCATGCTTGACCATCGAGTCCACATAACGTTCAAGAAGTGTCCAATGCGCTTCACTAAAGACTTCGACACCGTACTGCGTCGCAATACAATCTACATGAAACCATTCTGTGTGAATCAATTTTTGCGGAGGTAATGCAGCAGGGATGACAGTCAACTGAAATACATCGGATACAGCTAAGGTCTCCCATTCATCTGATAGGAAGGAGATTTGAATGGAATGAAGACCCGCAGAGACAGATTGGTCAAGCTCAACGCTCACCCAAATGGAACGCCATTGCTGGGGAACCGCACTAATAGATTGCTGATTCAGCTCATATAACGGATCTGGATATAGTCCCGGTGTCGTCCGTAGGACGTTATCATCAGGGTTTTTGAAACAAGGCATCTCCGAAGGAACCAGTCCGACAGTTCTAATCAAAATACGGTCTGCAAGGGATGAGTTAAGGTTTACATTTATATTTTTCAAGAGAGTATCTGAAGTGTATGCGACCTGGAATGAATAGGTCTCGCCGAAAAGCGCAGATGCGCTGTTAAAGGCTTGTTCGGTTGGCGTCTCATCTGCGAATACTTTTGTCAAAGAGCTTAGTAACTTCGTCTCAAATTGGATAGGATTATTCATTACTCTTTCACCTCATTAAATTAGGATGCTTTTTGCAAAATCTTTGAGATTGACACTGTTTCCATCCATTCTTGATTGCTCCGCCGCGAAAGCCATTAAATGACTTTGAATCGATTGACTTGCCGAGGTAAGCCCTTGACTCTTGCCGTCTTCTCTTACCAGCTTTAAGAAATCCTTGAGTAAACCCATATCGCCACCGCCGTGACCAACGTGACCTCCCATATCTTCAAAAGAGATTCGCTCAACCTTGCCGCTGCCAAAATGAATCACTTCAATTTCATTCTTCTCCATGGCACCGCGGATTTCCCCCTTGGTTCCCATAAGCTTGATTGTACGGCTGACATCTTTAGTAAATGCGCTCATCGTAAATGCTGCCGTGACAGAATTAGCAAACTCCATATTCACAACCTGATGGTCAACGACATCATTGTCACAATGATAGACGCATCTGCCGTATGGGCCTTCCTCTAGCGCCTTATAACGCGCACTATAGCTCAAATCATTACTAATTGCCGCTGTAGGCCAATTTGTATCCTCTGTTAAATAGTGCTTAGGCGCATAGTAGAGACAATCATCTGCCACAGGACAACCGTCCAAGCAGCGTAACGGCGCCCCAGCCGGCGCTTGATCGGATGTAAAATGAGAGAGTGATCCAAAGGAGGATACACGAACACATTCCGAACCTGCTAACCAGAGTAAAATGTCCAGATCATGACAGGACTTCGCTAGAATCATCGGACTGGAATCTTCTTTCCGGCTCCAATTTCCTCTCACGAAGCTATGTGCTTGATGCCAAAATCCTACATTTTCATTATGCGTGATAGACATCAAATTACCAATTGTTTCATTATCTAGTAGTCCCTTAATAGTAGAAAAGAAATGAGTATACCGAAGCACATGACAAATCGAAAACACTCGGTTTAACTGAGACGCCTTTTCTCCCATCAGCAAGCATTCTTTGGCATCCGGAGACATCGGCTTCTCAAGCAGCACATGATAGCCAGCCTCAAGTGCTTTCATTGTCGGATCAAAATGCTGTTTATCTTGGGTGCAGATGAGTACAGCATCCGCGAGCTTCGGCATAGCGAAAAAATCATCCCAGTTCTCAAAGCACATATGATCTGGAATACGATGCCTAGCTTTGAAGCTCTCCCTGCGCTCAGCAACCGGTTCAGCAACAGCTACAACTTGCAGCTCATTAGGATGCTGAAGTGCATACTCCAAATAGTTAACTCCCCGTAATCCCGCTCCAATTATTGCAACAGTAACTTTTTTCATGAATGATCTCTCCTCGTTGTTGTAAGTCTATCTATTCCTTGACGCTACCTACTGTCATGCCTTTAACAAAATACTTTTGCAAGAACGGATACACGAGCATAATAGGCAAAGCACCCATAAAAATTTGCGCATTTCGAAGTGTCTTCTCACTTAAGCTATCCATCACTTTAAGCTGCTCGATGGACATGGAAGACATTTGGGCATTTATCGACATGATCAATGTAGAAAGATAGGTTTGCAGTGGATACTTTTCCGGTGAATTCAAATAAAGAATACCGTCAAACCAAGAGTTCCAATGCCCGACAATCGTGAATAATCCAATGGTTGCGATCGAAGGAAGCGATACAGGCAAATAAATTTGCCAAAGCACTCGCCAGTGTCCCGCACCGTCAATTGTAGCTGCCTCATCCAGTTCTCTCGGAATGGATCTGAAGAAATTCAGCATGAGCACCATATTCCATACATTCAAAGCGCCTGGCAAAACGAGTGCCCAAATCGAATCAATGATGCCTGTATTTTTTACAATGATATAAGTAGGAATTAATCCGCCGCCGAAAAACATCGTAACTGCAAAGAACCATACATAAGGGGTTCTAAATTTAAACTGATTATTCGCTTTCGCGAGTGGAAAAGCCGTAATAAATACAAGAAGCATATTGACAGCCGTCCCAAGCACGACCCGCTGAACGGAAATCCATAAGGAACGGAAGAACTCTACCTTCTCGCCCAAGTATTGATAAGCATCCAAGGAGAAACCGACAGGCCAAAGCTTTACTTCTCCTGCCATCGCTGCCGTATTCGAGCTAAGTGAAATAGAGAGTAAATGAATAAACGGGATAATACCGAGCAACGTGATTGAAGTTAACAACAACGTATTGAACACGACAAAAAGCTTTCTACTGATTGATTGTTTGTGTATCACCGTATTACCTCCGCCCTAGAATATTCTGTAATTATTAATTTTGTAAGCCGCATAGTAGGTAATGGATACTAACCCTAATGATATGACCGATTTAAAGAGGCCGATTGCCGCTGCTGGTCCGAATTGTTGACTAAACATCCCTAGTCGATAAACGAATGTATCAATGATATCTGCACCTTCATAAACAGTCGGGTTATACATAATTAGAATTTGTTCGAAACCCGCATTGAGAATGCCGCCTAAGCTTAATACGCCAAGCAAAATAAGAATTGGGGCAATACCTGGAAGCGTAATGTGCATGACTTGCTTCCATTTCCCAGCTCCATCTACCTCTGCCGCTTCATAAAGCGTTGCATTGATGCCTACAATGGCTGCGAGCATAACAATCATATTGTAGCCCATGCCTTTCCAGACATCTGAGCCAATGACAATACCTCTGAACCAGTCATTGTCGAGCATAAACATAATAGGCTGAAATCCAATTTCGGTTAACAAGCCATTAATAGGTCCGCTCAGCGAGAACAATTCAATAACGACGCCTCCAAGCACGGTCCATGATAGAAAGAACGGAAGGAAGATGGCAGACTGAATGATGCCTAAAAACCATTTTCTTGTAACCTCATTTAGCAACAGAGCAAGAAGGAGTGGAACAAGCAGAAACAGGACCATTTTGTAGATGGCGATAATGATCGTATTCCAAAGCACCTGACTGAAATCCGGTAAAGCAAATACATAACGGAAATTTTCAAGGCCAACGAATTCTGATTTAAAAAAACCGGATAATGGTTCAAACTGTTGAAAAGCCATGACAAGACCAGCCATAGGACCATATGCATAGATCAAAGTAGCGATAACACCAGGCAATAGCATCAAATGTAGCGGATATTCTTTTTTCAGCGTTCTCATAGATGACCCTCCTAACTAGCTACTAATTTTAAAGCGGGAGGAGTTGTCGACTCCTCGACTCGTCTCTCCCGCTTTTTTAAAAATATAAGAAAGTATAAAATTCAACCTTTTACGTTGCTTATATTTCACCGCGAAACGAGCTTTTGCCGCCAAGGACGGCGTCAGCCGTTTGCGCTTGTTTA
The DNA here is from genome assembly GCF_056398325.1 of Paenibacillus sp. 01T443. Taxonomy (NCBI): domain Bacteria; kingdom Bacillati; phylum Bacillota; class Bacilli; order Caryophanales; family Paenibacillaceae; genus Paenibacillus; species Paenibacillus sp. 01T443. Next base: position 361,763 of record NZ_JBFTPE010000002.1, read on the forward strand.
AGATTTAATTTTTGGCTTGCTCGCTATACCATGCATTGACTTCTTCTGTAATATCATCGCCGCCTAGCGACTTCCAGCTTGCAACGAAGTTATCAAATTCATCAATCGAGGCGCCCATAATGATTTTTGTAAAGGATTCTTGCATAAGTTTATCAAGCTGGGCCCCCTTCTCTACTTGTGTTTTTGTAGGAAGGCCATAGAATTCATTGTATACAAACGCTCCGCTTTCTTTAATCTTACGAGTCGTTCCCCAGCCGCCATCTTTTGCTGCACGGCTATAATATTGACCCCAATTTACGCCTTTGGAAGCATCTTTTGTATTTCCTGCAAGGAAATCCGTACTTGCTTTGAAGACATCCGCTACATTCTTGAAATTCTCATCATCAAGCGTAATTTCAGTCTGTTTAGCGTCAAGTGCCTTGTTCACTTCTGTATAGATCGTTTCAATTTGAGCAGGGTTGTAGATACGTGGATTAAACCAGTTATATACATAACCATTCTCTGCTTTGTTTTTTTCTAAATATTGTTTGTTACCCATTTCAATATAGAAATTGATCATTTTAATGGCTGCTTCTGGATTTTTCGATTTTTTGGTTACAGCGAAAACCTTAGTAGCACGAATTTTTGGAACAAGTGATTTTGCTGGACCGTCTAGCCCAGGAATTTGAACCGCAATCCACTCAGCCTTCGGATCATTGTCAATAGTTAAATTAAGCGGCCAGTTCGGGTACCACCATTCTCCATAAGAAATACCAACCTTGCCCGAAGTAAGATCTTCTACTGCCTTGTTCTCATCCTTCAGCGCAAATTCTTTATCCAGAATGCCATTTTGGTACCAAGACTGCAGCTTATTAAGAGCAGTCTTCACCTCAGGTTGAATAAGACCCGGTATTAGTTTATCTTCACCGTTTTTGAGCCAAGCTGTCTGAGCATCACCAATGGATGGGTAGGCCCCGAATCCGTTAAAAAGTCCTCTTACATCAAATCCCCAGAAAAACAGCGATTTCTGCAATGAAATACCATAAGTATCATTCTTGCTATTTTTATCGGGATCATTTTTCACAAACGCTTCTGCAACCTTGTCCAGCTCATCAATCGTTGTTGGCGCTTGTAAGTTCAAATTATCAAGCCAATCCTTCCGAATCCAAAGCAATTGAGTAGATAGGAATGGATCTTCAAAAGCTGGAATCGCTAGCTGTTTGCCGTCTGAGTTATAAGTCTTCATTGCAAATCCGCCATCAGATTCCATGTATTTCTTAAGTGTTGGCGATGCGTATTGCTCATAAGCATCTGAAAGATCAGCGAGCATATCCTGCTTTTTCAGCTTCTCGAAGTTTTTCGGGTCCAGCTCTAAAATATCAGGCAGGTCTCCCGATGCCATCGCGAGTGAAAATTTTTGTTCAAACTGGCTGGAAGGCACAGTCCACTTATATTTCACATCGATGTTCATCATCTCTTTGAGATCCTTGAAGTAAGCATTTTGCTCGGGTGTAATGCCTTTTGGTGTTCTCGGATCTTCAGGTGGATTAAATCCAAGCACTTGTGTAACCGTAACCGTTTCAGGGTATTTACCGAATGGATCTGGCGGAGTGGCTTCAGTCTGATTGTTCTCTGATGACGGTTTAGAGTTTGGTGTATTTGCCTTGTTATTACCTTGAGTTGAGCAGGCTGAAATGGTTGAAAGAGACAGCGATAACAATAAGATCATTTTCATCGTTCTATAATTTTTCATATGGAACACTTTCCCCCTTTTGATAATTTTAGTAGCCCTGATCCCTGTGTTTATTATATTTCGAGAGGGAAAGCGGTTTCAATTTCACTTTTTTTACATCGCTTTTGATTTTTTTACTTATTGTGAATTTCGATACTCTTGAGGTGAAAGTCCTGTCATTTTTCTAAAAAAAGTCGTAAAGTACGAAGCCGAATCAAAACCCGCCTTACTTGCAATTTCATTTAATTTCAAGGATGTATTCATCATTAGATCAATGGCAACAGTCATTTTCGCGGATTGAATATACTCTAATAAATTATGTCCCGTGATCTGCTTGTAATAGCGGGACAAATAGGATGGATTAAAATGCACTTCATCTGCAATAGCCGTTAGGGACACATCATTGGACAGATTGTTATGAACATATTGATGAATTTGTTCAATTAGCAATTGTTTAAATTCTTCTTGCTTCATCTCTCCGCTCATATCAGATTCACAACCGGTCGATTTTTCGTAATCAACAATAACCATTTTTTGACCAAATGCCGCTCTTTTCTGAATCATTGCACGAACGGCTTCCACTTGGAGATGAAGCGTATCCCACTTTCCTAACAAATTCCCTGAAATGCCGAATGAAGCCGAAGCGGCGAGCACCTCAACACATTCATTCTGCACAAGCTCAAGAATGCCTTTCATATAGGATGCTATACCATGCTCATTCGCATCCGCATCTGATTGAGTCCCTCTAAAGCGTCCCAATAATTCCTCATCCGCTTGAAGAAGCCACACAAGTGAGCTGCCATTGTAGACCGTTTTCTCCCCTACTATGGAAGCCGGCAGATGATTGTCAAAAATCCGTTGTACCGCTTCCAGCATCTTTAAATTATGAATATCCAGCCGATCCACTTGCCCTAAAAGGAAGAAAGAGGGACGCTCAACAGCAATGCCAAAGTCCACTTCTGCATAAATGGGTTGAGTCAATAGAGTAGGAAGCGGCTTACCGCTCAGCATGGCTTCCATCAGTTCTTTTTTTAGATAAGGCTCCGCGATTTGAATATGTCTTTGCGCCTTTTCCTGCTGAAGCCTAAGACGCTTCTCTTCTTCCAGTTTACCTATTACCTCTTTAACTGCTTGGAAAATCGGCTCAATTCCTTCTGTTTTCAAGATATAGTTCTCTACGTTTTTCTTTAACGCTTCGTATACATAATCAAATTCACTATACCCTGTAAGAAAGATAACCCGGCATGAGGGCCAATAGTATACCATTTCATCCACTAATTGCAGACCATTCTTCTGAGGCATACGAATATCACTGATCAAGATATCCAGTTTCGTTTTCTTTGCTATTTCAAGCGCTTCACCGGAGGAATAGGCTTTACATATATCCAGCTCAAAGTCTTTGTTTCCCTGAAAAAGCTGTACTAGACCATTCACAATGACAGGCTCGTCATCTACAATTAACAATCGGTACATTATTTTGTCCCCTTATTTTCAAGATGTATGATAAGCTCCACTTTCAAACCGCCGTATTGGCTTCGGGAGACGAATAAGCCGCTGCCCTCTCCATAAATTAATTTTAGCCGATTGCTAACGTTAATTAATCCCGTTTTCTCAACTTGCTTCGTTCTGTCTGCAAGCTGCTCCTGCAATTGCTCAATTTTATCATCTGTTAATAAACCGCCATTGTCTTCTACGGTAATGCGTACTGTATCAGCCTGATAGCCAGCTCCAATATAGACAACTCCGTTCATCGTACCATCTTCAAAGGCATGATCAAATACGTTCTCGACGATCGGCTGAATGATGAGTCTTGGTACGTAAACGGTATGCAATTGATCCGAAATCTCGGTGTATTCATACGAAATTCGATTGGAAAAGCGAATGCATTGGATTTCGCAATAATCCAGCGCATGTTGAAACTCCTTGTTAAGAAGCACTTCATCAGCACCGCTTCTTGTAATGTATTGATAATAGCTTCCAAGCTTTTGGGAGAGCTCCGCGGCACTATCAGCATCCCCTACTTTGCACATCATATAAATATTAAAAAAGCTGTTGTATAAAAAATGGGGGTTGATTTGAGATTGCAGCTGCTTTAATTCCGAATGCTGCAGCGCTATTTTTTGTTCATAGTTTTCCTTTATGGAAACGTTCAACCGATGTGCCATACGATTAAAGCTTTGAAATAAATAATGAAATTCATCATTTGTCTTGGATTCGATGAATAAGTTCAGATTATCCGTTTCTATCATTCGAAATGCCTTGCCTAGATTGGACAATGGACGATGTATCATGACATTAACCGAGAACGAATATAGCAAAAGAATGATAATAGTAATGCTGAACAAGAGGTAATACAGCGTATAAAACTGACTCAATGATCTGGTGATTTCGTTCTGATTCACATACATAATTAATGACAAATTTAAAGAGCTGACAAAATTGTGTATAACAAAATAACGGATGCCGTTGACTTTCTCCATTTTAGACATATGGTCAGCTTGATCATTAGGATCTTTAACCAGTTGTTGCTGTACCGTAATGGCTTGATCCTCTTGCGTCGTGGAAAATACACTTCCCAAACTTTCACTCCCAAGCAATACCTCTGACTCCTGGTATAGGGTCCTAATTTGATGCAGCTCTTCAAGCAGCTTCACTTTGGAAAGTTCAATATACGACCATATGCCGTCATTATTCGCTGTCTCGATAAAGAATATCCGATCTTCAACTCTATAAAAGGAAGGCTTGATTGAAACTCCTAATAGTGTAGAAATGAGCTTATATTCATCGTTTGGCGTATTGGTAACACCATTCGAAATAGAGATGGTTTTACCTACTGATGCAATATAAACCCCCGCATTAAGCACGTATTCGCTAGAATTCATGAGAAAGCTCAATCGATCTCTCACTTGATCAATCAGTTTAACCTCATCATATTTCCCGAGGCTTCCTCCCCTAAAGCTAAGCTTCTGCAAATCTTCACCGTTAATAAACCCCAATTGCTGACTGCGAATAAAATACATTTCCTTATCCAGTTGCTTCGCGTAAAAGGAAGCTCCCGCTTCGGCTGAATCCAGCATCGTATTTTTTGAAAAAGACATGCCCTTGTAATTGACCCAGATGTTCATCGAAATGAGAGGAACAAGAAACACGATAAATACGATAACAATTTTCTGATAGACGAACCATTTCGCTTTGCCGGCAGCCTGCAATTTCATAGGATATCCCCTTCTTCTTCATCTTGGTACACTTGTGTGAGGCATCACCTGCTGCCTGTCTGGATGAAACTGATATTTTACCGACGTTCCTTCGCGTAGAAATACATCGTCTATTTTAAGTTTTTATTTCTATGTGTCTATTATTCAATCTAACATCACGATGCTGATTAATATAATTAGCATAACAAAGACTTGGCTCAGAGTGTTCAACTTTCACCTTAGCAGACTTCATGTAGGTTAAGCGTTTACACGAAAAACGGATACCACCTGTAACCTTAAGCTCAGACTGCATCCTCCCCCTCTGGCCAGATCCTGTACATACTCCCAAGACAGCCATGTCCAGTGGATGCCCAATCATAAAGAAACCCTCCGATCAACGATTTAAGTCCATCTTAACAGATGGCCTTTTGTCGTTATCATCCATGGGGGTATCATACCAAGAAGTCTTTTTATTTTTCAAACCTCATATTTCTTCATAATAGGAATGCTGCCCGTTATCTTAATAAAATAAGCAGGCCACCTTGCGCCTGCTCGTCCATTTGTTATTTAATTATCGTTTTCCGTTAGTTCAAGTAGGAACTAAGCAGTAACCTCCCGCAAGGAAGGAATAACCAACCAAGATTGATGCAATATTATTTATTGTATATCCGACTTTTCATCTATAAATAGCCGTCCAAGCTCACTTAAAAAGTCATAGAACTGGTTAGCCTCAACAAATTTCACAACTTTAGCTTCTGTGTCGGTAGACTCAAAAAATGGAATGATACACAGGTTAATGTCCTGATTTATTATATAAGCCAACTTATTCGGGTCTTTCCATATTCGGTCATATCTCGTAAATGGATCTTCCAGATCAAATGTATCTTCTGACAATTCACCATAAGGTGCATACCCAGGGATATCACCCATACGATACCAATTGAGGTAGGTTTTTTTTTGTAATGCTTTTTCAACAAGATTAGCCATTGGTATGCTAATCAACAAGGGATCGAATTTTAACATCGTTCCTTGTGATTTTGCAAAGTCGGGATGGTTGACACCAACTCCAATAGTGAACGATACAAACATGCTGCTGTTACTTCGGCTTTTCTGTATTTGGCACACCTGTCGGATACCGTTTACATTTCTAGAGAAGGTGTTTTTTGAACGCTTAAAGCCAAGTTCTAGGAATTTAGGCTCGAATAAATTTGAAATCATCTATTCAGTAGATCACTATAATTAATACTCATTTACATCCCCCTTTCACAAACAATTTATACGAAACAATGGTTGCTTTGTTCCGCTATCCTGCCCGTTAGCTTAATAAAATGAGCAGGCCACCGCAGCGCCTGCTCATCCATTATTCTTTAGCTACCGTTACCCGTTAGTTCAACTCCTCAACTATCCTGCCCGTTAGATTAATAAAACCAAGGAGCAGCTGCCGTGGCTGAACTGCAACCCGAAAGATAGACACTTTAGAAAAAGTGATCATCTTTCGGGTTTTGTCTAGTCAGGGTAATGATCAGAACTTCAATTTATGATTCTGTTCACCGCATAGAGCTATCGACACCAGTGCACCTATACCCTCATGTTCAAATTCGAGAGATACCTCATTATGTTGTAAATAATCCTTAGTTGTATTATCAAGCATATTTTTAAGTATTTGTTTAAAAAATGCTTTGAAAAACGTTCATACTCGACCTAAGCAGGGGGGAAATCCTGATCAAAGGTCTATTTTATGACAAAGCAACTTCCAGTATAGTTCGTATGTACGATAATACTAGGAGGTTTTAACGCATGACAGAAGCCGTTTTGCAGCTTCGCAACGTGACCAAATCGATTGGCGGACGAAAGATCGTCGACAATCTTAGTTTCGATATACCCGCAGGCGAAGTATTCGGATTTCTCGGACCGAACGGTGCCGGCAAGACGACAACAATACGGATGATTGTTGGCTTGATATCGATGTCAAAGGGCGAGGCCCTAATTAAAGGTGTATCCGTCCGCGAGCACTTCGAGCTTGCCATGACGCATGTAGGAGCGATCGTCGAAAATCCGGAAATGTATAAATTTTTGACCGGTTATCAAAACCTTGTTCATTTTGCCCGTCGGCATAAAGGCATTACGAAGGAACGGATCAATGAGGTCGTTAAGCTTCTCGGACTTCAGAACCGTATTCACGAGAAGGTTAAGCGTTACTCTCTCGGCATGAGGCAGCGGCTTGGAGTTGCCCAAGCGATTCTGCATCGTCCATCGTTGCTCATCCTTGATGAGCCGACAAACGGGCTCGACCCTGCGGGCATTCGAGAACTGCGCGATTATTTGCGCAAGCTGACGAGAGAAGAAGGCATCTCCGTCATCGTCTCTTCCCATCTTCTGTCCGAAATGGAGCTTATGTGCGACCGGGTTGCGATAATACAAGCCGGCAAGCTCATCGATATTCGCTCGCTGCAGGAAACTCGCGATTCGATACAGTCGAAGATCGTTATCGAAGTCGGCGATTTACTTGCCGCTCAGCAGCTGCTATCCGCCATCTTCGATGCAACCCGCATTACGGTGAAAGGCAATCAGCTCGAAATTGCGGCTGACAAAGCTGCCATCCCCGATATTACAAGGCTGCTTGTAAGCTCGGAGATTGACGTGCTCGGCATTCAAGCGGCGCAGAAGTCGCTTGAAGAACAGTTCTTGGAAATTACCGGAGGTGAGATGGTTGTCTAGTCTGTCTAATCTAATTCGAAACGAAAATATGAAAATATATCGTCGTCCTCGTACATGGCTTATGATTGCCTTCCTCGTTTTAACAATCGCATTGATGAGCGGCATCATGAAGTGGGAATCAAGCCAAAATAATACGATCGACTGGCAAAACAACCTGACCGAACGGAATAGCAACATGCAGCAGGAGCTTCAAGAAAACATAGAACTCTCGGAAGAGGACAAAACATACTTCGCTAACGAAATCAAGCTCAATGAATATTATTTGGAACAAAATATAAATCCTAACGAATTGTCATTGTGGAATTATGTAGATACATCATCATACTTAATTATTTTAGCGACGATTCTAACCGTCATTATCGCTGCCGATATGATTGCGGCCGAATTCACATGGGGCACGATCAAGCTGCTGCTTGTCGGTCCGGCTTCGCGCACTAAGATTATGATCAGCAAATACATCGCCACGCTTGGGTTCGCGCTTCTGCTGCTCATATTGACATTTGCGTCTGCTTACGCGGCCGGAGGTATTCTCGAAGGCTTCGAAGGAACAAGCCAAGCGAAAATATCGATTACCGATGGCGGCGTTATCCAAGAAAGTTCCTATTTCTTGAATTCGTTGGAGAAATACGGTTTCTCGATCGTATCAATGCTCATGTACGTAACGATGGCTTTCATGATTTCGTCCGCGTTCCGCAGCTCTTCGATGGCCATAGCCTTCTCGCTTCTGTTCATGCTGGTCGGCAATACGTTATCGGCGCTTCTCAGTGGCTATAGCTGGGTCAAGTATTTGCTCTTCTCCAACATCGACCTGACGCAATATATGCAAGGCGCATCGCCGTTAAGACCGGAAATGACGTTGACGTTCTCGATTATGATACTTGTCGCCTACTACATCGTATTCCAATTCTTAGCTTGGCTACTGTTTACGAGACGCGACGTCGCCGCTTAAGGGCAATTCCAATACTAAGAACCTCGGGCACTGCTTGCAAGAAGCTGTGTCGAGGTTCTTCTGTTTTAATTCAACTAACGTACCCCGTTAGCTTAGTGAACAGTCCTTGAGCTCTTCTCTAATATCATCCCATATGTCCATTTCCTTAGATACTACTTCAATTCGTTTATAAAGTTCCTTTGTTAATTGAATTCTTTCTTCTACTACAGATGCACAAAAATGTTCCAGTGCTACTCCCCATTCATTGTGTTCTAGAAGTTCTAACATAAAGACTTTATCTCCTTCAGGCAATTCAATGGCTTGATGTATAATTCGCTTGATTTCTTCTTCCATATTCAACAATCATTCACCTCGTTGTACGGATTAACTTCACAGCTATTCTACCTCTAAGGTCTATTTCCACACTATATCACGGATTTGTTGAATCAGCGGAATACATTATTCGTATTTCGTTAAACTGCCCGTTAGCTTAACAAAGAAAGGGAGCAGCTGCCGCAGCAAACTACTCCATGTTTGTTCAACTATCGTTACCCGTTAGCAGAATGGCGGAATTACATAATTACCTTTTTCGTAAATGGCGGTCTGAAAAATTAGGGCATTGGAGTAAAAAGATTGCTTGCTATGTTATTTACCCATTCGTAAGTGAAAACACCCGTAAGTATCAAGGCTAAAATACTTGCAATAATCTTATTGATTTTTGGAATTATTCCAATAAGCTTATACATAACGAAAAAACATAAAGTCGTTCCTGTCAGAAATAAGAGGACCGGCACCCACATAAAAGTATTCCTACTTTTCTAGTCTAACGCTACTTCAACAACCGTCTCCGTTAGCGTCACGTCTTTTGTTTAAGATGATGCTCGTAAATAGGAATATTAAAAACGTAATGGGATCTAGGAAAGTATTGAATGATGTTAGACAGAGGATTCGTTTCGATATCCAAGGCTATTTTTTTGGTCTCATTGTGGTTATATAGTACATCAACGAGTAATTAAAGAACGCAGGCAACAACGAAAGCAATAATGCACGAGAAACTATTGTCTTTATGACTATCATCCTCCACTTGAAAACCCTTTAACCTTTAGACGCAACATCCGATGAAGAGTTACGCTAAACTGCCCGTTAGCGTAATCCATCTGCTTATTCATTCACATCATAACCAATTACTTGTTTCGTAATAGGATTAAAATAAACTGTAATGGGACCTTGTAAACCTTCATAATCCGTATGAAACAGCACACGAACAGCTTTATTTCCGTTAAACCATAATAAACTACGATTAATTTTTGCTATCCTAGTACGCTTTGGAATAAACAATTGCTTAATATGTTTTTCTTGTATAGATGTAATAGATACTTCGCCTTCCTGCCAATTAATAATGTGTTTATTATGATTGGTTTCGTCCCAAGCCTGTTTCAAATAGGCTTGATCATTAATGAGAATTGTTGATATCCCAATATAAATACCTATTAGAATCACCAAAATTAATGAAAACCAAATTGATTTCTTAAATCTCAAAATAGCCACCTCCATGGTTCACGCTGTTTAAATAACGAAACTATTCGAAATAATTTTGCCAATATTTCGAAAAATAAATTTACGCTAACCTGCCCGTTAGCTTAATAAAGAAATGGAGCAGCTGCCATAGCAAGCTGCCCCTTGTGTTCAACTATCGTGTCCCGTTAGCGTAATCGTTAATCGAATATGTATTCACAATTTTTCTACAATTGCTCAGCAATGTGAGAGTATTCATATGGACGGAACAGGTTCCTATCATTTTTACAAATGATCGATACAAAATAATGCAATTTTTCAAAAAGAGACTTGAAGCTTACGTAACGTAATGTTTTATACTGTAAGTACCGGTAAATTTATTGCGCGCATAAAAAAGGAGATGGTCATGAAACGAAAGTGGAAAGTCGGAGAACTTGCGAAATTAGCAGGTTTAACGGTTCGAACATTACGATATTACGATCAAATCGGTTTGTTTTCACCATCCGGTCATACCGACTCTGGACACAGGATCTATACGGAATCCGATATTGCACAACTGCAGCAAATTCTGTCATTGAAGGATCTCGGCTTATCGCTGGATCAGATTAAGTCAGTTGTGGTCGGTGATCAATTCAGTCTATTAGACATTGTTTCCCTTCAGATCGCCCGTCTAAAAGAAAATATAAGCGTCCAACAAAAGCTTTTACTGGAATTAGAGCATATAACAATCCTCATGCAAAATAAATCGCCGTTGTCTGTTCACGATTTTACCAAAATATTGGGAACGATGAGGATGAGTCATGAGAAATTTTTCGCCGAACGGAAGGCGGGCTGGGAAGCCCACCTCGACCGTCTGGGCGATTATCTCGATGAGCATCCAGATGAGTAGACCCATAGGAGGAGTAATAAACCATGAATAAACGATCCATAAAGCACGTCACCTTTGCTATCGAGCGTAATTATAACGCATCGCCCGAGCGAGTATTCGCAGCTTGGGCGGATCCAGCGGTCAAATTCCAGTGGTTCCCGAAAGCCGAAGAGTTCGACTTCCGAGTCGGCGGACGGGAGATCAGCCGCGGAGGCCCATCGGGAGGGCCGATCCACACATTTGACGCCTGCTACCAAGAGATTGTGCAGAACAATCGCATTGTTTATACCTACACCTTGGACACTGGAGAGAATCGGACGTCGGTCTCTGTGACGACAGTGGAAATCAAACCTGGGGACAGCGGTACACAGCTAATCTACACCGAGCAGGGCGCATTTTTTGATGGTCATGATACGCCCGAACAGCGCGAGCACGGGACAAAATATATGTTGGATAAGCTGGGCGATTTTTTGAAGAACGAATGACGGATGATATGAATGTGAAGGCCAGCATACGTGAGTGGATTGGACTCGCGGTGCTGGCGCTGCCGGCTCTTCTTGTCTCGATTGACCTCTCTGTTATGATTCTCGCATTGCCGCATATTGGCGCTGATCTCGGCGCAGACAGCGCCCAGCAGTTGTGGATCATCGATATCTATGGATTCATGCTTGCAGGATTTTTGATTACCATGGGTACGCTGGGTGATCGGATCGGCCGCCGCAAGCTGCTGTTGTTCGGCGCGGCCGCCTTCGTAGTAGCCTCAATATTGGCCGCTTTCTCTCGAAGCGCTGAGATGCTTATTGTGGCACGAGCATTACTCGGTATCGCCGGGGCGACTGTATCGCCCTCTACGCTTGCTTTGATAAGCAACATGTTCCGCGACCAGAAGCAGCGTTCCCTCGCCATCGGAATATGGTTTATGTGTTCCATGGGTGGCATGGCCCTTGGACCGGTGGTTGGAGGTGTCATGTTGGATCACTTCTGGTGGGGCTCTGTATTCCTGCTGGGCGTGCCAGTCATGTTGATTTTGCTAATAACCGGACCCCTACTGCTGCCCGAGTACAGTCACCGTGAATCCGGCCGGCTGGATTTGACCAGCGTCTTCTTATCGTTGGGCGCCGTCCTACCAGTCATTTACGGCCTTAAAGAAATCGCCAAGCATGGTCTACAATTAGTGACTATGCTGCTCTTATTGACGGGTGCTGTCCTCGGCGCGATGTTTGTGTCACGGCAGCGCAGGCTGACAAGCCCACTGATGGATCTGCGCTTGTTAGCTAGCCCCGGCTTCAGTGCAGCACTAGGGGGCATGTTCGGTATTACGCTAACAGGTGCGACAATGCTCTTTGTCGCGCAGTACCTCCAATTCGTGCAAGGGTTGTCGCCACTTGAGGCAGGGCTGTATATGCTACCCGGAGTATTTGCCTCGATGGCCGGGATGGTCCTCTCGCCTCTCATTGCACGCCGGATCCGCCCGGCCCGCCTTATCGGAACGGGTCTCTTGATCTCGGCGGCCGGCTGTCTGCTGCTGACCCAGGTCGAGGTTGAGTCCGGGCTCACGATTCTGGTAATTGGCTATATCTTCTTACAAATTGGTGCAGCTCCATTACCGAGCCTGTCCAGCGAAATAGTCATCGGCTCATCCCCTCCCGAGAAGGCGGGATCGGCTGCCTCGATGCTGCAGACCAGCGGCGAATTTGCCTTCGCTCTGGGCATCGCGGTCCTGGGCAGCATCGGAACGGTCGTTTACCGCGACCATGTTGCGGACTCAATTCCTGCCGCCCTGCCTGAATCCACGGCTGAAGCTTCCCGCGACAGTTTGGCCGGTGCCTTGGCCGTAGCGGAAGGTCTCCCCGAGCAGATTGGTACGACACTACTTACCGGTGCTCGCGAAGCTTTTACCGAGGGGGTGCACGCCGTTGCGGCAGCCAGCGGAGCAATCATATTGGTTATCATTATCCTTGTCGTGACTCGGCTCCGACACTTACGACCAATCGGTGAGATCCAGCCTAACCAGACGGACAGCCATCCAGCAGCTGGTCCCAAAGCCCCTCACGAACTTGCTAAAAATCAATAGACGGATGCATACAGGGTTAATCTCGGTCGCGCTTTTAGCGTGAACCTGGCTTAACCCATTCTTCAACTTCTGGAATGCGATACTCAATCCCGTGTTTTTAGTCATCGAAATAACCTTAGGTAAATTTTGGAGCTATCCTGCCCGTTAGCTTAATAAAAAGAGCAGGCCACCGTATAGCACCTGCTCATCCATGTGTTTTTCAACTATCGTTCTCCGTTAGTGCAATAATAAAAATCACTTTATACAACTGTATTACTTATAATCGTCAGAAAGCTATTCTTTGCAGCGGTAGCAATTAACTTATAAATGGATTGTCTTGCGGTTTCGCTAAACAAAAACCACTCATCTTTAGATACATCATGAATCAAAGTCTCTGGGTATCCTGTTAAAAGTTCAGATGGAAAAGATCGAATTAAAGAATATACGTCAAAACGAACTAAGCTGTTCCCTTTTTGGTCTAGAAAATCATATTGTTCATTTTTATAATAAGACCCAAGTGTGTCAATCGTGTTGCTCCATGAGTAGTTTGCAGGTGCTTCGACCTTTTTACCTTTGTTTTCTACAAAAATATTATAAATGGTTTCGTTATATGCATTACCATTTATTTGCTGAACTACGCCGCCCATAGTCATATGGTATTCTTGTTGCAATGCTTTTACTTGCACACCGTCTATGAATAACGGTTCAGTATCGACAGTCACTGCAAAGTTGTTGTAGTTGACATTGCATCCAAACGTCTCTGCAATAAAACGAAGAGGAACAAATATGCGATTATTTTTCATGTATGGTTTTACATCAAGCAGCATCTTTTCACCGTTCTTCAACGCTGTACTACTGTTCAGTGTTAATATTACTTTCATATCGCTTTTAGCGATAATAACCTTGGAATTGGACCATACGACTCTTGCCCCCAAATTTTCACTAATAACACGTAGAGGTACCATTGTACGTTTGTTCTTAGTTTCGGGCTTCACCTCGGAAGCAATAGCAACACCATCAATTTTAATTTGATGTTCTGCTGCATAAGTAGTTGAAGATGAAATAAATATTGAGATTGCAAAAAAGACCACAAAGATTACTTTCTTCATAAATGATTGCTCCTTATTAGATAATTTTGGTTTACATCATTTCTTCCCCATATTAAGACGTATCTGGATAAAATTAGTTGCACTTTTATGCCCTTTAGCTAAATGAAAAAAAGGAGTAGCTGCCGTGGCAAACTACTCCTTGTTTCGCTCAACTATCGTACCCGTTAGCGTAATCAAAGACGCCCCTCCATTACGTCCTCTTCGTGAAAATTTGGAAGGTGACGCCGAATTTGTCGGTCACCATCCCGTACGCGGGGCTGAAGTGGATCTCCTGCAGGGGGAGATCTACCTGCCCGCCCTCCTTCAGCGCCTCATAATACTTCAGGGCTTGCTCCTTATCGGCGACGGTTATGCAGATGTTCACCTGATTGCCCTGCGCGAACCGGGCCCCTGGATCCGTATCGGCGACGAACAGATCCGTTCCTCCGACCTTCAGGACGGAATGGGCCAATCGGTCCCTCGCCTGCTCCGGCACCGCTTGTCCGGCTTCTCCGGGCGCTTCGCCGAAGGTCTGCTTGAATACTACCTTCGCGTCCAACGCTTGCTCGTAAAAGGCGATCGCCTCCAGGGCGCCGCCGTCTAGCATAATAAACGGGGTCAATTGCACTTCCATGGTTATACAGCTCCTTCAACCTTTAGGATTGATCTCTCCCTGATAGTGTAAACTTTAATAGTGACAACTCCTGTCATAATCAATAGTTTTTTTTCGGCAAATTGATCAGACTCGGCCGCTACATTAAAACATAACCGGAAGCCCGTTGTAATATCCCACTATCCTGCCCGTTAGCTTAATGACGCATCGTCAGTCTAATACTTTATTTTCTATAACACGACTTACTCATGAATATTACGGCAGCACGTTTGTTTTTTTAGAATGAACGACATGGTGCATCGTTTCCCCGTCGGGAATGGGACTATGTTCTTGTCACTAGTCGGGAATGGGACAATGTTCTTGACTTCCGCTACAATCAATTTGGGCCATTTCGTTCATACTGTGCTACATGTACTTTTGCCATATCGATCCCTACAACGAAATGTGTTTTGTAATTCTCTCAATCCGTTGATTTTGTCCGTCTGTGAACGGGTACCCTGCCTCTGCGGCGGTATATACCAAGCAGCAGGCCCATAGCCGCGAGGTGGATGATTTGATCAGTACCTCCATAGCTTAAAAACGGCAGTGTGAAAGCGGAGCGTATCCGAATATCATTGCAATCGCCCAGATAAATTTTAAGACAAACAGTGCCCCTATGCTTGCAAACACAAGTTTGCCATATTCGTCCTTTATCTTTGTGGAAGCGACGATTCCCTTTCCAATAAACCCCATAATTAACAAAAGAAAGGTAACCCCTCCCTAAGTTTTTCCAGTCATATTTGAACCTATAGCTTATTTATCATTAATCCACGCTTTAAATATTTTCAATTTATTTTGAGCCCGTCGATACATCATATAATCAAATAGATTGGCTATACATATAATGCCAAGCACAATCAATAATATTGGCGTGAATTCCTCTTTGTTCGCCGTTTTACTGATTGAGATCACGATTAAGGTTGCCATAATGATTGTAGTAATTACTAATGCAATTAGGTTGTTAATAAAGAAGTATGTTCGAGCGTTTGCCATACGAATCGGGAGGATCGATGTTAGCCATTCTGTAATAAAACCAATAATGAAGCCGACACTTCCGCTGGCTAATACACTCAAAACTTTATACTCGAATAGCGCATCTGAATGGTCATAAAACTGAAGAATAACGCCTATAAAGAGACCAAGAAAAAATGACTTTATAATATTTTCTAAATGAATATTCTCCATTTTTGTTCTCCTACATTTTGAGTGTGTTCCTAAGCTTTTTCGAGAACATTTTTGATACTTCCAGTTCCGCGTTATTATCCATTCTAAGTACGTATCTGGAATTAAACCAAGGGATAATTTCTTTTACGTGCAGCAAATTAACGATTTGTGATTTATTGATTCGTATAAACCCTTTTGCTGCCCACATGTTCTCATAATATTGCAAGGTTTCTTTGACACTATAATGCTTAGACATTGTAAAGGCCATAATACCTTCAGAACCTGCTTCCAGGTATAAAACATCCCTTGGTTCAAAAACCGCAAATTTATTTTCGCTCAGGCCTGTAAGAGTATTTAAAAAATGGATGTCTTCTCGAACGCCGGAGACCAAAAGCTTAATTACATCCATGTAGTCGATGGCATCGAATACAACACAAAGTTTTTCACCGGGTATGTCATATCCTTTCTCGACGAGTACCCAATCACTGTCTTGCTTAATTTCAATATGGTACTTGGATAATTCTTGTTTCATCTTTTCATAAACTTTATTTGAACACAACAATTGAACCATCATGTGTCTCCTAATGACAACTTATGGATTAGTTACTCTACTATCATCCTATCATAAATCATTCTTATTTTTACTAATTCTTCTATACCTTTTTCCGCAAAATCTATGGATCCAAAATTTGCAATAAAATAGGTATCCTTTTCTTTATCATATAAGACATAAGTTCCTGTCGCTCCGACGCCCCCATAAACATCCGTCATTGAACTTAACAGAAATGACAACTCGCTGAAGTCGAAATACATCATACCCATGCCATAATAAATACCTTTTTCATAGCGGTGATTAAAGTCAGTCATCTGTCCATAAACTTCATCAGAAAGCAAAGCCCCATTTTCTAAAGCCCTCATGAACGCCAACAGATCATTCATCGTGGTAACAACGCCACCGCCTGACCAGTCAACCGATAATGCGTTTCTATCGCTAAAGTCAATGCCATTTAAATAAACCCCAAGAATATTAGACGGTTCATTATTATAAAACATTAAATAACTATCCATCATGCCCAAGGGCTCAAATATCCGTTCTTCTAAGATCTCGGAATAAGTTTTCTCCTCGATAGCTTCCAGAATAAGTCCAAGCAAAACATATCCCGTATCCGAATAATAAAATTGTTGCCCTGGTTTTCCAATAGGAACCTGATTTTCTCTAGTAAATGCAATCAACTCTGCTGGGGTAAATGAAAGATCCGGGTTGGATGAAATCAGTTCCAACATTGGTTTCCCTCTTTTTACCTGACCTTCAAAATAGTCACCTGCTCCTGAAGTATGACTCAGTAAGTGTTTTAATGTGACCTGATCACTATAATCTGTGCCGTCTATCACAAATAGCCCCTTTAGGGTGTCAGCATCCAGCCAAGAATTGATTTTATCGTCATAACTGATTTTACCTTCGTCTACTAACATGCCATAGACAGTGGCACACATGGTTTTACCGATGCTGGCTGAATGATATTGACTATTGGTTTGAACAGGTTGATCTGAGAATTGATTTTGAGTACCGACTGCAAATTGTTCAAAGTAGCCTGTTTGGTTAGAGTAAATCGTCAATAATGCGCTGGATAACGAAACATTTTTTTCCAGTACTTTTGTTAAGTGTTTTTCAATTTTTTCAGTAACGACCTCTTTAGCTATCGGCCTATTCATAACGGCTACTACACCAAAGCTAATGACAACTAAGATGATTACGCCAACCAATATTCTAATTCCTATTTTCATATTGACCACCTTTCGCTTCATGTACTGTTTATACATTAATCTAATCGGTGGTTTAAGATTTAGATACGCTTCTAAGCTAAGCGGTCAAAATTCAAGGTTAAGTCGACATTTTTATGGTCTATCCATGTGGAGGGAAACTTCGATAATTGCGGGATAGCATCTTTTGGAGTTTTTTTCATCGCAACTCGGTCAATTGGTCCCGCACTCGCAATCGAGCCAACGGAATGCTCTAGAGGTTGCGAATTTTGAGGCTCTTGCGTTCCGAGAGGGAGGACATTCGCAAAACCATAACCTACATCCTGGTTTTACTTCACCGATAGTAGAACCCTCTGCTAGTATTGTCGTTATAAGGTCCCTTTTCATAAGAGTCTCGTAATGCATTTATGATTAAGTCAATGTTTGTTTTTTAGAATGGACGACATGGTGCATCATTTCCCCGTCCAGCACATTCGCGTAGAATAGTATCTTCCATTGTCTCGCCTGATTCTTGCCCCCCACCTGGTAATGTGTAATAAATACCTATATTATCAATCTTTTTCTTAATAAAGAGTACCTTACGGATACTGATCCGATCAAATTGACGAGTATCCGCTTTTTTAACTTTCATAAGACAGGAAGCAAACTCCATCTTTCCTTTCCAAGACAACAGCGGGGTCGTAAACAAGGATTTCATATCCGAAGGCAAGGTGTTCAATTTCCCTTTCCAAACGCCATAAGCGAACGATGAAGGCCGCTTTCCTTGCAAGGTCAGCCCCAATTCCCGGAAAGTTGCGTACGCATCTCCCTTATACAAGGAATGCGCGTCCAAATTGAAGTAAGCTCCTTTTTTCTTATTGGAAATGGCTCGGCCGCCTAAGCGATTCTGTTTTTCAATAACCACCGTTTGTTTCCCGGCTATGGCTGCGTAAATTGCTGCGGTTAAACCCGCAATCCCTCCACCAACCACGACCACATCAACCTTTTGCATCGCTCATCATCCCTTTCAAATTTTACCTGTATGACGGGCAAACCGGAATTAATAATCAACTATCCTGCCCGTTAGCTTAATAAAGAAAGGGAGCAGCTGCCGCAGTAAACTACTCCTAAATTGTTTCGCTAAAACAAAAAAAAGCCCTGATAAATCAAGGTTTCCTTGATTACCAGGACTGTTTTTGATTTGCCAAAATGAATTACAACCCACAAACACATTATTCTTATTTCCCCGAATAATCCCTCTGCCTCAAACTCTCATAAAGGAGCACCGTTGCTGCCATCGCGACGTTTAACGATTCCGCTTGACCCGCCATCGGGATAATAACCGATTCATCCATGAGTTCGCGAACAGTTGGCGAGAGCCCCTCTGATTCACTCCCCATAAGCAGCCAAGTCGCTTGCGTCCAATTATAGCTGTAGCAGGTATGCTTAGCCTGCAGACTCGTACCGACCAGCTTCATGCCTTTTGCTTTCGCTTGCGGGAGAAGCTCCTGCAGATCGGCTTCGATAATGGGCAAATGGAACAATGAGCCCATGGTCGATCTTACAGTCTTCGGATTGTAAAGATCCACGCAGCCCTTGCCAAGAATCACAGCATCCGCTCCAACGGCGTCGGCACTCCGGATAATGGTGCCTGCATTACCGGGATCGCGTACTGCGTCAAGCACTACCACTAGACCGTTTTTGCGAAATATAGCCGAATGATCTACCGGGAGCTTTGTCAATACGGCAAACACCGGAGGCGGGGTATCCGTCCCTGTGCATTTTGACATGACGGGGCGCGATGCCTGTATCCATTCTAATCCGAGAGTTGCCGCCGAATCATTGGATTCCCGCTCAAGCATAAGCTCAGCGGGAATGCCCCGCTCGGTATCGTATACGATTGTCTTTACATCCGCGTTTCCCCTAAGCGCTTCCAGTACGAGATGGACGCCTTCAATTAGAAACTGGCCGTTTCGATCTCGGTTTTTTTTATCCAACAGCGATGCCCACTGCTTAACCTTGTCATTTTGAACTGATGAGAGCAATGGATCAAAATTTTCATTCATAATTAGCATTAACCTTCCGAATATGCGATTTCTAAATTGGTTAGATCTGAGTTTTTGCCAACGATAACAAGGATATCATCCTTTTCGATTAAGTCATCCGCATAAGGAGCAATGTTCATCGCAGTGCCTTTTTTGATAGCCATAACGTTACATTTATATTTCGCCCTGATATCGAGCTGCTTCAAGCTTTGTCCAATCATCGGACCGGGAGCTTTTATCTCAATGATGCTGTAATCGTCGGAAATCTCGATGTAATCAAGAATATTGGGTGATACGAGATGATGCGCAACCCGCAGTCCCATATCCCGCTCCGGGAAAACAACCTTATCTGCTCCGATTTTGCTGACAACCTTGCCGTGGAGCTCATTTTGCGCTTTGACAATGAGTGTTTTTACGCCTAGATCCTTCAGAATAAGCGTCGTCAAAATACTAGATTGGATATCTTGCCCAATCGCAACAACGACAACATCAAAATTTCGAATACCTAATGCCCGAAGTGCATCTTCATCCGTTGAATCTGCGGATACCGCATGGGTTACCGTGTTCACGACTTCTTGAATGCGATGCTCGTTCGAATCGATCGCAAGCACCTCAAAGCCCATATCCGTCAAAGCCTTCGCTATGCTTGAGCCAAAACGTCCCATTCCAATTACAGCGTACTGCTTCTTAGCCATCTTACAAAATCCTCCTTGCCGGATGATTACTGCAGTTATCTAAACAGTATACCATAGCATGCTCATTCGGATGAAAGCAGCAGGCGATGGACATAGTAATTAAGTAAATTCGAATGCGTCTGGAGGTTTATTTAGTATGGAAGTTATTGATTTGCGTCAAGCGATCGTTAGGCGTGTGCAAGAGAATTCGGCTAAAGAGCTATCCGAAGTCATTGAAGACTCCATCGGCGCCGACGAACGCGCTTTGCCTGGGCTCGGAGTACTGTTCGAGATGATCTGGCAGCAATCCTCGGAGCAGGAGCAAGGGCGTATGGTCGACTCCCTCTACAAGCATCTTCATCATAGCGAACATGCCAACCCGTCTCAATAACGCACTGCAGATGTATAAACAACTTGGCCACCGACGATCGTATTCGTTACCCAAGGCAGGCCTTCATAACGATCCACGATGATTAGATCAGCTGCTTTGCCCGGCTCGATGGAGCCAAGCTCGCCACTTGCGCCTAATGCTTGTGCAGGATGAAGCGATGCCATTCTTACCGCAGCCGGCAAAGCGGCAATCCCCTGATCGGCAAGCTTGAATACCGCGGCGAGCATCGAGGAGGGATGGTAATCGGAGCATAAAATATCCGCAGCGCCAGCTGCAATCGCATCGGTTGCGCTTAGGTTTTTATCATGTGAAGCGCCTCGAACAACATTCGGTGCACCAACACAGACGCGCAGTCCTCGATCAGCAGCATGTTTTGCGGTATCTAGATTAATTGGAAACTCACAAACGGAAACGCCATAACCGATTGACTCTTCAACCTTCTGGGCCGAATCATCATCATGCGACGCAATTGCTATGCCTTGCTTAGCAGCCAGCGCGCTCAATTCTTGCAGCTGCTCGGTACTTACTTGCTCTCTCCTTTGAACCAAATCCATGACAATGACGCGAACTTCATCCATGCTCACACCCTGATTTTTCATAACGTATCGCTCAAATGAACCTGGCTCGCGGTATTGCCCTTGCCCTGGCGAGTGATCCATAAATGACAAATAATCGATTGCCTTCTCATTCAAAAAGCGCTTTACAATGGACATTCCAGCCAGATGAGAAATCTCATAGCGCAGATGAATACGGTTCCGAATAGCAGATCGCTTGCTGCGGTAGCTGTTAATATGTTCAACCATTCCCGTCAATAAATGATCGCCACGGAGGCTTAAACCTACGCCAAGCGATAAGGAATGATACATCGTTGTGATACCGTGAACGGGCAGCTTCCTTTCAAACTCCATTAAAGCCATATCCAGCGGAAATAACGTACCCGGTCGAGGTTGTACTTCCTTCTCAATCGCATCGCAATGAATATCGATAAGGCCTGGCAGTACGTACTGCCCTCCGGCATCAATAACAACAGCGCTCGAATGCTGATTAAGCCAGCTGTCGATATCCTCTTTGCCATGCAAAACAGCAGCGATTCGCCCTTCCGCAACAGCTACGGCAGCCTCCGCGATTTGATTCGGCAATACAACCTTCCCATTCGTAACAAGCATTGGCTTCCCGTGCGAACGCAAGCGATCATTCATTGGATTGGTCGTCCCCTTACCCTATTGTTATAACAATAAGCTTACCATAATCCGCTAATCAAAATCATCCTGCAATGCTCGCTTCAAATGCGGCTCCCAGAGCATCGATCAAAATCGAAAAAGAGCCGCAGGGATAAACGCTCCCGCGGCTCTGAAGCATGGCAAACGAAAGGTCTAAAAGCATAATGTCTAGACCTCATCCCAGCCTGCTGTCATCGAATTTGCGACTTCACTTAAACTTAATCCTCTTGCGGTATAAATTTATAAATATCGCCCGTTTCAAAAGAATCGATCAATCGATCCAGCCATCGATAATACTTTAATGCTTCTTCAATCTTCTGGGTGTCGTTCTCAAGCACGTCTAGGAACGCTTGATCGCTATCATATTGCTGCTTCAAGCCGTCAATTTCCTTTATCGACCGATTTAGGGCGCTCATGTTTTGCTCGACAGCCTTTCTCCATTTTATAGAGAAGAAATCGGCAAAATTCTGATGCCAATCCGGCTCGACCTCATACAAATCTTTTCTGGAGCCTTTGCCCCACACTTTATTTATCATCTTCAAGTCATGCAGCGTTCGCATGCCTGTACTCATCGACGTCTTGCTCATGCCCATTGTCTGGCTCATCTCATCTAATGTAACCGGCTCCCGATTGAAATACATATTTCCGTATAAATGTCCTATGGATAATGTAATTCCGTACAGGTCCATGTTTTTCCCGATTGATTCGATGACGCGGCGGCGCGTATTATGCAGCTTCGCAAGCTGCTCTTCTGTTAATGCTGCAAGTTCATTCATGTCGTTCCTCCTGAGGAGTGTCGTGCCCCCTATCTTACCTACATCGTTTATTGTAATCAATTGATTGTCCATAAGTAAAGAAAGCCTTTAGGATGAAAAAGGGAGTTATCAAGAGTATACAGTATGTAAAGTACGTAAAGTTATAACTGTACAAAGTATACAGAGGCTCACGCCTTTTGACCATTACAAAGATAACCAACTAAACTTATGGGAGTCGAAATATTCCACAAGGGGGCACAACATGGCGATTATAGAAGCCAAGAGGCTAACCAAAATTTTCGGAGCCGATCCGAAAAAGGCGATCCCGCTGCTGGATAAAGGATGGTCTAAAGAGAAAATTTTTGCAGAAACGAAGCTTACCGTTGGGGTTAATCAGGCGAGCTTCTCCATTGAGGCAGGACAAATATTTGTCATCATGGGCTTGTCCGGCAGCGGCAAGTCGACACTCGTTCGTCTGCTCAATCGTTTGATCGAGCCTACTATAGGCCAAGTGCTGTTTAACGGAACGGATGTGCTTCGCATGTCTCCCGAGCAGCTGCGGCAGTTCAGAAGAAAAAATGTAGGCATGGTATTCCAGAAATTCGCGCTCTTTCCTCACCGTACGGTTATTCAAAATATTGAATACGGTCTTGAGGTACAGGGCATCGACAAAAAGAAACGAAAAGAGATGGCGATGGATTCGCTTGAGCTTGTCGGATTAAAAGGGTGGGAAAACAGCTACCCCGATCAGCTAAGCGGCGGCATGCAGCAGCGTGTCGGATTAGCGAGAGGGCTTGCTAACGATCCCGATGTTCTTCTGATGGACGAAGCGTTCAGCGCGCTTGATCCGCTTATCCGCAAGGATATGCAGGATGAGCTGCTGGAGCTCCAGTCCAAAATGAAAAAAACCATCGTTTTCATCACACATGATTTAAATGAGGCGCTTCGAATAGGCGATCAAATTGCCCTGATGAAGGACGGCAGTATCGTACAAATCGGTTCGCCTGAAGAAATATTAATGCAGCCCGCCAACAAATATGTGGAGCGCTTTGTCGAAGATGTCGATCTCTCTAAGGTGCTCACCGCATCGCATGTTATGATTAAACCCGAGACGATTACGATTGAAAAGGGCCCGCGCGTAGCATTGCAATTTATGCGGGACCGCGGTGTATCAAGTCTTTATGTTGTTGATAAGGGCATGCGGCTGCTGGGCGTTATAACGGCAGAAGATGCGGTTAATGCGATAAAGAATGGCCTGAAGCTTGAAGAGGCAATGGAGCGTGAGGCACCTTCCGCTGCACCGGATACTTTGCTCAATGAGTTGTTTGAATTAATGAGTCAATCTAAATTCCCCGTATCCATTATAGATAATAACGGCCGCCTAAAAGGCATTGTCATTAAAGGCGCAGTACTAGCCGCATTATCCGGAAACTCTGTATTAGAGGCAGGTGAGCGTCATGAATCTGCCTAAAATCCCTTTAGCAGACTGGATTGAATGGGCAGAGGCATGGCTGGAAGCCCATCTGGATCCCTTCTTTCAATTCATTCGCATCGTCGTTGGCGAAACCGTAAACGGCCTGGATACTTTGCTTAACTGGTTCCCAGCGCTCGTTCTTATATTAATATTTACGGTTATCGCTTGGTATATCGGCAAGTGGAAAATGGCTTTATTTACGCTCATCGGACTGCTTATTATCGAAAATCTCGGCTTATGGAGCCAGACGATGCAAACACTCGCACTCGTCTTGACTGCAGCCTTCATATCGGTGCTGATTGGCGTTCCAGCAGGTATCTTATGTGCTCGCCATTCAAGCGTTCAAAAAATAATTACGCCGGTGCTTGATTTCATGCAGACGATGCCGGCTTTCGTTTATCTGCTGCCTGCTGTAACCTTCTTCTCTCTCGGCGTAGTACCGGGCGTTATCTCTTCGATTATATTCGCGATCCCGCCAACGATTAGATTGACGAATCTCGGCATTCGCCAAGTTCCTGAAGAGTTAGTTGAAGCGGCTGATGCTTTTGGATCAACGCCGTCTCAGAAGCTGTTCAAGCTTCAGCTTCCAATTGCCATGCCAACCATTATGGCTGGTATCAATCAGACGATTATGCTGTCGCTTTCGATGGTCGTAATCGCATCGATGATCGGTGCACAGGGTGTAGGCGCCTATGTTTATCGTGCCGTAACACAAGGCAATACCGGCGTCGGCTTCGAAGCCGGTCTCGCAATCGTAATATTAGCCATTATATTGGACCGTCTAACCCAGCAGGTCATCCGTAAGAGCAAAACAACCTAAAACATTAAATGAACTAAACCATTAACCTATATTTATCTTGTGAAATTTTAAGGAGTGATTATTTGAAGTTCAATCGAATAAGTGTAATTGTTGCAGCTGTGATGGTCATGGCACTGGTGGCGGGATGCTCCGCTTCCAGCGGAAACAGTAAGAAAAAAGTGACGCTTGCCTACGTGGCCTGGGATTCGGAGATCGCGAGCACCTATGTTGTAAAAGAAGTGCTCGAGCAAAAGCTAAACTACGAGGTCGAGCTCATGCAAGTAGACGCTGGCCCGATGTGGGCTGGCATTTCCGATGGCAGCGCGGATGCGATGGTGGCCGCGTGGCTGCCAACGACGCATGCTTCCTACGTGACTAAATATAACGGTCAATACGAAGACCTCGGACCAAACCTAGAAGGTACAAAAATCGGCCTGGTCGTGCCTCAGTATATGGACATTAACAGCATAGATGAACTAACGGATGTCGTTGGCGATACGGTGGATCATACCATTATCGGCATTGAACCCGGTGCTGGCATAATGATGTCGACCGAGAAAGTACTCGATGAATATAAGCTTCGTGATAAATGGACGCTGCTCGAAAGCTCCTCTGCCGCGATGACGCAGCAGCTAGAGAAGGCCTATGCCAATAAAGAGCCAATTGTCGTCACGGGCTGGACGCCCCACTGGATGTTTGCCAAGATGGATCTGAAATATTTGGAGGATCCAAAAAACGTTTATGGCGGAGACGAGCAAATTCACACCATTGCCCGTAAAGGCCTAAAAGAGGATCAACCGGAGGCTTTCACCTTCCTGGATCAGTTTAACTGGACAGCGGATGAAATGGCTGCTGTGATGATTCAAATTCAAGAAGGCGAAACGCCTGAGGCGGCTGCCAAAGCATGGGTAGAGAAAAATGCCGAAAAGGTTGACGCTTGGATAAAGAAATAACAAGAATTGCAAAAAAGCAGAGCGGCATCCGCTCTGCTTTTTTTCTGTTTTATTAGGTTTTCAAAAACTTCTGGTTATTAATCTAAGCAAAATGGCTGCAAACCAAGCGGCAGCGGCGCCGGGCGCTCGCAGGTGCTCTTCATAACATAATGCACGCCTTGCTCGGATGCGTCATGGAAGCCATGCATTGCCTCAAGCACATGATAGGCAAGCTCGCCATTTGCGCGGTGCTTGCGGCCGGTCTGAATCGCCTTCGCCATATCGGCAGCGCCCACTCCGCGCGCGTTTTCCGTGTAGCCGTAAGCGAGCGGAATGTCCGACCATTCATTTGAGCCTGCGCGGGTAAGCTTGATTTGGCCGTTGAAATTGTTCGGATCCGGTACGAGCAGCGTGCCCGTGCTTCCGTAAACCTCGATGCGAGGAAGCGTAGAGCCTCCTTTTACATCAAAGCTTGTAAGCAGCGTGCCAATAGGGCCTGATGCAAAATCAATAACTCCCGCAATGTGAGTCGGTACCTCAACCTTAACCTGCTGTCCGAATTTCGGCTTGCTCGTAATGGTTCTCTCCGGATAGGAGATCCGTGCAGAACCGGTAACCCGAGTAATAGGCCCAAGCATCGCAACAAGTGCCGTTAAATAATAAGGTCCCATGTCAAACATCGGGCCGCCGCCCTTTTGATAATAAAATTCAGGGGCAGGGTGCCAGGATTCATGACCGCCTCCCACCATGAACGCGGTAGCGCCGATTGGTGTGCCGATCCAGCCATCTTCAATCAGCTTGATACTCGTCTGAATGCCGCCGCCTAGGAACGTATCCGGCGCGCTGCCCACATAAAGCCCTTTTCTCTCAGCAAGCTGTAGCACTTCCTGCGCTTCCTCGCGTGTTACGGCAAACGGTTTCTCAACGTATACATGCTTGCCTGCTTCAAGCGCCCGCAAACAAACGGAAGCATGGGCTTGAGGTATGGTCAAATTGATAATCATTTGAATTTCCGGATCAGCGAGCAGCTCGTCTACGGAGCAGCCGCGAACGCCAAACTCCTCGCCCCGCGCTTTTGCACGCTCCACATCTAAATCTGCGCAAGCCACAACCTGAAGCGCATCGAAGCGATTCCCATTTTCAAAATAAATACCGCTGATATTGCCTGTTCCAATAATCCCTGCTTTAATTTTCTCCATTATCGTCCGTCCCTCGTCCCATATCCTAGTTTATGATGACCATTGATTACAGCTGATTATCTGCCATACCGCTGTACGCCGCCGCCGTCGTACCCGCTTCCAGCGCTTTTGCCTTGCCTTCTGCACACCAGAGGAAGCCGCGGCGCATAAGCTCCTTCACCGTAGGAATATCAATGATATTCGCCTGATGGCCCAGTGAGTTGTAATAAACACGGCCTACGCCCCAGCGCTTCGTCCATGCGACCGGCATATCGACTGCCTTGTTAAGCGAGTGCGGTCCGGAAGTAAGCGGGAACCGTGTCGTTGCCAACACTTCAACCGCAGGGTCCACATGCAAATAATACTGCTCGGAGCTTACAACAAAATCATCGATGCCTTCCGTAAGCGGGCTTGATGAATTATTAATATTTACCGTATATTCCACGCCGTCATTGCCCGGATGCGCCACCCATTGGCCGCCGGTCATAAATTGCCAATCTACGTTTTCACGGAACGCATCGCACATGCCGCCATGGCAGCCTGCCAAGCCTACGCCGCTTTGTACAGCTGCAGAAACGTTATCCACCAGCTTCTGTTCAATGCGAGCCATTGTCCAGACCGGTACAATCAGGTCGAGCCCCAGCAGCTTCTCTGCATCTGCGAAAGCTTCCAGCGTATCCGATACTTCTACCTCGAAGTCTTCGGCTGCGAGCACCTCGCGAAAAATTTCAGCGACCTCCTTCGGTTGATGACCATCCCAGCCGCCCCAAACGATTAATGCTTTTTTCATTGAGCTCTCCCTGCCTCTCCTATGCTACAAACCTTAAGATATATTCTTACGATAATTCGCTAATGGCAACCCAGCGGCGCTCCGCAATCGAACGGTCTACCGCCTCCAGCACCTCTTGGCATTTCACGCCGTCTACAAAGTTCGGCACCGGCTGGCGATTCTCGGCAAAGGCCTGCATTAGCTCATGAACTTCATGCGTAAACGTATGCTCGTAGCCAATCGTATGGCCTGCAGGCCACCAAGCATCCATGTATGCATGCGAAGGATCAGTCGCCAGCACGCGGCGGAAGCCCTGAACATCCTCGGCGTCGTCCGTAAAATAAACCTGAAGCTCATTCATTCGCTCAAAATCAAACTTGATGCTTCCTTTGCTGCCGTTTATTTCAAAGGCGTTCGTACAGCGGTGGCCTGCCGCAAAGCGAGTTGCCTCAAAGCTGCCTAGCGCGCCATTTGCGAAGCGAGTCATGAAAATAGTCGCGTCATCAACGGTAACCTCGCCTTTTGGTCCGCCTTCGCTGCCTTTGGCGCTGAGGCCCGTCATAGCGGAAGCAATCGGCCGCTCTTTAATAAACGTTTCACTCATCCCAATAACCTCTTCAAACTCGCCTACAAGGAAGCGAGCCATATCGATGAGATGCGCGCCTAAGTCTCCATGGGAGCCTGAGCCCGCGATCTCTTTCTGAAGCCGCCAAACGAGCGGGAAGCTTGGATCGATAATCCAATCCTGCAGAAACACGGCGCGGAAATGATAAATTTCGCCAATCCGGCCATCGGCAACAAGCTTTTTGGCAAGCTGGACAGCAGGCGCAAACCGGTAGTTAAAGCCGACCATGTGCTTTACGCCAGCCTTCTCGGCTGCTTCCAGCATTTCACGGGAATCCTCCAGCGTCAGTGCCAGCGGCTTCTCGCAAAAGATATGCTTGCCAGCTTCTGCCGCAGCAAGCGCTATCGCCTTATGCGCATCACTCGGCGCGTTGATATCTATCAGATCGATGTCATCGCGTTTAACCAGCGCCTTCCAATCCGTCTCCGAGCTCTGCCAACCGAACTGTGCTCTTGCTTGCTCGAGCCCCTCCGGGTCACGTCCGCAAATGGCCGTCATTTCCGGTTTAACCGAATCCGGGAAAAACATCGGAAGCGCGCGGTAAGCATTACTGTGTGCTTTACCCATAAACTTGTAGCCAACCATGCCAACTCTTACTTTATCCATAATAAAACCGCCTCTCTTAAGCGTAAACGGCCACCGCATCTATAAGCGCCACTGTCCGTTTCGCGATGGAAATAGGATGGAGCATAGGGACTTCTATTTTCATGCTGCTCTTAAATGCCTGAAGTTTCTCTAATGACTAAGCTTACCGGCAGCAAATCCCGCAAAGATTCCTCAGTTTCTTTAGGCTGCTCCTGATCGAGCAGTCTCGCGGCGGCCAGCCTGCCCATCTCGTAAAATGGAACAGCTACAGTAGACAGCTGCGGGCTAATGATACGCGAGCCGTCTGAATCATCGTAGCCAACCAGCGAATAATGCTGCTTTGCCTCAAGCCCCCGCTCCCGCAGCCCTTGCATCAGGCCGATCGCCATACGGTCATTTGCTGCGAATACCGCATCCACCACGCCTGCGTTAATTTGTACCGCCAGCCGTTCAGCAAGCTCATACCCGCTCTTACGGCTGTAGTTGCCTACATAAACCAGCTGCGGATCAAACGTTATTCCAGCATCCTTAAGTGCAGTCCTATAACCCTCAAGCCTGTCTGTACTATTTGAATATTGCATCGGACCATTGATGAATGCGATTCTGCGGCGGTCCTGCTCAAGCAAATGCCGGACGGCATCCTTGCTGCCGGATACATGATCTGCGTCAACGGTCGTGTAAGCCGCCTCATCATACCGCTGATTCACAAGACAGAAAGGAAAGCCGCCCTCTTTAAGCTCCGCCAAAGCGGTCCGCTCTTCCGGTACATCTTGCGATCCGAGGACAATGCAGGCGTCAATCTTCTGTGTTCGAAAAAGCTTCGCGTAATCCCGCGCACCGTCCGGCTCTCTGAAAATAAGCAGCAGATCGTATCCGCAGCGCTTCGCCGTTTCACCGATTCCGCTTAAGATTTCGGAGAAATAGTAGGTGGAGAATAAGTGAACTTTGGGCACGAATGGCAAAATGACACCGATATTGCCGCTTCTTCGCCTAGCGAATTGCTGCGCAAGCGCATTCGGTACATAGCCCAGCTCTGCAGCAGCCTGCAATACTCGCTCACGCGTTTCCTCTTTCATTGGACCAACGTTGTTCAACACCCTTGACACGGTTGCCTCTGAGACACCAGCCAGCTTCGCTACTTCTTTCCTGCTAATGATCAATTGCCTCCTGAATAAAGCTTTTGTGCTGCATAAATAATTTCAATGTACACGCGTACATTATGGCATGAAAACGTTTCATCGTCAATCATCTTATCGATTCAATTTTTTCATGTCGAATGATGACAACAAAAAAAACGATTTAACCTGCTGAGCTCCGCAGGCCAAATCGTTTTTATAATCAAGCTTTACCTCGCTGATTCCCTACTTCTTGGCGATTTCATTGATCCAATCAAACACAGCTGCTAATGCATTTGCTTCCTGGCTCATGTTCATACTTTCGATATACGACGCTCGGTTATTGTGCAAGCGCTCTACGCTTTCCGCCAGTGTACTCGCTGTCAGGTTCTCTTCATAAAGAATATCGGCGTAGCCAGATTTCTCGAAGGACTGCGCGTTTAAGATTTGATCTCCGCGGCTCTGCTCCTTCGTAAGCGGAATAAGCAGCATCGGCTTCTTCAACGACAAAAACTCGAAGATCGAATTGGATCCTGCACGCGAAATGACAAGATCGGTCATCGCCAGCACATCTGGCAATTGCTCGTTTACGTACTCGAACTGCTTATAACCAGGCATCACAATTGAAGGATCTACTTGATTTTTGCCGCATAAATGTACGATTTGGAATTGCTTCGTTAGTCTCGTCAGAGTCTGCCTTACTGTCTGGTTGATTTTTCGCGCGCCGAGGCTCCCGCCCATAATCAGAATAACCGGCTTGCTTCTCGTAAACCCGGTGAACGCTCTGCCGCGGTCCGCATTACCCTGCTTCACTTCCTCGCGAATGACTGCCCCTACATGCCGGCTTTTATCAGCCTTCAGCATGCCTCCCGTTTCGGGAAAGGTCGTGCATACGCCGGTTGAAAACGGAATCGAAATCCGGTTAGCGAGCCCTGGCGTTAAATCCGATTCGTGGATGAGTAGAGGCACTTTGTTCAACCATGCTCCAAGGACAACGGGCACGGATACGAAGCCGCCTTTGGAGAAAACCACGTTAGGTTTATTACGCTTAATAAGACGATAAGCCTGAAAAAGCCCCTTCACTACCTTGAATGGATCCTTAATGTTTTGAATATCGATGTACCTTCTCAGCTTCCCTGTCGAAATCGGAAAATATTTGACCTGCGGAATCGTTGCAATAAGCTGCCTTTCAATTCCGCTCTCCGAACCGATATATTGGACAGACCAGCCCTCTTCCAAAAACCGTGGGATCAAGGCCAAATTTACGGTAACGTGTCCGGCTGAGCCTCCTCCGGTGAACATGATTGTTTTCATGAATGACTAGCCACCTATCGTTTTTTATCCATTTATTATACGGGTAAACCTGTTTTTTAGCACTGAAAATCATGCCGCCCGAACGCAAAAGCAAAAGCATCCCCAGCCGCCTGCGCTGCTGCGAGGGTGGCCGGGGATGCTATCAGCTTGCTTATATCCGTGCGCTTAAGGCGCGGTTTCCAGAAACTTGGACGTTGGATTTTTGTCTATTGCCGTACGCATCGCATATTCATTCTCAAACAAGACGACATAGTTGCCTTTCTTGTCCTTCACAAGCGTCGTATTAATACGGAATTTACCTGGATCGATATTGTCATCGACGATCCAGCGCGCAAATTGGAACTGCATCCGATGCAGCTGGATATCCACGCCGTACTCCGCTTTCATCCGGTGCTCGAATACCTCGAACTGCAAATGACCGACTACGCCGAGAATCGTTTCGTCGAAGTTGCCCGTGGAATGAAACACCTGAATGGTGCCCTCCTCCGTCAGTTGGTCGATGCCCTTCTGGTACTGCTTATGCTTAAGCGCGTTTTTAACCGTTACTTTCGCGAAAATTTCCGGTGAGAACGTCGGAAGCTCATCGAACACGACTTCGCCGCCCTGCGATAAGGAATCACCGATTCGGAAAATGCCCGGATCAAACAATCCAATAATGTCGCCAGGATAAGCCGTATCGACAATATCGCGGTCCTGCGCTAGAAATTGCTGCGGCTGAGCCAGCTTAATATCTTTTCCGTTGCGCACATGACGAACGCTCATGCCTCTTTCGAATTTGCCGGAACAAATCCGAAGGAAAGCGATACGGTCGCGATGCGCTGGGTTCATATTCGCTTGAATCTTGAACACATAACCGGTGAACTTCTCATTTGTCGGTTCAACCTGCCCTGTCGTACTGTTACGCGGTGTTGGCTTAGGCGCCAACTGCAGGAAGTTCTCCAGAAACGTTTGAACACCGAAATTGTTAACAGCGCTTCCGAAGAATAGAGGTGTCAGCTCGCCGGCTTGCACTTTCTCGAAATCAAATTGATCGCCCGCAACATCAAGCAGCTCTAGATCACCGATCAGT
Source organism: Paenibacillus sp. 01T443 (assembly GCF_056398325.1). NCBI lineage: Bacteria > Bacillati > Bacillota > Bacilli > Caryophanales > Paenibacillaceae > Paenibacillus > Paenibacillus sp. 01T443. The sequence goes on from NZ_JBFTPE010000002.1 coordinate 394,339, forward strand.
TGATCGGTCAAATAATCGCCTGCCATCTCGCGGATAATCGGATCGTTATAGTCGCTTACAGGACGAACTTCAATCGTGGAGTGGTCATTTCCTTGGAACAGCTCAACCTGTGTTTTCATACGGTCATAAACGCCGCATAGCTCGCGTCCCATACCGATTGGCCAGTTCATAGGCACTGCGCGTATTCCAAGAACCCGCTCCAGCTCCTCCATGAGTTCAAACGGACTTTGACCTTCACGGTCCAGCTTATTGATAAAAGTAAAAATCGGAATGCCGCGTTTGCGGCAAACCTGGAACAGCTTGATCGTCTGTGCTTCCACACCTTTGGCAACGTCAATAAGCATGACGGCGCTATCGGCTGCAGTTAGCGTACGATAAGTGTCTTCACTGAAATCTTGGTGACCAGGTGTATCGAGAATGTTGACGCGGTGTCCCAAATAATCGAACTGCATGACGCTGGACGTTACCGAAATCCCCCGCTGCTTCTCGATTTCCATCCAGTCGGATGTGGCGTGACGGCTCGCTTTGCGCGCCTTAACTGACCCTGCAAGCCGAATGGCTCCTCCGAATAGGAGGAGCTTCTCAGTCAGGGTTGTTTTCCCTGCATCAGGGTGAGAAATAATCGCGAACGTACGGCGCTTTTCTACTTCCTGTTTAATTTCTTGGCTTAACGTTTGGCTCATGCTTGCCTTCCCTTCATTACGTAAGGTGATCTCAGCGATTATTTACCGCTGTTCGATACCCAAATGACGTTATCTTCCTCTTGGCCGTTAACCGGCCACCAATGGAAGCCATCTTCTCCAAGCAGCTGATTAGCTGCTTCCGGACCCCAGGATCCAGCAGGATAAAGCTTCAAATCACTTTTCTCTTCACGCCAAGCTTGTGCAATGCGGTCAACGAACGCCCATGCCTGGGAAACCTCGTCCCAACGCGTGAAGTAAGTAGAATCGCCGCGTGCTGCATCATGAATAAGGCGCTCGTAAGCTTCAGGCGTATTCAAGCCAATCTGACAGCTTTGGCAGAACTCCATTGCTACCGGCTGAACGGAATTGTTCTCGCCCGGCGTTTTTGCATTTACTTTAATATATATGCCCTCAAGCGGATTTACGCGAATGACGAGCAGGTTAGGAGCCAGATCGTGACGCTGCGCGAACAAGACGTTCTGCGGCATCGATTTAAATTCAATTACGACCTCAGTCGTTTTTACCGGTAGACGTTTGCCTGTTCGAATATAGAAAGGTACGCCCGCCCAGCGGAAGTTATCGACGAAAACTTTTGCGGCAAAGTAGGTTTCCGTCGTAGAATCTTCACCAACCGAATCCTCTTGGCGGTAGCCGGGAAGCACCTTGCCGTGATGGCTGCCTTCACTGTATTGCGCGCGAACCACATTCGAGCGAACCTCGTCGCTAGAGGAGTAGTTGCGAAGCGAACGAAGCACCTTAACCTTCTCGTCACGAATGTCCTCGCCGTGCAAACGGCTTGGCGGCTCCATTGCAATCATCGTCAGCATTTGCAGCATATGGTTTTGACCCATATCGCGCAAAGCGCCCGATTTATCATAATAGCCTCCGCGATCCTCTACGCCAACCGTTTCGGACAGCGTAATTTGAACATTCGCAATATGGTTATTATTCCACAATGGCTCAAAAAATGCGTTGGCAAAACGAATAACTTGAATGTTTTGTACCATTTCTTTACCAAGATAATGATCGATCCGGTAAATTTCTTCTTCTTTGAACACTTGGTTGATTTGCTCGTTCAGCTTCTGGGCTGACGGCAGATCGTAGCCGAATGGCTTCTCGATTACGACGCGATGCCAGCCGTTTGACTCCAACAAGCCGCCGTCGCGAAGATTGAAGGATACCGGTCCGAACAGGGACGGTGCAAGAGCCAAATAAAATAAACGGTTGCCTGGGATATCGAACTTGGCATCCAATTGCTCCGATAACTTGCTAAGCTCGCGGAAGCCTTCCACATCGTTAATATCAAGCGACATGTATACGAAATGCTCTGCAAAACGATTCCAAAGCTCGGCATCGTCCGCTTTGTAACGACAAAATTCAACGATCGATTCATACAGGTCAGCACGGAATTGCTCATTCGTCCGCGGACGTCTAGCTAGACCAACAACGGCAAAGTTTTCCGAAAGCTTGCCTTCTTTATATAAACTGAAAAGGGCTGGAAATAGCTTACGCCGAGCCAAATCGCCCGTTGCTCCGAACAGGTAATACACTGCGCCCTCAGCGGAGACGGATTCAAGGTTATTAGTATATGTCATTTGCCTCATTCTTTCCCTATGTATTTTTATACGGTTCACATGATATGTAGTTTAGCATATCCAACTACAATTCGCTATTCAACTGTTCATAAAAAATACTGATAAGATACGTTACTTATTCTAATCAGAACAGGTATTTTCAGGGGTTTTCTCCATTGAAAACGCTGTATTCTCCTGTAATGACAGGTATTCCGATCGTCAATGCGGTATTTTCACTATTTGTCTCTTTGTGTAATGCTACTTGTAAATTTGCAGATCTACCGTTTTCGACAGCAATCGCCATGTGCAGCATGCGTGTATAAAACGTTTCGCTAATCGTTCCTGCATCCTCATATCGATCCACAGATTTCGCGTCCGTTAGCCGTTTCAAATGCTGCAGGGTCTGATTTTGCTTGGTATACCCTTGAACCTTCATGCTGCTGGTAAAGGCCGGGGAGATTTGAGCAAGATTAGCGGAAATATCCGCTGTCGCATCCATAAGTGTGTTTTTTTCAATCAGCGGCGAAAGCGTAGTATCCAACAAAATCATGAGCTGTTCGCTTTGGTCGTCACCCTGTACAAGATTTATAGATAGGCTTCCTCCGTACTTGGTAATCATGCCTGATACGGTTTTCCCTTCATTTTGTACAACCTTGCCGATTGCCTTGCCCTCCGCCTCTGTGAAGAACTGCTGTACCAGCCCATTCATTGTACCCGCCTTGCCCGTTACGTTCCATCTGATTGCCCAGTCCCCCACCTCTGATCCTCCTTTAAGCTCATCATCGCTCCATGTCCACAGCGCTTGTAAATCATGCTGCAGCTGCTGCTCTGCAGTGGTAGTCTCACGCGGCGCCCGATCAGCCTGCCACATCGCCCATACTGCGCATACCGAAATCACTAACAGAGCAAGAAGAATTCCCGCCTTCGTTCGTTTCGCGCGCTGCTTTGCCGACATACGGTGGCGGACTGGCATTGTCTTATTCGGAATGTACATGATTTTCGCTCCTGTCCTTACGGAATGGGTAAACATCCATACACGTTTGCCTGTAGGTGAATACACTGGTTGCAGGAATGATAAATGGAGGTGTCATCAGCGAATGGAACCTATTTTTCCATTACATGAGGAAGTCGTTAGCCGTTATTGCGGGTATCCTGTGTGTGTCGTTATGAATGACGGTTCACGCCATATAGGCATACTTAGCTCCTGCGGCGGGGGTAAAGTGCTGCTGAACGCAGATGCGGGCGGTATAGAAGCAAATGTGACGCAAGTGCAGACGACGGTTTCAAAAAAGAAAAAAGGCGTTAAAGGTAAAACAGAGCTGCAGCATAAATCTGCTGCGCCGCAAGCGCAAACGCAGGCCTACCCTTATGATCCTTATTATTACGGACCGCAGCCGTACTATCCTTGGGGTGCGGCGCTGGCACTTGATTTTGCGCTTATCGCTTTTCTGTTCTTATTACTGTAAACGGCAAAGCGGCGGACTCTGCGGAGCGGAGCAGCGCCGCTTTTCCTAAAAATAGGTTGTGCCAATGACAGGTTTCGCCAGCCTTCTCGGGCATGGCATCGTATGCTATCGCTGTATTCCTCATTCAAATTAGAAAGGAGAATGCTTATCAGCTCTTATATCCGTTCCATTCGGAGCATCGAACGAACAAATGCTTATGTCCCTGTACAAGCTGTTTCTCCTTATGCCTATTATCCTTATCGTGATGGAGAGCCTCAGCAGGCTCCTGACCATGAACATGATTGGAACCGTATCTATCATCAAGCAGCTAGCAGTGCAGCGTCCTGGCTGCAAATGACGCGCGATGGCCAAAATCGTTTGGATCAGCTAATAAGCAAGCTCGGCATTGAATTGAACAATGATCTGCCTATAACTGAGAGCCTGCATAGTCTAACGAACCTGCTCAATCAGCTGGAAACCCATTATAAGCAGCGGGCCGACAATCTAATCCCCGAGCTCTGGTCGAGCATTGAGCTTGCCCTGCGCCATCCTGCCGCCATAGAGCTGGGCTTGTCCCGCAGCGCCAGCAGCGGGCAATGGACCCTGAATGATGCCGTATCCGAAGAAACAGCTTCCGCTGCGCCAAGCCCGGAACGGATGAAACGGCATTTGCTAGGCACCAGCGGTTTGCTGAATGACCTGAAAGTGGCTTTAGCCTTCACTGAGCAGCAAAAACCAGTCCAGCTGCTTCAGTCCCGCTTTACGTCGACTCTTCCTTACGGAGCTTATTTCAACGCCATTCAAACCTACTCGCCGATACCCTATGCCGGCTTAATCATTAATCAGTACATATAACCTTTAGCAATCCACATAAAAAAACGCCCTCTATCCTGTATGACTTGCAGGACAGAGGGCTCTATCCTTCTAACGATAGATGATTCTAAGACTCTGAGAGTTATTCAATTATGTTTGAAGCAGGTGTTATGAGTTATATTCGCTTTCCGCGCCGCTATATCCTGCCATTAAAGTTTATTTTTTCCTAATTAAAAATCAATTCCGTAATTAAGGAATTACGATAACTTCGATTACAGCGCCAGCTTCGGCGCCTTTGGGACCGGACGGAATAACAGCCAACCCTTCAGCCTCCGCAATAGAGGCCATCATGCTTGATTTGGAGAAGGCAAGCGGGTCAGCATGCAAACTTCCATCTGAATCGCTGATCAAGCGAGAACGAACGAAACGATCATGCGGGCTTGGCTTGTCTACGGCTGTTAGCAGCTTTGCCGTTACCTTTCGCGGCAGTGCCTCCATAACGCCTTGAATACGAAGCAGAGCTGGCCGAACGAATAATTCAAAACCGACAAAGCACGCTCCCGGATTGCCTGACAAAGCAAACAGAAGCTTCCCGCCAATCACCGCTGCGGACGTCGGGCTTCCCGGCCTCATCGCGACGCGGTCAAAGAGGACCTCCGTAGCCGCCCGATTATAAGAGGCCGTTGAGTCCCCACCGTCCCCACCTTCCGTCAAGACGTCCGTTGTATTACTATTCCGTTCCATCGTCTGGAAGCTGCTGCCGTTCTTTATCGCACGAAAGAGGTCAGCCATCACATCATAATCCCCCACCGACACACCGCCGGTTGTCACAATCAAGTCGGCAGTATTCCATGCGCTCGCAAGCGCCGCTTCAACCGCTTCAGGCTCGTCCGGAAGCGAGCCGAGCACAATCGGCTCCGCGCCGCTCTGCTCGATCATTGCCGCGACCATACAGCTGTTGCTGTCGCGGATCCGGCCCGGCGCGAGCGCCGCCGCAACCGGCAGCAATTCGCTGCCGGTTGCGAACACCGCTACGCGCGGGCGCTTCTGCACGGCTACCTCGGCATAGCCGAAGGTGCCTAGCAGCGCCACATGGCCCGGCCGCACAAGCGTGCCGGGCACAGCCAAAGCGCCCCCAAGGCGAAACTCCTCGCCTTGGGGCGCTATATGCTGGCCTGCGGCGCCGGCATGCTTGATCAGCACCGCCGGAGCGCCTCCATCCAGCAGAGCTTCCGCGGTCTGCTCTAGCATCACGACCGCGTCAGCCCCTTCAGGCACAGCCGCGCCGGTCATAATGCGCACGGCAGTGCCCTTCTGCACGGCCGCGAGGGCGAGTCCGCCCGCCGCAACCGCGTCAACAACGCGCAGCATCGCCGGGTGCTCCGGCGTCGCTGCCGCGATATCAGCCGCGCGCACGGCGTAGCCGTCGAGGCCCGAGCGCGCGAAGGGCGGCCAATCGCAGGTCGCAACTATCGTTTGCGCCAGCCTCCGGCCGCCTGCGGCCCGCAGCGGCACGAACTCGCTGCCGAGGTCCAGCCCATCGGCCGCAGCCAGCGTGCGCCGCTGCGCCTCTTCTACCTTCACAGCGCGCCGATTAAATCGGCTCTCCTTCTCCCTCTCACCCGCTCCGTTGCCTCCAACCTTTTTCATCACCATCACCCGCTCCTATAGCCGCTGACTGAACATAACCAGCAGCTTATTCAGCATTCATTTTACAATGTATGTTAAACTATTGGCAATTACGGTCATTATGCCCTCATGAAGGAGAACGCCATGCCAATCATAGTTCAGATCGTCGGATACAAAAACACCGGCAAAACCACATTGGTTTGCCGGCTGACAGAGCGTTATAAACAAGCAGGATATAAGGTCGGGACAATTAAGCGCGATGCGCATGATTTTCAAATTGATACGTCCGGAACCGATACTTGGAAGCATCAAGAGGCCGGAGCAGATATAACGGCTATCACTTCCTCCGAACGCACTGCGGTTATGATGCGCCATAACGTTCCGCTAGATCAGTTGATTGCTCAAATGTCTGAAGTGGATGTTATCCTTATCGAAGGCTTCAAAGAAGCCGCTTATCCCAAAATCATTATGGTTCGGTCAGCGCAGGATTTGGAGCTGCTGCACACACTGCAAAACCCGCTTGCGGCCGCCGTCTGGCCTGAGGCCATGCTTACATCGTCAGCCGGCATAGCTCTAACTGCAATTGATGTCAATCAAATCGATCAGCTTTTCCAAAAGTTGCAATCGTTATCGCTCGCTACTTAAGGCTTTTATTATTCCGCAATTCCTTGTTTAAGCGCATAAATAGCTGCCTGCGTACGGTCATCCACATCAAGTTTATTAAAAATATTCGTAATATGGAATTTCACGGTTTTTACGCCGATGAACAGCTCGTCGGCGATTTCCTGATTCGATCTTCCCTGTGCTACCCGCTTCAGTACATCCATTTCGCGGTCCGTTAGTTCATCATGCAGCGGAGCTTGCTCCAGCTGCTTCGGCTGCCGGAAGCGGTTCATCATCTTCGCGGCCACTTGGGATTCCAACACGGACTGTCCGCGTGCTGCGGCACGTATCGCATCCGCAATTTCCGTCGCCCGCGATGTTTTCAGTAAATAGCTGAACGCTCCTGCTTCTATGACAGGATACAGCTTGCTGTCATCCAAGTAACTCGTCAATACGATGACTTTGCAATCTGGGTAAAGCTCAAGCAGCTTTGCTGTGGTCTCCACGCCATCCATACCGTCCATCACCAAATCCATTAGAACAACATCTGGTCTGTACGCCTGTGCTAATCGAATGCCGTCCATCCCGTTGCTCGCTTCACCCACAACCTCGATGCCGTCCTCTGTGTCCAGCACCGCCGCAAGTCCGATCCGCACCATTTCGTGATCATCGACGAGCAGAACCTTTATTGGTTGACTCAATTGCTCCATTGCCTCCACACCTCACACCGCCTCTTATTAAAAAGTTAAGCTCTGGTATCCGTTACTCTTATTCCTAAATCTCTCACTGCACGTCAGCAGGAATCCAAATTTGAATGACCGTCCCCTCGCCAGGCTTCGATAGCATTTTCAACGAGCCTCCGAGCTCAAGAACCCGCTCTTCCATCGTGAGCAGTCCGTAGGAGGTTTGCTTCTTCGCCTCTAGATCAAAACCCACACCGCTGTCCTGCAGGCTCATATGCACTTGATTGCCAGAACGGATAAGCTTGATAGTCATACTATCCGCTTTGGAATGCCTGAGCGTATTAGACAAAGCCTCCTGAGCGATGCGGAACAGATGATCCTCTGCATTTGGTAAGAGTACGATCGTATCGTCTACCTCGAGCGTTATCGTCATTGGTACTTTTTGCTTCAGCTCATCCACCAGCACGGTAAGCGCCTGTCCCAGATTTTTTCCGTCCAAGTGGACAGGCCGAAGATGAAGCAGCAGCGCGCGCATCTCTGATTGCGCAACGGCAGCCATTTCTTCAATAAGCTGTACCTGACGCTTCGCCCGCTCCCAGTCCCGATCAATCGTGCGGCTGACAGCAGTCGCCGTCATGGAAATGGCAAATAACTGCTGGCTAACCGCATCATGAAGCTCGCGTGCGAGCCGCTGACGCTCCTCGATCACAGCCGTAAATTTAACTTTCTCCGTCCAATTGGGATCGACCTGCTCTTGCTCAGAAATTTCGTTGTCTGTCTTCTCGCCGTTGCTGAGCGTGACACTAAATCGACGCTTCACTTGCTGCTCGGTCAGCCGCTTCAGCGATTCCTTCAGTCTAGAGTTTTGCAAATAGCCGTTCAAAGCAGCCGCTGCAAGTCCCGCCCCGACAATAGTCAAACCGATGACCGCCCATTTTCCCTGAAGCGTGAACATCTCAACGTAACCGATCCCCTGCAGTACGATAACCACCAAGCTGATGATAATCAGCAGCCAAAGAACCGTTTCCGTTGCATTGCGTCTGCGGGCCGCATGATTCGGCTGGTCCCTTTTATTGCCTTGCTCCATACGGCTCACTTCCTTCTAAGTACTATTTTAACCTTTATCTTATTCTTATGTAATATAAATTCATACGAAATGCCTATATTTTTGTGAGCTGCGCCAGACGCATGAAAGAGCAGACCGTTACACGGTCCGCTTCTTCCAACGCTTGAAGTTCTATTCTTCAGTCGGGGCTTTCGTTAATGAAGTTGTAGGATTAAGCTTGTTTTTCAGTGCTTGCAGCTGCTCATCAACCTTGATTTGCTTCTCTGCATCGGCTGCATTAAAGTTGTTCGTCGTGCCGCTGTAAGAGTAAGGAGTACGAAGAACATCCGCTTCGGCTTCCAGCTGCATAATTTTCTCTTCCATACGGTAGAAGCCGCGTGATGCTGAGCCGCTGTCGATCGTATGGTTGGCTGTAAGCTGAGCCATTTGTTTTTGCGCTTTTGCTACTTGTGCACGGGAAGCCAGTTCATTACGCTTGTTGCGCAGCTGGTAAAACTCTTCCTTCATCGTGTGCAATTGCTGCATCAATTCCTCTGCCTGCGACTTCGACTGCGCATGCAGCTCTACATATTCCGTTACCTTCTGGTCAAAATACAGCTTCTCTTCCAGCAGCTTGCGTGCAAGCTCCTCTTGACCGGCTCTCAAAGCAGCTTCTGCTTTCGATTCGCGGTCAGCCGTGCTGCGCACCGTCTCTTCAAGGCGCTGCTTCATACGGCGTTCATTCGCCATTTGCTTCGCTACCGTAACCTCTGCTTGATGGATTTCAGACTCCATGTCACGCAGGTATTGGTTCAACATAATAATCGGGTCTTCAATTTTGTCCAACGCCTCATTTACCGATGCCTTTGTCATATCCTTCATGCGTTTGAAAATTCCCATATTAAAAATCTCCCTTCTCGTATTTAGCAATTTTGGCTTTCAATTCTTCAATTTCGCGACGCAGTGCTTTCTTCTCCAAATCATCCATCATGCTGTCAAACTGCGTTGATGTTGGCTGCTGAGCCGTTGGGCCTTGCGTATTCCAAGAGCCTGGCGCTTGTGGCGGGTTTTTGTAAGGACCGCCAAAAGGCGTATTAGGTTGATGTCCGTATCCAGGATTATAGCCTCCGCCATAACCGTTACCGTAACCATTTGGGCCGAAATTAGAATAGATCGGCGGTTCCTTCGGTACAACTAAACCAGCAATAATATAAATCAGAATAACGGCGCCGCTTGTGAAAATCGTAACGACTATTAGTAAAATCCGCAGCAGCGTCGCATCAACGTTTAACATTTCCGCTAATCCGCCGCATAGACCGAATAGCTTCTTGTCGCGTGAGGATCGATACAGTTTTCTCAAGACGACCATCCTTCTTTCTCAAGCTTGCGCTTCAGCTGCTCAAGCTCTCTTTCTATAACGGATTGTACGGTGTTGCCCGCTTCCGTTACGAATTCTTGCCCCATTCTGCGGATATCGCGCAAGCTCTTCGCTTCGTGCTCCATGCCGCTAATCCGATCCTCAAGCCTTCTGAACACGGCGCCTGATTGTATGCCCTGCTCACCAAAGCCATTCGCGTAACGGCTGTTCATGCGCTGCTGCAATCTCAGCGATTCCATGCGAGCCGCGTAATATTCACGCTTGTCGTAAACGGATTGATATTCGCTGCGCATTTCGCGAAGCTGCTCTTCTAGATCCAGCGTATTTTGGCGGCTTTGCTCGAACAGCTCACGATATTGGATCGATCGCTCCTCACAGCTCGCCTTCTCATGCAATGCGATTCTTGCCAGCTGCTCTTCGCCTGCTTTCAGAGCCGTCAACGCTTGATTCTCACGGCGTTCCTTCTGCTCCTCTGCTTGCAGCCACTGTGCTTTCAGATGGTTGCTGTGTCCGGCATATTGCTGGTACAGCTTCTCCGCTTGTATAATATCTTCTCTCGTAGACCAGAGGAATTGATCGATCATCCGAACCGGATCCTCTGACTTCTCGAGCCGTTCATTTAATGTGGCAACCGTAATATCCCGTACTCGCTTCATAATGCTCATTCCATGTCCTCCTTAACGTTTTGCGGTGCAAAACCAATTTCAACTTTCCAGATCTCTATATTCATTCGCAGCGATTAGTAGGCTCTGCGTTTGTCTTTCTTGATAAGGCTCACGCCGGCTACGATCAATCCGATTGCCAGCAGCAGAAGGATGACGCCGCCAAGCTTGCTTAGAACCATCATGCCGCCGATTACGATAAGTATGCCGCCTATCCATTTCTTGCTGTTCATCCATCCGACAACACCGAGTCCGATTAATATGAAGGGCAGCAAGAATCCGAATATAGCACCAAAATGAACACCTACAAAATTAAGTACCGCGATACTGCCGACGATGACAAGCAGTACACCCAAAGCGCTTTTTCCATTCATCTCCACTTTCAACTCCTTTCGACAATTAAATTTATTCATTTTTGTTTTTTTGCCTTGCGTGTGTTGCTCTTGCTTATGTACTTAGTTTAGATCAATTATCCCTTTTATAAAACGGACTTTCGGCGGTTTTCGCACTGGACTTAGGTCGAGTCACCTGCCCGCCTTCAGGGGCAAAAGCGGTCTTTATCCATAAATTACAGCTTAAACTGCTTAAACCTGTGTGTTACGTTATTACAATCACAGGAGGTGTAAACGCTACCAATGAAAAACTTATCCATTAAGAAACTCATTGCAGCAGGCTTTTTATCTATCGCTCTATTAAGTACAGGAGTCGTACCGTTACCCACAAATCCAAATCAGCACGCGTATGCGGCTTCAACATCAGTTGAAAAAGTGATCTCTATGGGAATGAAATACTTAGGAACACCTTATGAGTTCGGCTCCAATCGGAGCACGATTAGAACATTTGATTGCTCTGATTTTACAAAGCACATATTTAAGGCAGCAAAGGGGATCACTCTGCCATCTACTTCGGCCTCACAGGCTGCTTATGTAAAGAAGAAATCTCCCATAAAAAGAAACTGGAAAAACCTAAAGCGCGGCGATCTCATGTTCTTCATGTCCTATCGCGGCAGCAGCGCTTCCAATTACTCGGGCATTACGAAATCGAGGCAATCTGTTACCCATGTGGGCGTTTACTTAGGCAACGGCAAAATGCTTCACACCTATTCGAAAGCTAGCGGCGGCGTTCGGATCGACAGCATTGACAACAAGCATTGGGAGTATCGTTTCATTTTCGGTGGAAGCGCTCTCTAGCTAGGTTAGTCGTAACCAAAAAGCCGGCAGAGCGATTATCGCTTTGCCGGCACTGCTTTCGTACAACACCTATTTATTAGACAAGCGTAAACGGTTGCAGCCGTCCTTTGGCGGCAATAGCTCGTTTCGCGGAGATATATAAGCACGTTTATAAGTGAAAACTTATAAATTCTTATATATTAAAAAATGATTAAATTGCGTTTGCTTCTCGGCGATGATCTTCTCGATGCCCGCCGCTTTCAAGCTATCCCTGTACTCGGGCAATACTTTATCCACGTCGACAGACCCGGTTTCCAGCGCGGTTTGATACTGCCTATTGACATTAACGACGGCTGCTATTTCCGCTTTGACCTTATCACCGTCGAATACGAAGCCAAGACCAGGAGAGATCTTTGCGTCTTGATTAAATTCTCTAAATACATTCCACTTCTCGGGATTTTCGCTATCCCATACATAGTTTAAAAACTGATTTCCGAACATCCAATTGGAGCCTGGGTTATAATCCTTTGTGAACTCGGTCGGTTTGATCACAAGTGCATTCACCTTAACATAATGCTTGCCTTCAATGCCGTAATTAAGCAAATTGTTCAGGTAAGGGTCCGTATGGAGCATATTAATAAACATCATCGCGCGCGCTGGATCCTGCGAGGTTGAGGAAATAGCCAGCATGGAGCCTGCCGTTTCTGATGTCGCGATCGTTTTTACATTTAACGGCAGCTGCGCCAGCTTGCCGATAAGCCCCGTTTGAATCGCCAGCTCCTCGTCCTTGCCAGGCTTCAATGCGGACGTAATGGAAAACACATCCCCAGATCTCAGCGCATCGTTATTCATCGTCTGATTTGTAGCGGCATCCTTGTTAATGTACCCTTTTTGAAAAAATTGCCGCGTTATCCGCAGCGTATCTACATACCGATCAACCTCATACGCCGGCAAGATTTCCGTACTTTCTCCATCCTTAAGTATGATTCCCGGAATCGAGGTATCGCCAAGTGCATCAAAATTGCCGATATAATGGGCATTAAACGTTTCTCCCAGCTTCATATATAGAGGTGTCATACCTGGTTTTTTGGTCAGGATAGTCTGGTACACCTCGTCCAAGTCTTCAATCGACTTTACCTTTGTCATGTCAATGCCGAGCTCTTCCGCAATATCTGAACGGTAGACGATGCCGCCTTGCGCAGCCAATTCCTTGTTCGTCGGAACCGCATAATTTTCCCCGTCTATCTTAGCTCCTGCAAGAAAAATGGGGTCAAGCGATTGCAGAATGCCTTGACCGTACTGCTCAAGCAGATCATCCAGCTCTAAGAAGGCGCCCTTCGACACATTTACCGCATGCTTGTTCCACTGTGCTGTAAAAAGAATATCGATCTTCTCGCGCGAAGCGACCATCAGGTTTATTTTGTCATCCCAAGGTCCCCAATCAATGGGCATGAGATCGATTTTCGCATTTATTTTGGTCAATAAGTATTCATTCATTGCCGCTTCGATCTCTTCCTCATCCTTCTGCGGAAATCCCGTGTATACGAATCTTAACGTATAGTTTTTCAATTGATGATCATTACTTTCTCCGGCTCCACCCGCATTTGGTGAAGCGCTTTCATTCTTAGTTCCAGATGTCGGGCTATTGTCGCTGTTCTTTACCGGGCTATTCGTGCCGTTATGATTAGAGCAAGCGCTTATCAGAAATAAGCAAGCTAGCAAGAGCATCCTTGCACGAATCAACCGGCGCGTCGTTCGGGTCATTATCGAATTGCCCCCTCGTGCGATGATGAATTGCATTTGTTATGCTTAATTGTAAGGAATACACAAAAAATTGCAAGCACAAGTGTAAACGGCAGTCGACATCCTCTGTAACAACTTACATATAGAAAAACCCGCACCTTTTAAAGGCGCGGGTTTTTAAATTTTTAAGATAGCTATTTACTTATTTGCTTGCCAGAAATGCATCGAATTGTTTTTGCTTCTCTGCAACAACCTTGTCTACACCTGCATCCTTCAGCTTCTTCTCGTATTCAGCCAACGTTTTATCTACGTCTACTGAACCCGTTTCGAGCGCTCTTTGGTATTGCCTTATTACGTTAGCTAGTGCGCCAACCTCTGCTTTTACCGGCTCGCTGTCGAATACGAAGCCAAGTCCCGGTGATACCTTAGCGTTTTGGTTGAATTCTTTGAACTTTGCCCATTTGTCCGGATCCTCTGTATCCCAAACGTAGTTAAGGAACTGGTTGCCGAACATCCATGAGGAACCTGGATTGTAATTAGCTGTGTTGCCGGTTGCCGTAATGATTTCGCCATTTTTCGTGTAATGGTCGCCTTCAATGCCGAAATTCAGAAGGTTGTTAATTTCTTTATCCGTATGCAGGAGGTTGATCAGCATCATAGCACGCGCTGGATCCTTTGAGGTGAAGGAAATACCAAGCATGGATCCTGCTGTTTCTGATGTAGCAACCGTTTTTTCATTCATCATGATTTGAGCAAGCTTGCCTGGGAGGCCGGATGCACTTGCTACCTCTGCGTCCTTACCTGGCTTCAATGCTTCCAGCGTCGAGAATACGGTTCCTGCTTTCCATGCATCGGCAGAGGATACCTGGGTCGTAGCTGCATCCGCATTAATGTACCCTTTTTTGAAGAAATCGCGAGTAATGTTCAGCAATTCCTTGTACCGGTCGATTTGCTCGATCGGCATAGCCTTCGTATCATCTTTATCCTTTAGAATGGCGCCTGGAATCGTCGAATCTCCCAAGAAATCATAGTTCGCGAAGAAATGGGAGTTAAATGCACCTGCTGTCGTATAAAGCGGTGTCAGATCCGGTCTTTTTGCTTTTACTGCAGCGTAGACGGCATCTAGATCCTGTGGAGTCTTCACATTTGTCATATCAATGCCAAGTTCATCTGTTACATCTTTACGGTATACGATTCCTCCAGCAGCCGCGAGCTCTTTATTCGTTGGTATGCCGTAGTTTTTACCGTTGATTTTCGAGCCTTCAATAAAGGCTGGGTCAAGTGAGTCCGTAATGCCTTTTCCATACTCACCGAGAAGATCTCCCAGCTCAAGGAACGCTCCTTTTGCTACGTATTTCGCATGTCCGTTCCATTGCGCGGTGAAAACAATATCAACTTCTTCTTGGGAAGCAACCATTAGGTTAATTTTGTCATCCCAAGCGCCCCAATCAATCGGTCTCAGATCGATTGTTGCATTGATTTTTTCAGTAAGCAGCTTATTCAATGCCTCTTCTATTTTTTTCTCATCTGTCTGCGGTGTACCTGGATACACTAGTGATATTTGATACGGCTTTAATTCCGTTGCGGGCGCTTCTTCCTCCGTTGTTGCCGGTTTGTCTGTTTCGGCTGCGGGTTCCTTCGTTGGCTCGGCATTGTTTTTAACATTGTTGCCTGAGCATCCTGACACAATTAGTACGATGGTCATCATCAATAGAAGAAGCATAGATGTTTTTTGTTTAACTTGCTTCATAGCGGGTGGACCTCCCTCAAAAATTAGGTTATATGCTAAACCGGAATGACCGGCTACAGCCAAACGTTAGCGGCAAAATTGTGATTAACCTTTTACGGCGCCCACAGTCAGCCCTTTTACAAAATACTTTTGAAAGAAGGGGTAAGCGAATATGATCGGTCCGATTCCAACGACGACCATTGCCATGCGTACCGTCTCGCTCGGAAATTTGAATGTGCCGCCTGCCGCTGTGATTGCCGCTGCAGCCGTGCTGTTGTTCGCAAGAAACTGGATGTTCAGCATCGTTTTATACATCAAATACTGGACGGTAATATTGCCATCCTTCGTAATGAACACGAGACTAAGAAACCAATCATTCCAATACGTCAATGTCTGGAAAAGCGCGACTGTCGCTAGTACCGGAAGCGACAATGGCAGCACGATTTTCGCAAATATCGTAAGCTCCCCCGCCCCATCAATCTTCGCAGACTCCAGTACTGCAGCAGGGATCGTCGTCTGGAAGAACGTCCGAATAATCAAGACGAAGAAAGCAGCGACGAGAAGCGGCATAATAAGCGCCATTAGCGTATCCTTCAGTTCGAGCGTCTGAACATAAACCAAATACCAAGGCACAAGGCCGCCAGAGAACAGCATGGTGAAGAAAACAAAGAAGGTAAAAAATTTCGCGTGGGGAAAATCGGTTCTCGATATCGGGTAGGCGTATAAGGCCATGATGACTAAGCTCAGCGTCGTACCTACAATGGTTACAAAGATCGAAATGGTATATGAGCGGATAATTTGGGTCGCATCCTTGAACAAAAATTGATATGCGCCCAAATCAATCTTCGAAGGAATGAACTGATAGCCGTCACGCACGACAGCCGCCTCGTCGGTAATCGATACCATGACGATCAGTACGAGCGGGATGATGCATAATAAAGAATAAATAATGAAGAAAACATTGATGCCTAGAGAAGCCGGGATGGACAATTGGTTTTTGGGATTCGACCCGGATGCTATAACCTCGGTTGCTTCCATAGGTTCACCTCCATAAGATTTTCATAGAAAAGCAAGATTTGGACGCCGCTTCTTAAAATAAAGCATTATCCTTATTGATGCGGCGCACCACCCAATTGGATAGAAAGACCAGTGTGAAGCCGACAACCGATTGAAGCAAACCCGCTGCGGATGAAAGCCCGATGTCGCCAACGGTGAGGAACGTCCGATATACGTAGGTGTCGATAACATTCGTCACAGGGAACAATACGCCTGACTCTCTCGGCACTTGAAAGAACAAGCCGAAATCCGCATTAAAGATTTTACCGATCTGCAGCAGCGTCATAATGGTTATGACCGGCATAATTAGCGGTATGGTGATGCTCGTCATCTGCTTCCACTTGCTGGCGCCGTCAATGGTAGCGGCCTCGTAATATTCATCATCGATGCCGATGATAGCTGCCATATAAATGACGGTGAAATAACCCATGCTCTTCCACGTATTCACGATAGGCAGAACGTACGGCCATACCTCCTTCGTGAAATACCACTGGACACTCTCAAGTCCCAATGCCGGAAGTAGAGAGCTGTTTAAGTAGCCGTGCTCATCGCTCATGAATCCGAACACGAGGTAACTGATGACAACCATAGAGAGGAAATAAGGCAGGAACATAACGGTTTGATGCAGCTTAGCAACGAATCTGTTCTTTATTTCATTGAGCATAATGGCAAAGGCTAATGGGAAAATAAGATTCAAGACGATGAATCCCGAGTTGTACAATAAGGTGTTTCGCGTAATAATCCATGCATCCGAGGTTTTGAACAAATACTCGAAATTTCGCAGGCCGCTCCATGGGCTTCCAAAGATGCCGTCTGCATAATTGATGTTTTTGAAAGCAATGATGATTCCAAACATCGGAATATAATTGTTTAGTACCAGCAATGCGATAGCAGGCAGCATCATGATGTAGAACATCCAATATTTTCTGAAAATACGGATTTGAGTTAATTTTTTAACTGAGCTCTTTGGAATATAGGCAGCTGTGACCGCTTCTGTCGTAGGCTTCGCCATCGCCTTCCCCCTCCTCTTTCTAAAACACTTTGTGGTTTTTACTTGTTTTCATTGTATAAAAAAAAGACGCCGACATCTGTCGGCGTCGTGACCTCATTAACGGTCAAGTGACTTTTCAATCATACATTTTGAAATTTTTTGCGGTATTCCTGTGGAGTAAGTCCCGTCGTTTTTTTAAACAACTTTGAGAAATGCGAAAAGTTGCCATAACCGACGTTTATGGCTACGTCACTGACCCGATTATTCGTTTTCTCCAGTTCGACACGCGCTTTCGTGATTCTTAATCGAACCAAATAATCCGTTAAGGAATAGCCGGTCTCCCTGCGGAATAAACGAGACAGATACGCAGGATTCAGATACACGGCCTCGGCTGCCTGCTCCCTGCTGAATTCCTCCCCAAGATGCTCTTCCATGTAACGCTGCACCTTCTCCACCACTTGGGATACGTCCTTTCCGTTTCGATTGGCGTATTCCGTTATCTGCAAGCTCAATTGCTGCGTCCATGTCCGCATGCGAGGCAAAGATTTAAGAATTTGCTCGCTAGCCTCCCACTCCCTATGCTGGAACACATCGGTCATCTGCACCGATTTTTTATTCAGCCATTGAAATAACATGTTCATATACCCGTAATAAAACGAAGCCATATACGTATAATCCACTTTTAATTCCTGCATGTGGTCGAAGCATTCATCAATACGCTGCGATAGTTCCGTCTGCTTGCCCGACTCGAGCAGCAGCGACCAATCTGAGAAGGCCGCTGCTTGGGGTACACTCAGCCCTTGCTCCTGCATGTGGTCCCGTTCCGCAAGAATCGCGCAGGTATTACTGACATTGCACCGCTCCATCGACAGCAGCGCCTGCACGGCTGTACGGAGCTGCTTAACAGGCGTGGACTCTCCAATATAACAAGATAAAGAGCAATTCAGCATTCGTTTGCACTGGTCAATAAATGATTTGCATCGCTCTGCAATAGCTTCGATCGATATCTCTTCACTATCCGCAGAGCCGTAAAATAACGCATAAAGAATCCCGCTGCCATCCTGTACAATATGGCCAGGCGCATCTTGAAGGACAAGCTCCTCGGCTGCATTCTTAATGCCGTAGGTCATAATCTCCTCATCTCTTGCAGACCATTCCTCACGCCATTGTTCAATACTGATGAGTACGACCCGAAGGGGACTGTCCGCCTGAAGCGGCAAAGCATAGGTTTGCAGGGCACCATCCAGCTGCTGTGGTGCCGCTGATATCCGATAATGCAGAACATCCTGCCAGAAACGTTCGATTAAAATGGGACGCTGTTTGTTCCACTGCTCATAGAACAAGCTATAGGTCCCACGGATTTTGTTCAGTTGCTCCAAATCCCGAACCTTGGTTAACGCTTCGTTGACACATGCTTTCAACGCATTATGATCGATTGGCTTAAGTAAATAATCGAAGCAATCCAGCTGCACTGCCTGCTGCGCATATTTGAAATCCGCATGTCCGGTTAGAAAAATCGTTACACTGGAGGGAGAATGCTCATTTACCCATTCCAATAGATCGATCCCGCTTAGGTTTGGCATATCAATATCTGAGAGCATGATGTGAATCGTATGCTCACTGAGTAGGGACTGCGCCTCTTCTGCATCAATCGCCGTATAAATATTCGCGATCGGCAGCGTTGACCAATCGATGCCCTCCACGATTCCGCGAATCGCGATTTCCTCATCATCAACGACTAATAAATTATACAACGGCTCTCGCCCCTTCCATGAGCTTAGGAAATACGATAACGACGACTGCGCCGCTTCCCTCTGTTTGATTGGAGAATGTGATTGAGGTTCTTTCTCCGTACAGCAGTTGAAGCCTGTGAATTACATTCATAATACCTAAACTGCTTGATTCGCCTTCCTGAAGCGGCTCTTTCTTCTGCAGCTTCTCAAGCACCAAAGGATTAAAGCCGGTGCCATTATCGCTGATAGACAACGCAAAGCCGAAGTCAGCATCCATTTGCGCCGAAATCTTGATCTGAAAAAGCTGACGCCTGTTTTTGAAGCCGTGAATAATCGAATTTTCTACAAATGGCTGGATCGTCAAAGCTGCAATCGGATAATGTAAAAGTTCATCCATGCCCTCAAACGTACACTGCAGCTTTTCTGGAAAACGAATTTTCTGTATCGTAATGTAGTTTTCAATATGCTGCAGCTCTTCCTTCAGCGTGATCGTATCCCGATTGGCCTTCATGATGAACCTGAAATAATCAGCTAGATGCAGAGACATTTTTTTAACCGATTCCGTGTCGCCTAGCGCTGCTAAATTATAAATAATGTTTAAACTGTTCATATAGAAGTGAGGATTGATTTGGGCTTGCAGCTGCTTCAGCTCTCCCTGCTTCACGCGAAGCTGCTCCTCGTATACATCGATTTTCAAGGTTTTGATTTGCTCCGCCATAATGTTGAACGTATTTCCAAGAAACTCAAATTCAAGTGATTTGTTTTTCTTTAGCCTGACATCCAGCATGCCTAGTGAGATTTTCTTCATCCCCAAGATTAGCTCATGCAGAGGCTTAAAGAGCATATTCCGCATAAAAAATAAGTAGATAAGCAGAATCGCCAAAAAGCCGATCGGGGCAAACAACGTGGCATTTCTAAAAAACAACAGATTACGCAACAGCGTTTCTTCTGGAATAACGACACGGTAAGCAATGTTAACCATGTCGCTCATCCGGTTCATTACTAGGTAGGTATCGCCTGTCTTGCGATCCGTTAACGACTCGTACGGCTCCTCTGATATTTTATAACTGAGCTCAAACGGTGCTAGATTTTCCGTCAACGACTGGACAAGCTGATCTCCCTCTCGCAAATAAATGCCGTTATGCCCGATATCCCCATCGCTCCATTGAATCGAAAGCATCGCATTGATATCCTGAACCTTAATCATTGCCCCTACATATAAGCCCTCGGAAACCTTTATAAAATTGATCAGAAAATATTTCCCCGGCATGCGCTCGTCCGCCCTAACCTCCCAGGTATGCTGGTCATTCAGCAGCAGATTTTCTTCCGTTGTCATCTCATCCATATGCGTCTTAATTATTTTCTTCGTATCGTTATATACACTGTCCGTTCCGAAAATAATATCGTCTTTATGATACAAAAAGACAGCATCAATCAAATTATAAACGCCAACGTCACGGTTGAGCTTGGCATCAATGCGTATTTTGGTTAGCGTGTAGCCGTCACTGTCCATAGGGAAAGACATCAGCAGTCCGACATCGGAATCAAGCACTGACATTTTATAAAGATAATCGTTAATTTGCGATAAATTGTGGTCCGTTTGACCGACGTAAATATCGAGCGTGTTTCGATAGGTTTCTGAAACCTTCTCTCGAACGATATCCCGCGAGTAGCTGTTATTAATTAGCATGTATACGACAACCGGCAGCATAACTGCCATAAATCCAATAATAAGACGAGTCCTGATCGATTTACCAAACCTCACGCAGCCCTTTCCCCCTAACCTGTCTCGAACCATTTCTAATTCTACCATTTAAAGCGCTTTCTTAACATCATCTAAAAATATGATATTAGCTCGTCGCGATCATTCTGATTAATCCGCTTATTTAAAGTCCATCCAACCAATACGGAGCATAAAGTAAAAGCTGCTCCTAGCTTTGTTGACCGTATGAATCTTAAGCGGTTTGCCGTATAAAAACCTGATAAAATAAACACAAAAAAACCCTTGAGATAATTCTAGTCTCAAGAGTTTGTAATTTAAAAAATATGGTGCCGATGAGAGGACTCGAACCTCCACGGTTTCCCTCACGATTTTGAGTCGCGCGCGTCTGCCATTCCGCCACATCGGCAATTAGGTAAATATGGCGTGCCCTAAGAGATTCGAACTCCTGGCCTTTTGATTCGTAGTCAAACGCTCTATCCAGCTGAGCTAAGGGCACGTATTGTAATTCTGCAAAAAAGTTGTGGAGGCGCCACCCAGACTCGAACTGGGGGTAGAGCTTTTGCAGAGCTCTGCCTTACCACTTGGCTATGGCGCCAAATTAATGGAGCGGAAGACGGGAATCGAACCCGCGACCCTCGCCTTGGCAAGGCGATGCTCTACCGCTGAGCCACTTCCGCATATAAATGGCTGGGGATTCAGGGATCGAACCTGAGAATGACGGAGTCAAAGTCCGTTGCCTTACCGCTTGGCTAATCCCCAACAAAATACAAAACCAAATTTTAAATTAATGGGGCGATCGAGGGGAATTGAACCCCCGAATGTCGGATCCACAAACCGATGCGTTAACCACTTCGCCACGACCGCCATATTCAGATATTTAATTGGCAGGGGCAGCAGGAATTGAACCCACACCAAAGGTTTTGGAGACCTTTGTTCTACCTTTAAACTATGCCCCTAAGGTAAACTGGTGGAGGATGATGGATTCGAACCACCGAACTCAGAGAGAGCAGATTTACAGTCTGCCGTGTTTAGCCACTTCACTAATCCTCCATGTGGTGCCGTCGAGAGGACTTGAACCCCCAACCTACTGATTACAAGTCAGTTGCTCTACCAGTTGAGCTACAACGGCATATTCACTTGTGTTGCTTGTACAAACTAAATGGTGGCTCGGGACGGAATCGAACCGCCGACACGAGGATTTTCAGTCCTCTGCTCTACCGACTGAGCTACCGAGCCTGATGTTGTTTTGAATGGCGGAGCTGACGGGATTCGAACCCGCGGTCTCCTGCGTGACAGGCAGGCATGTTGGGCCACTACACCACAGCTCCACATCAAATTCTCGGAAACTTCCGAATGGTAAAGATTTTTTTGGTTGCGGGGGCAGGATTTGAACCTGCGGCCTTCGGGTTATGAGCCCGACGAGCTACCGGGCTGCTCCACCCCGCGTCGTTATTATTTAAATGGTGGAGGCTGACGGGATCGAACCGCCGACCCTCTGCTTGTAAGGCAGATGCTCTCCCAGCTGAGCTAAGCCTCCGTGTTGAGCGACCTTTATATAATATCATAGGCGTTTCGCTCTTGTCAATAACTTTTTAAGAAGTTTTTGGTGACCCGTAGGGGACTCGAACCCCTGTTACCTCCGTGAAAGGGAGGTGTCTTAACCACTTGACCAACGGGCCTTACTGGCAGAGAGGAAGGGATTCGAACCCTCGAGACCCGGTTAGAGCCTACACGATTTCCAATCGTGCTCCTTCGACCACTCGGACACCTCTCTATAATGGCTCCCCGAACAGGACTCGAACCTGTGACAACTCGATTAACAGTCGAGTGCTCTACCAACTGAGCTATCAGGGAATAAAATCACTTTCAAAGCAAGTTGCGCCCTGAAAACTGGATACGAAAGTTAGGTTTGCTGAAACCTTATTAGCTGCTGTCTGCCGGATGTATGGGTCCATGCAAACGTGTTTAGGATAAGCCCTCGACCGATTAGTATTCGTCAGCTACACACATTGCTGTGCTTCCACCCCGAACCTATCAACCTCGTCGTCTTCAAGGGGTCTTACATACTGGGA
>NZ_JBFTPE010000003.1:0-408060 GCF_056398325.1 Paenibacillus sp. 01T443
CTTGATCCGGAATACACCGTGTCGAGCGCGGAGCAGCTAAACCAAGTTATTCAGACGGCGCTGGAATCAAAGACGGCCAGCTTGGCGTTTCGTTATGAGGAAGGCGATCAATTTCCAGCAGCGCTCAAGGCAGCCTTCAAGCGTGTAAAGGTGGCTGTCGGTTACCGGGCAAGCTATGAGCCATACGCGGGAGACGATTCGCTGCTTGTCCGCCTGCAGATGGAATATGCGAAGTAGAGCTGAATAAGCGAATGGAAGAGGCGCAGAAATGAGCCTCTTTGTTTTTTATAAGAATTTATAAGATTTCCCTCATAAATCTGCTTAGATATCACCGCGAAACGATTGTTTCTGCCGCAGGGGAAGGGAACTGCCGTTTACTCTGGTGATTAGCTCGCTTCAAACACAAAAAGTGGGTGCAGCTCTGCACCCACTTTTATGCGTATGGTAAGCGGTCTACTGCTCGTTGTTTCTCGCAGCCGTCATTTGCTGCCAAACAGAGCCGGCGGCTTCCTCGCCGCGTTCAATCCTCTCAAGCGCCATTTGGGCTTGTAGCTGAATTTCGAACTCGCTGTCATGCGCTGCTTCCCGCAGCGCCTCGATAGCCGTCTCGTCGCCAGCCTCGTAGAGAAAGCGGGCTGCACGCCAGCGGACAAGCTTGTTCTTGTCGCGCAGGGATTCAATCATCGGCCCTATAGCAGCAGGGTCACCAAGGTCCGATAGCGTATCGCCGGCAGTCCGTCTCACGGACGTAGACGAGTCACGCAGCGCAATGAATAAATAAGGCAGAGCTTCAGGCAATCGCAGATCGCCGAGATAAATGACAGCCAGCCTTCGAATCGAAGTGTTCTCATCCTGGATTGCCTTGGCAAGCAAAGGTAATCCTTCAACGGAGGAAACGTACCGCTCAAGCGCAGCGTAACGTACCTGCCAATCAGTTGAGGCGAATTGCTCCTCTGCCTCTTCGAGGGTTAGCGGAGCCGGCCTTACGACCGCCGGCGAAGCTCCCTCTTCTAAACCGGACTGGCCTTGTTCGATAGCTGCTTGAACGAGCGTTTCTAATCGTTCGCTCGGATAGGAGGCCTCGAGCTCGCGTACGATCTCAGCCGCGATCTCCTCGGGCTCGCCGTATCGGACGCCGAATTCCTCCAGCTTGCGCTCACGGATCATGCCAGAGCCGGCTGCAAGACTAACAGCCTCTCCAAACTGCGCTGGAAGCGCCGAGCGAGCTTCGGTATCTCCCATGCGTACGCGTACCTGCATCGGAATCCCGCGATACATTTGAACCAGTACCTGCGCTTCGCCATAGCTGGTTGATGGTCCTTTGCTTCCAGTCTGCTCACCGTCAGCATTATCCTTCTGCAGCAATTGTCCGGCTTCGGCCAAAATAGCGGCCCAATCCGCTCCGGGCTTTCGGTCAAGCGCAATAAAATCAGCGGTGCGGAACAAGCTTCGCACGCCTTTGATTTGGAGCAGCTGCCGGAACAGCTCAGGCGCATCGTTTGCTTCGCTGGTTTTATAAGTAAGCCTGCGTCCGCGCGGCAGCATCTCATCGACGTTCAGCTTCATGGAGTTAGGACTCGGTGTGGGCTCTATAGAAATTAGTTTCATAAGGAAACCTCCTGAATTGATAATGGGGTAAATGAAAATTTCCAACTATTAAGTAACATTTGCTGCGTCGAAAGCGTAGTCTTATGTGTAAAACTTATATAACCAAGTGTACCTGATTTTAAGTTGGGATGCTAACGATGGAACGGAAGGCTGACCCGGTTTATTTTGTAATATGAGTTTTTTACGTATAAATAACATATTTGCATTGTAAGCTGTCAGCTTGGTATCTTATAAAAACAACGGAATTTTGCGAGGAGGGATGGACGGTTGAGGTTAAAACGATTTGCAAACATAGATCCTATCGAGCAGCACACATCGCTTAAGCAATTCAAGAGATGGCGTCAAGAGCGCATTCGCAGGCTAAGAATGAAGGATTATTCATTCACCGTTCCGAATGTCGAACCTGATATCGCATATCTGGAGGATAACCGAAAGTGGCCTTCCATCACTTGGGTGGGTCACTCGACCTTTTTCATACAATTCGGTGGGTTGAATATTATAACGGACCCTGTTTGGTCCACCCAAATGGCATTCCAAAAAAGACTTTCTCCGCCGGGCATTCCCATTGAGGATGTGCCGCCGATCGATGTTGTCCTTATATCCCATTCCCATTATGATCATCTAAATATAAATTCACTGCGCAGGCTGGTTGGTTCAAGGCATTTGCTTGTGCCGGCGGGACTTGGCGCAAAGCTTAGGAAAAAGGGTTTCTTTCGTATCCATGAGCTGCATTGGTGGGAATCCGTTATGTTAAACGGGGTCAAATTCACCTTCGTGCCTTCTCAGCATTCGACTAGGCGCAATCCCTGGGATTCGAATAGCTCGCATTGGGGCGGCTTCGTGATTGAACGCCCGGCTTCGCGCAGCGGAAAGCTTGCAGGCCGCGTTAGCGGATTGGCTGCAGAGGATAAAAGAGCTGGCGATTCGGAGGTCCGAGCACAGATCGCAAGCACGGCAGAACCGGCTTCGGAGCGTCTGCATCCGTTTTTCAACGAGCGGGGCCAAGCAGAACGGCCAATCGTGTCTGATTTTCCTACGATCTATTTTGCCGGAGACAGCGGCTACTTCCAAGGCTTTAAGGAGATCGGACGACGCTATCCCATTGACGTCGCGCTTCTGCCGATCGGTGCATACGAGCCGGAATGGTTCATGGCGCCGCAGCATATTACGCCAGAGCAAGCGCTCCAGGCATTCGAGGATCTAGATGCCAAATGGTTCTTGCCGATGCATTATGGCGCATTCAAGCTAGCCGATGATACGCCTCGCGAAGCGCTTGACCGGCTGGAGGCAGAACGCAGAAAACGCAGAATCCCGGATGAGCAAATTCTTATTTTGCCGCACGGGGAGACATGGCGTTTATCGGGAAAATAACAAACGTGAACAAATGCGCGCCAAATTCGCACAATGACGGCAGTGGGCGAACAAGGTATACTGATTTAGAGCATATTTCGGAAAATGATTACGAAGCAAGGATTGCATGCGCAAACCTATGCTTAATCTTACGAAGAGAGGTTTGCATGCGCAAACCTTAGCTAAATCTTACGAAGCAAGGTTTGCATGCGCAAACCTAAGCTTAATCTTACGAAGAGAGGTTTGCATGCGCAAACCTTGAAGGAGGAGCAATAAATGAATCAAGCTAACATACGTCTAGGCGTGATCGGTGCAGGCGCAATCGGCAGCATCCACATGCAGACGTTCAATAAGGTGGAAGGCATCGACGTCGTGGCAGTTACGGATGTGTACCTTCCGCTTGCCGAGCAGCGCGCCGCGGAGCATGGCATTCAGACAGTTCATGCAAGCCCGCAAGCGCTGCTTGAGGATCCGTCTATCGATGCTGTTGTCATCGGTGTACCGAATAACTACCATGCGGCACTTGCGATAGAAGCGCTTAAGCATGGCAAGCATGTTCTTCTCGAGAAGCCTATGGCCATTAATTCGGATGCTGCACGCGAGATTGTAGACGAAGTCGAGAAATCTGGCAAAATATTGATGATGTCGCATCAAATGCGCTGGACAGGTTTGAGCCGGGCGCTTAAGCAGCGTATCGACAACGGTGATGTAGGTCAAGTCTATAACGCGAAGGCAGGCTGGTTCCGCAAGAAAGGCATACCTGGCTGGGGTTCTTGGTTCACTCGCAAGGATCAATCCGGCGGAGGACCGCTTATTGATATCGGCGTTCATATGCTTGACCTGTCCCTCTACTTAATGGGCAACCCGAAGCCGGTATCCGTTTACGGTACCACTTATGCGGAATTTGGACCCAATCGCCAAGGAATCGGAAATTGGGGTACACCGAATTGGGATGGATACTATGACGTAGAAGATCTTGCTTCAGCTTTAATCAAGCTTGATAACGGAGCGACATTGTCGCTTGAAGTAAGCTGGGCGGCGCATGCGGCATTTTTGTCGGAGGAGCCTTTCATCCATTTGATGGGAACACAAGGCGGTGTAGGTATGGTGGGCAACTACGGCAAGTACGTCACGCATGCCGAAACCGGCGTTGCTGAAAGCGATATCGAGCCGCTTGACGGGGAAGAGGATCGGATTCTTATGAGCCGGCACTTCGTTGAGTGCATCCGCGAGGGCAAGCAGCCGATTACATCGGCGCTTTCGGGCTATACGAATAATCGCATTCTTGACGCCATCTATGAATCCTCCCGCACAGGCAATGAAGTTAAGCTGAACTGGGATTAAGGCAGCAGCTTTACGATAGTGTACGAAATCATAAGCCTTCCCTAAAGCATCGACGGCCTGTTGCTTGCTAAGGGAAGGTTTTTGTGCATACCCATTATGAAAAATAATAGCTTTCTTGCAGCGCAGCTTGCCTATCAGGCGGGAGCAAGGCAAAAGAAGGTTCGGTTTCCGCAGATACTGTGGTATAATAGTTCGAGATAAAGTGATTTTGTAGTGAAGGACGGGATTAAACGAATGATTAGCACAAGTGGCATAACGCTCCGTTACGGGAAGCGGGCGCTTTTTGAAGATGTAAGCATTAAGTTCACGCCAGGCAACTGTTACGGCTTGATCGGCGCTAACGGCGCAGGTAAATCGACCTTTCTAAAAATATTATCCGGTGAAGTAGAACAATCGCACGGAGAAGTGCATATAACGCCGGGCGAACGGCTAGCCGTTCTAAAGCAGAACCATTATGAATATGATGAGTCCGTTGTTCTCGAGACGGTTATGATGGGGCACAAGCGCCTTTACGAAGTAATGAAGGAGAAGGACGCCTTGTATGCTAAAGCGGACTTCACCGATGAGGACGGTATGCGTGCCGGCGAGCTTGAAGCAGATTTCGCTGACATGAACGGCTGGGAAGCAGAGTCGGAAGCGGCAGAGATGCTTAACGGCCTTGGCATTACACCTGACCTGCATGACAAGAAAATGGCAGAGCTAAGCGGCAATGAGAAGGTTCGCGTTTTGCTTGCGCAAGCATTGTTCGGCGCACCGAACATTCTATTGCTCGATGAGCCTACCAACCACTTGGACATCGAGTCGATCCGTTGGCTGGAAGATTTCCTTGCTGATTATCAGGGCACGGTTGTCGTTGTCAGCCATGACAGGCATTTCTTGAATACCGTATGTACGCATATCGCAGATATCGACTTCGGTAAAATCCAAATGTATGTAGGTAACTACGACTTCTGGTACGAATCCAGTCAGCTTGCCCTGCAGTTGATGCGCGGAGAGAACAAGAAGAAGGAAGACAAAATCAAAGAGCTTCAAGCGTTTATTCAACGTTTTAGCGCGAATAAATCGAAAGCGAAGCAAGCAACGTCAAGACAAAAGCTGCTTGAGAAAATTTCGCTTGACGATATTCGGCCGTCGAATCGTAAATATCCGTTTATCCTCTTCAAAGGGGAGCGCGAAGCCGGCAAGCAGCTGCTGCTCGTTGACGGCTTGACCAAATCAATCGATGGCGAGAAAGTGATCGATAATTTGACGATCGCGCTTAATAAAGGCGATAAGGTCGCTTTTGTTGGCCCGAACAGCTTGCCTAAAACCTTGCTTTTCCAACTGCTTGTTGGCGAAGTTGAGGCGGATGCAGGCAGCTACTCATGGGGCGTAACAACGTCTCAGGCTTATTTCCCGAAAGACAACTCCCCTTATTTTGAAGGGGTAGATTTGAATTTGGTGGAATGGCTTCGTCAATATTCGAAGGATCCGGATGAAACTTTTATCCGCGGCTTCCTTGGCCGTATGCTATTCTCAGGCGATGACGCGATGAAGAAAGCCAGCGTATTGTCAGGGGGCGAGAAGGTTCGCTGCATGCTCTCCAAGATGATGCTTGAGGGCGCAAACGTATTTATTCTCGACGAACCAACGAATCACTTGGATCTTGAATCCATTACGGCACTTAATAACGGTTTGACAGATACGGATTGCACCATTCTGTTCACCTCGCATGACCATCAGTTCGTTCAAACGATCGCTAACCGCATCGTTGAGATTACGCCAAACGGCGTGATTGACCGGATGATGACCTATGACGAGTACCTGGAAAGCGCTGAAGTAAAAGCACTTCGTGAGCGTATGTACGCAGTATAATCCACGAATTTATAAGAGCGTCCGGTTGTAAGGGAAACCTTGCGGCTGGTCGCTCTTTTTATTTTGAAGTTAATGAACATTAATAGCCGGGATAGGAAGAGGACTGGCAGAAGGAATTTATGGTTGCAAAGCATGCGGATTAGCATTATACTATCGTTGAAAAGGTTTTCAGAAAAGCTTTTCAGAATACGCTTTCAAAAATAAAACCATATAAATTGAGTATACTAGTTCAGGATCCATACATTCTCATTCAGCAAGAAAGGCGTGCAGCTATGAAATCAACCATACGTGATGTCGCAAAATACGCAAATGTATCCATTAGCACGGTTTCCCGGGTTATGAATGCTCCGGATACGGTGGTGGAGGAAAAGCGTGCGAAAGTATTAGAAGCCATCGAAGCGCTTCAATACCAACCGAATGGATTTGCAAGAGGGTTAATTTATAAAAAATCTGATACCCTCGGCGTGATGATCCCGGATATTGAGAACCCATATTATGCCGGCTTAATTCGCGGGATGCAGGATGCTGCTGTCATGCTTAATCATAGTCTTATGATTTGCAATACGGATCGTGATAAGAAACGTACCATTGCGTATGTGCAAAATTTTTTCGAGAAGCAAGTAGATGGCATTATCTTTGCGAGCGACTCTTTGCACGTGGAATATTACGAGGAAATGCAGCGATACCGACTGCCCTTCGTGCTTGCCTCAACCAATGCGCCGGAATATGATATCCCTTCCGTGGACATTGATGATGAACAAGGAGCATACGAAGCGGTTAAGTATTTATTGGAATCGGGTCATCGCCAAATCGGCATGATTAGTTTTCCATTAGGTGAAACCATCTCCGGCGTGCCGCGCTACTCTGGTTACAAGAGAGCCTTGAGCGAGTTTGACATAACGACTGGCGAGGAAGATGTCGAGTTTGCAGAACATCGGTTTGAACATGCGTATGACGCGGCAGAGCGCCTTTTATCACGTGATCGGGAGTTTACGGCCATCTTTGCAGCATCCGATGAATTTGCAATGGGAGTCATCTCTTATTTACGGGAACATGGAAAATCGGTGCCTGACGACATGTCTGTTATCGGCTTTGACAATATTCGCATGGCGCAGATGTTCATTCCGAAGCTCACAACGATTGACCAGCCAACCTATGATATCGGATATCGCTCAGTTCAGAAACTGCATGAACTCATAACGACCGGCGAAGTAGCTGAGCTTAGAGAAAAGCTTCCGCATCATTTGATCGTGCGGGAATCAACAAAGACCAAATAAGCAAGAAGCAAGAAGCAAGGGACAGTTATTTTTTAAGAGGAAGAACCGTTGAAATATCGAGTGGTAAGCAAGCTTTCAAAAATGAGAGCTATTCTCTGCATTTTTGAAAAGCTTTTCAGAACATGTAAGCGATTACTTACTGGGATGTAATTATTCGATTGACGCATCGGGATAAAAAGAGCTTGATTTGGCATTTTAAAGGGGGTGATGACACAACTCGAAAGCTAACTTTATTCGGATGTTTCGAAAGGGTCATGAGGGTGTAAGGTAATTACTGAATTACTTAAATATGAAAGGATGAGGTCTATGTACTCGAAAAAAACAAAGAAAGCATTGCCTGCCTTTATTTTAATGTTAGTCGTGGCGATGACGATTACGGCTTGCGGCGGGAAAAATAATACAAATAACGGGGCGAATACACCGACCGATAAACCTGAAACAACGGCCGAAGGCGGAAATGCCGGAGCAGCTGGCGACAGTGCGCTGGCTCAGGCGTTGAATGGAGATTTCAAAGGTAAAAAAGTAACGATGTTCGGCCCGTTCACGGATGCGGATGAAGTGAAATTTAACGAAAGCATCAAAGCATTCGAGGAAAAATCCGGCATCGATATTGCTTATGAAGGATCAAAAGAATTTGAAGCTACAATCTCTGTTCGCGTGAACGGCGGCAACGCGCCTGATATTGCGGATTTCCCGCAGCCGGGTTTGCTGAAAGGGTTTGTTAACGCCGGTAAGGTTATTGATGTGAAATCTTTCCTTAGCGATGAGTACTTGAAAAAGCAATACAATCAAAGCTGGCTCGACATGGCAACCATGAAGGGCGCAAGCGATGATGTTATGGCAGGTATATGGGCGCGAAGCAGCGTGAAAAGCTTAGTATGGTACAACAAAAAGGCTTTTGCTGATGCGGGTTATACGGTGCCAAAAACTTGGACGGAGCTTATGACTTTAACGGATCAGATCGCAAAGGACGGGGATCCGGCCTGGAGTATCGGTATTGAGAGCGGTACAGCTACAGGGTGGCCTGCAACCGACTGGATGGAGGATATCATGCTCCGTACGACGACACCGGAAAACTATGACAAATGGGTATCCGGCGAGCTTCCTTTCACAGATCCGGTAGTTAAAAATGCTGCAGAAAAAATGGCTGAGATTTGGTTTAACGAAGACTATGTATACGGTGGACGTAAATCCATTGCTACAACCTCATTCGGGGATGCGGTAAAACCGCTATTCGATAATCCGCCAAAAGCTTGGCTTCACCGTCAAGCGGGCTTTATCACAAGCTTCTTCCCAGAAGGTTTGACAGCTGACGATTATGATTGGTTCCCATTGCCTGCGATTGATGAGCAATATGGCCAACCCGCGCTGATCTCAGGTGATATCTATGCCATGTTCAATGATCGTCCAGAGGTACGTGCGGTAATGGAGTTCTTCTCGACAGGAGAATCGTTGAAAGCATGGATTCAAACGGGCGGCGTAACGGCGCCAATGAATGATGCAGATCCTTCCTGGTACCCGAATGATCAAGAGCGCAGAATGGCTGAGTTTGTGAAAACGGCCGATACGATTCGTTTTGACGGCTCCGACTTAATGCCGGGCGCTGTCGGTGCAGGAACATTCTGGAAAGGTATGACAGACTGGGTAAGCGGAACGGTAGATCTAGATACGGCCTTGAAAGAAATTCAAGCCGGCTGGAAGTAATAATTGCTAAAAGGATCTTGAGGGGCTGTTAGCCAAATGGCGAAAGCCCCTTGATCATCAAAAAACTGTCGTGGTAAGCACATGCTTACGAAGTAAGGTTTGCTTCGCAAACCTAAGCCGATGCTTACGAAGTAAGGTTTGCTTCACAAACCTTTAAGGAGGATTCATATGGAACTACAGGCTAGGAAAGGCAATGCTCTGCGTCTACTGTTGATATCCGTGCTGGTGCCAGCTTTGAATGTTGCCGTCCACGGGTGCATTTTTTTGTTCTTTCGCGATTCCAGCTTGCCGCCCGTACTCAATGCGATATTAGCTGTCCTTTGGGGAGCGCTAGGCATTTATTCGATTTACTACTCCTTTAACTGGGTGGTCGAACAATATCCGGATCAATGGAAGCGAAGAATATTGCCTTTTGTATTTGT
Organism: Paenibacillus sp. 01T443; assembly: GCF_056398325.1. Classification (NCBI taxonomy): domain Bacteria; kingdom Bacillati; phylum Bacillota; class Bacilli; order Caryophanales; family Paenibacillaceae; genus Paenibacillus; species Paenibacillus sp. 01T443. The sequence goes on from NZ_JBFTPE010000003.1 coordinate 9,560, forward strand.
TGGTCCAGCAGTGCTGCTGCTTGGCTGGCTGTTAGTTTTTCCAACGCTGCGGACTCTATATTTAAGCTTTTTTGATGCAGGCTCGGTTAACTTCGTAGGCTTCGCCAACTATGTTGCCGTATTTACGGATCGGCTGCTCATTATGGCGCTTCGCAATAATCTGCTGTGGGTATTTTTTGGTACGTTAGCCTGCGTAAGCTTAGGCCTGCTTATTGCGATTCTGGCTGACCGAAGCAGCTTCGAGAAGTTGGCTAAGGGGCTCATCTTTATGCCGATGGCTATCTCGTTCGTTGCCGCAGGCGTCATTTGGAAGTTTATTTATTACTATCAGCCAGGCAATGAACAAATCGGTCTGCTTAACGCGATCGTCGTAAAATTCGGAGGGGAGCCGCAGGCTTGGCTCAGTATGATTCAACCCTGGAACAACCTGTTTCTGATCGTTATTCTGATTTGGATGCAAACCGGCTTTGCAATGGTGATATTCTCAGCAGCGATCAAGAGCATTCCGGAGGATACGCTGGAGGCTGCCCGCATGGATGGCGCAGGCGAAGTCCGGATTTTCTTCAAAATCATGATTCCTTACATTGCAGGCACACTGCTGTCGGTGACAACGACGATCATTGTTTTTACGCTGAAAATATTCGATGTGGTTATGATCATGACAGGCGGACAATATGAGACGGATGTTGTAGCCACGCAGTTCTACCGTCAGCTCTTTATGTACCAAAATGCAGGCTACGGTTCGACCTTAGCGATTGTATTGCTAATAGCGGTCATTCCGGTCATTATCATCAACCTGCGTCAGTTCCGCAGAGAGGGGGGCTTCTAAGATGAGCAAGAACAAAAAAATTCGCAAGTCCAAATGGCTCGTGAATACGGTGCTCGCCATCATCTGTCTCATCTGGACGATCCCGACGCTCGGTCTGCTCGTTTCTTCGTTCCGGCCTGCCGCTGACATTTTGTCAACGGGCTGGTGGAATATTTTGCCGCATCGTGATTGGCAAACCTCTGAGCAAATTCAGTTGCCCAAAGATACCGATCTTCGCGAGCCGATTAAGGTGAACGATGTTACCTATTCGGATGATCAGCTGCGAGCAGGTGTAGTGGTTGGCGGAGAGCGGCTGATTTGGGAGAACCGGCGAGCTCGGCTCTTGAACGTCCAGGATAAGCAGTGGACGGTCATTTCCCGTTTTACGACTCAGAACTACGAGACGGTGCTTGGAGGGAAAACCTACTCCATCACGATGCCGGACGGCACGACAAAAACCGAGAAGGGCAGCGGGATGTCGCGTTCCTTCTGGAATACGATTGCAGTTACCGTTCCGGCGACCGTTATTCCGATCTTTATTGCTTCCTTTGCCGCTTATGCTTTTGCATGGCTTCGCTTCCCAGGCAGGAAGACGCTGTTTGTTATCGTCATTGCATTGTTGGTTGTTCCGCTTCAGGTGGCGCTTATTCCGATTTTGCGTGACTATACGTCGCTAGGTCTTAATGGGACTTATTTTGGCATATGGCTCGCGCATACCGCATTTGGATTGCCGCTGATTACTTATTTTATGTACACATCAATCAGCCAGCTCCCGAAGGATTTGTTTGAATCGGCGTTTATGGACGGGGCAACGAACTTTACGATTTTTAGCAAGCTGATTTTGCCGCTGTCCGTTCCAGCGCTTGCTTCGATCAGCATCTTTCAGTTTTTATGGGTATGGAATGATTACTTGGTATCGCTTATATTCCTCGGCAGCCAACCGGAGGTACAAGTTTTGTCCATGAACATCGCGAATATGGTCGGTTCGAGAGGGAATGATTGGCATCTGCTTACAGCTGCCGCATTCGTATCGATGTTGATGCCTTTAGCTGTATTTTTTGGATTACAAAGGTATTTTGTTCGAGGCATGTTAGGCGGTTCGATCAAGGGCTAGAGCAGGATTATATCGCAGGAAACGAATGGCGCAGCGCTTGGACCGGTGTCCGGGCATGCGCCATTATCGTATAGACAAAAGATGATCGACGAGTAAAGGAGAGAGCGACATGGAGGTAAAGCCGGCTTGGTGGAAGGAATCGGTCGTATATCAGGTTTATTGGCGGAGCTTTCGAGATACGGATGGGGACGGAATCGGTGATCTAAAAGGCGTGATTGAGAAGCTGGATTATATTCAATCGCTCGGTGTAACGATGGTATGGATTAATCCGTTTAATGAATCGCCGGATAAGGATAACGGCTACGACGTATCCGATTATTATGCGGTAATGAATAAGGCCGGCACAATGGAGGACTTTGATTTATTAGTGGATCAGACCCATGCGCGAGGGATGAAGCTGATGATGGATGTCGTAGTGAACCATACCTCGGATCGTCATCCGTGGTTTATGGAATCGCGCTCCTCGGCCAGCAATCCGAAGAGAGATTGGTATATTTGGCAGGATGGAAAGGACGGCGAACCGCCAACGAATTGGCGCTCCTATTTCAACCCGTCAAGCTGGGAGTTGGATGAGGCAACTGGGCAATATTATATGCATTCCTTCGCGATCGAGCAGCCTGATCTGAATTGGGCGAATAAAGAGATGCGGTATGAATTATACAAAATGCTGCGCTTCTGGCTTGATAAGGGAGTGGACGGCCTACGGCTTGATGCCCTGGCACTGCTGGCAAAGCCGAAGCTGTTGACGGATGTGGAGAACCCCCGCGATATTCGATATTTGACGCATAATCCCGGACTTCATGAATATTTACAAGAAATGAACCGTGAGGTTTTTAGGCACTATGATATGATGACCGTCGGTGAAATTGCCTTCGCTACGCCAGAGACAGGCCCCTTGTTCGTTGATGAGGAGCGTCAAGAGTTGAATACACTGTTCCATTTCGAGGTTGCCGATGAGATGCCGGAGTGGGATATGCTGCGTTTCAAGCGAATTCAACGATTGTGGGCAGAAGCGCTGGCAGGCCGCGGATTTGGCTCACAGTTTCTGAACAACCATGATCATACGAGGCAGGTATCGCGTTACGGCAATGATCAAGAGTACCGGGTGGAATCCGCTAAGCTGCTCGGCATGATGATACATACGCTCCCGGGTATCCCTTATATCTATCAAGGGGAAGAGATCGGAATGACTGGCGTAAGGTATGATACGATCGGTGATTACAAGGATATCGCTATGCTTAATAAATATGTCGAAGAGATCGGCAAAGGAGGAGATCCGGCAGCGGTGTTTCGCGCTTTGCAGCCGCTTAGCCGGGATAACTCCAGAACTCCGATGCAGTGGAATGACGGTCCAAATGCAGGCTTTGGCAGTGAGGAGCCTTGGATTAAGATAAATCCGAATTATACGGAAATCAATGTACAGCAGGCGGAAAGTGATCCGAATTCCGTCTTGGCGTTTTACAGAAAACTTACAGCACTGCGTAAAAGCAATCCGGTTATGGTCTATGGAGATTTCACTGACATCAGCGGAGAAGATCCTCATCTTTATGTTTATGTGCGCGAATATGAGGGATCGGAATGGATTGTGCTGTTGAACCACAGCAACGAGACGAGTACGTTTACTTTTTCGGAGACGTATTTCGGCAATGATTTGATTCATTTGGAGCTTGAGCTGGTGCTGGGCATCTATGAGCAGACAGCTGACAGCTGGAACTGTGAGAAGCGAAGCATGGAGTTAAGGGCGCACGAGGGAAGGATTTATAAGGTTGTTTCCTAGCATACCCAGTCAAGCGTATAAGGAAAACAAAGAAAGAGCCTGCTCCGTTATGGAGACAGGCTCTTTCTTAATATATAAGAATTTATAAGTTTTCACTTATAAATGTGCTTATATATCACCGCGAAACGTCAGCTTTTGCCACAGAGGACGGCGACAGCCGTTTACGCTTGTTGGAATGAGATCGCAGGAATTCACGAATACATGATTTCTTTAGCAATCGGCAGCTTTCTGCCCTTTCCGTATGGTATGCAGAGCGGCGTACCGAAGATCGGGTCAGCTGTAATTTGGCATTCCATATCGAAGACGTCACGGATAAGCTGTTCATTCATGATTGCCTCCGGACTTCCTTGCGCGTGAATGCGGCCGTCTTTTACGGCAACGATATGATCCGCGTAACGGCAAGCGAGATTAATATCATGCAGCACCATAACGATCGTGCGTTTCTCTTGCTCGTTTAATTCGAACAACAAATCAAGTATTTCAATCTGATGTGCCATGTCGAGATACGTTGTAGGCTCATCCAGCAAAATGGTGGGTGTATTTTGCGCCAGGGTCATCGCGATCCAAGCACGCTGGCGCTGACCGCCGGAGAGTGAATCCACCGAACGGGAGGACAGCTCGTCCATGTGCGTTACCGCAAGCGCCTTTTTCACCATCTTCTCATCCTCGTGCGACCATTGCTGAAGCCAGCTTTGGTAGGGATAGCGTCCTTGCTTCACAAGCTGATGGACGGTTAACCCCTCAGGAGCGATAGGACCCTGCGGCAGGATGGCGAGCCGTCTAGCGATTTCCTTGCTCGAGAGCTTGGCAATTTCAGTGCCGTCAAGCAATATAGAGCCTTCCTGCGGTTTTAAGAGGCGCGCAAGGGAACGAAGCAGCGTCGATTTGCCGCAGCCGTTACTGCCAATGAACACCGTAATTTTCCCCGAAGGAATAAGCAAATCGAGATGATTGAAAATCTCCTTTTGTCCGTAAGACAAAGTAAGGTTTTTCGCTTGAATGGAGGACACGAGAAGCACTCCTTCTGTTTTCCAATTTATTTTAAGTGAATGCCCCGGCGACAGTTACGACCCGTTGCGGTGACGATATAGCAAATAGATAAAAAAGGGTGCTCCGATCGCCGCTGTAAATACGCCGGCGGGAATATCGAGCGGAATAAAGGCTACTCTTGCCACAAGATCAGATAATAATAACACGAGAGAGCCAATGAGAGCAGAAACCGGGATAACGCCTCCGTAGGAGGGGCCAACAAGCTTGCGTGCAATATGCGGAGCCATTAGGCCGATAAAATTGATTGCACCTCCGATAGAAACCGCTGCCCCTGCAAGCGCAACGCTGATGATGAGTAAAATGGTGCGTTTAACCTGCACGGAACTGCCGACGCTTGTAGCAACCTCGTCACCAAGCTCCTGCACATTAAGATGCCGGGCATAAATAAGTGCAATTGGAAAAAGTACGATAATCCAAGGAAGTAAGGCTTTCACATCTCTTTCCCAGGAGACGCCGTATATGCTGCCTGTCATAAACGTGAAGGCTTTGACGGCGACGGCAGTAGGCGTAAAGGATGACGTTAAGATGAGCATATAAGTAAAGGCTGTTAACGCAGTAGCCATACCGATGCCGATTAGCACGAGCCGAAGCGGCGTGATGCCTTTGCGGTAAGCAAACAAGTAGATAAGGAACGCGGCGCCAAATGCGCCTAGAATAGCACTCAGCGGCATGAAGCGAATGCTGATATGCGAGAAGTACAAGATAAAAATGACAGTGCCTAATGAAGCTCCTCCTGATATGCCAATGATGTCCGGAGAGGTCAGCGGGTTGCGTACGATACCCTGAAGCAAAGCGCCGGATACGGCGAGAGCCGAGCCTACCATTACGGCAATCAAGACCCGGGGCATTCGAAGCGAGAAGATAATCATCGAATCAGAAGAATCCGCGTTCCCAAAAAACGCGCTTATTACAGTAAAAGGGCTAATCGTTTTGCTCCCAAGTCCTACGCAAATGATGACCGCAGCCAAATTAGCGAGAAATAATAAAATAACCATCATGACGGTACGGCGGTCTACTTGAAATGAATGTCTGCGGCCTCTAATGGTAATCCATTTATTCATACTAGGCACGGCCTCCTCTTCTGGCGATAAAGACGAAGAAAGGAACGCCAATGATAGCCGTCATAATCCCAACTGGAACTTCCTTCGGAAATGAAATATACCGTGACCCGATATCGGCTGCCAGCAGCAGAACGCCGCCATACACTGCGCAATAAGGAATAACCCAGCGATAGTCGATGCCGACCAAATAGCGCATCAGGTGAGGAATGATAATGCCTACGAAAGCAATTGGACCGGCCATGGATACCGAGCCTCCCGCAAGTAAGACGATAATGATTCCCGCGGCTAGTTTAATATAGACTGTTTTTTGCCCAAGCCCGACGGCCACATCTTCTCCAAGCGTCAGCACATTCATATGTCTGGCAAGGATGAAGGCACCGATCAAGGCGATCCCCATATAGGGAGCAGCAGCTGTAAATATATTCAAATCCCGACCGGCGACCGAACCAACAAACCAATATAGCACCTGATCGAAAGTTTGTCCGCTCGTAAGCAGAACACCTAATGAAAGGGAAGAAAAAAACGCGGTTAATGCAGCTCCTGCAAGCGTAACCTTAAGCGGTGTTAAGCCGTCATTGCCGATGGATCCCAAAGTATAGACAAGGGCCGCTGTAAAAGCAGCGCCGATGAAGGCAAGTGTCGCATATGTCGTTAAACCGCTAGCTCCGAAAAAAGCCGAGCCGATTACAATGAAAAAGGCAGCTCCCGCATTAATGCCGAATAGACTGGGTGAAGCCAGCTGATTTCGTGTTATGCCTTGCATTAGCGATCCGGCAACAGCCAGGCCTGCCCCTGCTGCGGCAGCAATAAGCGCACGCGGCATCCTCGCTGTCTGAATAATAAGATGCTCCTGCGAGCCATCGAACGCCCGATACGAAGCCAAGATGGTCCGCCAGCTGATATTGGTCACTCCGAAAGCGATGCTGCAAACGATACCCGCGGCAAAGAGAAGCAGTCCCACGATAAGCCCTGCCGTTCTTTGAGCACGAGTATGTAATAATGTATCCATAATGTCCTCTTTCCTCAGTTGCAAGAATGATGAAATATTCCTTAAATTGTTATATGTGCTAACATTAAAGTATCGTCGAATAATTAGGATTACTACTACAACATTTTAGGGGATCGCTGTAACACTGTCAATGATGTTGAAAATCATTATCAATAATTGTTGACATTCGCTTGAGTCGCTGGTATAGTTTCGTTTGGGATAACAATGAGAATGATTTTCAACACGAGGGAGAGAAAACAATGTATCATTTATTAAAGAAGAAATTAACTTGGACAGCAACCACGGTATTGCTTGCGCTAGCCGTAGTCGTATCGGGATGCGGTCAATCCGGGTCAAACAATAGTAATGAAAATGCTGCAGCAACAAATGAAGCGGGAGCGTCGAACACTGCGGAAGCAAGAGTCATCACACATGCAATGGGCGAGGCCAAAATTGAAGGAACGCCTGAGCGTATTGTCGTCTTGACGAATGAAGGAACGGAAGCTCTTCTTGCACTGGGCGTTAAGCCGGTCGGTGCCGTAAAATCATGGACAGGAGAGCCGTGGTACGAGCATATAAAAGCGGATATGGAAGGCGTAACTGTAGTAGGTGAAGAGAGTCAGCCGAACATGGAGCTAATCGCGAGCCTTAAACCAGATCTTATTATTGGTAATAAATTGCGCCAAGAAAAAGTATACGATCAGCTAAATGCTATAGCGCCTACCGTCTTTTCTGAAACGCTGCGCGGTGCTTGGCAGTCTAACTTCAAATTGTACGCGGACGCAATCGGCAAAAAGACGGAAGGTGACAAAGTCATTGCTGACTATGACAGCCGTGCTGCCGACTTTAAAAGCAAAGCAGGCGATAAGCTGAACCAAAAGGTTTCGGTCGTTCGTTTTATGGCAGGAAAAACCCGGATTTACTTAGAAGATACTTTTACGGGTATTGCTTTCTCGAAGCTAGGCATTACTCGTCCGGATAGTCAGAAATACAAAGATACCTTTGTAGAAGAAATTACGAAGGAACGCCTTCCTGAAGTCGATGCAGATATGCTTTTCTATTTCACTTACGAGACCGGTGACGGCAAAGGAACGGAAATGGAAGAAGAAATGCTGAAGGATCCGCTATGGCAAAGCCTTCAAGTCGTGAAGAACAATAAAGCGATTAGAGTTAGCGATGCGATTTGGAATACAGCTGGCGGTGTAATAGCTGCAAATCTAATGCTTGATGAGATTTATAAAATTTACGAAATCAACTAACAGAGATAAGAATGAACAGTCGGATAGATATCCGGCTGTTTTTTTTGTGAACGGGGTCCTCTGCCTAGGCTCGGTAACATTAACCAAAAAAGTACACGCTTATGCTATAATCATGCCATAAGAAGCGGTATGAAAGGTGGTTTTCTAAAATGACTGGCAGCAATAAGTTTGCATGGACTTGGACGATTAAAGAGGAATGTCTTGATGAGTATGTCCGCATGCACGGTGAGCCGTGGCAGGAAATTATGGAGGAGCACAGTAAGGCGGGTATCCGCAACTATTCCATTTTTCAAAATGGAAACCAGTTTTTCTATTGCTTCGAATGCGATGATGTTGAGGCGGCATTTGCCTACATTGCAGACAGCGAGGCTTGCGGGCGTTGGAATGCCATTACGTCTAAAATGGTGCAGGGCTCCTTTGATTTCCAAGAAGCTGAGCCAATTAAGCGAATGAATGAAATATTTTTCTTAGCATAGCCTTGGACCTATGAACGCTCTAGACCTTTGTCTAGAGCGTTTTATTTTGTAGGCCCAAGCTTGAGCGGCGCAGTGAATTGTTGCGTCTATGCATAAAAGTACGCACCTGGTAAACACTGTTTCTCTAGACCCACACGGGTTCGTTCGGGTATGATACCCATAGGTTACGAGAGCTTGAAAATACATACGCTTTTACGTTTGGGAGGGTATTGAAACTGAATCAGTATGATGAGATTAAACAGGGCGAGAAGGGTGCCTGGGTTAGTATCGGCGCCTACTTGGCGTTATCTGCGCTGAAGCTCGGTGCTGGCTACTGGTTTGTGTCGGGGGCTCTCGTTGCAGACGGCTTTAACAACTTGACGGATATCGTCGCATCGGCAGCCGTATTGATAGGCCTCCGCATCTCGCAAAAACCGCCGGATAAGGATCATCCTTATGGCCATTTCCGCGCGGAGACGATTGCTGCGCTTATTGCTTCCTTCATTATGGCGACGGTGGGCATTCAAGTTCTGATCAGCGCAGTAAAATCATTGTTTGCTTCGGATCATCATGTACCGAATTTAAACTCGGCTTGGATCGCATTGTTCGCGGCAGTTTGTATGGGCGGCGTTTATATTTATAATCGGAAGCTGGCTCTTCGCATTAACAATCAAGCCTTGCTGGCTGCCGCTAAAGATAATTTATCGGATGCGCTTGTCAGTATCGGCGCGGCAATCGGTATTATAGGCGCTCAGTTTGGGCTTCCGTGGCTGGATCCTGTTGCTGCGCTTGCAGTAGGGGCAATTATTTGTAAAACGGCTTGGGAGATCTTCTATAGCTCTACACATGCGTTAACGGATGGTTTCGATGAAAACGAGCTATCCTCGCTGCGCACGACAATTGCCAAAACAAAAGGTGTTAAGACAATAAAGGATATTAAGGCCAGAGTCCATGGAAGCCATGTGCTTGTGGATGTGATTGTACAGGTTGATCCCGAGCTGACGCTTATTGAAAGTCACCGCATCAGCGACGAGATTGAACATCGAATGGGCCGGAAGCACAATATAATGAGTGTTCATGTTCATGTTGAACCTCATGAGCTCGTTGAAAATATTGAAATCATTACGACAGAAAAGCATTGAAAACAATCGGTAATTATTACCAATGGAATACGTGTGAATTTTTGGTGAATATAAAGTCCTGGTTTGTTGTTTGGAGCTAAAGACCCAATCAAATGAGGGAACACTTAAATAATCTTAGAAACATCGCAGTAAATCACATAGACAATAGGCGTAAAGGCATTTCCTAAATGGAAATGCCTTTTTTGCATTATTTTACAGTGCGTTTATATGCCTTTCAACTCATTTCAAGGTATTGGTAAATAGGCAGATTGGACGATACTTGTCTCTCCCAAACGAATTTACAATGAGAGCAGAAACCGTTACACCTACACGGTTTAAACACCAAGGGAGGCGTACAGAGTGCACTACACTATGAAACAAAGGATAGCAACGGCAACGTTAACGGCCGCATTATTGTTTAGCTCGATTTCTGTCCCGGCTGCACTGGCAGCTCAAGCAGGCGAGGTACAATCCAGTGTCAATATGCGCACCTCACCGTCTACTTCAGCTTCAATCATTCGCAGCTTAATGAAAGGCGAACAAGTAACGATTATTGAAAAAGTCAACTCGTATTGGTATAAAGTTAAAGATTCCTCGGGTAAAACAGGATACATATCCACCTCTTCTCAATATATAGAGCTGACAAGCCCAGCACCTGAACAATCCGGCAATGCAGTTGTCAAGGCATCCGTTTCTTTCCGAAAAACGGCTTCTACTTCAGGAGAGCGGATTCGGTATTTAAAAATAGGCGAGAAGGTTACCATTCTTGCGAAAACAAACAGCTATTGGTATGAGGTAAAGGACAGCAGTGGTGTTCGGGGCTATGTGAGTACGCAAGCCTCCTATCTAAGCGTCACAGGTACTATTCCTAATAGCGGCTCAGGAAATACCGGCGGCAGCGGAGGAGACAACACGATAACTAAACCGGAAGAAACGAAGGCTGAAGCAGTCGAGAAGATGATTGCAGCGGGTATGAAGTATTTGGGTACGCCGTATGAGTACGGTTCAAGCCGTAACACAACAACAACCTTTGATTGCTCTGACTTCGTTAGGCAATCCTTCCTTGACGGGCTTGGCGTGAAGCTGCCCGCTGATTCGCGTCAGCAGGAGCAGTATGTAAAGGATAAAGGTCCGATAAAGACGAATTGGAAAGAGCTCGAGCGCGGCGATCTGGTATTCTTCATGTCATACAAAGGCTCAAAGCCTTCTTCTTATACGGGAATCGACAAGTCAACGGCGACGATCACACATGATGGTATCTATTTAGGTGACGGCAAAGTATTGCACACCTTCTCTAACGAAGGAGGCGGTGTTACAATCAGCAATATAGCGGGCACCGCATGGGAATACCGTATCGTATTTGGCGGAAGCGCTTTGTAATTCAAAAAAAACCGGTCAGGGAGAAACCCAGACCGGTTTTTTTTATAGAAGTTCTGTTTCATTTATGAATCAATTTGTATGGTTGTACTGTCTGCTTGTTTTACGGAATCGGATAACTTTGACTCCGTTTGTTGTTCTTGCAGCGCTTTTTTCTTATTGCGTTTTTTGCGGATAATAAGATACACAATAACGATGGGAACGGCTCCTATGAAAATATATAAAGAAACATCCTTTACCATGCTTTCTGCGGCACGGCCATAGAAGTAGAATAGCAACCCGACAATATAGAACTTCAATCCCCGCCCAATTGCCGCGTAACCGATCAATCTCCACAACGGGAAGTTTAAGCACCCTGACAATATCGTAAAGACTTTAAATGGTATAGGTGTGAATGAACCGATAAGAATGGCTGTTTCGCCATTTTTCTGAAACTTTTCCGTGGCAGCGTCGATCCATTCTTTTTTTAGAAATTTATAGAGGACGGATTTGCCCATGACCTTTCCCAGATAATACCCGACGGGTGTACCTAAGAGACAGCCGACATAACCGACGGTAGCCAGCCATATTGCTGTAGTTGGATTGAGTAAGCTTAATGAAACTTGAAGGAAAAACGCGGGAATGGGAAAAATAACTGCGTCTAAAAATGCATGAATAAATAATCCCAGAGGCCCGAAATCTTCTAAAAATTTGACTACAGCTTGAAACATTACCAGGCTCCCTTTCCGTCAACTAACCTGCACATAAAGCCTGCTTAACGAGATACCGTGTGGAAATTCCCTTTTTTGCTAATATATGCTGCAGTTTGTTGAAAAAGCGCTTTAGCGCTTGATATTTTAATTATAGCATATTTAATACGGTTAAGAAGATGATAGTTGTCATGTGTTTTTACTAAGTTTATTTTATGGTTCAGAGATAGAAGCGCATGTTATCCAAATCCGGCACATAAGAACGAATACGTGTATGCCCGCTCGCAGGTTTCAAGCACTTTTTTAACTATTTGACTAAGCAATTTTCGAACCGTTTATACTCAAAGTCCAATAGTCGCAGACGCCTTAAGGAGTGATGGCCTAGTATAGTTTTATTGCAAGCCGAAAAAACGCCGCTAAAATACGGGGGATACCCATATTTTAGCGGCGTGTGCTTCACGACATTTACAGCGGCTATTCCCGAATTTGACGGCGAGAGACACCGCTTTGCTGCGCGGCCTGGATAACACGGCGGCGAACCTCTTCTACAACACGGGTGTTAAAGACGCTAGGCACGATGTACATAGGGCTCAGCTCTTCATCGCTAATCACTGAGGCAATGGCCTCTGCGGCTGCGAGCTTCATCTCTTCATTAATGGTAGCAGCCCGGCTGTCGAGAGCGCCCCGGAAAATGCCAGGAAAGCAAAGCACGTTATTGATTTGATTCGGGTAATCCGAACGGCCGGTTGCGAACACCGCAACGATATCCTCAGCCAGCTCTGGTCTTATTTCCGGCTCAGGGTTAGCCATTGCGAATACGATAGGATCCTTGGCCATCGTTTCGATATGGGCCCGCGTTAATATTCCGCCAGCCGATACGCCTATAAACACATCCGCTCCGTTTAATGCTTCAGCCAGCCCGCCGCTTTTCCGTTGAGCGTTCGTATTCTCTGCGTACCACTGCCACATGGGGTTGTCATACTCGCGGTCGGCGGTCAAAATACCTTCGCGGTCTACGCCGACAATATGCTGGGCGCCGCCTGCAAGCAGCATTTTCGTACAGGCAGTTCCTGCTGCCCCGATACCGCAGATCACGATGCGAGTCTCGCTCAAGGTGCGGCCTGTCAGCTTAAGAGCATTAAGCAACCCAGCATATAGGACAACGGCAGTGCCGTGCTGATCGTCGTGAAAGACGGGAATATCGAGCTCCTTCCGAAGCCTTTGTTCAATCTCGAAGCAGCGCGGTGCAGATATATCTTCAAGATTAATGCCTCCGAATGCAGGAGCCAGGTTTTTTATGGTGGCGATGATGGCTTCCGTGTCCTGCGTGTCGAGACAAATCGGGAATGCGTCAACGTCAGCAAATTGCTTGAACAGCATCGCTTTCCCTTCCATGACAGGCATTGCCGCATAGGGTCCGATATTTCCTAGACCAAGCACGGCGCTCCCGTCGGATACGACTGCCACCATGTTTCTTTTTATCGTAAGCGTATATGCTTTTGACGGTTCATCAAAAATAGCCTGGCAAACCCTGGCGACATCTGGCGTATAAACCCGGGACAAGTCGTCACGGTTCTGGATAGGGGTTTTGGGCTGAATCGTAATTTTCCCACCCAAATGAAGCAGAAAGGTGCGGTCGGAAATATGGACTAAACGAATTCCCGTTAATGATTTCAGTGCCGCCGTGAGCCGTTCAGCTGCGCCATGCTCTGTAATTTTGACCGTTAAGTCGCGCAAGCTTTTGTTTTTGTCTGTATGTATGACGTCAATCGCGATGATGTCGCCCTTCGCCTGCTCAATGGCTGTAGCCGCACGTCCAAACTGCGCGATATTCGTATCGATTTCAATCCTCAAAATAATTGTTTTACCGTCTGTCATTAGTGAACTCATACTAAACAGCTCCCTTCATCAGTTATACTATTTGGATAAGGGTACACAATTTATGCTTCGATCCCGTTTAAAAAAGAAAGCCGTCACTGCATTAGTCGCAGTACGGCGTTCGGACAATTCATGGGGTCATATTGTTGATTTCGTTTGGATAGCAGACCGTCCCTGAATTGACCAGAGGCGTAAGGCTCGTGGATGAGCGAGAACCATCGATCGACGGTATCGTTCGAGTCGAGCATTTCGCCAAAACCGTTGCTAATGAAATATTCGCAGTTCTCTTCCTCTTGACCGGGGATTGGTTCATAAAACAGCATCGGAATTCCTTTGCTCATGCCCTCCGTACAGGTCATTCCACCAGGCTTCGTTATGAGCAGATCGGACACATCCATCAGCTTGTTCACTTCCCGGGTGAAGCCCAAAATATGGATGTTCGGATGCTGAAATAGCGGATCAGAAAGCATCTTTTCCTTCATCTTTTCATTCGAGCCCACGCAGTAGATGAGCTGAGTGCTTTCCCGCCATTTCGTCATGTATTCGAGGGCATTATCCTCATACATAATTCCCCAGCCGCCGCCCATGATGAGTACGGTCGGCATGTTTTTTAAATGATACTGCTCTCGTATTTCCTCTTTATCGTATGTATGCCAGAAATTCGGATGTACGGGGATACCTGTCACTTCGATTCGATCTTCCACGATGCCCTTCTCGATAAGCCGGTCTTTCACGAGAGACGAGGAAACAAGGTAGCGGTTGACCTCCTTGTTTACCCAAGAGCCATGTGCATCGTAATCCGTTATAAGCGTGTACAGCGGCATGTCCAGCCCTAAACGCTTGAGTCTTGCCACAACCGCATTCGGACCCGGATGCGTACAAATAATCAAATCCGGTTTCAACTGGGAGATGACCTGTGACGTTTGGGTATAAAACATGCGATGAAGCGCAAGCTGAGTAAGGCGATTAAATGATTTTTTATAGTTGCTGCGGTACATAAGACCGACCATCTTAGGCTGTTTGCTTACTGTTTTGCGATATGCAGATATAATCCATGGACCAAGCACCGGATTAAGAAATTTTCCAAGCTCGATGACGCGGGTCTGAATCCCCGGACTTAACTGCTTTAGTCCGACAGCGAGCGCATAGGCAGCTTGAGTATGACCGGAGCCAAAGCCTTCAGAGAGCAGAAGCACTCTTTTCTTACGCATTCATTCCACCTACTTTTCTAATTCCATATTACGATGCAAGTGCGAGTAATACAAGTTTTATCCATCAGGGTTGCGAATAGCGCTTAGGATAATTTATCCTTGAATGAAGAAGCGCGTATAATTATAATATGTATCCCTAGAGTCAACTATATTTACATATATTTTACAAGTGATAATAAAATAATAAGTGAGGATGATATTAATGGAACCGATAAATCAGAACGATCAGAATTTTAAAATAGGGGATAACGTTAAAGCCGAGGTGCGCTCCGGACATTATGTCGGGGAGCTTATCGAAATAAACGGACCACGCGCCCTAGTCAAGATATTGGCTGTACTAAAGCATCCGGAGCAAGGCGATCTTCATAATCCTTACAATCCGGATGTGCCTATGTTCCACGAGAGACGCGCGCTTAGCTATACGGAGAAAACAACTGTTTTGCTCCGCGATGTGAAGTCGTATTCCGGGACAATTCCAGAGTACGGCGTGTCGCTAAGGGCTGCTGCAGAAGCAGAGATTGCGGCTTTGGACCGATTACACCGTTGGACGGCCAAAGGACTTGAACAAATGCAGCAGCTTTTGAAGGAATACAAGTAACCATTTTTATTTATTAATGAAGACCGTTTTTAAAGTTTCACGAAAGACGACCTGGAACTGCAAGCCTTCGGACAAAGCGGAAAGCGGAACATACAGGGTTCTCGCCTTGCCGGCCGTATGAACGAAGGCAGGCGGTGCATGCAGCTGTTTGGGGTCGCCATTAACACGAATAATGTCTGAGCCTACGGTAATAGCAACGGTACCGTTCTCAAGCTTAACCGTAGCGGTTCGTGTGGCTTCGTTCCATAATATCGTTGCGCCCATGGCCTCCGCGATGCTGCGGAGCGGTACATAGGTTCGATTTTGGACAAGAAGCGGTTTATTTGTGCTAATCATTTCTTTGCCATTAAGGACAATTGAAACGAGTTCCCCGTCTTCTTTTGGTTTTACCGCGCGATAATCTCCCCAAATGGCCTTTGCAAAAACTTTCCCCATTGCCGCATAGCCAGCCTTACTAGGATGTATGTCCCCATCGGCAATCGATGTGTAGGCTAACTCATTATCGATAAACGCAGACGCCGCATTTGCTATTTTCACTTGCATGCCGTCTTTTGTCAGTCGACCGACAATTTTGTTAAGCCGCTCACGCTGCTTTTTAACGCTTTCCTCGAGAAACAAACGGTCAGCCTCAGGGTATAATGGAAAAACGAATGCGCCGATCCTTACGGGCTTTGGAATAGGCAAATATTGATCGGCTACAACAATCTTAGCCTTCGGCTGCAGGCTTAAGATCAACCGAAGGGATGCCTCAAGCTCCGTTTCGTAAATGTCCAAAGCTTTGTTCAGTACAGCTGTCGCTTCAGCTTGGTCAGCGCCTTCCTCGAGCTTCTCCAGCACGGCATACATATCGTTGCCGCCGATTGTCATAAGGATGAGCTCAGCATTGCCTAAAGCGGATCGAAGCAGCTTTGATTCGGCGAATATTCGGTCTGCGCGCGGATCTGGAAGGCTGCTCTGAATATCTGAGCTTTTTACAGTAACTCCATTGACTACGGCATCCATCCAGCGCTTAAGGCCTGCTGTCCGGAGCCCAAGCACGCCGTAGTTTAAATAGTCTGAACGGAGTCCATGGAAGAGTGCCTGCTCGTAAACATGCTCTACGAAGCCGTATGGGACCGCATGCTCGGTAAACCCATGCTCGTAGCCGGCGGTTACGGAATCCCCAATCGCAAYGATATGATAGGTCTTGCTGTCAGCTGCTTTGYCTGTTTGGGATGCTGCTTGGATGCTTGTGGAACGGGTTGAGGGAAGAAAGGAAGTAAAGGCATTTACCATCAAGCTCGAGATGATAACGGACGCCAATACGCGGAATGATACTTTCCTTAACTTGCTATACAACATCTACACTTCCTTCTGATAAAATATAAGAAAATATAAGCAGTGAACTGTGCTATGCTTATATTTCGCGTTAAAACGGGGACTGCTCAGCAAGAGGACAGTATTCAGCGATTGCGGTTGTAGTAAAATAGTGCAAATAATTATGAAAATATTAAATTGATTCCGCTATGGCCTAATGTTAAAATAATATAATAATCGCAATGTCGCGGTATAGGCCCGGTATATGGTCAATTAGACGGATGTGCTCTTTGGCAGAGCTGCAGCCGTTTAGCTTACGAATGGCAAGGAGCAGGCCGATGCGCCTCGCTGACTACCATTCTATGATAAAACAAGCCAAAAATGAAGCGTAATGCGTATTCATCGGTGCTTATTTTCAACACGTTCACGCTTACCCAAAAATCTTCTCATAGAAAGGTTGCACACAATGAAAGAACATATTTTGGGATTGCCGCCGAAGCAGGGGCTCTATGATCCGCAATTCGAGAAAGATGCTTGCGGCATGGGCTTTGTGGCCAACATCAAGGGAATAAAATCACACACGGTCATCCGCCAAGCGCTGATGCTGCTCGAGAATATGGAGCATCGCGGCGGTCAAGGCAGCGAACCGAATACCGGAGACGGAGCAGGTATTTTGCTTCAAATTCCGCATGCATTTTTTGCAGCTGAATTAAAGAAGCAAGAAATTGTACTGCCTGTCGAAGGACATTATGCCGTAGGTATGATTTTCATGCCGCAGGATGAAGCTGCCCGCGTCGCTATTGAGCGTGAAGTGGAATCGATTGTTCAAGAAGAGAACCAATCGGTAATCGGTTGGCGTACGGTTCCAACGGATGACAAGAAGCTGGGTGAATCCGCATTAGCTGTTAAGCCTTATGTCCGTCAGCTTTTTATCGGCATGAACGATAGCTTGAAAGACAATATGGCATTTGAACGTAAATTATACGTGATTCGTAAGCGTTCTGAGCTTGCGATTCGTTATGCCGGCAAAGAAGGCGGCAATATGTTTTACTTCTCGAGCTTGTCCTCGAGAAAGATTGTTTACAAAGGAATGCTTACGACTGAGCAAGTTCGCTCGTTCTACACCGAGCTGAACGATGAGTCGGTTGTATCGGCAATGGCGCTTGTTCATTCTCGTTTCAGTACGAATACTTTCCCGAGCTGGGAACGCGCGCATCCATTCCACTACATGATCCACAACGGCGAGATTAACACGCTTCGCGGTAATGTGAACTGGATGCATGCTCGTCAAACTTTGTTTGCAACAGAGTTGTTCGGTGACGATATCGAGAAAATCAAGCCTGTCATTAACCCTGACGGCTCTGATACGGCTATGTTTGACAATACGCTCGAGTTCCTGTTCTTGTCTGGCCGCTCCATGGCACATGCTGCAATGATGATGGTACCAGAGCCTTGGTCAAACCATGAGAACATGAGTGATGAGCGCAAAGCTTTTTATGAATACCACAGCACGTTGATGGAGCCTTGGGATGGACCGGCTGCGCTTGGCTTTACAGACGGCGTGAAAATCGGCGCGGTGCTTGATCGTAATGGACTACGTCCGGCACGTTACTATGTAACGAAAGACGATCATATTATTCTCGGTTCAGAAGCGGGTACCGTTGAAATCCCGCCAGAAGATATCTTGTACAAAGACCGCTTGCGTCCAGGACGCATGTTGCTTGTCGATACAGAGAAAGGCCGCATCATCTCCGATGAGGAAGTAAAAGCGGAGATCGAGACGGAGCATCCTTACCGCGAGTGGCTTAACGAGCATCTTGTTGATTTGGAAGACCTGCCGGAAGCGCCTGAGCTGCCTGAACCAAACCATGCTACGGTTCAAATGAGACAACAAGCGTTTGGCTATACGTTCGAGGATGTACGCAAAGTGCTGGAGCCAATGGCTGGCAGCGGCGCGGAGCCGATCGCATCGATGGGCTACGACGCACCGCTTGCAGTATTGTCTGAGCGCCCTCAGCGTTTGTACAATTACTTTAAGCAGCTGTTTGCTCAAGTTACGAATCCTCCGATTGATGCAATCCGTGAGGAAATCATTACTGCGACAGGCACGACCATTGGTCCTGAGCGTAATCTCTTGAACCCTGAGCCTGAAAGCTGCCGTCATATTAAATTGGATACGCCAATTTTATCGAATGAGCAATTCGCAAAGCTGCGCCATGTTCGCCGTCCAGGCTTCCGTTCCATTACGCTTCCGATCTTCTTCCCTGCGAATGAAGGAGAAGCGGGCTTGCGTGGTGCTCTAACACAAATGTGTGAAGCGGCTGACCGTGTAATTGCGAAAGGTCATAACCTGCTTATTCTATCCGACCGCGGCGTCGATAAGGATAATGCTGCAATTCCAGCCTTACTTGCGGTTTCGGCATTGCATCATCACCTTATTCGCCAAGGCACTCGCACGAAAGTAGCTATCCTACTTGAGTCGGGTGAACCGCGTGAGGTGCATCACTTTGCCTTGCTGCTTGGTTACGGCGTAAATGCAGTTAACCCTTATCTTGCCTTCGAAACGCTCGATGATATGATCCGTCAAGGTATGCTTCGCGGCGTATCGCATGACAAAGCAGTGAAAAACTTTATTAAAGCAGCCACCAAAGGCGTTATTAAAATATTGTCTAAAATGGGAATTTCGACGATTCAATCTTACCGCGGCGCGCAAATTTTCGAAGCGCTCGGCTTGAAAGAGGATGTCATTAACGAGTACTTCACATGGACGCCTTCCCGCATCGGCGGTATCGGCCTTGATGTGATCGCGGAAGAAACGTTGAAGCACCATAACCGTGCATTTGCTGAGCAAGAGGGCGGCGAGAAGGAGCTTGACTCCGGCGGCGATTACCAGTGGCGCAAAGACGGCGAAGACCATTTATTCACTCCACAGACGATTCATACGCTGCAAATGGCTTCCCGTGCAAATGACTACAAGCTTTACAAAAAGTTTTCGGCACTCGTACAGGGTGAAGACAAGAAGCATCTAACGCTTCGTTCCTTGCTTCAATTCAAGGAAGGACGTCAAGCGATTCCGATCGAAGAAGTTGAATCACTTGAATCCATCGTGAAACGCTTCAAGACCGGTGCGATGTCGTTTGGATCGATCAGTAAAGAAGCGCATGAGAGCCTGGCTATTGCGATGAACCGTCTAGGCGGCAAATCGAACACAGGCGAAGGCGGAGAGGATCCTGCTCGTTTCATTCCTGATGCGAACGGTGATTCAAGACGCAGTGCGATTAAACAGGTTGCATCGGGTCGTTTCGGCGTAACGAGCAACTACTTGGTAAATGCAGACGAGATACAAATTAAAATGGCTCAAGGCGCTAAGCCTGGTGAAGGCGGTCAATTGCCTGGTCTTAAAGTATACCCTTGGGTAGCAGAGGTTCGTGGCTCTACGCCGGGCGTAGGTCTCATCTCGCCGCCGCCGCATCACGATATTTACTCAATCGAGGATTTGGCGGAGCTTGTTCATGATTTGAAAAATGCTAACCCGCGCGCCCGCATCAACGTGAAGCTGGTATCCGGAGTTGGCGTAGGCACGATCGCAACTGGTGTAGCGAAAGGCCGCGCAGATGTGATCATGGTAAGCGGCTATGATGGTGGTACGGGCGCTTCACCAATGGGCTCCATCCGTCATGCGGGTCTGCCATGGGAGCTTGGTCTTGCCGAGACTCACCAAACTCTCATGCTTAACAAATTACGTGACCGCGTAGTTCTTGAAACAGACGGTAAAATGATGAATGGCCGTGACGTTGCGATTGCTGTGCTGCTTGGCGCCGAAGAATACGGCTTCTCGACTGCTCCGCTGATTGTGCTTGGCTGTATCATGATGCGTGTTTGCCAGCTGGATACTTGCCCGGTAGGCGTTGCAACACAAAACCCTGATCTTCGCAAGAAATTCATGGGTGATCCGAGCCATGTGGTTAACTACCTGCGCTTCATTGCTGAAGAGCTTCGTGAGATTATGGCAGAGCTAGGATTCCGTACCATCCAAGAGATGGTTGGACGTGTTGATATTCTTGAAACGAAACAGCTTCGCGAGCATTACAAAGCAAAAGGCATCGACCTTTCAGGCTTGCTCTATGAAGCGGATCTTCCTCAAGATGCAGTACGCTATAATATTCAAGAACAAAACCATGGCCTTGAGCTATCGCTTGATATGCAGAAGCTGGTTCCTCTCGCGCAACCAGCGCTTGAGAATGGTGAGCGCGTAAGGGGCACTTTCCCGATCCTGAATACGAACCGCGTAGTCGGAACGATTCTGGGCAGTGAGGTTACTCGCCGATACGGTGCAGTTGGATTGCCAGAAGATACGATTTCTTATCACTTTGTTGGAACGGCTGGTCAAAGCTTTGGCGCATTCGTACCGAAAGGTATTACGTTATCCATTGAAGGCGATTCGAATGACTATGTCGGAAAAGGTCTTTCCGGCGGTAAAATCATCGTAGCTCCTTCTCCGAAAGCGACGTTTGTAGCCGAAGAGAATGTCATTATCGGTAATACCGCGCTTTATGGTGCGACTAGCGGTCAGGCTTATATCCGCGGTGTTGCAGGCGAGCGCTTTGCCGTTCGGAATAGCGGAGCTAATGTTGTTGTCGAAGGCGTGGGCGATCACGGCTGCGAATACATGACAGGCGGACGCGTCGTTATTCTTGGAAAAACGGGCCGTAACTTTGCAGCCGGTATGTCAGGCGGAGTCGCTTACATCTATGATGAGAATGGCGATTTCTACAACCACTGCAATTTAGAGATGGTATTGCTGGAGCGTCTCGAGGATTCACTGGATATTGCTGAGCTGCGCGGTTTGATTGAATCGCATGTTCAATATACAGAGAGCGCGATCGGTTCCCGTCTATTAAACGATTGGGATGTATCGCTATCGAAATTTGTTAAAGTTATACCGAAGGACTACAAACGTATGCTTGAACAGATCCGTAAGGTCGAGGATACCGGTTTAGTAGGCGAAGCAGCATTGCTTGCAGCCTTCGAAGCGAACAAAAGAGAGCTTGCTAGAGCAGGCGGCAAATAATAATTCAAGCTATAAAATTAATATTATCGAATAAAGGGACTGTCCCTGAAGTAGCATGTGCTACTTCAGACGACAGTCCCTTTTATTTTTCGACAAAATGCCACTAAATTAGAAAAAAGCCGCGCCCACTAACCGACATATTCCATCCGGCGACTCGGGTATAATGATGTTATTATTTCTATCATTACTATTATTTTACTAGGAGCCAATCCTATGTTGAAGGATGAAGTAGAGATGACAAATGAAGAGGCTGCCCAGCATTCAAGCGTCATTGTACTCGAAATAGATGACATACTAAGGCAAATCGGGATTTCCGAAGCAAAATGGCGCTCTTGTATAGATCAAGCTAGTGTTCTAATCGTTCGGCCCGTATCAGAGAAATAAACCATTTCGTTTCTTCGGCAGTAAGTGTTCTTCCATCGATCGTTAGATGGTATTTATTAAGCAGTTCATCATCAGAAAGCTCGAGGTGATCGACGAACTGCCTTACATCATTCGTTAATTTTTGCTGGGGAATTAATGTTCTTCCGACCAGATAGTCGACGGTAACCTGAAATAAATCAGCGAACTTCGATAATGTCTCGGAATCGGGTTCTCTTCGATTCTTCTCGTAATGAGATAATGCTGCGCGTGAGATACCAAGCGCGGTTGAAGTTTGCAATTGGGTCCATCTTCGCTCATCCCTCAGCGCTGCAAGCCGATTACCGATACTCATCAAATTCCTCCTGTATTAAAAAAGCGATTATTTCTATTTTAGTACGGAACCGGAAGATTTGCATGTAATAAAGATCATTCATAATGAATAAGGATCAAATTAGCAATTAGGTATGATGGAGGAATGGAGCATGGCGACGAATTCAAACGATGTATCGCGCGCCCACATCAGGCTTCGCTTCACAGAAGGCGTAAAGGCAGAACTTAGGCTGGTCAGTAAAGATGGTCAACAGTTAACACCATCTACTACAACAGTGCTTCTGCTTAATCTTAGTCAAAATGGCTTATGCTTTTTATCAGGACTGCATTTGCCCGTTCAGCATAACTATTTCGTAGAATTTCGGATGACGATTTCAAATGTGCAAATTATTGTTAGAGGACGTATCGTGTGGAATTCGAAGCAGGACAATCAATTTGCCCACGGCGTATTATTTGAATGTTCCAATACACTTCGCTCTTTAATTATTGGCGTAATGAATCAAGAGATTTTGGAGAGACAGCCGCAGCAGCAAAAAATCCATTATTTATACAGCCGATTATTGAATACGAAGAGATTGCATTACAGTGGTTAGGAATTACAATGATAGTTTAGTGAGGCTTGCTAGAAGGGGGACATTCTTTGAAAATCATATTGTTATCAGGCGGATCTGGAAAGAGATTATGGCCCTTATCGAATGCTAACCGTGCAAAGCAATATTTATCTGTTTTGGAGGGACCGCAAGGTGGTATGGAGTCGATGCTCCAACGACTTTGGCGACAGCTGGATGAGGCCGATTTGCAGGAGCATGCACGGATATCGACCTGTCGTCAACAGCTGGATATGCTGCAGAGACAATTAGGAGCGAAAACACCAGTTATTATTGAACCCGAACAAAGAGACACTTATCCGGCAGTAGCGCTTGCTGCGGCTTATTTGTATTCAATAGCAGGCGTATCATTAAGTGAAACGGTCATCGTCATGCCAGTAGACGCATATGTTGATAGTGAATTCTTTTCATGTATTAGAGGACTCCCTAAGCTGATTAGAGAGAGCAGATCGGAGCTGTTAATGCTGGGGACAAGGCCAAGCTATCCATCGGAGCAGTACGGATACATCATTTCGGAAGCATGCCGTCATAGTGAGGATGAGGGCATGTATGAGCAAGCAGTGAAAACATTTAAGGAAAAGCCTTATGAGGCTGAGGCCCAATCCTTAATAAAAGACGGTGCGTTATGGAATAGCGGCATCTATGCTTTCCAGTTAGATTTTATGATTACACTGCTGATGAGTCGTAGTTTACCTATTCATTATGATGAGTTATATAAACAATACTACAAAATGCCAAAGGCGAGCTTTGAAGCTGAGATTACGCAAAAAACAAGCTCACGGTCCGTTATTCGCTATGATGGAGGATGGAAGGATCTTGGGACATGGAAGACCTTATCGGAGGAAATAGCTTTTGACAGGCTGGGGATTGGAGAAGTATCGAGCGATAGCGAGCAATCACAGCTTATTAATGAACTGGATATTCCAATCTCGATAATCGGTTTAAATAATGTGATTGTAGCCGCGAGTCCGGATGGCATTCTTGTTACTAGCAAGAATGCTGATTCCCTGCTAAATGCGAAGCTGCAGGCGATGAATGAGCGCCCTAAATATGAGGAACGACGATGGGGCCATTCGAGGGTAATAGAAACCGCAGTTCTTGCCTCAGGATTACATAGCGTTACTAAACGGGTTTTTATAGCAGCAGGGCAAAATACAAGCTATCAAATGCATTTCAAACGAAGAAAGGCCTGGACGGTTTTATCCGGCGAAGGCGTTCTTATTTTGGATGAAATGTACCGGCACATTGCACCGGGGGATACGATTACGATACCGGAGCGGGCGAGACATAGTTTGCGCGCAACAATTAATATGGAGCTAATAGAGGTGCAAACAGGTGAGCAAATCAAGGACGATGATGTTATTAGACTCGGCATCACCTGGGATGAAATTACTAGTCAAATAAATACGGTATAGGAGACTAGAAGATGGTGGTTCGGAATGAGCTGGCTGTCATAATTGCGAAGGTCATTGCTAGTAGAGGCTTCATCGATGTAACATGTTACGGTAACGCAATGTATCCATTTTTACGGGATGGAAATGTGTCGACTTTCGTTCGTGTGCGTGAAGAGGATCTGCAGATTGGCGATGTGTGCTTGTTTGAAAACAAGGAAGGACAACTTTTGCTATATCGTATGATTGATTTGGATGATGAACAGCAGCCAGCAATTTATACATTCCGAGGTGATACTTGTGATCGACCGGAGCTACCGGTTCCATTTTCTCATATTATAGGAAAGCTGAAGGCAGTTCATAGGGATGGCAGAGTCTTATATGCTAATCACTGGCGCTCACGCTTGATTGAAGCGGCGGTGCTTCAAATTCCGTATTGGCCCAAAATTTCTAGATGGATTGCAAATCGACGTTATGATCGAACTTCTGCTATTTAATGCCGCTTGACTAATATAATATAGAAGTTGATACAATCATTACGAAAGAGAGAGGGAGCGATCTATCGGATGATATGTTCAAAGGACCGTTTTTATTGTGTTAGTTGCGGGGAGATGCTTTCTAATCCTGAAGCGGATATTTTGTTCCGAACAGGTTTTTTCCGAGTGGTACATCCAATGGGTTATTGCTTAACATGCAGCGTGGAGCAGGATAGGCTGGATGCTATAGTAGGAACGGCGGGTAAGACCAGTAACTATGACTATAAAATGTTCCTTCGTGCAGATGCGAAAGTTGCCGAACATGTTATACAGCCCTATCGAACGAATGATAATACGTGCCTCTGTCCTACAGTTCATCTGTAGAGCGGAGGTGTTTTTTTGTGTAAACTACCAATTGTTTCCTGAATCGTTTATAATAAATAAGATTTGGATTTTTGAAGGAGGAGCACGGATATGGAGCAGCCCATTGTTAAATTGCAAAACGTAACAAAAAAAATCGGCAAAAGAACGATAATTGATCGGTTGACGCTCGATTTACCGCTTGGAGAAGTATTTGGTTTTCTCGGCCCCAACGGATCAGGCAAAACAACTACGATTCGTATGATGGTTGGCCTAATGTCTCTTACAGATGGTGAGATTACCATTGGCGGACATAGCATTACCAAAAATTACGAAAAAGCCATTCGCCATGTCGGAGCTATTGTAGAAAATCCTGAGATGTATAAATATTTGAGCGGTTATGATAACTTAATTCATTATGCGCGTATGATTCCAGGGATTACAGAGCATCGCGTCCATGAAGTGGTGAAACTGGTTGGACTTGAAGAACGGATCCGCGATAAAGTGAAAACCTACTCGCTCGGTATGCGTCAACGGCTGGGCGTTGCGCAAGCTATTTTACATAAACCACAGCTTCTCATTTTGGATGAACCGACAAACGGATTAGATCCGGCGGGTATTCGCGAGCTTCGTGATTACTTGAGAATGCTTTCGAAAGAGGAAGGCATAGCTGTATTCGTATCAAGCCATTTGCTGTCTGAAATGGAGCTCATGTGTGACCGCGTGGCTATTATTCAGAATGGAAAGCTAATTGACGTTAGAACCATTCGAGGAGAGCAAGCAGCAAAAGTAAACAATCGCGTCGTTATTGAAGTTGATAACCAGCGCAGCGCGCTGGATGTTCTGCTTGCTGCCGGGATATCGGGGGAACTCGAAGGATCGAATGCAATCGCCGTTGAAGCTGACAAGGAAGGCACGGCTAATATTAATTCCTCGCTCGTAACAGCGGGTGTTAAAGTTTACGGTATTCGTGCGCAGGTAAAAACACTCGAAGATCAATTCTTAGAAGTGACGGGAGGGGAACGAATTGGGTAATTTTTTGCCGCTTGTACAAAATGAGAATATGAAAATTTACCGTCGTCCTCGCACATGGGTGATGACGGGAATATTGATCGTATTAGTTCTAACGATATCGATATTATGGTTGATTTTCGGCGGAAGAGATACATCGATGTGGGATGTCGCGTTTATGGAATCATCCATCTTGTTCTTGCTAGTAACGATTTTCACGGTCGTTATTGCTGCCGGTGGAGTTGCTGAGGAGTTTACAAGCGGAACGATAAAATTGCTTTTGATCCGTCCATGGTCACGCTCGAAAATATTGTTGTCCAAATATATCTCTATTATGATATTTGCGCTTTTACTTGCAATTCTGCTCTTCGTAAGCACCCTGCTGGTAAATTGGATTTGTTTTGGCATAAATGCATCGCCGGATATTAAGCCAACCTTTGTAGGAGGAGAAGGATCAAACCCTCTTTCATACATGCTGAAGTATTATGGCTTAACGTTAATTTCACTGGTAGTCACGGTGACGCTGGCTTTCATGCTCTCGACAATATTCCGCAGCAGCGGTCTTGCTATCGGTATGGCATTGTTTCTCTTGCTTGGTGTTAACAGCTTTATCGCATTAATTGCTATGCTGGAATATAAATGGATCGATTATCTGTTGTTCATTCATTTAAACCTGACCCAATATCTAGACGGGAACCCGATGAGGGAAGGCATGACCATGGGGTATTCCATTGGCGTGCTCGGTGTTTATTACGTGATCTTTATAGCTTTGACTTGGTATATCTTTAATAAGCGTGACGTCGCTTCGTAATAGCCAGATTTGAAGAAAAAAGCCGTCCTGCCCGTGCTGCTTCTCGTTGAAGCAATACAAGCAAAGGACGGCTTTTTTTACGTTAACCTGCCTGTCGTGATTTCTCTTTGGATTCCTTGCCTGTTAATTCTTTGCCATGAGGCTTAGAGGTATCGTTTTCTATAAGCGAACGATTTTTGGAGTCTGCTGTGGGCTCCATTTGACAGCTTCCATTTAGACTGCCCCCATCATGAATGATGAGTGAATGAGCTGTAACGGCGCCTGTCAACATGCCGGAGGCGGTAATGGTAAGCCGCCCCTTTGTGATAATATCGCCAAACACTTTCCCGGCAATGATGACATCACGAGCCATAATATTAGAGCGGGCAAGGCCACATTCTCCAATGATAACATCCGCGTTGCATTCAATGTCCCCCCGGTGCTCCCCTTCGATACGCAGGCTGGTTTCGCAAATCATCTTGCCCTCGCTTAACGTGCCTTGGCCGATTAATGTATCAGCAGCAGCTAGCCGCTTGTGATCTTTAAACATGAAGGTTAGTCCTCCTTAATTAAACTTAGATAGGGTATGGGGTTAACGGGCTCATTTTTATGCATGATTTGAAAATGCAAATGGGGACCTGTGCTTCTGCCGCTTGAGCCTAATAAGCCTATTTTTTCTCCTCGGACGACGAAATCGCCTACCTTGGCTTCAATTTCTTTCAGGTGCATATAAGCGCTCTGCAGTCCTGCGAGATGATCAATCACGATATACGTCCCTAAAGAGCTGTTATAACCGGTTTCTGACACCGTTCCATCCGCCGCGCTGAACACTGGATCGCCGAGCTTTCCCGTTATGTCTATGCCGGCATGGAAGGCAGCACGCCCGGTTATAGGGTCCCTACGGTAGCCAAACCCTGAAGATAGCAGCTTGGACCGTGTAGGCCATACGGAAGGATAAGCATCCACAGAAATGCGTGTCGTTTGTGCTAGCTCAAGCGTTAAAGCCATAGACTTCTCCATCGTATCCGCGATTGCGTTCAACGAGGTTAACGTAAGATCGGTTTTGTGAGCGAGTAAAGAGAGCGGTTTTGATTCCTTTATGTAGTTGTAGCTCTGATTAGATGCATTTTGTTGGAGAGACTTTGATTGTGCTGACGGGATGGTATCGGGAGTCTGTACTTGATAGGTAGAGGAATCCAATCGGTCTCCATAGTTATTAATAAATTGCTTGAGACGGGACTCTAGCTGCTGCAAAGCTTCCATTTTCTTTTTCATCTCGTTTGCTTGCTCGGAAAGCCCAACCAATTCTTGCTGCAACGAATGAATGGTTTCATCCTTGCCTGATAAGGTTTCTGAAAACAAATGATCATGCTCCGACAATTTTTCTTCCAAATGATTCTTTTCATAATGCGAGTTTAATTGAAGTCCTGTAATGCAGCCCGAAACAGCAAGTACGACTGCCGTAGGCGCAGCAAAAACCGAACGCTTGGAGACATGAAACTGTTTAACCGTTTTGTCAGCGCCGCGCAGCACGACAAAGGACCATTTTGGCTTTCTTGCTCGTTTCAATCGCATACTCCTTTCTCATTTGGTTACGTATAAAATGATCGTGACGTTCTATTGCTATTTATTCTTTTATTCTGAGGCGCAATAAAACATGCCTTAAAACTTACTCATAAAAAAGAAAGACTGCCAGCTGCGCACGGAATGTGCGAGCGGACAGTCGATGGAAACATAGAAGAGGAATCATAGCTAGTTTGCAGCTGCTAGCTCTATCTGGGCGATAGCATCCTGAATCGCTGGCGTGAATGCAAAGGATCGTCCTTGCTGTTGTTCTGGAGGAAGAGCAGCAAGCTGCTCGATCCTTCTTTTTATTTCAGTAGAGAGTTCATTAATATGTTCTGCATATTCTTTAGCTTTCAAGTCATTTTTCTCCGTTGCTGCTGTCTGATTCGCTTTGGCGTAACTGGTTATCGCAGCTTCGTAAAGATTTATGTCCCAAGGGAATTTGGTAACGCCCTCACCGATAACAGCAAGAGATTCCTCGAAGAGGCCTTTCGCTTGCAGCACACGATATTGGGATAATAGGAGGCTGCGGTTATAAGGATCCGATTCCCTTGCCTTATTAAGCGTGCTTAATGCTTCATCAAGATAAGAAACCGTATTCGTCTGCGTATAGGCTTGTTCCAGCCAATCAGCTTTCGTTAATGAAAAGGTTGAATGCTGAGGCGATGCCTCAATGGCTTCATTTATCATAGGTAGAAGTTGGTCCAATGAAGCTTGCTGCTGAACGGCTAACGTATAAACCTTATTATATTTTTGAAGGGCATTGTTTTCTAGAATAGCAACGACAAGCAGAAACAGAGACAATAAAGCGAGAATCGACGGATACGCTATTTTTAACCATGGGCGCTCTGCTTTAGCTTTCATGCGCTCAATTGTAAGCTTACCGCTAAATGGGGCAAGCATGCAGCCGAGCGAGATAAAGACGATTGCGCTGATATAAATATAACTCATATCGAAATCGATCGCGCTGTGGACAAGAAGCGTCATTGAAAAAATAAAAAAGATGAAATGACTGCCTCGAAGTTCTGGGTAACGTATGAATGAACGGATGTATAAGCCATAAACGAACACTAGTAATGCTATTAAAGCGATTAACCCGATCCAACCGCTTTCTACTAAAATTTGAACAAAAAAGCTATGTGCCTGTCTGCTCCAATAAGGATTATTCTGATATTGCTCATACATAGCCTGCCAAGAGCCGCCGCCACCGCCTAACAGAGGATAATCCTCCGCAACATGGAGACCATCCTTATAGAAGGTTAAGCGTTCGAGCACACTGTGCTGTTGAAGGTTAATGTTCTCAAAGCGAGCAGCAATTTTATCCGGAAGCAACCCCCGAATGGCACTGCTGCCGAGGATGCTGCCAGCTGCAACGGCTGCTAGAATGATCGTGGCGACCGGTACAGCTGCAAAGGACCATTTATAGGTAGACAGCTTCGCCAATTTTGTTTCCAGAACTGAGCCGGCCTTGGCATGATAAAGCATGATTAGCCCGGCTGTTACGATAATTCCTAGAAGAAGGAGTCCCCAGCTTTGCAAAGGCAATGAGCTGAACAAGGAAATCGGGCTTTGCGCTTTCGTTTCTGTCGGCTGAACAAGCTTAGAGATCGCATCTGCATTCGTTGTAAGCTTACCTAATATCGCCATAGAAACAAGTGCAGATAAAACCATGAATATGATATATGCGATTTGTTTCGATAAGCGCAGGAATGGCAGCAATAGGAGTGTCATCACAGGAATGACGATAATTGCGCCTCGTGAGTAGGTGAACATGAATGAAATCCAGATCGGTACAAGCATAGCAGCGTGAATTAAACGCGCGGAAGGACGTATGCAGTGCGCAGCGTAGTATAGACTGACCAAAAACAAAGCGGCCAAGAAGCCGGCATAAGTATTTGAATATTGGAATACGGATGCGAGTCGATACCCGTCGTGGGCGAGCCATAACGCATCCCTATAATAGATTTGTCCAAATAGATTGAGTAAACCAAACAGGACGATTAAATAGGATGAGAGCATAAGTGCATACTCGATTGTTTTGCGAGTAAGCTTAGCCTCTGCAAGATAGAAACTGGATATAAAAAGAGCTGCTAGAAGAAAAAATACGAGTGTCATGAACTTCGCGTAATAACTAGAAACCGCTTGGAACGAAGAAAGCCAATAAATGAAAGGAAGGATCATGACGGCAATCGACAAAATTCCTCTATAGCTGCCGTACTGTGACTTGCGATATACAAATAAAGCCGTTACAAGCAGCAGTACAAATCCGAAAATGATAGATCCGTAAATGGCCCCATCAAAGCTCAATTCATAGCCATTAAACAATCCTTGCTTGTAGGGGAAAATAACTAAAAATAGGGCAATTCCAATCGTCCCTATCCACTTTAACAGCGTTAAATCAGCGGCTGCAGCCGGCGTACTGCTTTTTGATTTCTTTTGTGCGCTCATGCATATGTACTCCTCATCCATCATTATGTAGATCTGAAACGGTTAGCTCCTGTTTGTATTTTAGCAAATGGGGGAATGGATTACTATAATGGAAAGTTTTAAATTGTATGTCGTTTACATATTTGCAGGATTGGGAGTTTGTCGAATGGGTAGCGATTTCGGGGGGATTCTACATTTTATCGGGTTTTGGAGACACAATTAGGTATGAATATGGGAGGAACTTTGGTAAGATAACGAGGTGTAACTACTGTATATAAAGTGCAAATTTGAGGAGCTAAGAAAATCAAGTATTTATCAAAGTAAATTACTACAAATTAGATTCCTACCTTTCTCCTAAAACATGAGAATATTGATAGTACATATTATTTCTAGATAATCAATGCAAATTCCATAAGTTCATCAAATGTTAAGTAGTTTTATAAATGGAAGGAGAATTCATCTTAGATGGGTAGTAGCAAGCGGTTTTTTAAAAATATATTAGCAAATAGAGGGTTGATTTTTCAATTAGCCATCAAAGATTTAAAGGACAAATATTTAGGTTCTTACCTAGGAGTAATGTGGGCAATAATTCAACCTACTATAACCATATTGATTTTTTGGTTCATTTTTCAAGTGGGATTTAAATCGATACCTATTGATAATTATCCGTTTATTCTTTGGCTTATGGCTGGAATGTTGCCTTGGTTTTTTTTCTCTGATGCAGTTATGAATGCGACCAATTCAGTTATCAGTAATATTTTCTTGGTTAAAAACGTAGTGTTTCGACTAAGCTTATTACCAATTGTTAAAATCATTTCACCACTTATTATTCATGTCTTCTTTATATTGTTTTTAATTGTGATGTTTTGGGGTTATGGATATAAACCGAATATATACTTTATACAGGTATTCTACTATATAATGGCAATGTGTATTTTTATGTTGGGACTAACATGGATCACATCAGCTTTAGTTGTATTTCTAAAAGATGTTGGGCATATCTTATCAATGATACTTCAATTCGGCTTCTGGTTAACTCCCATCTTCTGGTCATTGAAGATGATTCCAGAAAAATTTACTTTCTTAATAAAGTTAAACCCCATGTATTATATTATTGAAGGCTATAGAAATAGTTTTATTTTTAGAAATTGGTTTTGGCAGTATCCTAGCCAAACAATATACTTTTGGTGTGTGACAGTTGTATTTCTATTAATTGGTTATTTTGTGTTTAAGAGATTAAGACCACATTTTGCAGATGTACTATAAGGAGATTTGTTAGCTATGAGTGCTGCTATACAAGTGGATAACATCACTAAACAATATAAATTATACGAAAAACAAGTAGATCGGCTTAAAGAAGCCATTAATCCTTTGCGAAAGAGTTACCATACAGATTTTTATGCTTTAAAAAAGGTTAGCTTCCAAGTGGAAAAAGGTGAAACATTAGGAATTTTAGGTAAAAATGGTTCTGGGAAGTCGACTTTATTAAAGATAATTACTGGTGTTTTAACTCCGACTAATGGTCAAGTTTATATCGGCGGGAAAGTGGCTGCGCTATTAGAACTTGGTGCTGGCTTTAATCCTGAATATACAGGTCTTGAGAATATTTATTTAAATGGATTGTTAATGGGAATCACAAGAGAAGATATGAGAAAAAAACTGAATGATATTCTCTCATTTGCTGATATAGGGGATTTCATATACCAGCCTGTAAAAAATTACTCAAGTGGAATGTTTGCCAGATTAGCTTTCGCAGTTGCTATTAATGTTGAACCTGAAATTCTTATAATAGATGAAGCTCTGTCGGTGGGGGACATTTTTTTTCAACAAAAATGTTTTGAAAAAATTAAAGCAATGAAGAATAAAGGCGTAACAATTCTCTTTGTTAGTCATGATGTAACAAGTATTAGTACTCTTTGTGATAGATGTGTTTTACTTAATAAAGGGGAAGTTTATTCATATGGAGAACCAAGAAAAATAATTAACGATTATGTAAAGCTGTATAATACAAATGATCAAATTGAAAAACGGATTAATAAGTTAGAAGATAAAGGAAAAATTGAAATGATTCCCGTTAAAAACGACTTGGAAGAATATAGATATGGTGATGATTCTGCAAGTATAAAGAATATTGAATGCATAAGCGGAAGTGATTGTGAAGACAGTTGGTTAGTTTATACACTTGAACAATTTATGCTGAAAATTACTATTGATTTTCATGAAAGTTGTACAAATCCTGTTCTTGGTTTTTACATTAAAAACAAAAAGGGTTTAGAAATGTATAGTGGAAATACTCACTATTTAAATCAAAATATTGGACCTACTAAAAAAGGTGACAAAATTACAGTTGTTTTCTCTCAGAAGATGTATCTGGCTCCTGACGAATATATTGTCTCTGTAGGTTTATCGGATTATGTTGATGGTTTAAGTCGTCCATTGGATCGAAGATATGATTATAATAAAATAACGGTAAAATCGGAACGAACAGTTATTKGATTAATGGATATGGATTCAAATGTAGAAATCATTAAAGGTGGTTAGTATGAAAAAAATTGCTCAAATAGGTACATTTAATGTTGATAATTTAGGCGATCTACTTTTTCCAGTTGTTTTTTCAGAAATAGTTGAGGAAATAAGCAGAGAGACAGATGAATACTATAATATAGATTACTTCAGTCCTAATAGCATCGAATATGTTCCAACATACATAGACCAAAAAAAAGTTATTGATATAGATCAATTTAATAATATTACTTATGATAAGGTTTTTATTGGTGGCGGAGATCTCTTGAGATCGGATGATTGGTCGATTAATTCATTATATAATTCTAACAAGCTTAGTTTTACTAATATTCTATCACCTACAAACCTTGAAATATGTAACTGCTACACTTTAGGTTTAGGAGTTCCATTTGAATTAGATGATGCCTTTACTAGTTTTGTGAGAAATTCATTCACACGATTTAATGCTATATCTGTAAGAGATTTAAAATCACAAGCCTYTTTAACAACTAAAGGTATTGAAAGCCAAATTGTCCCTGATATGGTTTTAAGTATTTCCAAGTACTTTCCTAAAAAGACTTTAGAAGAAAAGACAAAGAATGTCTTCAAGAGAAATAACATCGTACTGGAAAAAGATGGATATGTCATATTTCAAGCAAATGACACTGTACTTAATAATAGCGAAATAAGAGAAATTAGTGAGTTTCTAAATGGTATCACTCGAAGGATGAAGATGCCTGTAATATTACTTTCTATAGGTGAATGTCTGGGTGATAACGAGTTATATAATAAACTAGCATTATTACTTAATGATTGTTATGTCATTAATAAAGAACTTGATTCTACAATCTCGTTAATAGATAAAGTGGCACTATTAGCCCAGGCAAATGGATTCATTGGTTCTAGTTTACATGGAAACATAATCTCATATAGCTATGGTATTCCTCATGTTACATTCTCTGGAGATTATTCGAATAAACTAAAAGGCTTTTTTGATTTAATAAATAACAAAGAATATTGTTTTAAGAATGTAATAGATATTTTGAATAAAGAAGATCATATTGCAAAATACTTATCTACAAGTTTAGATAACCTTGCTGATTTATCAAAAGAAATTTGTAAAATAGAGGATTTTGTAAGACAAGCACTACTTGAAGAAAGAAAGAATGAGGTACAATTTTCTGATAAATCCGATGATATCTTTAAAATGCAGCAGATTATTATAAATAATAAAAATAATGAAATTTCTAAATTATGGAGTAGAGTGAACTACGCTGAAGGTCATCTTGAAATCGTCTCAAAACAGAATGAACAATTATGGAAACGAGTTGGCATCGCTGAGTCGGCGCTGAATCAGGCAAATGCAGAAAATACTCATTTATCTGAAAGGCTACTATATTTGAAAGAGCAAACTGTCCAAATGCAAAAAGAGATTGATTTAACTACTGCTAGTAGAGATACATTACTAACTGATAATAAACAACTGAGTCATATTAAACAGGAATACTCAGCGGTTCTTTCTAGTTTCAAAAACTATATTAAGAAAAGAAAGAATAACGAGGAAAATAATGAAAATGAATGAAAATAAAATTATTGCGTCCATTATTATCCCCACTAAAAACGGTGGTCCGATATTTCATGAAGTACTTGAAAAAGTACTTGCCCAGGAAATTCATCAAAAATATGAAATAATAATAGTTGATTCTGGCTCATCCGATGGAACTTTACAATATGCCAGAAAAATAAAAAAAACTAACGAAAATATTGTTTTGCATGAAATTCCTGCAAAAGAGTTTGGACATGGTAAAACAAGAAACTTAGGTGCGTCTTTGGCAAAAGGAGAGTATTTGGTATTCATAACACAGGATGCCAAGCCATATGATAAGTTTTGGTTGAAAAATTTAGTATCTTGTTTTGAACTAGATGAGGAAATAGTAGGCGTATTTGGACGTCATCTCCCATATGATGATTGTGATATATTCGAAAAACATAACATCATTACCCATTTTGATAATTTTGGATCAGAACTAACTCTTTATCATTTAGATGATAAAGAGAGATATGATAGGGAAGAAGGTTATAGGCATTTATTATGCTTTTACTCCGATAATTCTTCTGCGATGAGAAGGAAAATTTGGGAACAAATACCTTATCCTGAAGTTGACTTTGCTGAGGATCAGTTATGGGCAAGACAAATTATTGAAAAAGGTTATAAAAAAGCATATTCTCCAAATTCTGTCGTATATCACTCGCATAATTATACGTTTAAGCAACAGTTCAAAAGATATTATGATGAGTATAAAGGGTTGTATAACATCTATAATTATTCATCTGTTAAAAATATATTTTTGTTGCMAGCTCATATAGCAAAGCATTTTTTAAGTGATATTAAATTTTTGCGTTCAAATCAAACTATTGGACGGAAAAGGAAAATTTATTGGGCAGGATATTCTCTTATAAAAAATAGCGTAAGGTACTTAGGAGCATATTTGGGTGTTCGCGGAACTAAGTATAGTTTTTTTAATAGATTATTTTCAAGAGAATATAAGTTGATAAATAAATAATGATGAGGGTTGCTTATGTATAAGTTATTTCTTTATAACACTAAGAAAGTGATAGTTATCTTAAAAAAGGAAGGCCTCGTAAAAGGATCAAGAATGGTATTATCGAAAATTAAACAAAAAAATGAAAATACCATTATTAAAAAGAATGTTTTTAAGTTCTACAATTACTTACTATTCGAAAATAACGCAGCTAAACTGACCTATAAGCCAGATGGAAGCTTGAAACTTGCATGGTTTATTCCTGATTTCGGAATTGGTTCAGGAGGACATCTTAATATTTTTAGAATTATTCACCTCCTTGAGGGAATGTCTGTTAAGTCGGATATTTTTATCTGTGGTAGTTCACAGTGGGGAAACCCTAAAGATGTTAAGGAAATCATTAATAAATATTTTGTTCCTCTTCAAGCAAATGTGTTTATTCATAACCATAATGATGTAGTTTTAAATGAATATGATATAGCTTTAGCCACTTCATGGCAATCGGCGTATTATGTAAGAGCCTTTGAGCAATGTGTGAAAAAAGTCTATTTTGTACAAGATTTCGAACCATATTTTTATGCTAAAGGAAGCTCTTATTCGTTTGCTGAACAGACGTACAGTTTTGGATTTCACGGGATAACAGCAGGAGATTGGTTAAAAGAAAAACTAACTGACGAATATAATATGGTTTGTAAAAGTTTTAGTTTTTCTTATGAGAAGGATTTGTATCAACAACATGAACGAAGAGATAAAGATATTAAAAGAGTATTTTTTTATTCCAGACCGCCAACAGACCGCAGAGGGTTCGAATTGGGGATATTAGCTCTAAATCAGTTCTGTGAAAAAAATCCAGATGTAGAAATAGTAATGGCGGGTTGGGATGTATCAGAATACTTAATACCATTTAAACATTTTAATGCAGGTGTTGTCCGTATTGAAGAGTTATCTCATTTGTATAGCCAATGTGATGTGGCGTTAATTTTGTCTTTTACAAACTTGTCTTTACTTCCTTTAGAACTCATGGCCTCTGGGTGTCCGGTTGTAATAAATAGTGGAAGAAATAATGATTGGATTGATCCTAATAAAGAGTTGTTTATTTATGTTAATGATGAGATTAATGAAATCGCGGATGTACTACATAAGGTAATAAATAATGAAGTAGAATCTAAAGCCATGATACAAAATGCTAGTCAATTTTTACACAACTCTTCATGGGAAGAAGAAGCTAAAAAGATTAACAAATATCTTTTCGAAATATTGGGGGATTAAATGAAACAAGTTGTGGTTTTTGGATGTGGGTATTTAGGTTCTCATATGGCGAATTATTTTCATAAATTAAATTGGAATGTAAAGGTTTTAGGAAGGAAGTCTATATATACTAATACTTTAGCGTCACAAATACGTTTTTTTGATATCGATATTAATAATATAGAGGAGATAGGTGAATTCATTAATAAAAATGATTTTATTATATATGCTGCTGGATCAATAAATGCAACAAATAAATATTCTGATCTATTGCCTGATATTTCAAACAATTATACGGCTTTTGTTAAACTATTAGATTTGTTTGAAAGTAAGGAAATAGAAAAGCTAATATTTCTTTCATCTGCGGGTACCGTATATGGGAATACAAGTTCATTTGCTTGTGAAAATGATAAATTATTACCAACTAATATTTATGGGTTACAAAAAGTGTATTTTGAGAATTTAATAGCTATTAAACATCATGAATCAGATAGCTTCCCTTATTTGATTTTAAGAGTATCTAACCCCTATGGAGGCTTTCAAAATCCAAACAAGAGACAAGGAATTATTCCTGTATTAATTAATAAGGCATTGAATAATGAAGAGTTTATATTTTGGGGTAATACGGCTGCAGTTCGTGACTTCATATATATAGATGACTTTCTTGAAGCAGTATTCCGTACAACACAACTTAAAGGAAATGAGATAATAAATATCGGAAGTGGAACTGAAACGGCAATAAGTGAAGTTATATCGATTGTAGAACAGAGAACGGGAGAAGAGATTCAAATTGTACATAAAGAACTAGGGACAAAAACGATTATGAATAATAGATTGAAAATTGATAAATTGAAGAGACTTACAAGTTATGAGCCAACAACTACCTTACAAGATGGAATTACAAGAATGGTCAATGTTATCCTGGAGACAAAAAAT
This sequence comes from Paenibacillus sp. 01T443, assembly GCF_056398325.1. NCBI lineage: Bacteria > Bacillati > Bacillota > Bacilli > Caryophanales > Paenibacillaceae > Paenibacillus > Paenibacillus sp. 01T443. The sequence goes on from NZ_JBFTPE010000003.1 coordinate 47,864, forward strand.
CGTGAATTATAAGAAAATAGCTGTATTACTATCTACCTATAATGGTGAGAAATACGTAGATGAATTGATAGAGTCAATTTTAAATCAATCCTATACTCATTTTCATATATTTATTAGAGATGATAATTCAACTGATTCAACCTATCAAAAGTTAGAGGATCATTATAAAAATAATAGAAATATTACCTTATTAAAAGCATCGCACAATATTGGTGCTAATTTAAGCTTTTCTGAGCTTATAAGTATTGCATTAAAAGATAATGAATATGATTTTTTTATGTTTGCAGATCAGGATGATGTATGGCTTAAAGATAAGATAATGATTTCATATAAATTAATCTGTCAAAGTAATGAGCAAATACCGGCGTTAGCTCATACCGACATGTATATTACTGATGAAAATTTAAAAGTATTGAGTAAATCTTTGTGGAAATACCAATCTATAAATCCAGAAAATTGTTCTTTTAACAGGTTATTAATTCAGAATGTTATTACAGGATGTAGCACCATTGTTAATAAAGCATTGGCAATCAAGGCAGCGCCCATACCCAATGATTCTATTATGCACGATTGGTGGTTAGGTTTGCTAGCATCTTCGCTTGGCGAAATTAACTATAGTAAACAACCCACTTTGTATTATAGACAACATAACTTTAATACAATCGGGGCTAAAAAATTCAATATCAAGTATATATTAATGAACATATTTAAAAGGAAATCTTTTTATGAAAATATTATACAAGCTAAAGCATTCAGAAGAGAATATGGAAATGAAATTGATAATAATAAGCGACTAATGCTAGATGCATTATGTTCATTAGATAAAGTTAATTATTTTCAGAGGTTACTATTAATATTTAAATATCGATTTTTTAAAGTTGGATTAATAAGAAATATTAGTTTTATTATCAATTTATTTAATCTAAAGGTAGTGGGTCGAAAGCATTAATGCATCATCAATATAAGTATATGGGAGTGAAAGAATTGAAAGGTATAATTCTAGCAGGAGGAACAGGCTCACGTTTGTTTCCGCTGACTAAAGTAACGAATAAACATTTACTTCCTGTCGGGAAGTATCCAATGATATTCCACTCTATTGCGAAGCTTAAAGAATCTGGCATCATTGATATTCTCATCGTAACTGGTAAAGAACATATGGGCGATGTTGTAAATTTACTTGGAAGCGGTACAGAGTTCGGCGTATCATTTACATATAAAGTTCAAGATGAAGCTGGAGGTATTGCGCAGGCACTTGGATTAGCTCAGAACTTTGTTAATGGCGATCAAATGGTCGTCATTTTGGGCGATAATGTTTTTGAAAATAGCATTGTTCCGTTTGTCAGCAATTTTAAGAAGCAGAATACAGGAGCTAAAATACTTATTCAAGAGGTTCACGATCCTCAGCGTTATGGTGTGCCCGAATTGAATGGTGGGAAAATTGTCTCTATTGAAGAGAAACCTAAGCATCCAAGGAGCAATTTTGCTGTTACAGGTATATATATGTATGATAGCAAAGTTTTTGAAATAGTAAAAACACTCAAGCCATCCGGCCGAGGCGAACTCGAAATAACGGATGTGAATAATGCATATATTGATGCAAATGAGCTCAGTTTCGATATTCTACAGGGTTGGTGGACGGATGCGGGTACTCATGCCTCATTGACTAAAGCGAATGAGCTCTCGAAGGACTTAACGTTCGGTGAGGAATTCGGAAAACTAAAATTATAATAGAACAGGTGACCTATGAAAATAATAGTTTCTAAGCTTCCAGGCGTAAAACTGATTGAACCTGCTGTTTTTGGCGATCACCGAGGCTTTTTTATGGAAAGCTATAATGAACAAGTGGCTCATGAAAATGGGATTACACATGCTTTTATTCAAGACAATCACTCGTTATCTGTAGAAGCGGGAGTTCTTCGCGGTTTGCATTATCAATTATCACCTAAAGCACAAACGAAGCTGGTTCGTGTTACTTCAGGTGCTATTTATGATGTCGTTGTGGATATCCGCAATGGCTCGCCAAGTTTTGGACAGTGGCAAGGCTTCATTTTAAGTGCGGCAAACAAACGACAACTACTTGTACCTCAGGGATTTGCCCATGGCTTCTGTACACTAGTTCCGAATTGTGAGGTTCAATACAAGGTTGATGCGCTTTATTCCCCTGAACACGACCGAGGGATTGCTTGGAACGATCCCGCGCTTGCGATCGACTGGCCGACAACCAAACCGATACTTTCGGATAAGGATAACAAGCATCCAGTGCTGGCTGACGCGGAAATCAACTTTGTTTTTGAAGGGGGAGTTTGATTCATGAAATTACTAATTACCGGCGGTGCCGGGTTTATTGGCAGTAACTTCGTTTTATATATGATTCAAAATTACCCGAGTTACGAAATCATAAACGTTGACGCTCTGACATACGCAGGCAATCTCGAAAATCTGCGGTCCATAGAGCAGCATCCTAACTACTCATTTGTAAAAGCTGATATAGCGAAGCGGAGTGAATTAGAGCCCTTATTCCAACAAGGCATCGATGCAGTGATTAACTTTGCAGCGGAATCGCATGTTGATCGCAGCATTTTACATCCGGAGATTTTCGTGCAGACGAACATCCTAGGCACGCAAACACTGCTTGACCTCACAAAGCAATATAATGTTACTAAATTCGTGCAGGTGTCTACCGACGAGGTATACGGTACGTTAGGCGAGAGCGGGCTCTTTACCGAAGATACGCCAATTGCTCCTAATAGTCCTTACTCGGCTAGCAAGGCAGGTGCGGATTTGCTTGTTCGTGCTTACCATGAGACCTTTGGTCTAAACGTCAATATTACGCGCTGCTCTAATAATTATGGTCCTTACCAATTCCCGGAGAAGCTTATTCCATTAATGATACAGAACGCGCTACAAGATAAACCGCTTCCTGTTTATGGCGACGGCCTGAATGTGCGCGATTGGCTGTATGTAGAGGATCACTGCAGTGCTATTGATCTGGTTCTGCATAAAGGCCGCATTGGTGAAGTTTATAACGTAGGCGGACGGAATGAGCGGAACAATCTTCAGGTGGTTCGTACAATACTTGAAGAGCTTGGAAAACCCGAAACACTAATCTCCTATGTGAAGGACCGCCTTGGACATGATCGCCGCTATGCCATCGATGCAGATAAAATCCGCAATGAGCTAGGATGGCAGCCGAAGTTCAATTATGAGGACGGAATCAAGGAAACGATTCGTTGGTACCTCAGCAACACCGAATGGATGGAGCAGGTAGCTTCAGGCGCTTATCAGCAATATTATGATATCCAATACAAGGATCGCCTGGAGGCGAACGAATAACATGTCTAAATTGAAGATCATGATAACAGGCGCGAACGGACAGCTCGGACGCGAATTGGCCGAGTGGACGACAGAAACAGCCGAAATCATTGGATTTGGCCGTAATGAACTGGATATTACAAGTCTGCCAGCATGCCGCAATATATTTACGCTTCACCAGCCTGATGTCGTTATTCATTGTGCTGCGTATACTGCAGTTGATAAAGCCGAATCCGAACCGGATGAGGCCTTTCGTGTGAATGCGTCGGCAACGCGTAACGTAGCAGTTGCTGCACGCGAAGTAGGCGCTAAGCTTTGTTATATAAGCACGGATTATGTATTCGATGGCACGGGTACAACACCTTACAATGAATATGACCAAACGAATCCTCGAACAGTCTACGGAAAGTCGAAATATGCAGGCGAACAGCTGGTTCAGACGCTGCACGATCGATATTACATCGTGCGGACATCGTGGGTTTTTGGAAAATATGGAAATAATTTTGTGAAAACAATGCTGAAAATGGCAGGCGAACGCAACCAGATTAAGGTGGTGGCGGATCAAATCGGGTCGCCGACCTATACCTATGATTTATCAGCATTTTTAATTGAACTTGTACAAACGGAATATTATGGAATCTATCATGCATCTAATAGCGGAATCTGTTCTTGGTATGATTTTGCCAAAGCAATCTTTGAGGATAGTGGCTCGAACATATTACTAGAACCTTGTACAACGGCTGATTTTCCTAGGCCGGCGCCTAGACCGGGATATTCGGTCATGGATCATTCTGCAATTCGCAGTAATGGTCTTAACGTACTAAGGCCATGGCGAGAAGCGTTAAACCACTATCTAAAAGACAGTGAGTGATAAAAGTTATGCCAACAGTAAGTGTTTGTATCGTAACTTATAATAGCGCGAAAGATATTGAGAGCTGCTTAGAGGCTGTTTTGAAGCAAACCTTCCCGGTTGAAAGCATTGTCGTAATTGATAATGCTTCAACTGACGGAACGGCAGAGCGTGTAACGCGATATTCGAAGCAGGTGCAATTCATAGAAAATGAAGTGAATAACGGGTTTGCCGGAGGCCAGAATCAGGCTATTCGTCAAACCCGTTCGGATTATGTACTCGTTTTAAATCCTGATGTAACGATAGAACCTAATTATTTATTTGAGATTATTAGTTTTATGGAACAACACAAAGCGGTTGGTAGCGCGACTGGCCAGCTTGTTTTTTCGTCAAATAAGGATGTAATGGATAGCGCGGGTTTAGGCATGAAACGAACGAGAAACGCTTTTGATCTTGGCGCAGGAGAGCCTGTTTCTAATTGGAATTCGAAACAAGCTGTATTCGGTGTGTCGGGTGCTGCGGCAGTATTCCGAACAACAATGATAAGGGATATTGAATTCGAAGGCGATTTTTTTGATGAGCAATTTTTTGCTTATAAGGAAGATGTTGATGTTGCTTGGCGAGCTCAGACGCTTGGCTGGAAGTCATATTATTTGCCTTCGGCGAAAGCAGTACATGATAGAGGTTGGAAGAAGGGCGGTCGCAGCAGCATTCCACTGTTCGTGAGACAGCATTCCTATCAGAATCGTTTTTTTACTCTTTTGAAAAATGAACCGATAGGCTGGCATTCCATAGTAATAGGACCGTATATTTTAGCGACTGAGGTTATTAAGTTTGGTTATATCGTGTTGAGAGAGCCGGGTCTTCTTCATTGCTGGCCAACTATTCTCCGCTCATTTCCGAAAATGCTCAAGAAACGCAGATGGGTTAAGACTAAAGCCAAACAAAATAAAGGTAAATCCAAATCAATTTAAGGGTTGGGAAAATATAGGGTACTGCTTGCGTTCTATTTTTGGTAAAATGCAGATAGAGTCGAAATCTAAGAGAATGAGGGTGGAAACGGCGAATGCTAAGGCAAAACCAAAGGTTCCTGACACAATTGTATATGTTGGCTGACCTATTTTGCGCATTGGTCGTATTTATGGCAGCGTATTGGCTTAAATTTTATAGCGGTCTGCTGCCCAGCTTCAACTCTGTTTCGTTTTCTACTTACTTGCTGTGGGGGACGATTTATTCCTTCTCCGCGGTCCTTATCGGATTCTATCTTCAGTTCTACTCACCCAAACGACGAAAAAACTACTCCTATGAAGTGTTGCGAATTTTACAGATCCAAACGATAAGTTTTCTAGGGTTGCTCAGCTTGTTTTTCTTCACTCGTGAAGTACATATTTCCCGGGAATTTTTAGCGATCTTTTTTGTAATGAATTTCTTTGCCATTACAGCCTATCGATACTGGGTAAAATCGATCCTCGCATCGTTCCGCCGTAAAGGCTTTAATAAACGGTTTGTTCTTATTGTAGGCGCCGGGTCTGTGGGCCGCAGCTTTTATACCAATTTACAGCAGCATCCTGATCTGGGCTACGAGGTAGTTGGCTTCCTCGATGATTATCAAACGGAGCATGCGCCGGAGCATCAGCATATGAAACCGATAATCGGCATGCTAAATGATTTACGAATAAAGCTGGAGAAGGCTCCGATTGATGAAGTCATCATTGCGCTGCCTCTCGAGGCACACACGAAATATGCCGAAATCATTGAAGTGTGCGAACGGACTGGTGTAAAAACACTTATTATCCCAGATTTCTTTGATCTACTGCCTGCGAGGCCTTTCTTTGATAACTTTGCAGGTATCCCTCTTATTAACGTTAGGGATATTCCGCTGGATGAGCTAAGCAACCGCATACTCAAACGTTGGTTTGATATCGCTTTTTCAATAGCGGCAATCATTATAACCTCGCCAATTATGTTGTTTACCGTTATTGCTCTTAAGCTGACCTCTCCCGGTCCGATTTTGTTCAAACAGGAGCGAATGGGGCTTGATCGAAAGACCTTTTACATGTTTAAGTTCCGCTCCATGCATATTTCGACTGATTCGGTATCGGATACGCAGTGGACGGTACAGAATGATCCGCGCCGAACCAAATTTGGCAGCTTCCTAAGGCGTACAAGCCTGGATGAGCTTCCGCAGTTTTTCAACGTGCTGCTTGGACATATGAGCGTTGTAGGACCGCGTCCTGAGCGTCCTTATTTCGTTCATCAGTTTAAAGAAGAAATTCCAAAATACATGATTAAGCACCAGATTAGGCCTGGGATAACCGGCTGGGCACAAACGAATGGACTACGAGGCGATACCTCGATAAAAGACCGCATTATATTTGATATTTTCTATATCGAGAACTGGACGTTCTTCTTTGATATCAAAATTATTTTCAAAACGGTTCTGAAGGGCCTGATTAACAAAAATGCTTATTAACAGCAATGGAGCATGCCGAGTATCCGTTATTATTCCTACATTAAACGCAGGTCCGGACCTAAAAGAGCTGCTCAAGGGGCTGCAACAGCAGTCTCTTCCCCCTTACGAAATCATTGTCATAGACTCCTGCTCGGATGATGGAACGGCGGAGCTGGCGCGTGAGGCTGGCGCACAAGTGCTAAACGTGCTGCGAAGCGAATTTGATCATGGCGGTACACGAAACCGCGCTGCTAAACAAGCCAAGGGTGACATTTTGATGTTTATGACTCAGGATGCGATGCCTTATAATGAAAAGCTCATCGAGGAGCTGACGAGGCCGCTCATCACAGGGGATAAGGCTGTTTATGCTTATGCCAGACAGCTTCCAAGGCCAGGAGCGAATGAGTTGGAGCGCCTTGCTAGACAGCATAACTATCCAGCCGAGTCCCAAATGAAGTCCTACGAGGATTTGGATGAGCTCGGGCTAAAAACGTTTTTTTGCTCTAACGTTTGTTCGGCCATTCGGCGCGAGGTGTTTGAAGCAATGGGCAGTTTCCAAGAGCCAGTTATATTTAATGAGGATTTATTTATGGCTGCAAAATGTATCTTAAGCGGCTATCGGGTAGCTTATTGCGCCGATGCTGCTGTTTTTCATTCGCATGATTATTCCGTTGCGGAGCAATTCAAAAGGTATTTCGATAACGGGATTTCCATGCGATGCAACACCTGGATTACGCCTTATAGCGCAGTCGGCAAAGCTGGCTCGAACCTTGTGAAGCTGCAGCTCAAGGAGCTCCACATAACCCGTCAATGGCAGCTTATACCGTTGCTTGTTGCGGAATCTGCGGCGAAGCTTCTTGGTTACAAGCTGGGCATGAATTATCGTTTGCTTCCCGCGTTTATTACGAGAAGACTAAGTATGCATCGCCTTATCCTAACTCATATTGAGAAGCAATCCCCGGGAATTACAATGAGGCAATAATCATCTCATAGCCACTGCTTGCAAGCCCTTCTGATTCGTATGAATCAGCGGGGCTTTTTTTTATTTGACGAAGTATACGTTTCTAAGCGCACGTTCAAACTAGAGACACTTGTCAGTCCGTCTGGCTAGGAGGAAACGAGGTGTTTATTGATAATGTGGTCCATTGTGCTCACTTCTGCGCTTCTCGTTTATATTTTACAATTAGCTGCTGTATTTATTATGGAGCATCGGCGTCCAGCACAGCTGACTGCATGGCTTCTGATCACCTTTGCATGCCCTATAATTGGATTTATCGCATATCTCATACTGGGCAAAGACTTCACAAGAAGAAGACGGATAGAACGGTTTAAGGAAGAGACAGTACGATACGCGAATCAAATATCCGAGAAGGCTTCAAGGGCCGAACAAGTAGGAAACCAGCAGCTCCAGAAGCAGGATAAGCTCTACGCAATGCTAACCGGCCTTGTTCCATTTCCAATTACCCGTAACAATAAAACAGTCGTTCTGACGAACGGACATGAGACCTTTGAAGCGATTCTCAGTCACCTTGAACTCGCAGAGCATCATATACATATGGACTATTATACGATTAGGGATGATGAAATCGGCAGACGTTTTTTGGAGGTGCTTACGCGAAAAGCAAAGGAAGGCATAGAGGTTCGAGTCGTTTACGACGGAATTGGCAGTTTGCATTTAAGTGCTGCCTTTGTTGAAGAGCTGCGTCTCGCAGGCGCTGAGACGAGCTGCTTTTTACCGCCGAAAGTTGCATTATTTGACAGGAAATTGAATTATCGAAACCATCGCAAGATCGTTGTTGTTGACGGCAAAGTTGGTTTCCTCGGCGGCATTAATATTGGTGATGAATATTTAGGCAAGGAACCGAAGCTTGGATTTTGGCGAGATACGCATCTGCAGCTGCATGGCGATTCCGTTTACTACTTGCAGGAGCTATTCATGAACGATTGGGCTTTTGCGGCGAATGTGGAGCTGAATGGTCAGGAGTATATGCCGAAGCATTCGGCCATGGGGAATGAACATGTGCTGATTGTTTCAAGCAAGCCGGGTCAGCATAATCATCAAATCGTTGAGGTTATGTTTGCGGCGATAAATACGGCATGCTCCAGAATTTATATTACCACGCCGTATTTTATACCGGATCCCAGCTTAGTGATGGGGCTAAGGACGGCAGCGCTCGGCGGTGTAGATGTCAGGCTAATTATTCCTGGAATAGGAGATTCGAAGCTCGTGCTGCTCGCAACTTTGTCTTATATTCAGGAAATGCTTGAGGCGGGAGTAAAGGTATATCGCTATCAAAAGGGGTTTATTCACGCGAAAGTGATGATTGTTGATCAAATGCTTGCGACAGTTGGGACGGCTAACGTGGATCTGCGCAGCCTGCTTAGCAATTTTGAGCTGAATGCGGTGCTTTTTGATGAAGGGGCGATTAAAAGGCTGGAAGCCGACTTTTTAGAGGATTTAAAGAACTGCAGAGAGCTGGACCTCAAGACGTTCAACCTTAGACCTAAGCGTCAAAAGATGACCGAGGCTTTGCTCCATATGTTATCTCCGCTGCTGTAACGGATGCATGTTCATCCGCGTTTTCGGGCATATTTTTTGTGATGGCTTAAACAGATGCCGTCAAGGCCTTTAAGACTAAGGCTTAGCAGTTGCAAAAAAAATAGGGGGAGGGAATGAACGTGAGCGAAACGAGCAATGATCCAAAACAAGCAGCGGCGGAACCTAAACATGAGGGCCGAGATGATTATTTTATGGATATCGACAGAATGGTGAATGAAGGATTGGGCGGCGGAAATGTCACGCTCCAAAATGGCCTTATTGACGAATCAACGACTGACACGATGGAACCGGAAACTAAATAACTTACCGTTACTGAGTGGTTATATTACTAAAAAGCGAAGGAGGTGTTTATCTAATGGATACAACGCGCGCAAAGCAGATCTATGAATCGGAGCAGACCTTTGCGGTCATGCTGGATGCGGACTCAGTCTGGATTGAAAATGTCGACGAAGCGAACGGAATGGCGACGGTTATGGTTAACAACAACCCAGTCAATACAAAAACCGTGTCAGTTGACCGGTTGAAGGAAATCGAAAAGTAAGGCTTAAGCAGTACCTTTTTGAAATGCTGTATGGAGTCGAATGGACCATGCCCGAAGTATGGTTTATTCGGCTTTTTTACATGGCAAATATGAATTTTTATCCTAAAATGAAGGGCGGCGACAGTCGTATACGCTTGTAGGTAGAAAGAACTGGATTTCAGAGATGGCGATGAGTCAGCGTCATCATTATTCGTTTGTTAATATGCAGGACAATTTATCTAGCAACAAGATCAAAAAAAAAACCTGCACCCAATCGGGCAGTCAGGTTTTTTTACGTACAATTTTAGCCGCCGTAAGCTTCCCGGAATGCGGCGCATAGCTGGTCCCGGTCAACCTCCCAAAGTTCCGCTATTTCGGCGCTGACATTCTCGTCCCACCAATCGGACTGAACCTTGCGATTGCTCTCGTTTTCGACGATCCATTTCAGGTTGAGAATGACTTTTTTGAAATAAACAGCTTCAGCCTGATCTATTTTTTCCTTCGATACCCAAATCTTCATCCGCTTGATGGTGCGGTATAGTTCATTGCTGCAGGCTCTGCGAATTTTTCGGGCGGTCGGATAGCCGGCAGTATGCTTTTGTGAGTTTGCTTTCATTCTTAAACCGACTCCTCTCTATCCCATATGTATGCGGATAGGAAGGAGTAGGTCACTATCTAAGGGGCTGCGGTTTCGCTTAATCGTTGACGATGATGTACCCGACCATTGGGCCACCGTGACGCATATCGGTATGGGTCAAGCATACAATGGGATAAGTCCCGGCCTTCTCTGCGGTGAAGCGTACAACGGTCGTTTTCCCTTTGGTAACCTCGCCGCGAATGCCAAGCTCTTCAACGACGAATGGATGGCTGTTTCCGTTCACCCCGGTAATATGAAGCTCGACGGGCTCGCCTTTGTTTACGACAATCGTGCCGGGGTCCCAGCGGTATACCTCCAGCTCTTTGCCGTCGTCGGTTTTCGTACTGTATTCCCCGGTTACAAGCTGAAAGATACGTGGCTCTGTCACCTGCGCATTAACCTCCCGCGAGCGATCCCAGCTCAAGTAAACACCAGTTAAAATGATTAAAACGGCCACAACAATAAACAATTGAATCTGTCGTTTGCTGACAATAAAAACCTTAGCCATGAAACGCTCACCTCATCCATTCGTATCATTTAAGGCTAGTCTATGCAAGGGCTTGTCAGCACATGACAAAAGTGGATGGCTGTCCGTATCGTATGTTAGAATAGCTTCAGCGCAAGAGTTTGCTAGTGAAAGCCATATTTTATGAAGGAAGGCGGATTGAGAGCAGGAATGGATTTTATTCATGAATTATTGGATGGTGTGCTGCAATGGGTGGAGAGTTTAGGGTATTTCGGTATTTTAATCGGACTATTAATTGAGGTTATTCCGAGTGAAATTGTGTTAGGCTTTGGAGGTTACCTCGTATCGCAAGGTAAGATTAGCTTCTGGGGAGCAGTTCTGTTTGGTACGCTTGGAGCGATCGGACAAAACTGGATTTTATATTGGATTGGCCGTTATGGCGGAAGACCGATCGTGGAGAAATACGGGAAGTATATCAAAATCAAACAGAAACATGTCGATATTTCCGAAAAATGGTTTAATAATTACGGAGCGGGAATTGTGTTCACGGCACGCTTTGTTCCCGTTATGAGACAGGTTATTTCTATCCCTGCCGGCATGGCGCGCATGAACTTTGCTTTATTTACGCTCCTTACAGCGCTGGCATCCCTTCCATGGTCCATATTGTTCGTATATTTAGGAAGCACGCTTGGCGAGAATTGGGATAAAATCGATGAAAAAGCGGCTCCATATGTTCAGCCTGCCATTTTGATCGCCATTGCGCTGCTGATCGTGTACGTCCTCTTTAAATTTGTACGTTCGCGCCGCAAATCGGTATAATGATTGCTGTAAGCATCCTTATTATTTTGAGTAACCATTAAATAAATAGATGAAAGAGGGATTTCAATGAGCAAAAGCATAGCAGAAAAGCTCGGCAAAGGCATCAGCCCGCAGCAATTTATCGACGGCATGACCAAAAACAAAGAGCAGTTTTTGGATTGGTCCGAAAAATTCGCATGGACCGATGAGAGCGACAAGGAGTATTTCGAGTCGCTGAACAATCGTGATGATCTTCGCGTGTTGATTTTGATGGCTGATTGGTGCGGCGATGTCGTACGCAATATCCCTGTTGTTTTTAAAGCGCTTGAAAATAGCGGAGTTCCGACAGAGGTGCTTATTATGGAAGAGCATCTGGATACGATGGATCAGTTTTTGACAATGGGCGGCCGTTCCGTCCCTGTCGTTATTATTGCGGATACAGGCGGGGCTGTGCTAGGGCAATGGGGGCCGCGTCCTAGTCATGTTCAGGAAGCAATGATTGCTTTCAAGCAGGAAAACACAGACCGCGATGCAGCTGATTATCAAGAGAAGCTTGCGGTAACAAGGCAAGAAATAGGTCGGCGTTACGGTGAAGGTACAGCCTACCAATCCGTGATCGTGAAAGAGCTCCGCACTTTGTTGGAGTCGTTTTAAGAAAGCCATGAGTATAAATATGCGAATCGAGACATTTTCACTTGGGCCCATACAAACCAATGCTTATCTCATTTCGGTGACGGAACCGGCGGCTAACGAAGGCGAGAAGCCTTCGGAGCGGGCTATTGTTATTGATCCAGGCATGAATCCCAAAAAGCTGCTGGAGCGGCTGGATGGTGTAAAGGTGGAGGCCATTCTGCTGACACATGCCCATTTCGACCATATGGGCGGCGTTGATGAGCTGCGCAAAGCCGCTGGCTGCCCGGTCTACATACATGATCTAGAGGCGGATTGGCTAACCGATCCTCGCAAAAACGGTTCAATGAGATGGCAGGATGTGACGCCTCCTCTCTCAACGGATCCTGCTGAATATGCGTTAGCAGAAGGCCAAACACTGAAGCTGCTCGGCTTATCCTTCCGCGTTATGCACACGCCGGGCCATTCTCCCGGCAGTGTCAGCTTCTTGTGCGGTAACCATCTTTTCTCAGGCGATGTATTGTTCAAAATGTCGGTTGGCCGGACGGATCTGCCAGGCGGACGCGAAAGGGATTTGTACGATTCCATTCGTTTGAAGCTGTACAAGCTGAGCCCGGATGTCATCGTTTACCCGGGGCATGGCGGACGTACGACAATTGGATTTGAAATGGCGAATAACCCCTATACGGGAGCATGATGCATAAGAAAGGGGCATGACGTTTGGCGGATACGAAGGTTCAGCATTTTACAGAGGAATCAGAGGAGAGCGCAGGGAAATCGAAGCTGACAGCAGAACAAAAGGCAGCCGAAAGCCAGCGCATCATTGCGGGCATTGCCGCGCAGTTATCGATCCCGGTAACAAAGGTGAAATCGGCAGTTAGCCTGCTTGATGAAGGCAATACTATCCCTTTTATCGCTCGGTACCGTAAGGAAATGACCGGTGAGCTTGATGAGAACGATTTGAGATCGATTGAAGAAAAGCTGCAGTATATGCGAAATCTGGAAGAGCGCAAGCGTGAGGTTATTCGTCTTATTGATGAACAAGGCAAGCTTACGGAAGTACTGCGAGCGGATATCATCAAGTCTGTGAAGCTGCAGGAAATCGAGGATCTCTACCGTCCGTACCGGCAAAAACGCAAAACAAGAGCCAGCGTGGCAAAAGAGAGAGGCTTGGAGCCTTTATCCGAGTGGCTGTGGTCGCAGCCGCGCAGCGGCGATCCCCTTGCTGAAGCAGCCCGTTATGTTAACGCTGAGAAAAGCGTGCCCACTGCCCAGGATGCCTTGAACGGCGCGATGGATATCATAGCTGAAAATTTGGCGGACGATGCTTCAATTCGGGCTTGGGTGCGGAAGTTCACTTTCGATCAAGCCATTATGAAGACAGAAGCAAAAAACGCAGCTGAAGAAACGGTTTATGAAATGTACTACAGCTATCAAGAGCCGGTTCGTAAGCTGCCTCCGCATCGCGTGCTTGCGATTAACCGCGCCGAGCGTGAGGATGTGCTGCGTGTCAACTTTGATGTGCCTTCAGAGCGAATCCATGAGCATATCAATCGCAAGGTGCTCCGAAACGGTACAGCACAGTCAGTGCGCGATGTGCTGACTGCCGTCATCGAGGATTCGTATAAGCGTCTGATCTCGCCGTCGATTGAGCGCGAGGTGCGCGGCGAGCTTACCGAGAAAGCAGAGGAGCATGCTATTTCAATCTTTTCCGAAAATTTGCGAAATCTGCTGCTGCAGCCGCCTGTAAGGGGAAATATCGTGCTTGGCGTGGATCCGGCTTTTCGTACGGGCTGCAAGCTTGCCGTCATTGACGATATCGGAAAGCTGCTGGAGGTCGCGGTTTCCTATCCAACGCCCCCTAACAACAAGGTAGCGGAAGCAGAGAAGCTGATTAACGGCTTAATCGACAAGTATAAAGTGGAATTAATCGTTATCGGCAACGGCACCGCATCGCGTGAGACAGAGCAGTTTATCGCTGCCTTAATAGGGAAGCGTAAGGCGGCTGGAGCGGGCGGACCGGAGCTCAAATATATTATTGTCAATGAAGCGGGCGCAAGCGTCTATTCGGCGTCTAAGCTTGCTCAAGAGGAGTTTCCGTCGCTTGACGTGGCAGAGCGCAGTGCGGTTTCGATTGCCCGCAGGCTGCAGGACCCGCTTGCTGAGCTCGTTAAGATTGAGCCTAAGGCGATTGGGGTCGGACAATATCAGCATGACGTAAGTCAGAAACGACTGGATGAAACGCTGGGCGGGGTCGTGGAGTCCGCGGTTAACCATGTCGGTGTAGATGTTAACACGGCATCTGCTTCGCTGCTCTCCTATGTAGCAGGTATAAATGCAACGATTGCGAAAAACATCGTAAAATACCGCGATGAGAACGGCAGATTCGTAAAGCGTGCCCAGCTTCAAAAGGTGCCAAGGCTTGGCGCAAAGTCCTATGAGCAATGCATCGGATTTCTAAGAATTGCCGAGCCGGTAAATCCTTTAGACAGCACGCCAATCCATCCGGAGTCCTACGAAGTGGTAGACAAGCTGTTCAGCGAGCTTGGTCTTGGACTGAAGCAACTAGGCTCTGAGGAGCTTAAGGCGAAGCTGGCAGAGCTTGACACCGAACGCGTTGCCCCCACGCTTGGCGTGGGTGTTCCAACCTTGCGGGATATTATGGACAGCTTGCTTAGACCGGGACGTGACCCGCGCGAAGAGCTGCCTCCTCCAATTTTTCATACGGATGTTTTGAACATCGAGGATTTGTCCCCAGGGATGGAGCTTCATGGTACGGTGCGCAACGTAATCGATTTTGGTGCTTTTGTTGACATAGGCATCAAAAATGACGGACTCGTTCATATCTCGCAACTGAGCGATAAATTCGTCAAGCGTCCGATGGACGTCGTTTCCGTCGGCGACACGGTTACCGTCTGGGTGCTTAGCGTGGATCTTAAAAAAGGGCGCGTAAGCTTAACGATGCGCAAGCCTAATTAACCTATCCATACAAAGGGTTTGCCTGTTATCAGGCAGACCCTTTATACTTATAATAAAGCCTTGGACATCGCAAACTACCCTACAAAAGGAGTGAGATGACTATGAAAGCAAATAAAATCAGCGGTACCGCTCACCCTAAATGGTTTGGATTGGCGCTCCAGGCGCTTGTTATCTTATCGCGGAAGTCAGACACGTATCCGAGCGCAGCCATTGCCGATTGTTTGAAGTCAGAAGCGACGCAGCTGCGAAGAGTGATGGCCAAGCTGTCCGGAGGGCAAATTATCGAAACGAGGGAAGGCCGTGATGGAGGCTATAGGCTCAAGCGTCCGCCCGAGACGATTACACTTGCCGAGGTTTATATTGCCCTTAAGGTTGGAGAGCCTCTTTGCAGCGGTATGCTGGAAACGATAGGCATCCATGATTCCGGGCTAAGCATGAAATCTGCCTTTATGGATATTGCGAATGAAATCGAGCAAAATACGATTGAAACGCTGAAGCAGTATACGATTGCACAGCTTGCAGAAAGAACGGTATCTTATTCGATTTAGAGAGTTAATGGAATAAAACTAGTTGATTGACAAAAACAACAGCACGAATTATACTGTGTATATAAATTGTACAGTTAGTCAGTCATTAACTGTGTGGATCTACACACAGTAAAATTTTGGAATCAACTGAGTTGTATTTTGCACAGATAAAAATAATCCTTTGGAGGGAATCATAATGTCATCAACACAAATCGATTCACAAGTAACAGTTCAAACTACGGAGCAATCCGCAGGTTTTTTCAACGTCCTTAACAGCCGTCGTTCTGTTCGGAAATATGACAGCAGCGTTGTTATTTCGGAAGAAGAAATCCGTGAAATATTGGAAATTTCTACAAAAGCTCCATCTTCTTCAAACATGCAGCCATGGCGTTTCCTAATTGTGACAGATCCTGAGCTGAAGCAGAAATTACAGCCAATCGCATTCAATCAACAACAAGTGACTGAAGCATCAGCAATCGTAATCGTGCTTGCTGATTTGGAAATGTACAGCTTGTCCGATAAAATCTATGGCGCTTCAGTTGAAGCTGGGTATATGACGCAGGAAGTTGCGGATAATTTCAGCGCTAACTCCACGAAGATGTATTCCGGGCTGCCTGCAGAGCGCTTGAAAGAAATCGTTGTATTCGATACAGGTCTTGTAGCTATGCAAATTATGCTGACTGCTCGCGCAAAAGGATACGATTCCGTACCTATGGGCGGTTACAACCGCGATCAAGTGAAAGAAATGTTTAACATTTCGGATCGATATTTGCCGACCTTGATGCTTCCGATTGGTAAAGCAGCCGTTGAAGGCCATCCAACAACGCGCTTGTCGCTTGATGATATTACTTTTTTTAATAAGTTTTAAGAAAAAGGCAGCATACAAAGAACCATAAATAAACCGGCCTCTCCTTTTAAGGGGGCCGGTTTTATTTTATACAATATAAGTAGTTATGAGCGCTCTTTTATAACTCAGCTTATATTTCATCGCGAAACGTGTCTTCCTATAAGGTCGTCAGACGTTTGCGATTATGTGATCCGAAAGGGAGCAATTATTGAAAAACGGTGTCATTGCTTTCTTCCTTCGGACTTTGTTTATTACGGTAGAAATACCAGCAGTCATTAAGGAGCTTGATTTGTCTGCGATCTTTTTTTTGAAAAGCGCGCATCAGTTGGTTGCACAGCCACTGTGGCATACGTATCGTCCTCCTCCCGGGGCCTAACTTGTTGTAATACTAGAATATGGGAAAGGGCGAGTGTCCGTGCAGGTCCAAACTAATTGCTCAGTTCTTCTTCGTACTCCTCATACCACTGTTCGAGCTGCGCTTGCAAAGCGCGTATTTCCGTCAAAAGAGAAATGAGCGGATAGGATTTCTCCTGCACGCCTGCAAAATCCTTCTCAAGGCTGTTGATGTAATCCAGGCCTGATACGATGCTGATTGACGAATCATGCAATTCGACGTCGTTGCATTCCGCAACCGCGTAAGGAAGGCTAGGTACATGGTCAGCCGTCAATTTATCGATTTCTTTATGAAGTCGAAGATTGAGCGCGCTTAGCTGATAAGCGTGCGAATCGGGCATTTCAACAAAAAAGATACTGTCATTTTGTTTCAATAGGACATAGCGCATTGTTGCCATAATGGTTATTGGTCTCCCCTCGGTATGCTACCGTGTTTCTTTTGCGGATTTTCTACGTATTTAATAATTCCTACTTGACAGTGTAGCCTATCGCGGCTTTAAAATTCAAGTAGTTGGGGGAGAATAATCAATGAATAATGAGGCTTTGCAGCAATGGGTTGAGCAGCTTTCTATGACCTTTTTTGGTCGTCCATTTTTACATGTTGCAACGTTTAACGCTCGCTTGAAGGCAACGGGAGGACGTTACTTTACACGCTCACACAATATTGAGATCAGTCCGCATCAGCTTACGGCTTTCGGACGCGAGGAAACCGAGAAAATTATAAAGCATGAGCTTTGTCATTATCACCTGCATATTTTGAAAAGGGGATATCAGCATCGAGACACCGATTTCAAAAAACTGCTTGCCCATGTCGGGGGTTCACGTTATTGTCAGTCTCTTCCTGAACGCGCGCAGCGCAAGCCGCAGCCATTTCGTTACAAGCTCATTTGCACCAAATGCGGGATGGAATATTTGCGAAAACGGAAAGTTGACCCGGCCAAATATGCATGTGGAAAATGCCGCGGAAAATTACTGCTGAATTTGATTGACAAACAAAAAGCTACGTGATATATTATTACTTGTCACTTTTACTTTTCCCTGATAGCTCAGTTGGTAGAGCACTCGACTGTTAATCGAGTTGTCACAGGTTCGAGTCCTGTTCGGGGAGCCAGATTTGGAGAGATACCCAAGTGGCTCAAGGGGACCCTCTGCTAAGGGGTTAGACTGCGTAAGTGGTGCGAGGGTTCGAATCCCTCTCTCTCCGCCACAATTTTTTTCACAAAAGTTTGCAACGGCAAGACCGTTCATCCGGTCTTTTTTATTTGCCAATGAGGTTGCAGCATTGTGAAATGGCTTTTTTAAAGTGATCTATACGGCCCGTTGGTCAAGTGGTTAAGACACCTCCCTTTCACGGAGGTAACAGGGGTTCGAGTCCCCTACGGGTCACCAATTTCTCAAAGTGTACTAGCTCTTTAGAGCTCAATTGTATTCACACCGAGAGCCATTAGCTCAGTTGGTAGAGCACCTGACTTTTAATCAGGGTGTCGAAGGTTCGAGTCCTTCATGGCTCACCATTTCTTAGCATGACTAAGAAAATGGGAGTGAAGGATGTCAACTTATAAATGTGCGGTAGTGGTGGAACGGCAGACACGCTATCTTGAGGGGGTAGTGTCCCATGGACGTGCAGGTTCAAATCCTGTCTACCGCACCATAACTTACTTCTTGCCGATGTATATAGGTGAACTTAGAAGGTGTCATTTTAAAACACTTTTCTGATAGATGATGCCACTTTATATTCAGATCATAAATCTGACTAGAGAGTGGTTTTTTCGTTATAAGTTACTCGAACCGTCCAAACAGATGCATCATTAGAGATGAGGAGCTGTAAACATGAAAATAAACTTAAACTTTACGAACAAGGGACAAGCGGCGATTGGGAAATTCAATAACGAGGAATTGCTTGAGATTTTTGCGCGGTACAGCAACACATTGATGAAGAAATATTCGATCGAAGTAACGGTACCGGCAGAGGGCAATGAAGCGATTATCGAAAGAGGCACATTGTCGGTATACGTAGACAAAATCGAATGCGATGTAGAAACTTTCTTCAAAGAACTGGGAAGAGACGTTAAGGTTCCTTTGAAGAAAAGACTTACGCCTGAGGACAAGTTGGATAACGTATTTAAAGCCGAGACGATTGAGTCTTAATCGCTGCTTTTTCAAGGAAATAAAGATTAATAAAAAAATGCTTGTACTTCGGCGAATATGCTGATATAATCATTTTTGTTGTCTCACACAACACCGATTGTTTTGTTAGAACGGCCCGTTGGTCAAGTGGTTAAGACACCTCCCTTTCACGGAGGTAACAGGGGTTCGAGTCCCCTACGGGTCACCAATTTTCCTCAAAGTGTACCAGCTCTAATGAGCTCGATTGTATTCACACCGAGAGCCATTAGCTCAGTTGGTAGAGCACCTGACTTTTAATCAGGGTGTCGAAGGTTCGAGTCCTTCATGGCTCACCATTTGCTCAGCATGTCGAAGCGAGTGGGGCTTTATAATCCTTCGAACTTCAAATGTGCGGTAGTGGTGGAACGGCAGACACGCTATCTTGAGGGGGTAGTGTCCAATGGACGTGCAGGTTCAAATCCTGTCTACCGCACCATACTTTATAAACGTTACGGCTCTAGCTATAGAGTCGTTTTTTTGTGCGTGATTAGGGATAGGTGCGCTGTTAAATTAGTGCAGGTAGAGGAACGGTTGATAATATGTTCATGCCGTTATATATTTATGGAATGGAGGTGCAGCAATGCCGGGGGTTCACAGTAATTTAAAGGAAATAATGAGGGAAAAGGATCCAACCTTATCGATACGGCAGCTTGCGAAGGATATCGATTACCATTTTGATTCGGTACGAAAGATGTACAAGGATGAGATGGTACAATATCCGCGAGATCTGATATGGAGGCTGTGCAAGTACTTTAATGTAAGTCCAGGACATTTTATCATTGTCATCCATGATGACGAGGATCCAAACAAATAAAAGGGAACCCTGTACATCCTGTATAGGGTTCCCTTGTTATTTATATGAAGCTTACGCTGAAGCAACTACTTCTTCCGCATGAGCTTGTGAGATCTTGATAAGCATCGCGCTAGGATCGGATAGGACCTCTATTCCCTCATGGAAAGCGAGATCGGAGACATGCAGCTGATCACCAATTCTGAGCCCGCTAATATCAACCTCAAACGCGCTAAGCAGGTTATCCGGCATGCAGCGCACCTCAACCTCGTACATTTCTACTTGAACAATGCCGCCTTCTTTAACGCCCGCCGGGTCGCCGGAGAAGTGAATCGTTACTTTTGAATCCAGACTCTCATTCATATTCAATTGATAAAAATCGACATGAACGATTTTATTGCTGATCGGATCTCTTTGAATATTTTGAATCAATACAGGCATATTTCCTTGAGCCGGAATTGCTGCAATAAGAATGGCACGCTGATTGTGCTTTATCGCTGAAAGGATATCCTTTTCGCCTACGATGACCGATACGCTGCCAACATCCTTGCCGTAAACGATGGCAGGAACCTGACCCTGCTTTCTTAGTCCATTGATTTGTGACTTTGTTAGATTGACCCGTTCGCTTAACTGGATAGAATTGCTCATTATTGTTGCCTCCTAATCGAATGGGTTGCTATAAAACCGACAATAAAAAAAGACTGATTAGCAATGGAATGTCTAATCAGTCTGCTAACGACCATATTTTCTTGTCATATGTTAATTTTATCACAAGTTCTCTCGTTGTCAAATAAGAGGAAGAAATTGGTCTCGTTGACAAGAAAATATGGTCGTGTTAAGGTTTAAGCAGCAGATAGGAGCGGAATCGTAAGCATCGGCAGCTGTCATTAGCTTCAAAGTGAGTATTAGCAGAGATCACAACCAGCCAAATGCATAAGGATCGCAGGAGAAATAAAGATATCTTTATTTCTTTTTTTTATATCCAAATGTAAGAAAATATAAAATATGGGAGTGATTATTTTGAAAAAAGGATCAATAAAACATAATGTGGCTTTCCTCGGAACGAGTTTGCCAAGAGAATGCGGTCTAGCTACCTTTTCGCAGGATATGATGAATGAGATCGAACGAATGCAAGATTTTAATAAACCGCGGATGATTGCGGTGAACAATAATAAAGCATATGCATACGGCAATCAGGTTATGGGACAGATTGGCCAGCAAACCCGTACGGATTACGCCAAAGCAGCGGTAGAGCTCAATCAATCAAACATTGAATTATTGGTCATTCAGCATGAGTTTGGCATCTACGGCGGAGAAAGCGGGGAATACATTTTAGAGTTGGCGGAGAAGCTTACGATCCCGTTTATCGTTATTTTCCACACCGTGTTGTCCGAACCGAGCGTTATTCAGCTGTCTATTATGAAGCGGCTTGCTGATTTGAGCTTTAAGGCGATTACGATGGCACAAAATAAAATACAGGATTTGCACGAGATTTACGGCATAGACCGGGACAAAATCGAAATGTATCATCACGGTGTTCCTGTCGTAGCTGCAGAGTCCCGCACAGCGCTTAAGAAGCGTTACGGCTATTCCAATCGGCAGATTCTATCCACCTTCGGTTTTTTAAGCCCGGGAAAAGGAATTGAATACGCGATAGAGGCAATGAGCGGCGTTGCGGCGAAGCATCCGGATGCCCTGTATATTATTTGGGGTAAGACGCATCCCGTTGTTAAAGAAGAGGTAGGAGAAGTGTATAGACAGAAACTGATCGACCTTGTTGCAAGGCTTGGCCTTGAGAAGCATGTTGCGTTTGTCGACAGGCATTTGTCGCAGGAGGAAGTTGTACATTCGCTTGTGCTTTCTGACATCTATATGACCCCTTATCTAGGAAAGGATCAGGCAGTTAGCGGAACGCTTGCATTCGGAATTGGTTATGGAAGGGTTATTATTTCGACGCCGTACCGTTACGCGGTTGAGATGCTTGCTGACGGCCGGGGCTTGCTTGCGGATTTCCGTGATTCTGTCTCGTTAAAAAATCATATCATAACTGTTCTAGATCATCCGGAGTTAAAAACAGAGATGGAGAACAGAACCCTTGCTCTCGGGAGCACGATGATGTGGAATGAAGTGGCTAAGTCGTATGCGGTTCTTTTTCGTGAAATCATTGCTCAAAGCTATGCGTTAAAAGGGAGCGCAGTGTGATGGTAAAATCGATGACGCGACCGTTGCTGACAGATTATTTGAAAAGATTGACGGATGATACGGGAATCTTTCAGCATACGAAATTTGGTATACCCGACAGAAATAAGGGATATACCTCGGACGACAACGCGCGTGCTTTGATTGCAGCGGTCATRCTGTACAAAAGTAGAAAAGATGCGGAAACGCTGGATCTCATTCGCACCTATTTGGCATTTATCCACCATGCTCAAAACAAAGAAGGAAGCTTTCGGAATTTTATGGACTACAACCGTATGTTCATAGAAAAAACGGGTTCTGAAGATTGCTTGGGACGTTGCTTATGGGCGCTCGGTTTCACGCTTGCGGAGTCTGCCGTACCTGATAATTTACGTAATACATGCCGATATATGATTAATCAAGCTCTTCCGAGAATAAGGAGCCTTGGATCGCCGAGGGCGATGGCCTATGCGCTCATCGGACTGACTTCTATGCTTGAAACACCGGATGCTTTAAGCTACAGCTTTCCTTATTCACGTAAGGAAATGGATGACCCTGCATTTCTGCCGCGAGCAGAGATCGAATCGCTGGTTGAGGAATTAGCTATGCGCCTGCATTTGCAGTATGAGAGCAATAAGGGAAAAGAGTGGCAGTGGTTTGAAAATAGTATCACGTACGGAAATGCGATGCTTCCTTGGGCGCTTCTCAAAGCCTCGCGGTTGTCACATACCGAATCATTTCGGCAAACCGCTAAGGAAAGCCTCGACTTTCTTGCTTCAATTACTTTCTCGAAGGAAGGTTATTTTAAGCCCGTCGGCAGTCATGGCTGGCTTGAACGGGGCGGAGAGGCAGCCTTGTATGATGAACAACCTATAGAGGCCTCTGAGATGCTGCTGGCCTGCCTAGCTGCTTATAAAATCTTAGGAAACCATACGTATCTTGTTCTCGCATCAACCTGCTACGAATGGTTCCATGGCCGTAATTCGCTAAAGGAATCGTTGATAGATGCTCAAACCGGTGCCTGTTACGATGGCATACATGCGGTTGGGTTAAACTTAAATCAAGGGTCTGAGAATATTGTCTCTTACTGCATGGCTCATTTGGTGATGCATGATGAATAAATATGCTGCGATTTTAGCCGGCGGAGGCGGTACCCGTTTTTGGCCACTATCCCGTCAGGAGCTTCCGAAACAGCTGATTAACATAAGCGGCAACGATATTATGCTCAATGATACGATTGAAAGATTTAACGGGGTTATTCCGTTGGAAAACACAATTGTGGTGACCAACCGTTCACAAGCGGTGTTACTTGAGAGCATTATGCATAAGAGCGTTCAGCACGTTAATATTTTAGTAGAGCCTGTAGCCAAAAATACGGCAGCCAGCATTCTACTGGCTGCATTATTTATCGAGAAAAACCATGGCGATTCTTTGATGGTTGTGTTTCCCTCGGATCATCATATTACGGAAGAAGAAAGATTCAAGAAAACGTTGGAGGATGCCTGCAATATTGCTATGAAGACCGATAAAATCGTGACGATTGGCATTAAGCCCACCTTCCCATCGACCGGCTACGGTTATATTTCTTACCGAAGCGAGCCAGCCCTAACAAAGCCCTGCAGCGTGTTTGAAGTCGCTGAATTCGTGGAGAAGCCAAATTTTTTAAAGGCGCAGTCCTATCTACAATCCGGCCATTACCTATGGAACAGCGGCATGTTTATATGGAAAACATCCTGTATTATCGACAATTTCAAAAGATTTCTTCCGAGACTCTATAAAACGATGATGCCATTAATAGAATATTTGGGCACTGATCGCGAAGAAGAAATGATCAATGAAATCTATCCGTTGTTGCAAAACATATCGATAGATTACGGAATTTTAGAGAGATGTGACGAGGTCGTCGTGATTGAGGGCGATTTTGGATGGAATGATATTGGCAGCTGGGATGCGCTGGGGGCGATATTTCCTCCGGATGAGCAGGGCAATATCGTCAAAGCGAACTACCTTGGCATTGAAACGCGTAACTCTATCATTTATGGAGAGGACCGGCTCATAACGACCATCGGTATCGATGGGCTGATTATAGCGGATACTAAGGATGCTCTGCTAATATGCGCGAAGGATAAGGCGCAGGAGGTAAAGGAAATCGTCAAAATGCTGAAGGATAAAGGAATGCAGGAATATGCCTAAGAAGGCTGAGTCGATAGCTGTATTTTTCGGCCACATGGAAGAACGAAACTCGGAGGAATCCGATATAATTGGAGTCGGTATTTGGCGGAGTTCATCTCTGCTTAGCTTAAAGCAATAGGTTTATAGGAGGGCACTCTTCATGAGTAAGCCCTCTTTTTCTTTTTATGCGCTGTGAAAAGCTGGTTACTTGAACACTAAGGAGGCTGCAGCCATGCTTAAAGTAGCCATTTATTTGGCGAAATGGCTAAGGCCTGATGGTGACGCGGGTGTGGATGGGCACGAGTTTGGACAGCGCTAGGACATCGTCGTTATACATCCGAATACAGCCGAGCGAAACCATATGTCCGATCGAAGACGGATTGTTCGTGCCATGGATGCCGTAGTGGGGCTTAGATAGTCCCATCCAAAATGCGCCGAACGGACCGCCGGGATTGGCTTGCTTATTTATAATCGTAAATTCACCGGTTGGGGTCTGGGTAACCATTTTTCCAATGCCAACAGGAAAAGAACGAGTGACGATATTTCCATCGAGAAGATGCAGCTTGCGATCGGAAAGATCGATGATGATCCGATAATCAGGCATGAGGCTCCACTCCTTTTCTCATATGTTATGTTAAGGTGTGGAGGTTTGCTTCATTGGATCGCTTCTAAAAATCTAATTGACGGGAAAAGATTGACTTTTCTGCTTCTATTGTTAATATTTGGAGTTACTTCGCACATTATTTGATGATATGTTATATTTGTATATAATAATTATAGTTAACTTTAAATTTAGCCTTGGAGGCTTGAGAAGATGAGCTCAGAACGAGAACCTCTTTACATACAAATACAGAACTATTTTAAAGAACTCATCAGCACGAGACAGCTGAAGGAAGATGACAAGATACCGACGGAAAAAGAAATGATTGAGCAATTCAAAGTCAGTCGGATTACGGTGGCGAATGCGCTTAACGAGCTTGCGAGAGAAGGTTGGATTTATCGTATCCCCGGCCGTGGAACCTTCGTCAAGGGGGTGCCGGAGCAAGAAATAATACCGGAGAAATCAGCTTCTGCGCCTGTCTTGGAGAGCTCGAATCACTCGGAACGTCCTAAGATAGGCCTCATTTTTCCTTTTGTGGACGATTACTTCGCGATTCGTCTTATTCGGGGAATTACCGATGCTATGGAGGATAGCGAATATTCTCTGGTGATGATGTTTAGCTTTAACTCAAAGGAACGAGAGAAGGAAATTATCCGCGATCTGAAAAACAAGGTGGAAGGCTTGATCATTTTCCCGGTTGATGCAGAGATCTATAACGAGGAAATTATTACGCTGAAAATGTCGGAATATCCATTTGTACTCATTGATCGTTATCTTCCCGGTGTAGAAACAAACGCCGTATACTCAGACAGTATGCTAGCCTCCAAACTAGCGGTTGAACATCTATGGAGCCTAGGGCATCGTGAAATCGCGATCTGTTCGGATTCGCCGGTGCCTACTGTGTCTGTAGATGATCGGATCAACGGCTACATGAACGCTTTAAGGGCGCGTGGGGCGATGATCAATCCAGCTATGCTTCTTACGGATTTTGACTCCGATATGGACATGCTCGACCCGGAGCATCCCTTGTTCCGTTATATTAAGAACCGCGTAGCTACCGCATTTATTGCCTTGAACGGGAACCTGGGCTTCAAAATTTGGTCGATCGCCAAACGGGCCGGCATAAAGGTGCCTGAAGAGTTGTCTATCGTAACGTTCGATAATCCTAGCCCGATGATGGAGGATCTTAGCTTGTTTACCCATATCGACCAATCGGAAAGCGATATGGGTTTGAAGGCGGGAGAGCTGATTTTGCATATCTTGAAGGGCCGGCAGCTTTCGACTCAAAATATAAGGACAGTACTAGAGCCAAAGCTGGTTATCAAGCAAACAACCGCGGCAATTAACGAATAATAATTATTGTGATTTTTCAAAATGGATTATAGACAATTCATATTGAACCTGACCGTGCTTGGTTAGGTTTTTTTGCGTTGCGGTATCGGATTATATGTTTTTAAAAAATGGCATTTTGTTTTATGAGAAACATTTACATTATCTATATTAAATATATCATTGTCAAAACCTAAAAACCGTTTTATACTGATAACGTTTATTAAGTCCTAATAATCTACTGGAGGTTTTCATTATGTCTAAGAAACGTATGTCTGTATTGCTTGGGCTGACGCTTGCTGTAACGATTGCAGCACAAGGCGCTTCTGCTTCTACGGACCAGAAAGAAACTGTTAAAAGCGGCAAATGGCTAACTGGTGAATATCATGTGCATACCTATCAATCCGATGACGCGCAGCATTCATTGACCTACTTGCTGGATCAAGGACTGGAGAATTACGGCCTGGATTGGATGGGGTTTGCGGACCATCTGCGAATGGAATCAAGAGATGACGACGGACAACCGCTGCCGAATGGATCAATCCCGTTTTCTCAAGGGATGCTGCAATATCAGGTACCCAAGATCAAGCAGCTGCAAGAGGCTGGCAAATACCCGGGAAAAATCATTTTCTCCGGATTTGAGTGGGATATGCCGACCTATGAGCATGTTGGGGTTGGTATTATTACGGACAAGCCGGGCTCCGAGCAGAGCTTGAAAGCGGCAAATCAGTTCGAGTATTTGTTCACGAACCGTGAAGAAAAGTATTTTGATCCGGCGGATGTGGCCGAGTGGACGTCAAAGGACAGCCGGGCTTTTTCTACGCGCGAGGATGCGCGTACGGCATTGAATTGGCTGGAGACCAATTACAAGAAGACCAGCTTTGCACTGTTTAATCACCCATCGAGAAAAACGGTGTACACGATAGCGGATTTCCGTGATTTCAACAATATCGCTCCGACGGTTGCTTTCGGGTTTGAAGGCATGGTTGGCAACCAAATGGAACCTGATCGCGGCGGCCTCAATTTAGCAACTCCGAAGAATCGGACATACGGCGGCGCAGATTACATGTTGGCTCAAAAGGGCGGCGCATGGGATGCGCTACTGGGAGAAGGACGCAGGTTCTGGAACTTTGCCAATTCAGATTCGCATTTCTTCATTAGCGACAATCGTCTGTACTCAAGCGGATACCGTCCGGGTGAATATTCGAAAAACTATACATGGGTGAATGGAAGCGATTCGCTTGCTGTCCTTGACGGTATGCGTTCGGGGAAATCTTTCTCCGTATTCGGCGATTTAATCAATGCCCTTGATTTCAACATTACGAAGGGTAACAACAAGGCGGAAATGGGCGGGGAGCTGAAAGTGAAAAAGAACGAGCAGCTGACCGTAACCATTAAATTTAAAAGCCCGAAAAAAAATAACAATGGCGATGCAGTTAAAGTCGATCACGTGGATCTAATCTCGGGCGATGTGACAGGCAATGCGAAGCCGGGAACAGATGCGTACAACAAGGAAACCAATGATTCGACCAAGGTGCTTAAGCGGTTTACCAGCAAGGAATGGAAAACGACGAAAGACGGTTACAATGTCATTACCTTTAAAGTGAAAGCTTCCGACAAAAATCAGTATTTTCGGCTAAGAGGCACTAATTTGGGTGTAAATGTGCCAGGGGAGACACTAAACGGAGAGCCGTTGATGGATGAGAAGACAGATATCGAAGATAACGAGGCTCGGTTTATCGAAATCAACAAGAGAAATTACAAAGACCTGTGGTTCTATTCTAACCCCATTTTTGTAAGTGTAAAATAATGACTGTAACACGAACATCGAAATAAAATAATGCTTGGAAGAATAGAAACTGCAGCCGCTTGGCTGCAGTTTTTTTGTATATTTTTTGATATAAGGTTATATTGACATATTTGCAATGTTAAATATAATAAACATAGATCTCCTAAAGAACAAAGGCATCATAAATTGATTTCATCCTCTAAGCCGCAATTATTCGCTCGGGTTCACAAAGGAAGAACCGATCGCTAAGCTGTTGAACGAATCGCAAGAAAAAGCGGAGAAGCAATAACACGCTAATACGAATAAGGGAGACAAGATCATATGAAACTTTTGGACCACGTTAATCCACTGCAAGGTACCGCATCTATCATGAAATTCTCAAATGGCAATACGCTGCCTCTCATTACACGTCCATTCGGCATGGCAGCATGGAGTCCCCAAACGGATGAGGCGGGAGAAAGATGGTTTTTCCATCCTTCCCACCGAAGCCTGCAAGGCATCCGTCTTACTCATCAACCAAGCCCGTGGATGGCTGATTATGGACATTTGCTGCTAATGCCTCAATCAGGTCCGTTATATTTGTCTCCATTTGATTGGGCTTCATCTTTCAGGCCAGAGGAAACAATCATCAGACCTGACTATTTCCGCGTTCAGCTGCTTCGCTACAGAGCGACGCTGGAGCTTGCCCCAACCGTACGCTGCGCCGTCATTCGAATCCGCTTCGAGGAGCGGGACGGCGCTCGGTTTCTCGTATCCCCATTTGAAGGAGAGTCTTCCATTCAGATCGACTCGGCTGCCCGCCTTGTGACAGGTTTCACGAGAGGGAACAGCGAGAATCTCGTACCGGAAAATTTTGCTCAATACTTTGCTATTTCATTCGATTGCGAAATTAATGAAGGGCTAAGCGGAACGTTCGATAAGGAATTTGCTTCAAGTGAATCAAGGGCAGCGAACGGAAACCGTGTGGGCGCTTATGTCGGTCTGGAAGTTCCGGAAACGGGCTACGTGCAGGCGAGGGTTGCGACTTCCTTTATCAGTGTCGAGCAAGCTCTCCTAAATATGAAAAATGAGATCGGCGACAGTGGTTTTGATGAGGTTAGAATTGAAGCGGCTGAACAGTGGGAGACCACGCTCGGAAAAATTCAAGTGGAGGACGAGGATGACGAAAAATTAAAAACGTTCTATACGAGCCTGTATCGCACCTCGTTGTTTCCGAGGGTTTGGTATGAATATGACAATAGGGGCAATCAAATTCACTATAGCACATTTAGCGGCAATGTAGAGTCAGGCCCGATGTATTCAGACAATGGCTTCTGGGATACGTTTCGAACGGAATATCCGCTGCTCTCGATTCTCTCGCCAACGCTCGTAGGCGAAATGCTGCAGGCTTGGGTGAATGTGTATAAGGAAGGCGGCTGGATGCCGAAGTGGGTGTCGCCGGGGGAAAGAAGCTTAATGCCTGGTACGCTGATCGATGCTGTGTTTGCTGACGCTTATGTTAAAGGCGTTCGCGGCTTCGACGTGGAGGCCGCTTACGAAGGCTTGAAGAAGCATGCGACTGTGGATTCCGGGAAAGAAGGCATTGGGCGCAAAGGTTTGGCCGATTATGTGAAATATGGATTTATGCCAAGCGATAAATACCACGAAAGCGTGAGCAATGCACTCGATTATTATTATGGCGATTTCTGTATCGCTCAGCTTGCTGACGGATTAGGGAAGCATGAGGAAAGCCGGCAAATGCTAGAAAGGTCTAGAAATTATGTTCGGCTTTACGATCCGCAAACCGGCTTTATGCGCGGGTTAAAGGCAGACGGGAGCAGGAAAGGCGAATTCGATCCATTTGCTTGGGGCGGCGATTATTGCGAAGGCGGCCCGTGGCAAACGAGCTGGGCGGTACAGCATGATTTGCTGGGACTCGCTAAGCTTATGGGCGGGAGAGAGAAGATGTATAACCGTTTGCTCGAGCTGTTTGCGACGCCGCCGCATTTCCGTATCGGTTCGTACTCTTTTGAGATCCATGAAATGTCGGAGATGGCCGCTGTTGATTTTGGACAATTCGCCATCAGCAACCAACCAAGCTTTCACATTCCTTACATTTTTACAGCCATCGGTTATCCGTCGGAAACGCAGTATTGGGTAAGAAGAACGATGGAGGAATTGTTCAGCTCGCATCCAGACGGTCTGCCTGGCGATGAGGACAATGGAAGCATGAGCGCTTGGTACATTTTTGGAGCATTAGGCATCTATCCGTTATCTCCGGGAACGCCGGAATATGTGTGGGGAAGTCCGTTATTCAAAAAAGCTGTGCTAACTTTGGAGAACGGTGAACAGCTTACAATTGAATCGGAAAATAACAGCGCCGAAAATGTTTACGTTCATGCCATTTACGTTAACGACGAGCTTCAG
This sequence comes from Paenibacillus sp. 01T443, assembly GCF_056398325.1. NCBI lineage: Bacteria > Bacillati > Bacillota > Bacilli > Caryophanales > Paenibacillaceae > Paenibacillus > Paenibacillus sp. 01T443. Next base: position 78,266 of record NZ_JBFTPE010000003.1, read on the forward strand.
GATCGTTTGTCGATTCCTCATGAGACGCTCATAGGCGGCGGTACGATCCGCTTCGTGATGACGGACCGCCCTGTAAATAAGGAGTATGCGGAGGAACAGCTGCCATTCTCGCTCAGCAGCAGCATGAAGGAGAGTTTGCTGTGACCAAAACAAGGAAGAGCGCCTCGAGTGCAATAGTCAGCTTAATGTGAAAATTACAAGCGATTAACGAGCAGACTATGCTATGCCAAGGCCAAGCCCCCTTTCAAGTAAGGGGGCTCTGGCTTTATGGGGTGGCGACACGGGGGAGTGAGAAAATGATGAAATTTGCTAAATGGCTGGGGATGGCGATGTTTTTGCTTGCGCTGGCCGGCTGCAGCGGTGCTAATGCAAAGACCTTTAGTTATTTTCCAAAAATAGAAGCGCCAGAGCATTTGTATGTCATTCAAAAATCGTCCTTAAGCCCAGAGGAGCTTGTCCTGGTAGGGACACTTCAAGGAGTCTTGGCTCAAGAAAAACCGGAAATTTATATTACGGACGATGCTTACGATGAGTGGCTGGAAGAGCTGAGAGTAAAGCATCGCGTGAAGACGGAGGATGTAAAAGATGCTTGGACACTGATGGAGAAGTTTAAGGATCGTATTCAAGGATTTTACGTCTATGAGAATAATTCGCCATCCGTAAACGTGGCTACCTCGCTGGCAGGGCTAAAACAAGCCGTTGCTGCTGAGAAATCGTTGTCCTCTAAAATGGAGTCCATTGGCTTTAAGCAATTGGAGGATGTAAGTGATAAAGATGACATGTGGCTGTTCAAGCAGTATGGCGACCAATTCAATAAGGATATCATCATGCAGCTGCATCCCGAAAGAGGGGAGCTGCGTGATTATGGCGTGGCGCTGAAAGCGATGTACATCTACGATAGCGCAAGCGATGAAGAGCTCCCGGAAATTTACAAGTCTTTGAACCCTGATGCTATTCGTCTTGGCTGGGGGAAAGGGAGCGAATCTGAGCATATAGCTCCGGCCAGCCTGCAAGGCGTTGCGACGATTCCCTCGGATTGGGCGATGAATTTGTCTGCATTATCTGCTGTAAAGCCTGATAAGGCTTTCAAACAGCCTTATCATGCCAAAGCAGGAGTGGCAGACCCGAAAGCGCATTATGTGTCGTTTGTTATGAGTGACGGGGACAATGTGCAATGGCTTCTGAATGATTTTGTTAATAATGATAAATATTACGGAAGCAGCGAGCGCGGAGAGTTCCCGATGGGCTGGCAGATGGCTCCGACACTCGCCGACTTGGCCCCAGACGCTCTATCACGGATTTACGAGCATGCGAAGAAGGATCAATTTGTAGTCTCGGTATCAGGAACGGGGTATTTCTTTCCCAGCGAGTACCCGGAGGAGGATCTCAAGGAGAACGTCAAACGGCTTGATGCTTATATGAAAAAAACAGATATGCAGCTCGCGGTGCTTCTCGATTGGAATAGTCCGGAGAAAGCATCCATCGAGCAATTCGCTTCGATTCCCTCCTTAAAAGGCGGTATTCTCGCTTATGGCGAAAAATATGTAGGAGGTGAAGGCAAGGTCTGGTGGGTGAAGGACAAGCCGTTCGTTAGCGTTAGAGAGACACTGTGGGATGCCGATCCAGTGAAGATGGCAGAGCGCATTAACGGTTATACGGCAGATCCGACAAAGGAAGACGGTTATACGATTATTAACGTGCATCCATGGAGTCGTTCGATGAGCGACGTGCGGAACGTAATCGACCATCTGGATGCTCATGTGAAGGTAGTGTCGCCTGAAGAACTGTTTGGTCGTATCGTTCGAGATGTGAAGACAAGGACGCCGCTGGAGGAGTGATTTTTGTTACAGATTTTACCGTTAGACATTATTGCTGGAGTGTATACTATAAAGATAGAGGTGGTTGTATAACAAATATACCATTAGGTATATAAATGACCAGAAAGGAAGCGGTACCAAGAAAATAAGGTATATTAATTTAATATAAACTTGGTAAAAATCGCTTGATTTTCGATCGATAATGATATATCATCTTATTACACCGCAAATGAGTGGTTATATAATATGTTATACAAAATGTGGAATGCTTTGTTTTAGTTATGAATTGTAAGCGTTTTTTTAAAATGGTGGTCACAATGGTGATTTCCGTTACGGTCGAGGGGGGCTGCACAAGCTAGATTTATGACAGCGCTTTATCACATTGATTCCGCTTCATCATGCAGTGCTTTGAATATTTCATACAGGGGGAACCTAAAATGAACAAAAAAATGTCTTATTTATTTGTGCTTACGCTGATTACTGCTATTCTACTCTCGGCTTGCAGCGGCGGAAATGGAAATAACAGTAATAAAGGAGAGAATAGCCCGAATAACGGCGGCTCCTCATCAGCAGGCGAAAAAGTGAAGTTGACGTTGTGGTATTGGAATGGCGCTATTTCGGATTCAACGGTTGAAGAAGCAAAAACGAAATTTCCGAATATTGAGCTGAATGCACAGAAGCTGCCTCCTGGCGGTGAATACATGACAAAGCTGAAAACATCTCTAGCTGGCGGAGCTGGCGGCCCGGATGTAACGGCAATGGACAGCTGGATTACGGAATTGATCCAGTATAGCGATAAATTCGTTAATTTGAATGACTATGGCGCAGCTGATCTGAAGGATCAGTATCTAGAGTGGAAATGGAATGTAGCTTCGGCAGATGAGGGCAAGGTTCAAATCGCGATGCCGATCGATGTCGCTCCGACGGTTATGTTCTACCGCGAGGATCTATTTAAACAAGCCGGTGTTGCTTCAACTCCGGAAGAGCTCAAAGAACAAGTGAAAACTTGGGATGATTTCATCGCGCTATCCAAGACCGTTCATGAAAAAACAAAAGGCGGCATGGGCACTATCGTTGATATCTACCGCAATGTAATTGGACAATTGCCTGAACGTTATTTCGATGAAAGCGGTAACTTCATCGGCGAGAAGGGGCATGTGAAGCAAGCTTGGGATACTGCAGTTAAAGCTTACCAGTCCGGCGCGACATTCGGTATGTCATCGAGCTCGGAGAGCAATGCTGCACTTAATAACGGTACAATGGCATCCATTATCGGTGCATCCTGGATGAAGGGCGACATTATTGCTGCAGCACCAGATACGAAAGGCAAATGGCGTATTGCTTATCCGGCGGGCGGAGTCGGCAACCAAGGCGGTTCCTTCTTCGGCGCTCTGAAAACAACGAAACACCCGGAAGAAGCTGCTGAGCTCATTAAGTTCCTGACTAATGCAGAAAACCTGAAAAAAGGGTTCGTGGAATTCGGCAACTATCCTTCAACTCCTGGTATCTATGAGGATGAAGATATGAAACAGCCGGATGAGTTCTTTGGCGGACAAGCGATCGGCGAAGTGTTCGGCGAAGCTGCAAAGGATGTTGTTATCTCGCACTCCGATCCTAGAGACGGCAAAATTGAGGATGCCATCATCGAGCAATTGAGCTTGGTGGATACAAGCAAGAAAGATCCGGAAGCAGCATGGAATGAAGCGCTTGAAAATGTGAAGAGAGAATTGAGTCGCTAAGCTTAAACGTAGAAGGGCGATGGCTAAATATTGCCTCGTCCTTCTTTCACCCATGCATCAAGAAGTTAGGAGGTTGGCAATGTGGGTACTAATGTAAGGCAAACGTGGAAAGAGGCCATGAAAAACAAAACACTGTATTTGTTTATTTCTCCGTTTTATCTTTTGTTTTTGGTGTTTGGTCTGTTCCCAATCTTGTTCTCAGCCTATCTTGCTGTTAACAAATGGGACGGAATCGGGGATTTGGAATATGTCGGACTGTCGCAATTCGAGTTCTTATTTAAAGATCCTAAATTTTATGACGCGGTGCAAAACACGTTCACCATTTGGGCGATGGCTAATATTCCATTATTGTGCAGCGCTCTTGTATTCGCTTTTTTAATCAATTTGAGCATCGTTCGATTTAAAGATTTTTACCGGATTGCCTTTTATCTTCCGAATGTAACCGCAATGGTCGCTGTCGTTATCATTTTTCAATCCTTTTTCGGAAATCATTACGGCTTTGCAAACTACCTTTTGCAGAAAATCGGTTTGAATGAAATTGCTTGGCTGAATCACAAAATAAGTGTTCAATTCATTATTGCTACGATGATTTACTGGCGGTTCCTTGGGTACAATATGATTATTTACTTGGCCGGGCTTCAGAAGATTCCGAATGATCTCTATGAAGCAGCTAAAATTGACGGAGCTACAATGTATGATACCTTTAGTAAAATTACGATTCCGATGCTTCGGCCTATCATCCTGTTCACAGTCATGATGTCGACGATCGGCGGCTTGCAAATCTTCACGGAGCCTCAAGTGCTATCAACGCTTACATCGCCTTATCCAGGCTCTGAAACGATAGTGCTCTACTTGTTCCGGGAAGCATTCAAGTATAACAATTATGGTTATGCAGCAGCAGTTTCGTGGGTAATGTTCGCCATCATAATGGTCATCTCATTCCTGAACTGGAAACTATTTAAGCCTGCCGATGATCGTTAACCAGGGTGATAGATACGACTAACCTTTCGTGAGGTGCAGGAATATGCAAAAGGAAATAATTAAAAAATCGATGATTCATCTGGTCTTGATGACCGGAGTTGTTATATCCATTTTCCCGTTTTATTGGTTGTTCGTGATGTCAACGAACACAACTAGTGCCGTGTTTGCCTTTCCACCGAAGCTTGTTGTAGGCGATCAGCTATGGGTGAATATTCGCAGCGTGCTCGATACCATCGATTTCGGCCGGGCGTTCATGAACACCGTTTTTGTCGCAGTGGTTACAACTGTCTTGCGATTGTTTTTGGAATCACTTGCTGGCTTCGCATTTGCGAAATTCAAGTTTCCCGGCAGTAAAATACTGTTTGTAGTGCTGCTTGCGACCATGATGATTCCAGGACAGCTCTCGCTTGTTCCGCAATTCATGATTATGAAGGAGCTGGGCTGGCTAGGGGAATACAAAGCGCTTATCATACCTGGACTCGCAGGCGCCTTCGGAATTTTCTGGATTCGTCAATTCGCCCAAGATGCGATTCATGATGAGCTGCTGGAGGCTGGACGGATAGACGGGTGCAACAATTTCAGGCTTTATTTCAACGTTGCGCTTCCGGTTCTAAGGCCGGCGCTTGCTTTCCTAGGCATTACTTCGTTCATGGCAACATGGGAAGATTACTTATGGCCGCTGGTCGTTTTGACCGATTCTTCGAAATTTACGTTAATGGTTGCGCTCGCATCGATGAAAACAACACATACAGCGAACTATGCTATGCTTATGACTGGTACGCTGTTGGCAACGCTTCCGTTGATTGTTTTTTTCCTTATCGTCAGCCGTCAATTTATTGCCGGTCTCTCTGACGGGGCGGTTAAAAGCTAATTTGCTGGTATGCAAGTCTTACAGCCTCTGGTAAAATGGACATAACATTCAGATTACAAAGAACAGGGTGGCGGAGTGCTGATGCAAGGTAACAAGCCCTTATATCTTCAGATTATGGAAGATTTGCAGCAGAAAATCAAAGACGGAGTGTATAGGGATAACGATAAGTTGCCGACGGAAATAGATATTGCGAACGAGTATGGCGTTAGCCGCATTACGTCCAAGCGGGCGCTAATCGAGCTTGTAAAGCAAGGTCTTGTTTACAGGAAACGCGGGAGCGGAAGCTATGTCCGCAACCATGATGATACGATTGAAATAGAGAAAGCTTCCTCTTCTTTTCGTACTCCGATCATTTCGATGATCCTTCCCTGGTCCTCGACAGGAAGGCTTGATTACATTCAAGGAGCTAATGATTACTTGGATCCAAGAGGTTATTTCTTGAGTATTCATATCTCGAACTGGAACGTAGAGAAAGAAAAAGAGCTACTGCTCAAAATGTACAATAGCGGGCATAGCGGCATTATTCTCTACCCGTCGAGTACTTCTCATAATATCGCTACGGTATACACGCTCTTCATGAACGATTTCCCGATCGTGCTGATTGACCAGCACTTTGAGGGCGTTGAAATTAGTAATGTTGTGTCTGACAATAAAACCGGCGGCTATTTGGCAGCTGACCATTTAATTCGCAAAGGGCATACCCGCATAGCCTTCGTTACAGCTATCGAGGTTGATCTTCGGAGCACGATTAGAGAGCGGTTTATCGGTTATTGCTCGGCTCATAAGGATCACCGGTTGACTATTCAGAGCGATTTTATCGTATCTGAGGTTTATAAGGGGATCGCAGATGAGGATCGTATCGCTAAATTAACGTCATTGGTTGAAGAGTTGGCCGATCAGAATATTACAGCTATTCAGGCGGAACATGATGATCTGGCAATCGATTTGCTCAAGGCCTGTCATCATGCCGGCATTTCGGTACCGGAACAAATGTCGATCGTTGGATTCGATAATGAGGAAAACGTTGGATACGCGCAGGTTCCGTTAACGACTGTAGCTCAGAATTACTATGAAATCGGGCAAAAAGCTGCTTCCATTATCGTTGACATCATTGAAAAGAAAAATACGGATTATCGGCAGCATCTCATCCCAGTCAATTTGGTGGAAAGAGAAAGTGTTAAAGAGACGGTTGAAGAAGAATAGTCGTCATATTGCAAAGCATTACAAAATGAAGCCCCTGGGGATCCAGGGGCTTTTTTTATATTCTTTTCTGAATGATGATATAACATCTTTCGATATTTTCATACCAAATTTGATTATTTCTTATTAATTAGTAATATAATTTTATTTACAGCAATCATCATTAGATATATAATTGGGTATATAACATCATGATGTCAGGGGGCGCAAATATGTTCTTATTGGAAGACAAGATTAAAGCAAGATTAGATGAAATTGAGCCCTTGCGTTATCGTGAAGGGGTAAAAATACCAGCGTTTCGCTTTTTACAAGATGAGAAGGGGGAAATCGGCGCATTTCCTCCTAAAGAAGATGAAGCGTGGTCGACTATCGAGACAGGTTCCCGTTGGGAAGGCAGAGATATGTATGCATGGCTTTCCTGTGAGGTTGATATACCTAAACAATGGAGCGGCAAAAAAATAGTTGGCAGATTCGACTTTGGCAAAACCGATGAAGGAACCAATTCAGGGTTCGAATCGCTTCTATTTCTCCACGGACAGCCTTACCAAGGCGTAGATGCCAATCACAAGGAAGTATTTTTGCCTGTTCAGGAAGCTGGAAACAAGCTTCGTCTTACGTTCCGCTTATGGTCTGGTTTGGAGGGCGGGGGGCCGAAAACCGTACAGGCTCACCGTCTGAAGATAGCTGAAATAAGCTGGCTTGATGAAGGTATGGATGACTATTACTTTACGGTTAAAGCAGCGTTGGAAACCGTTCTTGTACTACCAGCCGTGCAGCCCGAAAGGCATCAGCTTCTGAAAGCCATCGATCGTTCCTTGCGTGAAATTAGATGGCAAAACAAAGGAAGCGATGACTTTTACAGCTCAGTCGGTACAGCGCTCGTAATCTTGAAGGAAGAGCTTGCCCGGATCGAGAAGCATTCGCGCATTACGGTTACTTGCGTTGGTCACACCCATATCGATGTAGCTTGGTTATGGCGCCTAAAGCATACACGCGAGAAGATTGCTCGATCCTTCTCGACCGTATTGCGGTTGATGGAGCAGTATCCAGATTACGTGTTTTTGCAAACGCAACCACAGTTATACGAGTACATCAAAACGGATTATCCCGAAATTTATGAGCGTATTCGCGAGAGAGTGGCAGAGGGCAGATGGGAAGCGGCCGGGGGCATGTGGCTTGAAGCTGATTGCAATATTCCTTCAGGTGAGTCGCTCGTTCGGCAAGTATTGTTCGGTACGCGATTCCTGCAGGACGAGTTCGGCAAGGCTTGCACGTATTTATGGCTCCCAGACGTATTTGGCTACAGCTGGGCGCTTCCGCAAATTTTGAAAAAATCGGGAATCGACCGATTCATGACGACTAAGATCAGCTGGAATCAATTCAATCGCATTCCGCATGATACGTTTACGTGGCGTGGGATGGACGGCTCGGAAATCATGGCTCATTTCATTACGACCCCGGAGCCGGGACATGGCAAAGATTCTTGGATGTACACCTACAATGGCAGGTTAACGGCTTATGAGGCCTATCATATTTGGGATAATTACAGGGATAAAGAATTAAATGAAGAGCTTCTTCTGTCATACGGCTATGGCGACGGGGGCGGCGGTGTAAATCGCGAGATGTTGGAGATGCGCCGCAGGCTGGATGAAATGCCGGGTCTCCCGCATGTGAAGACCGGAACGGCAGGCGATTATTTCGAGCGGCTGCAAGATACGATTGACAGCACGGAGCAATACGTTCATACCTGGGACGGCGAGCTGTACCTCGAATATCACCGCGGGACATATACGAGCCAAGCGAAAGTTAAACGGATGAATCGCAAGCTTGAGCTCGGCTATCGCGATGGTGAATGGATAAGCACATTTGCAAGCCTAATTGAAGGAAATTGGATTAAATACCGTCAGCAGCGAATCAATGACGGCTGGAGAATCATTCTGCGCAATCAATTCCATGATATTATTCCGGGCTCATCGATCCAAGAGGTGTATGAAGATGCTGCGGTAGAATACAGCGAAGCGCAAATGTTGATTTCGGATGTTCGCTCGGAAGCACTGAGCCAATTGACGGAGGTAAGCCCAGGTGCTTATACCGTTCTAAACAGCTCGGCTTGGGAGCGTGAGGATTTGCTTGAGATTGCAAATCCTGTTGAAGGAAGCGGCGTTTGGATAGATCATGAAGGGAATGAGCTTCCTGCTCATAAGGGTCAGAAGGGCTGGGCGGTATTGGCGAAGGTGCCTTCTATGGGTTATACGCCTATCCGGTTCGTTCCGAGGTCCGAAGAAACAATCCAGGCAGTAAGCTTTTCGTTTACTAAGAGCGGATTAGAAACGCCATTTTATAAGATGACATGGAACGAACAAGGCCAGCTTACAGACATTTGGGATAAGGAGCTTCGCCGAAATGTACTGAAGAAGGAAGGCAGAGGCAATGTTTTGCGTGTATTTGAAGACAAGCCGCTCGCATTTGATGCTTGGGATATCGATATTTTTTATAAGGAAAAGATGCGTGAGGTAACCGAGCTGGAATCAGCTCAGCTGCTGGAATCGGGTCCTTTGTACGCTGTTGTTCGTTTCCGCTGGACTTATAACCGTTCCTCTCTCGTTCAAGATATGAGGGTGTACAGCAGTAATCGGAGAATCGATTTTGTGACAAACGTAGATTGGCAGGAGCAAAGCCAACTGCTGAAAGCTGCCTTCGAAGTCGACGTACGTTCGACCGAAGCAACTTACGACATTCAATATGGGAATGTCAAACGTCCGACGCACTGGAATACAAGCTGGGATTTTGCAAGATTCGAGGTTGTTGGGCATCAATGGGCTGACCTCTCCGAGCGGGGATTCGGTGTAAGCCTGCTTAATGATTGCAAATACGGCTACGACATCAAGGACAATGTCCTCAGCCTCTCACTTATTAAATCGGCTAACTTCCCTGATCCGGAACAGGATATCGGATTGCATCAATTCACCTATTCATTACTGCCTCATAAAGGCGATTGGTACGAAGGCGGTACGGTTGTTGAAGCATGGAATTTGAATAATCCGCTGACGAGCCATCCGGGAACAGCGTCAGGCTTGCAAAAATCGATGTTCACGCTTTCGGCTGACGGTGTGATGATCGATGCGGTCAAAAAAGCGGAAGATGGCGACAAGGTCATCATAAGGCTGCATGACTATTCAGGAAGCCGCAAAGAAGTGACAATCGGAAGTGATTTGGGCATCGTCTCTTGGCAGGAATGCAATCTGATGGAAAAACCTTTGGGAGAAAACCATGTTGGCTCTTCGATAGTAACGGAGTTTACACCCTATGAAATTAAGACATTTGCTGTCGTCTTTAATGAAAGGAACGATTTCTAAGATGAAGCTGACTGAGCAAATGAGCCAATATGTCGAACAAATCATTAGCAAGCTGCAGCAGCATCCCGAGCTCAAGGAGCTCGCCCCGATGTTCGGGCCTTGCTTTGCCAGTACGTTCGAAACGACTGTAGAGCAATTAAATGATGGAACAACCTTTGTCATTACAGGCGATATTCCAGCCATGTGGCTGCGCGACTCATCTGCACAGGTCAAGCATTATCTCCCGCTCGCGAGAGAGGATGGGACGCTGCAGCAAATGATTGAAGGCTTGATTCGCAGGCAGCTGAAATATATCGGGATCGACCCTTACGCAAACGCGTTTAACGTAGAGGATAACGATCACCGTATCGATATTGATGAGACGGAACTAAATCCATGGGTGTGGGAGCGAAAATATGAGATCGATTCCTTGTGTTATCCGATCTGGCTCAGCTACTTATATTGGAAAGAGACGGGGATAACGAGCTTGTTCGATGACTCCTTCCGAGCAGCCGTTCATCAAATTATTGATATATGGCGGCGGGAGCAAAGGCATACCGAGCAATCGCCTTATCAATTTATTCGGCGTGATTGCCCTCCCACCGACACGCTTAGAAATAACGGAACGGGCATGCCGGTTAATTATACCGGTATGACCTGGTCCGGCTTCCGTCCAAGCGATGACGCTTGCACGCATGGATATTTGATCCCCTCCAACATGTTTGCAGCTGTCGTTCTTAGATATGTAGAGGAAATTGCGGATTCGATTTATATGGACCACGAATTGATTAGCAAAGCAACTGAGCTTAGGGAAGAAATCGAATATGGAATTGAAACATACGGAGTGGTCCATCATCCGAAGTATGGCAAGATGTATGCCTATGAGACAGATGGATTCGGCAACTACAATCTGATGGATGACGCCAATGTGCCAAGCTTGCTCTCGATTCCTTATCTCGGTTACAAGGCGAAGGACGATGCTGTCTACCAGAACACAAGGCGGTTTATTCTTAGTCGAGACAATCCTTACTACTTCGAAGGCACAGCAGCTAGAGGGATTGGAAGCCCGCATACGCCGGAATCGTATATTTGGYATATTGCTCTCAGCATGCAGGGATTAACATCAAACGACGAGCAGGAAAAGCGAGATCTATTGGTGATGCTGTCGTCCACTCATGCGGGAACCGGATTTATGCATGAAGGGTTCCATAAAGATGATCCATCAACGTTTACAAGACCATGGTTTGCATGGGCGAACAGCTTATTTGCAGAATACGTCAGCATGATAGCCGAACAATCCTCTGTAGAATGGAAGGGATAATATGAAAACAATTCAGATACAAGCTACTCAAAACGGGCAGCCGATCTTAAAATCTTGCTCTCAGCTCATAATGGGCTCCACTAACTTTTTGCGCGCGGATGATATGGACTACATCCATGAGATGTTTGGCGCCTACTTGGCGGCAGGCGGCAACACATTCGATACTGCGCACCAGTATGATGATTGCGAACAAAAAATAGGCAGATGGGTCGATGAGACAGGCAGACGAGCTGAGGTAAACATTATGACAAAGGGCGCACATCCAGACGACGGCGAGCCTGGCAATCGCGTTAATGCCAAAGCGATCAACAAGGATGTCTTAGAGAGCTTGGAGCGTCTTCGCACCTCATACATTGATCTTTATGCGCTGCACCGCGACGATCCTTCTGTCGAAGTTGGACCGATCATGGAGGCATTGAACGCGCATGTGGAAGCTGGACGCATTCATGCCATCGGGGCATCCAACTGGAGCCATGAAAGAATTCAAGCAGCAAACGACTACGCCAAAGCGCATGGGTTAATCGGCTTTACGTTTAGCAGCCCGAACCTCAGCTTGGCAAAATGCCGCATCCCGCGTTGGCCAGGCAGTATATCCGCTGGGCGCGAAATGATCGAATGGCATCAGAATAACAATTTACCGCTTCTGTCCTGGTCCTCGCAGGCTGGCGGATTTTTCTCGGGACGTTACTCGCCTGATAATTTGGAAGACGAAGAAATGGTAGACGTATATTATACGGCGGACAACTGGGAGCGTTACCGCCGCGCGACTGAGCTTGCTGAGAGCAAGGGCGCGTCCGCTATTCAAATCGCGCTGGCTTACGTGCTGCACCAGACCTATCCGACTGCAGCGCTCATCGGACCTGAGAGACTGCCTGAGCTGCAATCATCCATTCAAGGCATGAGCATTCCGCTTACAGAAAACGAGATTCAATGGCTGGATTTGGTAACAGACCGCATTTAATTTGAGAGGAGCAACAACCATGCAGAATAAATTTGCAGCTCAACTATATACACTCCGGGACGAGCTTAAGAAGGACTTCTATGAAACGCTTCGTACACTCAGCAAGATGGGCTGGAAAGCTGTACAGATCGACGGCTTGCACGGCTATCCGGCTGTCGAAATCGCTGCTGTTCTGAAAGAGACGGGCTTATCCGTAGCAGGGATGCATGTCGGCTTGGACCGGATGACGCAGGAGCTTGATGTCGTGCTCGAAGAAGCGCGGCTCTTTGGAACGACGGACTTCTTTAATCATTATTTGGAAGACGAATTGCAAAATGAGGCTGGTTACCGCCTCGCTAAGCGCCAGCTGCTTGAAATATCCGACAAAGTAAAACCGCTCGGCTTCCGCGTTGGCTATCACCATCACGAATTCGAGTTTGAACTCGATGTCGATGGGAAGCCGGCACTGGACTTCGTGCTGGAGCCTGAGGGCGACCGCTTTATTTATCCGGAAATAGATACCTATTGGGTAAGCTTTGCAAACCGAGATTCACTTGTATATATGTCTAAATTCCCGAACAAAATACCGATTCTGCATTTGAAGGATATGTCCGCAGATGAAAGCAGAACGTTCACCGAAATTGGAAACGGTATCATTGATTTTGAGCCGATTCTGAAGTGGGGCGAGAACAATGGCGTAGAATGGTATTGCGTGGAGCAGGATTACTGCCCGGGCAGCCCGTTCGACAGCTTGGAAACGAGCTTGAACTACCTTAAAGAAATGACAGGCAAATGGAACAAGTAGACTAGCAAATGGAATGGATGGAGTGAGCTTCTTTACTACTCGCTCCATTTTTCTTCTTATAAGGGTTGGCTCATTTCGAAATAAAGGGAGGCCTTGAAACGTATGATGACGATTCGGCTAACGATGGCGCAAGCGCTGCTGCGATTTCTCGATAATCAGTACGTATCGATTGACGGAGCAGAGACGAAGTTCATCAAGGGCGTTATGGGGATTTTCGGGCATGGAAACGTGACTGGAATCGGTGAGGCTTTAGAGAGAAGCGCCGGCGATTTGGTTTATGTACAAGGGAAAAACGAGCAGGGCATGGTTCATGCCGCAACTGCGTTCGCAAAGCAAAGCAACCGCAAGCAGATTTTTGCATGTACCTCTTCTATCGGGCCTGGTGCCTTGAATATGATAACGGCGGCGGCAACCGCGACGGTGAACCGCATACCAGTTCTTCTGCTGCCGGGAGATAACTTTGCAAGCAGGCAGCCGGATCCGGTGCTTCAGCAGCTTGAGGTGGCCAGTGACTATACGATTTCCGCTAACGAGCCGTTTAAAGCGGTAAGCAAGTACTGGGATCGCATCGTACGCCCGGAGCAGCTTATGACGGCAGCTGCGAATGCGATACGGATACTGATTGATCCCGCAGAGACCGGAGCTGTTACGCTCGCCCTGCCGCAGGATGTTCAAGCGGAAGCGTACGATTACCCGTCCTCATTTTTTGAGCGCAAGGTTCATTACATCGATCGGAGACCGCCTTCCGCTGAAGCTGTTCTACGTGCTGCTGAGCTTATCAAAAATAAAAAGAAGCCGCTGATTATCGCTGGCGGCGGAGTGCTGTACGCTGAAGCGACGAAGGAGCTTGGCGCATTCGCTGAAACATTCGGAATTCCCGTATCGGAAACGCAGGCAGGCAAGAGCTCATTGCCGTGGAACCACACATTAAACGTTGGAGCGATAGGCGTTACGGGGACGCTGGCAGCCAATAAGCTGGCAAGCGAAGCGGATCTGATTATCGGTGTCGGCACCCGTTATTCCGATTTTACGACGTCGTCCAAATCGGCTTTCGGAAATCCGGATGTAGAGTTCGTCAATCTGAATGTAAGCGGCTTTGATTCCTCCAAGCTGAACGGCGTAGCAATTGTCGCAGATGCCAAAGAAGGACTGAAAGCGCTGCATGAGGCTCTGGAAAAAATCCATTACCGCAGCGAGCATACTCCATCAGTCATCAAGGCATTGAAGCAGGAATGGGACAATGAGGTTGATCGTCTTTTCGCGGCTGAGCATGAAGCGGGAATTGCACAAACTCGCGCGCTTGGCATTATTCAAGAGACGATTGATCCTTTATCTGTCGTCGTATGCGCGGCGGGCAGCCTTCCAGGCGATCTCCACCGGCTGTGGAGGCCTGTCGAGCCCAAAACTTATCATATGGAATATGGCTTCTCCTGTATGGGATATGAAATAGCAGGTGCTTTTGGGGCAGCCCTTGCGGAGCCTGCACGTGAGGTTTATGCGATCGTTGGGGATGGCAGTTACTTGATGCTTCACTCCGAATTGGTGACGAGCCTTCAAGAGGGCCGTAAAATAACGATTTTGTTGTTCGACAATCACGGTTTCCAATGTATACACAATTTGCAGCGAGGACATGGCAGTGACGGATTCGGCAACGAGTTCCGCTATCGCTCGCAGGAGACAGGCAGACTGTCTGGTTCGTATATGCCGATTGATTTTGCAGCCCATGCACGCAGCTTGGGAGCGAAGGCTTATAAGGCCGATAATGCGGAGCAATTAAAGGAAGCGCTGCAGCTCGCTAAGCAGGAAACGGTAACGACATTGATCGAAATCCCTGTCGTGCCGGGCACGAATACGGGTGGTTATGAGTCGTGGTGGAACGTGGGTGTGCCCGAGGTATCCGTTAGCGATAAAGTTGCTCGAGCAGGCAAAGAGATGAATGCCAAAATCCAAACGGTCTCTCTCCGCTAAGGCTTGATCGCGGATTGTCTAAAGTCCAAAGAAAGCAGGGAGTTCACACAATGACTTATTTATCTTTTTCTCAAAATAAAAAGTTTGATTTTACCGCTATCGGCAGGCTTTGCATCGATTTGAATGCGAACGAAATTAACCGTCCGATGGAAGAGACGATGACGTTCACCAAATATGTCGGCGGCTCCCCCGCCAATATCGCGATCGGGATGTCTCGCCTCGGCCGAAAAACCGCATTTATCGGCAAAATTGCGAACGATCAAATGGGATGCTTCATCAACGATTATTTGAACCGGGAAGGCATCGACACTTCAAACGTCTTGACTGACAGCACCGGCGCGGTGACAGGCCTTGCTTTTACGGAAATAAAGAGCCCAACCGACTGCAGCATTCTTATGTATCGAGACAACGTTGCTGATCTAAAGCTTGCGGCAGGAGAGGTAAGCGAGCAATTGATCGCCGAGTCGCAAATGCTTCTGATTTCCGGGACGGCGCTCGCCAAGAGCCCATCGCGGGAAGCGGTTTTTCAAGCGCTGAACTATGCTAAAAAGCATCAGACGGTCATCGCCTTTGACCTCGATTATCGGCCTTATACATGGACATCCAAAGAAGAAACGGCTGTCTACTACAATCTTGCTGCAGAAAAGTGCGACATCATACTGGGCACGCGCGAAGAGTTCGATATGATGGAGGCATTCGAGCAAAATCCGGATCACAGCGATCATTTCACCGCATCCAAATGGTTCGACTACTCTGCTAAAATCGTCATCATCAAGCACGGCAAGGAAGGCTCCATCGCTTACACGACTGATGGAACGACGCATCGTGCGAAGAGCTTCCCGGCGAAGGTCGTCAAAACCTTCGGAGCGGGAGACTCCTATGCGGCTGGTTTTCTATATGGCATTATGGAAGGCTGGACGCTGGAGAAAAGCATGGAATTCGGAAGCGCATCGGCGTGCATCGTCATTTCGAGTCATAGCTGCTCCGATGCCATGCCGACTCTCGCTCAAGTCCAGCAATATATTGAAGATTGCAACAATGGCAAAATAACGATCTCATAGATACCGACAGATTTGAAAGGGGCAAACGATAATGGCGCAAGTACTGAATAACTGGATAGGCGGAGCATGGGTTCCATCCACATCGACCGCAACCGAAGAAGTATACAACCCCGCAACGGAAGAGGTGCTGGGCCTTGTTCCGCTTTCTACCCGCGAGGACGTAGATCTGGCCGTTCAAACAGCTAAGGAAGCGTTCAAAACATGGAGCCGTACGCCGGTTCCACGCCGTGCCCGCATTCTTTTTAAATACCAGCAGCTGCTGGTGGAGAACTGGGGAGAATTAGCGCGGCTTGTTACGCTCGAAAACGGAAAAAGCTACAACGAGGCTTACGGCGAAGTGCAGCGCGGCATTGAATGCGTCGAATTCGCTGCCGGAGCGCCTACACTTATGATGGGCAAGCAGCTTCCGGATATCGCTTCGAATTTGGAGTCCGCGATGTACAGGTATCCGATTGGAGTTGTCGGAGGCATTACACCGTTCAACTTCCCGATGATGGTGCCTTGCTGGATGTTCCCGCTTGCTATTGCTTGCGGCAACACCTTTGTCTTAAAGCCGTCAGAGCGCACGCCGCTGCTCGCTAATCGCCTTGCGGAGCTGTTTAAGGAAGCCGGCCTGCCGGACGGTGTATTCAATATCGTTCATGGCGCGCATGATGTCGTTAACGGAATGCTTGAGCATAAGGACGTCATTGCGATTTCCTTCGTCGGCTCGCAGCCGGTAGCGGAGTATGTTTACAAAACCGGAACGGCGCATGGCAAACGCGTACAAGCGCTTGCTGGCGCCAAAAACCACTCTATCGTCATGCCGGATGCTGACATGGATGTCACGGTCAAAGAAATTATTAACGCCGCTTTCGGCTCAGCGGGCGAACGCTGTATGGCGTGCTCCGTCGTAGTAGCCGTCGGCGAGATCGGTGATACGTTCGTCAGCAAACTGATGGAAGCGGCAGACCGTATCACAATCGGCAACGGTGCGGAGGATGGTATTTTTCTCGGTCCGGTCATTCGGGGCCCGCATAAGGAGCGTACCCTCAAATACATCGAGATCGGCGAGAACGAGGGTGCGATTCTTCTGCGAGACGGACGCAAAGATGCGGCATGCGAGGGCAAAGGCTATTTCGTTGGGCCGACGATTTTTGATAACGTTAAAGGCGGGATGAAAATTTGGGAAGACGAGATTTTTGCTCCCGTGCTGTCTATTATGAGAGTGGATACGCTCGAGGAAGCAATCGAGCTTGCTAACGCATCGGAGTTTGCAAATGGCGCATGCCTGTTCACGAAGAGCGGTGGTTATGTGCGTCAATTCCGCGAGACGATTGAAGCCGGTATGCTGGGCGTTAACCTGGGCGTTCCTGCTCCGATGGCATTCTTCCCGTTTTCTGGCTGGAAAAAGTCGTTCTACGGCGACCTTCATGCCAACGGTACTGACGGCGTTGAGTTCTATACGCGCAAAAAAATGTTGACGACTCGTTGGTAGGAGAGGCGGAGACTGCTTCGTAGCTCCGGCAAAGCATAAAGGAGAAAAAATACTATGTCCAAACTAATCGTAGCTCCATCGGCGGAACCGGATCGTGAAGGAAGCGTAATGCGAATTACACCGGAATCGGCCGATTGGCAATATGTCGGCTTTGAAATGATTCGTCTCTCGAAAGGGCAAGACTTACACAGGGAAACGGCTGATAAGGAAGTATGTCTCGTACTGCTTAGCGGAAAAGCAGATGTCATAACCGCTGAGCAGGAATGGCGGGAAATTGGCGAGCGGATGAATGTTTTTGAACAAATTCCTCCTTATTCTGTATATGTCCCTAACGGCGACAGCTATCATATTCATGCGCTCACCGAGCTTGAAGTGGCCGTTTGCTCCGCACCAGGATACGGAAACCACAAGGCGAGACTGATTACACCTGCACAGGTCGGTACCGAAACGCGCGGCTATGGAAATATCGAGCGGAGCATTCATAATATTTTGCCGGAGCAGGAGCCTGCCGACAGTTTGCTCGTTGTGGAGGTGTTTACGCCGAACGGCCATTGGTCAAGCTACCCTCCGCATAAGCACGATCAAGATGATCTTCCTGCGGAGTCACTACTTGAGGAAACCTATTATTTCCGGATAAACCCGGAGCAGGGGTTTGCTTTGCAGCGAGTCTATACCGACGACCGCTCACTCGACGAGACGCTGGTTGTGAAGAATGGGCAAGCTGTAATGGTTCCTCGCGGCTATCATCCCGTATCCGCGCCTCCGGGCTATGATTGTTATTATTTGAATGTCATGGCTGGTCCGACCCGCATCTGGAAGTTCCATAACGATAAGGACCACGAATGGATTATGACGAAACCTTAAGATGACAGTGTGTATGAGCAACCATGAAGGATATGAGGTGTATTTTATGAAGAAAAAATTTAATCCGATTGGATTTAGACAAGTTCATCTTGATTTTCATACATCAGAGCATATTACGGGCGTAGGCAGAGACTTTGACGAGGGGCAGTTCGTTGCCAGCTTGAAGCAGGCGAAAATTGATACGTTGAACGTTTTTGCGATGTGCCATCACGGCTGGAGCTATTATGATACGGCTGTCGGTAAACCGCATCCGCATCTGGAAACAAATTTGCTGCCAAGAATGCTGGAGGCATGCAAGCAGAACGATATTGAGGCACCGATCTATATAACGGTCGGATTTAATGAGCTTGCCGCTAGAGAGCATCCAGAATGGGTAGTGGTGAAGGAGGATGGCGACCCTTACGGCCCTCCGAAAGCGACAAAGGAGACTAGTCTTCCTACCGGCTGGGATGGCTGGCATATGCTTTGTCTGAATTCTCCCTACCTTCAATATATACTGGACTACACTCGCGAGGTAATGGAACGTTTCCAGCCTGTCGGCATTTTCTATGATATCGTAGGAGAATATCCTTGCTTATGCACAAGCTGCCGCAGCAGCCTAAAGGAGCAGGGGCTTGATGAGGACAATCCAGAGCATCGCATGCAGCTCGCCAAACAGACTTATTTGAACTATTTGAAGGCGACATCGGAATTGATTTGGTCGATTAATCCTCAGACCCGTCTTTATCATAACTGCACGACGGAGAGAATGGGCGACAAGCAGTATCATGAATATTATTCGCATTATGATATCGAATCGCTGCCTACTGGCGGGTGGGGGTACGATTATTTTACAAGCATGGTCCGGTATATTCGCAAGCAGGACTTTCAGTATCTCGGCATGACCGGAAAGTTCCACAAGTCGTGGGGAGAATTCGGAGGCTTCAAAAGCCCTGCTGCGCTGCGATATGAATGCCAGCAGATGATCTCATTCGGAGCCCGAATCTGCGTCGGCGATCAGCTTCACCCAAGCGGCCGCATGGATGAAGAAACTTACCGGATTATTGGGGAAGCGTTTGAGGATGTCGAAGCGAAGGAGGAATGGTGCCGCGATACGGAGAGCATTGCCGAAATTGCCATACTTTCAGCTAACGCGCTCAATGGAGCAGAGGATAGCAGAACGAGTGACATGGGCGCCTACATGATGCTGGAAGAAGGCCATTACTTATTCGATATGATCGACGAACTAGCTGATTTCTCAGTTTACCGCATCTTGATTTTGCCTGATCAGATTCGATTAAATGAAGCGTTGCAGCAAAAGCTGGTGCGCTATGCTGCAGGCGGAGGGAAAATCATTCTAAGCGCGCAGAGCGGTCTTTGGGCGGAACATGATGAATTCGCGCTTGCTGTAGGCGCGGAGTTTCAAGGGAAATCCGAGTGGGAGCTTGATTATACTTTAGTGTCGAAGCAGCTAGGGGATCGGCTCGTATCCTCACCGTTTATTAACTATGAGTCAGGTTATCGAGTTGCAGTAGGCGGTGCAGAGGTGCTCGCGGACTCTTACAGACCTTACTTTAATCGGACCTACGGACATTTCTGTTCCCATCTGCATGCTCCTGCTGCGGAAGAAGCGGGCTACCCGGCAGTCATTCAGTATGAAAATATCGTCTATATCGCACAGCCTTTGTTCCGTCTATATCGGAATCATGGCATGCAGCTGTATAAGGATTTGCTTTTGAACATCATCAAGCAATTGCTGCCGGAGCCAGTCTTGACAACAAGTTTGCCTTCCGCTGGAAAAGTGAACTTGACGAAGCTAGAGGGCAAATCGGATTATGTGCTGCATTTGCTGTACGCGGTGCCTATTCTACGCGGCGACACACAGGTTATCGAGGATGTGCCAGCTTTAAGTGACATCTCCGTTCGGATCAAGCTGGACAAGGCTATGACTGGTGTGCGGCTGCTGCCGGAAATGGTTGATGTTCCTTTCGTACAAGATGAGGAAGGTTATACGTGCATATTGGTTGATCTTCATAGCCACCGGATGGTTCAGTTTCAAGTTTAAGAAAATAGGACGGAGCAGCTATATTAAGCTGCTCCGTCCTATTAATTATTAATGTGAGTCTTCGCTGAACACTGGTTTTATATGAAGCTTGAAGCGGAATTGCTTCTCGTTCAGACGATATCGATCCAGCAGCTCTGGTCCGCAGGAATTTGATCCGACGCCGCTCATTTTGTAATCAAGATGAACGATGGTTTCCTTCCGCCGCTTCAATTCATGATTATGAGCAGCGACCGTAAGGTCAAGCGGCGTATAGTGCGACGCGTTGAACGAGAACGGCTCCGGCGAGGCGAATTTCAAGCCCATCCCTTGCTCGCTTGATATGACCGCCCAATTGGTGCCGTAACGCGAGCCATTCTCCTGCGGCATGATGTAAGGCTCAAACATTCCGTCAACGGTCGTATGGTAGTTGCTTTTTCGAACGCTTTGGCGTTTATCGACGTAGCTCTCGTGCGGCCCGTAGCCGAAGTACTCGACCTGCTCATTTCCATTTGGCATAATMAGCTGCAGCCCGAAGCGCGGCAAGTAAGCTGCCGATTCCCTTACCTTCACTTGCACATCGAGCGTGATTTCTCCGGATGCGTCAACTTGCCAGACGGCTTCGCCGTGCAGGATCGGATATTGCGTATAGCCGCCTAAGGAAAATGCCGTTCGAACCTCAAGTGTTGATTGGCCTAACAGTGACCATTCACAGCTGTAGACCTTCATAACTGCTCGGTCGTATCCTAACTCCTCCCATTGCTTGCGTATATGCATATCGTTGTCGATTGGCGCCCGCCAAATGTTGAAGTTCATAGGCTGCTCCAGCATCTCGATGCCGCTCCGGGCTATTTGCACAAACGTTCCTTTGTCCAGATTAAAGGCGTAGCGGAAATCGAACCCATCTATCGTCAGCAATCGATCATTCTCAGCGACCTGCAGGGATAACGATGAAGGATAGGATCGGTTGGCCGGCTCTGCGGATGGTTCGGCTTCAAGAAGGGTGAACTGCGTGAACGCCACCTCATAGCCCATCTCCGCCCATGATGTTTGCCGGTTCAACCAGCAGGACAAAGTAAGGGTATAACAGCTATCCTGCGATTTGGGCCATGCATAAGGCAGGGTTACGAGCTGATGCTCATGCGCAGAGGCATCGAGCTGCCAGATTTGGCCTTGTTCGATTGTTTTGCCATCCTTCTCAACTTTCCAGTGTAGGCCGAGATGGGTAAGATCAATAAAATCATGTAAATTGGTGATCTTTAGCTTACCGCATGATAAGTCAACCGCTTCGATATGAATCGGTGCCATAACCTGCTTTAGCTCAAGCAGCCCGGTATGCGGCCTGCGATCCGGATAAACGAGTCCGTCGATGCAGAAGTTGCCGTCATTCGGTTTGTCTCCGAAATCGCCTCCGTAAGCGAAGAACGGTTCGCCTTCCTTCGTTTCGGTCTTAATGCCATGGTCGCACCATTCCCAGACACAGCCGCCCATAAGCTTCGGATACTGATGGATAACATCCCAATAATCCTTCAAATCGCCGGGGCCGTTGCCCATTGCATGACTGTATTCACACAGGAACAGCGGCTTTCTGTTAGACTCATCCTTTGCGTATTCCTCAATAAACTGGACGGACGAGTACATGCGGCTCTCTACGTCGAGAGATTCTATATTCTCATGGCCTCCGTAATGGGGAGCCGCACTTTCGTAATGCACGAGTCTTGAGTCATCTCTTTGCTGAATCCACTCCGCCATTGCGACATGGTTTATTCCGTATCCAGATTCATTCCCAAGCGACCACATGACGATGCAAGGCTGGTTTTTATCTCTTTCCACCATTCGGGATGCCCGCTCTACATATGCTTTTTTCCAAATCGGATCTTCTGCTAGCCGATGCGCAGACCCGTCAGCACCGTCGTCAGGGATACTCATGCCATGCGTTTCCAAATCAGCCTCATCTATAACATAAAACCCATATTCGTTACACAGTTCATAAAAACGAGCGTCGTTCGGGTAATGGGAGGTACGGATGGTATTCACATTATGGCGCTTCATTAGCTTCAAATCTTGAATCATATGGTGAACGGGAATCGTCTGCCCAAGCTCGGGATGTGAATCATGACGATTAACGCCGCGCAGCTTGACAGCTTGTCCATTGATTTGGAATACGCCGCCATTAATTTCGACCTTGCGAAAGCCTACTTGAAATCTAATAATTTCTTCACCGGCATACAAATAAAGCTCGTAGAGGTAAGGCGCCTCCGCATTCCATAGTATCGGATTTTGTATATCCAGAGTGATCGAGCCTTGGTTCATAATTACTGCTTGTGCGGCTGCGATAAGCTGATAAGCGGAATCACGCAGCTCAGCTTTAACTTCCAGAGCACCCGTTGTTTCGATTTCTGTTTGCAGAGATGCTTGCTGGAAACCGTCTGCGAATATCGTTTTATTAAAAACATCACGAATATGGGTCTCGTCGCGACCTAGCAAATAAACGTCACGGAAGATGCCGGAAAACCGCCATGCGTCCTGATCCTCGAGATACGTCCCATCGCACCACTTCAATACCATAACGGCAATACGGTTCTGCCCTGGGTGAAGATAAGGGGAAATAAGAAATTCCGCAGGCATGCGGCTGCCTTGGCTGTATCCGACAAATACGCCGTTCACCCAAAGGTAGAAGCATGAGTTGACGCCCTCAAATACGGCATATTTCTCTTTGCCCGCCCAGCTGTCCGGCAAATGAAAGTCTCTAACGTACAAGCCCGCGGGATTGTCATCCGGCACATACGGCGGGTCACAAGGTATAGGATAATTGATGTTTGTATACTGCAGCTGGTCGTACCCGTTTGTCTGCCAACATGAAGGCACAATCAAATCATCCCAAGCGCTAACATCGGTTTCAGCTTCATAGAATGCATCCTTTACTTGCAAGACGCTTGGGTAATATTTGAACTTCCAGCTACCGTTAAGCGTCTCATAATAGGGGGAGCGACCCCTTTGATGCTCTTTGGCCGCAGCAGCATCGGCATATGGAATATAGTAAGCGCGCGGAGCCTCGCGGTTCACATGCAGCTTATCAGGATCCTCCCAATATTTATCCATCACAATCATCTGACACTCATCCTCTCGGTCTTGTCTTGACTTCATTATAACCGTCAGATAGGATGATTGATCAGGAGACAAAACAGACAACTTATAGTACAAAATGGACATTTGGGGTGAAACAGTTGGAACTGCTTAGTTTGAGAAGCAATAGCCTTTATCAAATTGACGAGGGGCTCCCTTTTGCCGTTTATACGGCGGGAACGGAGATTCAGTCACCAATAACCCGCTTGGAGGGATTCTCGGCTAATCAATTGTTTTTAACCTTTTCGGGCAAAGGTAGGTTTCGTCTGCCTGGGCAGGATAAATGGGACATCTTGCAGCCGCACATGCTGCTGTACATCCCGGCTGGTAAGCCGCATGAATATATGCCGGAGGGCGTCGAGCCCTGGTACGTTGGATATGTTACGTTCGTTGAGAATGAGGCGGGGATGCTCTCTGGCTGGGGGTTCGGATCAGAGTCGTTTCATTGCCCGTTTAAGGAGAAAGAGCGATTGTATGATTTGTTGAAAAAAATATGGTCACTCTCGGGAGCGCAGCATGATGAGTGGGCAGCGACGGAATGCTTGTTTGCTTTTTGCCTTGAGCTGAAGAGGCAGCTTCAGTCTACGTCAAAGGTTCCGATATCAGCCTTCACGAATCGAGCGTATGAAGTTCAGCATACGATCGTCGATATTGCTGTCCGATTTCTGCATGATCATCTTGAACGCCATATTACGATGGGTGAGCTTGCCGCTCATGTCGGATATTCACAAAAGCAGCTCACCCGGCTGTTTAGAAATTCGCTGCAAATGACGCCATTGCAATATTTGCAGCAATTGCGACTGAGAACAGCCTCACTGCTGCTCGCCGAGCAGCCGAATATGTCAATTCGGCAAGCTGCCGCCTATATCGGGATGGAGCCGGTCTATTTTACACGATTGTTCCGCCGGGTTTACGGGATTACGCCTTCCGAATCCAGGGCGGAACAACGTGAAACGTAAGTGAGTTCTGGATCTATTGCAAAAAAAGCCTCCAAATCCACTGTACAAGTGGGCTTGGAGGCTTTTTTGGCAGGTTGATTGATGAGACAGCGCCATTGATTCAACGTAAGAGACACGGAATAAAGGCTGCTGTAAGTACGCTTTTGCTCTTATAGCCAACAAAATATGTCTTTTGGTGAGCTGTAAACGCAAATAGTATTGGAAACGACGTGGACATATTAGTTCATTTTCATAGAAGAATGTACTGTAACTCAAGAGCTATTTAATGACCCGAAGCTTCATGGTCGTTAGATAGCTTTAGCACGTCAAACACTTTGAACAGCAGGCTAAGCACAATAGCAACTACAGTTGCGAGCGCCATCCCCGAAAGCGAGAAATCCCCGATCGTGAGCTTCACGCCGCTAAGTCCCGTAACGAGTACGACGGTCGTTAGGAACAGATTAGTTGGTTTGCTGTAGTCCACCTTGGATTCAACAAGCATCCGGAAGCCGGAAGCTGCGATTACGCCAAACAGCAGCAGGGAAACGCCGCCCATAACCGGTTCAGGAATGCCGGAGATCAATGCAGAAAATTTACCCGAGAACGAAAGCACGATGGCAATGACAGCTGCGCCTCCGATGACAAACGTGGAATAAACCTTGGTAATCGCGAGTACGCCGATATTTTCCCCATAGGTTGTGTTAGGCGTGGAGCCTACGAAGCCTGAAATAATGGTCGAAACCCCGTTGCCCAGCATCGAGCGGTGAAGACCAGGATCCTTCGATAGGTCTTTATCCACGATATTTCCCGTTACAACAAGATGGCCGATGTGCTCAGCTATAACGACAAGCGCGGCAGGCGCAATTGCGATAATAGCCGTCCACTCGAATACAGGGAAGGTGAAATGCGGCAATTGAACGAAGCTGTTTTCCGAAAGGTTGCTGAAATCGGTAAAGCCCATGAAATAGGCAAGCACATAGCCTGTGATAATCCCGATAAGAATCGGAATGATGCGCATAAAGCCGCGGAACAGGACAGAACCAAGCACAGTGACTGCAAGCGTAATCGTTGAGAGGGCTACAATTTTCGGATCCGGAGACCATACGGCCGCATCGCCGTCAGCAGGCATAATCCAACCGGCCATCCGCGCTGCGACAGGAATTAGCTCTAATCCAATAATCGCGACGATTGCGCCCATGGCTGCCGGTGGAAATACGATGTTGATCCAGCCAGTGCCGGCCGCTTGAATAATTAACGCGACGATCGTGAAGATAACGCCGGATATAATAAATCCGCCAAGCGCCGCTGCATAATTTCCGCCACCTGCAGCCTGATCGCCGATCACGGCGCCGGCGGGTGCAAGGAAAGCGAAGCTTGATCCAAGATATGCGGGGATTTTGTTATTGCAAATCCATAAATAGAGCAGCGTTCCGATCCCGTTCATAAGCAGGCAGACAGCCGGATCGACGCCGAGAATATTCGGAACAAGCACGGTGGAGCCGAACATGGCAAAGAGATGCTGCAGGCTCAGCAGAAAGCTTTGCAGCGCTGGCGGTCGATCAAGGACCCCGATTGTGTTTTTCATGATGAAAATTGCCTCCAATGATATGTTGTTTGTAAAAAGACCCTTGATGATTCTACATACTCAGTATCGGTTTGGCAAGTGTTTTCTTAATCATAGGATGATCATGTTCGAATATATTAATGAAGAAGGAGGCGATGGCAGGATGGAATTGTGGACGATATGGCTCATACTCGCCGGTATTTTATTTGTTGTTGAGATGCTCACGCTTACTTTTTATTTGCTATGGCTGGGAATTGGGGCTATAGTTGCGGCTGTCATCGATTGGTTTTGGCCGGGCTCCTTTGTCGCCCAGCTGGCAGCCGGCTGTATCGTCGTTCTTATTCTGACGTTCTTTACGGGTTCAATTACTCGACGCATCCATTCCTCACGCGGCTATAAGGATGCGGTAGACGATCTCGTTGGGAAGCAGGGGATTGTGCTTGAGGAGGCTGGAGCGGGAGCGCCTGGTATCGTCAAAGTTGGGAATGAAACATGGAGCGCAGTATCGAATACGCCACTCGTAAAGGGGGAGCTGGTTCAGGTCATAAGCCGCGGAAACGCGGTGCTCCAAGTCGAGAAATGGGGAGGCTAATCGTTCATGGGTTATGTTGTAGCCATCATTATATTAGCAATAGTCGTTGTGTTTACGGCCTTATCAATTAAAATAGTACCGCAGCAGCGAATAGGCGTAGTCGAGCGTCTCGGTAAATTCAATCGGCTCTTAACACCCGGCGTAAATATTCTTATTCCGATTATCGATCATGTGCGGACGTATCATGATCTGCGCATTCAGCAAGCGAATGTACCGCCTCAAACCGTTATTACAAAAGATAACGTTCAAGTAAAAATTGATACGATTATTTTTTATCAAGTAACGGGGCCGGAACAAGCTACATATGGCATATCTGATTATGTTTACGGCGTTCGAAATATTAGCACGGCAACCATGCGGCAAATTATCGGCAAAATGGAGCTGGATGAGACATTGTCCGGACGCGAGAAAATATCGTCGGACATTCGGATCGCGCTCGATGAAGCGACGGAGAAATGGGGCGTTCGCATTGAGCGGGTCGAGGTCATCGACATCCAGCCGCCCGTCGATATTCAGGATGCGATGGATAAGCAGATGAAGGCAGAGCGGAGCAAGCGGGCAATGGTGCTGGATGCGGAAGCGGCGAAGCAGGATATGATTTTACGCGCCGAGGGTGACAAGCAGAGCAAAATATTGAAAGCCGAGGGAGATAAGGAGGCTCGAATACGTCAAGCAGAAGGCCAGCGCCATGCGCAGGAGCTTGAGGCGCTCGGGGAAGCGAAAGCTATCCAGTCGATTGCCGAGGCGGAGAAAAGCCGAATTGAGCTTATACGCTCCGCGGGCCTGGACGAGAATATTCTCACTTATCGTTCGCTTGAGGCTCTCGCGGATATCGCAAAAGGCCCGGCGAACAAAGTGTTTATTCCAACCAGAGCGGTCGATACGCTGGGCAGCATCGGCGCCATTGGCGAGATGCTCAGAGCAAGCAAAGAGTAGGATTTTATCTAATGAAAACAGCTGGGCAAAACAATCGTTTTGCTCAGCTGTTCTTGTTTATATATAAGAATTTATATGTTTTCACATATAAATGTGCTTATATATCTCCGCGAAACGACTGCTTTTGCCACAGAGGACGGCGACAGCCGTTTACGCTTGATTCGGCATGATTAAGATTGAATCGATAAAGGGTAGAATGATCTGCTCGCGCAGCGTGCACCACGTTAAACATTCCCGGTTCAAACACCCAAAAACATTCTTCTAATTCGTTCGTTTAGAAGCCAGCTTGTTCAAATCCGCGAGCATGGCTTTATATTCCGTTGAAGCCGTATACTCTTTGATGAAGACCTTCCAATCCTCGATAGATGCCGCGCCCATAATGACCTTGAGCTTGAACTGCTCCAGTTTATTGTTTAGCTCGGCATATTTGCCTGAACTCCACAGGCTGCCGGCCTCTGGCAGCGTGATGGCGGCGTAGGAGGTTTTTCTCCATTCCGTGACGGCCGATTCATATTCGTCTCGAATGCCATCCGATAGTTTATCAAGCCTGCTGTTCTGTTTGAGCATATCGGTTTGTCCGAATAAGCTGTTTACCGCCTCTTGATCTGACTGCTGCCAGCCCTCGATCGCTTCCCACCCGCCATTTTCAGTTTTCTCCAGTCCATAGTCCAGCCAAGCCAAGATCTGCTTCGTGTCCAGCTTCGAGGTTTTGGCTACAATGTAGGTCCCGTTGCCCTGCGTTGTCCAAGGCGCAATCGGGGAACTGGCCGAAGAAGCGCGAATACTTTTCAGCGGAAGCCAAATTGCATCTTTGCCAGTCAAACTAGCTGCTTCGTTAATGCTCATCGAGGCAAGCCCTGCTTTGTTGCCGCGCAGCTGTTCGTTTGATTGTTCTCCAGACAATACCGAAAACGCTTTGTCTATCAAGCCTTCATTATATGCGCGGACAAGCCATTGCAGCGCCAGCGTCTCTTCATCGCTAACCGCATGGTCAACAACGCTTCCGCCTTTAACCGAGAAGCGGTCCGGACTGCCCGTATAAGCATGCTCGATCCATGAAAGTGTGCCAAGACTCGTTCCGTCCAAATAACCAGTAAGTCCTACGGTGTCATGCTTTCCGTTGCCATCCGGGTCAAGCTCGGTGAATTTTTTCAGCGTAAGAAACAATTCCTCCATCGTTTGAGGCTGGGCTAGCCCAAGCTTATCCAGCCAATCTTTGCGGATCGCGGGGAAGGCAGCATTATGCGGATCGCCCGGCCGAGGCACGCCTAATATTTTTCCGTTAATGACCCGGCTGCCAGCCCCGTTTTGAGCCAGTGCCTTAAGTCTCGGAAAAGCTTCGAGCTGGGAAGTCAAATCACTGGAAAAGCTCGCGAACAGCTCATCCTGAAAAATGTAAGGGTCTTCAAGCAGCATGAGCGAGGTCGGATCCCCGGCGGCAATCATGACCATCGTTTTCTCACGGTAATATTCCGGACCTACCTGAACGAAATCAACGTTCATCTTCATCGCCTGCTTTAAATCATTAAACAACCTGTCCGTCTGTTCGATGATGCCGTTATCTGCTTTCGTCATGACGCTTAACCTTGGCAATGCCTGAGGATCACTGACAGAAGCATAACGGTGCTGGGCGTTCCACTCCACGCGCAGCCCGCTGGCTGCGGCAACAAGGCGAAGCGGTATCCAAAACGTCTGCTGATCAAGGAAAGGGGCGACTGGAAGCCCTTTCAACAATGTTCCGCCAATTTCAGCTTGAGCAATGTTTTCTTGGAAAATAAACGTCGGTTTGTTGTCCTGGACAGCTATCAGCTTCCGCTCTTTGGCCCGCCACTCTATTTTATAACCAAGTCCCTCCAGCATGCTTTTGCCTGGCACCATAATGGTTCCTTTAATTAAACGCGGCTGCATAGACAAAGCGATTGGCAGATCTTGAAAATAAACGTTCACGGCAGTTCCGGGAAGGTTATGTATTTCGGCGCTTAATGTAGATCCATTCGAAATGCTTTCGGCTGCCGCAGGGTACGGAATGCCGGTTAATAAAGTTGCGGCCAGCGCTGCGGTCATGGCGGTTAGGGTTGTCTTGCGAAGCTTTTTTCGACTCATGAGATAACCTCGTTTCCATAATTAGTATTTACTATTAGACGTGTGGAAACAGGAAAGGTTTCGTATTCATTTTTTTATCCTAAATGGATCTACCCTCGAAGTTCACTTCTAAGGCGAAAAGGTTAAAGTCTGTCGGTTTCGAGTACGAATCGTAATATTCTTGGCTAGTATGGCAGGAGGCCTCCGCTTTAAACTTAGGAAAGAAAGCGCTTTACAAAAAGGAACGAGGAGGAATAAATAATGAACAAAGTGAAATACGGCAGAGGCATGGGAATGTTGTTGGCGATGCTGCTGCTATTTCAAACCGCGCTCTTTGCCCCTATGGCAATTGCGGAAGCTCAGACGACGGAAACGGATGGGGCCGTCTATGCATTTGAGGCCGAGGCGGCAGGCAATTTGCTAAGCGGCAAGGCAGAAGTGAAAGCTTGCGAGGCAGCCGTTGGCTGCTCGGGTAATCAGCTGGTCGGAAGCTTATGGGGAGGATCGGCGCTGCAGTTCAACGATGTCATTGTAGCGGATGCCGGTGTTTATACGATGACTGTGCACTACATATCGGGCGATCCAAGATCCTTTGCGGTTAGCGTAAACGGCGGGGGAAGCGACCGCTACGATCCGCCAAAAACCGCGGATTGGAATACGCGGGGCTCCTACGAGCTTCAGCTTGAGCTGATACAAGGAGCAAATACCATTTTGTTCGATGACGAAGGCAGCTACTCTCCTGACATTGACCAAATCGAGCTGCGCTTTGTTGGTTCAGGCACTGATCCGAACGAGCCGCCGGCTAGCGGACAAGTCTATGAGGCAGAAGCGGCTGCTAATACACTAACGGGAAATGCTGCCGTTCGCTCCTGCAAAGCGGAGACAGAATGCTCCGGCGGCAAAAAAATAGGCGATATCTGGGGAGGCTCAACGCTTCGATTCAACGAGGTAACCGTACCGTCTGCCGGTATTTACACCTTGAAGCTGAGCTATATTTCCGGTGATCCCCGGCCCATTGCGGTCAGCGTAAATGGCAGCGAAAAGGAAACCTATTCACCGCCACAGACCGCAAGCTGGGATACCGTTGGCACATTCAGCGTTGAGGTCCAACTGCAGGAAGGCAGCAATACGATTTTGTTTGACGATAACGGGGGATGGTCTCCGGATATCGACAGTATTGAAATCATTGCCTCCGAATCTCCAGGAGAGGAACCGGGTGATATCGATGGCATCACCCAAATCGGCGCAGAGGTCGATTCCGAAAAGTTCGGCTCCATTAAAGTGGAAGAGCATGAGACTGGCGTAACTTTGTCCAATGGCATTTATAAAGTAACGTATAATACGGAATCCGGCCTTTCGGCATTCGATTGGAACGGCAAGACGATCGCCAAGGGCTTGTACAGCAGTATTCTGCTCGATAAGCAGTTGGACAGCAAGAGCTACGCCGAGCACAGTTTCGCCATGAACAAAATCGAGAAAATAAAGGACGGCCATGGCAAAGGCATTCGAGTAACGATCGAAAACCATCAATCCGGCCTTCCGACGATGATACAAATTTATCAAATTTACGAGAAGTTGCCATATTTCCTCGTTAGCCAGCAGGTTAAGGGCGAACAGGAGCTAAGCACAAACGAAATGTCGCCTGTTGTCTTAAACGCCGCCGGGGGCATCGATATTGGCAGCTATTCAGACAACCGGGTACTGGTCGTTCCCTTTGATAATGATGCGTGGTCGAGGTATCAATCGCGAACAATCAATACGAGCTTGAACACGAACAACTATATCAGCTCGGAGCTGACGGCCATTTATGACAATACAAGCCGCAGCGGCCTCGTTATCGGTTCAGTGACCCATGATCAGTGGAAAACAGGCGTGTATTGGAGCGGTTCGAAAGACCGATTGAATAAACTGAAGGTATACGGCGGATTTACTTCGTCTGCCTCGACACATGATACGCTTCCGCATGGCCAAATAACGGGTAAGACATTAACATCGCCGCAAATTCTCGTCGGTTATTATGCGGATTACCGCGATGGCCTGGAGAGCTTCGGCCAAGCGAACGCAGCAGTTGCTCCACCGCTGGCATTCAAGCATGACGTTCCGAAGGGAGTCCCTGTAGGCTGGAACAGCTGGGGCGCTTATGAAAGCCATTTAAGCTATGACAAGGTTGTGGCTGTGTCCGATTTCTTTAAGGAAAACCTGCAAAAGTCTTCGTTTGCGAACAAAGGCAATGTCTATATTAATATGGACTCTTATTGGGACAATCTGTCTGAGCAGCAGCTTCAGCAAGCAGTCAAAGTCATTAACAATAACGGACAGAAGGCCGGCATTTATTATGGGCCGTTCGTTTATTGGGGCGACAACATGGAGCAGCCAGTCGAGGGCACGAATGGGAAGTATAAGTATGGCGATATTATTTTGAGGGATGCAAGCGGCAATCCTTTGCCGAAGGTGGACGGCGCTTACGCTGTCGACCCGACTCATCCAGGCTCCAAGCAAAGAATCGAATATTACTTCAAGCGTTTTCTGGATTACGGATTTGAATACATCAAGATTGATTTTCTAAGTCACGGTTCCTTTGAAGGCAAGCATTATGATCCAAAGGCTCAGACGGGAATTCAGGCGTATAACCAAGGGATGGCCCATATCAATAAGGTGCTGGACGGCAAAATGTTCATCAGCGCATCGATTGCACCGTTATTTCCGAGCCAATATGCACACGCCAGACGCATATCCTGCGATATTGACGGCACGCTGGGCAGAACCGAATACCAATTGAATAACCTTACCTACGGCTGGTGGCAGAACGGAACGATCTATCCGTATACTGATCCCGACTATATGACGCTGGCAAAGGGCGGTTCCTATGCTGCCTCGCAGACGCGGGTTAATTCCGCCGTTATTTCCGGTACGGTATATCTAAATTCTGATGATGTCAATGACCCTGCAGCGCAGGAGCTGATGAAGAAGCTTCTGACGAACAAGCAGGTGAATGAGGTTGCGCTGAAAGGCAAGGCCTTTAGAGCAGTCGAGGGCAATACGGGCACGTCAGCCGCGGATACGTTCGTTATGAAGGATGGGAAGGATTATTACCTCGCCGTATTTAATTTCACGAATGAGACGGCTGCAAAGACCGTGGATTTCGCTAGGGCAGGCATACCGTCGGCATCGAAAGCAAAGGTGACGGACCTCTGGACGAACGAATCGAGCCAGGTTGTCGGATCGATGAAGGTAGATTTGCTTGGCGCGCAGTCGAAACTGTACAAAATTACGGTAAAATAAGTCGGTAATCGTCAAAGACTTCGATCAATAAACGCAATAGAAAAAAACCTCGAGCAGCATAATGCTCGAGGTTTTTTTGTGGATCTGTTGACTTCCCATTATCGTCCGGGAATACGAATCGTAACGGTGGTGCCGATGCCGAGCCTGCTGAAAATCGAAACGCCGTAAGCGTCACCGTACAACAGCTTGATTCGATTATCCACGTTGCGGATACCGTAGCCCGATAAAGCGTCGCCTCTAGACGGCAGCGCTTGGTCTGAGTTTCTTCCTTCCTGCATGCGCATGCCCATTCCGTCATCGATAATTTTGAACACAATGTCCTGTCCTTCACGGCAGGCCTTTATCATGATATTAATTCCGAGCTTGTCATCCCAGATGGCGTGATTCATCGCATTTTCCACGAATGGCTGAAGCGTCAGCTTCACGATCGGGCAGGGCAGTACTGATTCGTCGATTTGATAATGCACGCGGATTAGATCCGCGAAGCGAATTTGCTGAATCGCCACGTAGTAACGGGTAAGCTGCATTTCCTCGTGAATTGATATTTTGTTTTTACCTTTGTTTAAAGATATACGGTAAAACTTAGCGAGATCGGTGACCATTTTATTCATCCGCTGATCCGAATTTCGAATCGCCAGTGAAGAAATAGAAGCGAGCGTGTTGTATAGAAAATGCGGATTTATTTGCGCTTGCAGCACATTCATCTCCGCTTCCTTCTTATCGATTTCCTTCTTGTACACGTCGGAAATCAAAGTGCTGAGCCGCTGGGACATCTTCCGCAGCACATTGCCGAGCTGTCCGATCTCGTCCCGGCCGAGCGGCCGGATGTCGATATGCTCGAATTCTTCCCTTTCGATGCGGCGGATGATGCCGACGAGATACTCGACCCGCTTGGTGAACAGCCTCGCTGTAATATAAATGAGCAAAGCCATAATGCCAAAGCTGATCAAAGCCAGGATGAAAATCCGTTTTGCGGTTTGATTAGCTTTTGCCAGAAAGCTGTTGTAGGGAATGAGCGCAACGCTCTTCCAGCCGAATTTGGTCGTATTGTAGACCACCAGCATTTTCTCCCCGTTATAGGTGCTGTCGAATCGGCCTTGCAGCTTGTCGGGAAAAGTATCCGGCACGAATTTCTTAAGCGGGCGGTTCAACATGCTTTTGTCTTTTGCGGACATAATGAAGCCCTGATCGTTAACGATTAAGACGGTTTTCTCCGCCGTCTCCTTCTCCATGAGCCGGAAGATGTCCGATTCCAATATATTAATGGTTAAAATACCGTATGCGTTGTCAAGATTGCTTATGTTCAACATGCGCGTCAACGTAAACATAGGAGGCTGATCGACAGCGGGCGGCGTGGATAAGAACCGTACATTTCCGTAGGTATCGAGCAGTGAGCGATAAATTGCCGAGCTTCTAAAGGCATCGTCTATTCGTTTAATATAGATGCCGTCGGCGGGCAGCGAATCGTTGTTAATATAAATGGATAAAGAATGAATATCGGGGTTCGTAGTCAGCATGTTGGAAAACGTATTATTGATGTACTGATAGGCATCCACGAACAGAGAAGGGTCCTGCGTATAGTTGTTTGTCAAGTAAGCGCGCAGCGTATTGTTCAAATACATGGTCGCTGAAAGCTTCGTGTACGTATCCAGCTTATTTTCCAGATTGGAATTGATTTGAGCGACAGATGCGACAGAGCTCGTATACATTTGATTAGAGAGCTCACTTTTAATGGTTTGATAAGAATATAAGACAAAAAACAGAAGCGGGAGAATAGCGCCGAGCAAAAACATCAGAAACAGCTTTTCTCTCAGCCGTAAATTCGTAAAAGGCTTGGTCATCCAGCCTGCTAGCCTTTTCATGCTTCTCACTCCAGCCTATAGATACATTTTTCGATATTCATTCGGGGTACTGCCTCTATGCTTATGGAAGATCGAACAGAAATAAGAGACATTTTCATATCCCACGCTATGTGCAACCTCGCGAACCTTAAGCGCTTTATCCTTCAGCAGCTCAGCTGCTTTGTTCATTCTGAACCTCGTCAAATAATCGAGAATCGTCTCGCCCATCTTTTCCTTGAAAATCGTTCGGATATAGTTGGGAGACAGATAGACCTCCTTGGCAATTTCTTCGACCGTGAGGGGCAAATGATACCGTTCCCCAATCAGCTTCACGATTTGTTCGGCTATTGCTTGATTTCGGTCTATATCCCGCTCGTTTGCCGCTTTCCTCATCTCATTACAGAAATGCATGACATAAGCCTGCATATGCGCTGCCGAGCTCATGGACGAAATCTCCTTCCAATGATCTACAAGCAGCCACTCTTTGAGCGAGCCCGCCAGCAGCATAGAGAAATGCTGTTCTAAGGCGGTTAAGAGCCGAATAATGGCTCGGATTGCAAAGTTCCGATCAATCCGTTCTTCTCTGATCACCCCGAATAAAGATTCAACGTGCAAGCTGATTTGCTCCGTATCTCCGGATTGAATGGCGGAGGAAAGCTTTGCCGCGATTTGTTCGCTCTCATCATCCGTTTGTTTGGTCGGCTTCAGATCTTGCGGAGAGAGAACGGTGCCGCTTTGCTCATAAAACTTCTCCTCATTACAGGTCTTAGCTTCTGCGCAGGCATCCCAAATCGCCTGAAAACCCAAATGCGGGGCAGACAAGCCTATCGTAATCTGCGAGCCGGCGGATGGATCCGAAGCCAAGTGCGCGCGAAGCAGCTCCCAGTAGGCTGCTGTCGATTGCACATGCTGCCGCTCGTCCTGCCATTGAAAGAGTACGTAAAAGGCGTGAGGG
This sequence comes from Paenibacillus sp. 01T443, assembly GCF_056398325.1. NCBI lineage: Bacteria > Bacillati > Bacillota > Bacilli > Caryophanales > Paenibacillaceae > Paenibacillus > Paenibacillus sp. 01T443. The sequence goes on from NZ_JBFTPE010000003.1 coordinate 113,981, forward strand.
TCATCTTCAACCATAATAAACGAATCCAGCCTTTGCCTTGCAGCCGTTCGAAATAGCTCGATTCTGTCGGTCGATGCACTGTCAGCGGGATACGGATCGGTGCCGGGATAGGCCGGAGGAGGATCGAAGGTTGCGTAAACGGCAGCAAACGGTTTATTTTCCGCAAAATCAACTGCGCTAAGCTTCCATTGATTTGTCCATTCCTTGCGTTTCCCCTCGTTAGGCTCGCGTAGGATACGCATCAGCAGCTTCTCCCGCACCCAATCTCCGCCTTGATCCGCCAATTGATCCTCTTCGCATTTTTTCTTGACCTTTTCGAGCAGGGCAAGAAGCTCCTCCATGTCTATTGGCTTCAATAAATAACCGGTCGCTTCGATGTTGAGCGCGGCCTTTATATATTGAAACTCGTTATGCCCGCTCAAATATATAATTTTAATATTTTTATCGATTTGCTTCGCTCTTCTTCCGAATTCCAGCCCGTCCATAATCGGCATGCGGACATCCGTAAGAATGATGTCGGGCTTCAGCTCAGCGAGCTTAGCGAGCGCTTCTTTACCGTTGCGGGCCGTACCCGCGACCGAAATTCCGATTTTATCCCACGGGACATAATGCTCAATCGTTTCCAATTCAATGGCTTCGTCGTCCACTATCAAAATACTGTACATGAAAGTCCCCACCTTTCTATCTCGTGCAACGGGATGTTTTACTAGTTTATCCGCTATAACGTTTTTCAACAATGGAGCGCTCCGAACTGTGTCAATTTGGGATACGAATCGTTAAATGCTTGTATAGAATGGGCCGGTCAGCCGACCTATAATGAAGTCACAAAGCAGCGAAAGACTGGCAGGAGGCTATAACATGGAATCGATATTGAAAGCGGAACCAAGTAAATCCGTTCCACCGAAGCACAAACGAGGCATAGGAAATTCTACGGTATGGGGGAGGCTGAAGGAGCAGCGGCTATTGTATTTGCTAATGCTTCCGGCTTTGATTGTTACGCTCTTATTCTCCTATGTACCTATGTTTGGCCTATATATGGCCTTCATTAATTATTCGCCGGGCGGCGGCTCATTTTTTGGACAGTTTTTCACGACAGAGTTTGTTGGCCTTGACTGGTTTAATTACTTTTTCACGAACGGCGATTTCTACCGGGTGATGCGAAATACGCTGGCTCAAAGCTTCCTGTCTCTGCTGTTCGGTTTTCCGATGCCGATCATTTTGGCGCTTATGATTAATGAGCTCCGCAATGGCTGGTTCAAGCGGACGTTCCAGACGGTTTCCTACATGCCTCATTTTATTTCATGGGTCATTGCAGCAAACATTATCATTACGGTGCTGTCATCCGGAGGCGTGCTCAACAACCTATTGACAGGGCTTGGATTCATCGAGGAGCCGATTCAATTTATGCAGAAGGGTCCTTTGTTCTGGTGGATTATCGCGTTCTCGAACACGTGGAAGGACATGGGGTTTAACGCCATTATGTATCTGGCCGCCATATCGGCGATCAATCCTGAGCTGTACGAGGTGGCGAAGGTGGACGGGGCAAGCCGCTTAAAGCAAATGCTGCATATCACGCTGCCTTCGATTAAACCGACGATTATTATTTTAGCCATTCTAGCGGTAGGCGGCATCTTGAATGCGGGCTTCGATCAGCAGTACTTGCTGCAAAATAATACCGTGCTTCAATATTCGGAGGTTATCGATACGTACACGTACAAATACGGACTCCAAAATGGGATGTTCTCTTACGGCGCAGCAGTCGGTTTATTCAAATCGGTCGTCGCTTTCATCCTCGTCATTAGCGTCAACACGATGGCCAAAAAAATGAATGAACAGTCGTTGTTCTAGGATCGACGAAAGGGGAACGCAGCATGGCAAAATTCAAAAATGATTTTCTGTTTATGTCCATCGTTTACTTATTCATCATCGCGGTATTTATCGTAACGTTTTATCCTTTCTGGAACATATTTATCATTTCGCTTAACAGCGCTGAGGATACGCTGCGCGGGAATTTATATTTGTGGCCGAGGGATTTCAGCTTGGCCAGCTATAAGCAGATTTTATCCGATAGCGAGATTTGGCTCGCCATCAAGGTAACGGTGCAGCGGACGATCATCGGCACGCCGCTCGCGGTAGTCGTTATCAGCATGGTCGCCTATGCGATCAGCAAACGCGAGCTTGTCGGAGGCCGGTTCTGGTCGCTCTACTTCGTATTCACGATGTATTTCGGCGGCGGGCTCATCCCATATTATATGGTGCTGAAGAGTCTTCATCTGATCGACAGCTTCATGGTATTCATTCTGCCAAGCATGATGAATGTGTTCTACATGATCATCGTACGTACCTTTATGCAGCAGCTGCCGCAGGAGCTCGACGAGTCGGCGAAGATTGACGGCGCGAACTACTTGCAAATTTTCTTCAAAATTATATTGCCGCTGACAACGCCTGTGCTTGCCACGATCGGGATGTTCACGGCGATCATGCACTGGAATGCCTGGTTTGACTCCTACGTGTTTACTTACAATTCAGATCTTAAGACGCTGCAGGCGGTGCTGGTCAAAATATTAAACCAATATCAAACGAGCTCGATGGTCGGCGATGCGCAGCAGCTGGCCGATGCCTCTAAGCGGCTCGCGGTCTCGCCGGACACGATTAGGATGGCAGCTACGATGGTGGCCACGCTTCCGATTTTGATGGTCTACCCGTTTCTGCAAAAGTATTTCGTTAAGGGCATGACGCTGGGCGCTGTGAAAAGCTAAAGCCGAGATATTCTTGCTGGAGGTGATGGGGGCCTGTAAGGCCAATGCTTTTGGGTGGAAATGTACTATAATAAGATCACATATAAGGGGGACTTCTACTATGCGTATTAAAAAATGGCTCGTTCTATTTCTCGCCGTTATGGTCGTCGGTTCTGTATTATCTGCCTGCGGCTCGGGCAATACGAAAAACGGCGGTAATGCCGCGGAAAATGAAACCGGTTCTGAGAATGGATCAAAAGAACCGCTCACGCTAACTTTCTTTGATAAAAATACAGGCGATAAGTTCAGCAATGAGGTAGCTGCGGAGATTACGAAACGGACGGGTATTACCGTTGAAATTCAGCAACCGACCGGAAATCCGGCGGAGAAGCTTAATTTGATGCTGGCGAGCGATGACCTTCCCGACATTATTTTATTCGAGCGCAGCAGCGATTTGGTCAACAAATATATCGAATCGGGCGCCATCATTCCATTAAACGATTTGATTGAATCACATGGTCCTGATGTTTCCGAGATGTATGGCGACGTGCTGAACAAGACTCGCTATAAAGACGGTAAAAACTATTATCTCTCCAACTGGTACGGCTTTGAGAGCGAGCCGGTATTCGGCTTCAATATCCGCAAGGATATTATGAAGGAGCTGGCGCCGGATAAAGCAGAGGGCGGCGTACCGTTCACTGCATCGGAATTCAAAAAATTGCTTCAGGATTTCAAAGCGAAATATAAGGCGATGGACGGAAAAGAAACGATTGCCCTTTCGATGGACGGTGAAAACTTCGGCGGCTCGCTTGGCACCTTTAAAGGGATGTTCGGCATGATGCCTTTCTTCGAGGACAACGGCAACTTGCAGTTTGATGTAAAAGATCCGAAGTATCGCGATATGATTCTTTATATGAATGATTTGTACCGCTCGGGCTTGTTAGATAAAGAATGGGCCATCAACAAGAAGCAGGTTTGGGAACAAAAGCTGGCGACAGGCACGGTACTTTCCACTACAGGCGCTTACTGGGATGCTGGTGGAGCTAATACAATCCTGAAGAAAGATCGCGGTGAGGAATCGCAGCTGTTTCCTTACAAAGTTGTCGCAGACGGCGTAGATCCGGCAAAAACAACCTACGGCGGACGCAGCTCGCTTGGCTGGGATGCGATTACGATTACGAAGAAAAATAAAAATCCAGAGCGCACGATGGAGTTCATGAACTTCCTGGCAAGCGAGGAAGGCCAATACTTGCTCATGTGGGGCATCGAGGGTAAGCACTGGGATATGAAGGACGGCAAGCATACGCCTCGTCCGGAAGTGCTTCAAGGCTTCAAGGATGATTGGAATGCGTATACGAAGGAAACGGGCATTCGCAAATGGACTTGGTTTATCAAGAACGGAAAAGGCTCTGACGGCATGCCTTATGATTTGGCAGGACGCTACGAGCGCGGAGCGGTCGATCAAATGGCGCTCAAAAACATGTCCGATTCCATCTACGATTCCGTGCTGTACGACGGTTTAGGACCACAGGGAGGCACGCCTGAAGCGCTTAATGAGCAGAAGGTGAACGATATTGTGAAGCAGGCTTTGACCAAAGCGATCATGGCAAAAACGGCTGAGGAAGCGAGCAGCATTTTCGATAAAATGCTGAGCGATATGAAAGCGGCTGGCGACGAAAAGGTTGAAGCGATTTATACTAGCAATTACAAAAACCGCGTAGAGCTTTGGAAATAACGAATAGCAGAGCGTGTAGGAGGGCCGGCGCAGCCGGCCTTCTTTCATTCTAATATAGGAGCTGATAAAGAATGATCATGGGAGCATTCAAGCTGGAGCAAAGCATGGACGAATTTGTCGTCGATAACGGCATTATACAGGCGAGGGCAAATGTAGCGGACGGAAGCGTATCGCTGCGATGGAGCAGCGGCGAAGCATTGAACGGGCTTTATGCAGAAGCACGTTATGGCCTGGAGCAATTACGTTCCACGTATTACGGCAAGCATTACGTAAAGGAAACGGAAGCTCAGCCGATTACGGACGGCTTTGGCAGCGGCATCCACTGGACGTTTGTGCACGAGGAGCTCGGTAAGCCTGTGCTGCGGCAGCATTTCCGCATGTATGAGCAGCTGCCTTATTTATTGACCGAGCTTGAGGCGGAAAGTGAATTCGATTGGGAGACGAATGAGCTGACTCCGCTGGCTGCTTACTTAAATGACGGGAGCGTGGTTTCCTTTGCGGAAGGCACGGATCCAAGCGAAGAGATAAGAGCACTGTTTATCCCGTTTGATAATGATAAATGGGTGCGTTATGCCTCTCATGCCATTCCATGCAGCGTGCACAGCTATGAAGCAACGGCGATCTACCGCTCAACCAGCAGGAACGGCTTCGTACTTGGATCGGTTACGCATGACCGGTGGAAAACGGGTGTAGTCGTGGAAGGCACGTTCGCGGAAGCGGTTGGCAGGCTTCGGGTATATGGCGGGGCTGCGGACATGCAGACCAGGGATACGGTTTCGCACGGCGCTATTCGGGGCAGAAGCATTACATCGCCGACGATATTTGTGGGAGCGTTTGAAGACTACCGCGGCGGGCTTGAAGCGTATGGGAGAGCTAACGCGGTATTGTCACCTGCCCTGCCATGGGAGGGCGGTATTCCGATGGGGTGGAACAGCTGGTCTGCCGTTATGAGCAAGCTGGACTATGACGTTTATACGCACACATCAGATTTTTTTGCCAAGGAACTGCAGCAAAACGGCTTTTCGGATGACAACGACAGCTTGTACGTCAATTTTGATGCTTTTTGGAACAGCTTGCCTGAGGAGCAGCTCAAAGACGCCGTACGACGGGTGAAGGAAAACGGCCAAAAACCGGGCATCTATTATACGCCGTTCGCTTTCTGGGGAAGCGACCCGGATACGCCGGTTGAAGGAACAGAAGGCAGGGTGCTTTACCGGGAAATCCTGATTAAGGACCAGGCTGGACAGCCGCTGCCGAAGCTGGATGGAGCCTTCCCGATTGACCCGACGCATCCCGAAGCGCAGGAGCGGATCAAGCGCAGCCTGGACAGCTTTGTTGAGCTTGGCTTTGACTACGTGAAGCTGGATTTCTTGACCCACGGAGCGATGGAAGGCGGATTCCACCAAGAGAGTGTGCGTACGGGAATTCAAGCTTACAATATCGGAATGGCGCTTATCCGCGATACGCTTTCGCCGGAGCGGGTCGGCCGTCCTTTTCTGATCAATTTATCGATAGCGCCGTTATTTCCGCATGGCTATGCGCACAGCCGCCGCGTTTCCTGCGACGCCTTCGGGACGATTAACGATACCGAATACATGCTAAACGCGCTTACTTACGGCTGGTGGATCAATGACAGCCTATATCGTTTTAACGATCCCGATCATGTGGTGCTTTACAAAAGCGACAATCAGCGCTCAACCAGCGAGCATGAAGGGAGAAGCCGGCTGAACAGCGCCGTGATTGCCGGCACGTCGCTGCTGCTCGGTGATGATTACCGCGTGTTGGAGGCTGCTCGGCGGGCAAAGGAATGGATGACGAACCGCGAGGTCATGGCGCTTGCGCGGCGCGGCGAAACCTTTAAGCCGGTGGAGGGAAGGAGCGGCAGCAAAGGCGAGGACCTGTTTACGCTGAGAAGAGAAGAGGGCACCTATGTTGCCGCCTTTAACTTTGACGAAGAAAAGGAAAGCGTAAAGCTCGTCTCATTTGCAAGACTCGGCATAGATTCCTCTAAGGGGATAGTGGTTCGGGATTTATGGAGCGGACAAGAGCAGCGCATCGAGGGAGAGAGCGCGGAGCTCCGTATTGAGCTGGCGCCAGCCGAGTCCAAGCTTCTGCTTCTCAAATAAACTCGGCATGCGGGATTGAACGGCATCCTAGTACCCGCGTCCATGGAGATAGTCTAGCAGCAGACTTGTGAAGCAGGACCCTTCTGGATAAAAAAAAGATAGATACGCAGGAAAGTGAAGGGGCTGTCCCAACAGTAGTAAGCTCGCTGGAGAGAGAGCTCGCTTTGAACAGAAATGTTGGAAAACATGAAAAAATAGCGCTGCAGCGGGCTATTCCTGTAGCGTTATTTTTCTGTTCTGGTCTATGGCTGCTCGCTTAAGTAGACTATGGGCAAGCGAAAGCCACCCGACCTCCAGGCTTGCTTTTGGCAAGCCGCGAAGCAGGAACCGCCGGAATCCCCGGTTATTCTTCATCTGCCCGAATCCACTTTCGGGTTCAATTATTCGTCTCGCCGACAGCGCATAACCTTCCTCGCTGCGCAGCTTTTCCCGCACCCGCTGCATGTAACGCATTTATCTCAGACTGACTCGAACCTCCCGGTCGCCTTGCGCCTTCGTACTAACGAGTTTGATGGGGCAACCTTCACAGCTTTCACTGCGGTAATGGCGATGTCGGGTTTCAAATCCACTTTCTGTTGTATCTTTCCTTTCATAGCGAAAGACAAGTTTCTGTCCATTCGCGCATGTCCACGTATCTTCTTCCTCGTCGTAATGCCCATTGTCAAGCTTACTGATGTCCGTTTGCCATTTCTTCGATTTTCCTTATGATACGTGCTGGATTTGACCAACGCCTCAAGCGCTTCCTGTTCTAGGTGAGCCTAGTTCTCTTCTCCGCCCTATCCAGCATCTGCGATGATTGTTCCCGGCAGCGTTCACGACACGAACGGGGTGATTTTCGGGGATATCTTCCGCCAAATCCATTGGCAGGGTAAGTTGGTCCATAGTATATTGCATGTACATAGAAACCTTCCTTTCGAAGATGGTTGGGTGGTACCTCCATTTTAGCAAAGGTGGGTTTCTTTGTTTTTTTTACAGATTTTAAACCATTGAAGAGGGTGCCCTAAAGCCTATACCCACCTAATTTTAGTCTCGCAAATCCAGGGCATCCTCTTAGCCGCCAGCCGCTCCGGTACACTGCAGTTTCTGCAGCAGAATTACGGAATATGCTTCTTTATTTTAGCTACAATGCATTTACTACAGCAGAATAGACGCCACACGTTCCTAATCGCTCAAAAATAGGCACTCCCATTGCAGAAACTGCATTGTACGCCTCGATCCAACTCGTTTTTTGTCCATACATTGCAGAAACTACAACGTAGAACTCTGACCGTACTTTTATTACTCTTAGCTTCTGCAAGACCGTACGTCCAAATGTTTTCAAAAAACATTTAGACCGAGCACCCCATTATACCCGATAGAAATCGACCGCGTTGCTGCAGCAATCGCCGCATGCCCAAACTTAAATCGACGCCTCCGTATGCCGCCCGGCAACAACGCCAGATCACCAAGAAACCATTTGTTTTCACAAGCGTAAACGGCTGTCGCCGCCCTCTGTGGCAAAAGCGGTCGTTTCGCGGAGATATATAAGCCCATTAATAAGTGAAAACTTATAAATTCTTATATATTAAAAAAAGGGCTGTCTCTCGGGTCTTCAGACCTTTTGAGACAGCCCCTTTTTCCCGTTTCCCCCCACTACGACAGCTCCTGTCCATTTACGCTCCGCTTTCGGCACTGCGATGGAGAAAACCTCTTGTACTGTCTGAACATCTGGCTGAAATAGTTGACGCTGCCGAAGCCGACGTTAAACGCGATTTCCGTGACCGGATCGGAAGAATGGATCAATAATTGCTCTGCAGCATTAATCCGGAGCAAATTAACGTATTCCACAAAGGTTTTGCCCGTCATTTTCTTAAAGGTTCTGCAAAAGTGGTATTCGCTCAGATTGACGATGCCGGCCGCTTGCTGCACGGTCAGCTTCTCCGGATAATGCTGCTCGACAAAGGAGATAAGCTCTTTGAACTTCTCGGTCAAATCGGTGTCGATCGGAACTTCGGAGGCAGATGGGCCTTGCAGCTGGTGATGACGGGATAAATGAACCAGCAGCAGATGTAGCATGGAGCGGATTGCGAGCCGGTAGCCTTGGCGCTGCTGCTCGTATTCGGCGATCAGCTGCTTGACGATGCCGGCGATGAATGGATAAAGCGCATCCTTAACTGACAGGTGAATGGGAAAAAAACTCTTTCCGGTTATATAAGGATTCGTGATTTGCATGTGATAGGCGTCGGCCATCGAGCTTCCGGCCAAGGAGGAATGAAAGACCACCGCGTAATACTCCACAGGATCGTCATCTTCAGAAAACCCCGTATGGATCAGCCCTTTGTTTACGAACATAATGTCGCCCGGTTCCGGTCTGACAGTCTCGGAGCCAATATAGAAAATTGCGTTCCCGCGGATAAAATAAATGATTTCCCAATCGTCATGCCAGTGCAAGTGCAGGATCTCCTTGCCCTTCGGAATGATATGGAAAACGTCCAGCGGAAAGCCGGGCTCTTGGTGAGGCACGTCTTGTTTGATTTGATGAGGATTTGTCATGACGGAGTCCCTCCGAAAAGCAAGATTCCTTAACTTTACAGCAATATCAGATAGAGAACTCTATATTTGAAGCACCTATAATTATAGACAATCAGCCGCTGGAATGAAAGCGTTAACTAAAGTAAGGAAGGTCAAATCAAAGGTCTATAGGGGGTTATTACATGGCGTTCGACGTTGAGTCGACAACAGGAGATTCAAGCTGGTATACGCATGATAGATTCGGCATGTTCATTCATTGGGGCTTATATTCGCTGGGAGCCAGGCATGAGTGGATGAAAGGCCGGGAATTTATGACAAATGAGCAGTACTACAAATATTTCAAGCGCTTCGATCCAGATATGTACGATCCCGAGCTATGGGCTTCTCTGGCGGCAGATGCCGGCATGAAATATTTTGTCATCACCGCCAAGCATCATGAGGGATTCTGTTTATGGGATTCCAAGCTGACCGATTATAAAGCGACGAATACGCCGGCAGGCCGGGATCTGTTGACGCCGATGGTGGAAGCCTTTCGTTCAAAAGGCATCAGACCGGGACTGTATTATTCCTTATTGGACTGGCATCATCAGCATTATACGCTCGACGTCAAGCATCCGCTCCGTTATAACGAGGAGTTTCTCGAAGACCAACGGAACCGCGAGTGGCAGCAGTATGTCGATTATTTACATGGGCAAGCGAGGGAGCTGCTGACGGAGTTCGGCAAGATCGATATGATGTTTTTTGACTTCTCGATCCCGCCGGAGAAAGGCTTCCCGGGCAAAGGGAAGGAAGAGTGGCAAAGCGAGAAGCTGGTGAAGCTCATCCGTGAGCTGCAGCCGCACATTCTGCTGAACGACCGTCTGCAGGTGAAGGGGGATATTACTACGCCGGAGCAATATCAACCGCGTGAGTGGATTCAAATGAACGGCAAGCGCGTAGTCTGGGAAGCATGCCATACTTTCAGCGGCTCATGGGGGTATTACCGTGACGAGGTAACGTGGAAGAGCGTAGACACCCTAGTGAAAATGTTAATTGATACGGTAAGCAAGGGCGGCAACCTGCTGCTTAACGTCGGGCCGACCGGACGCGGCGAATTCGACGAACGGGCGATCGACCGGCTGAAAGGCATTGGCGAATGGATGAAGCCCCACAACAAGTCGATTTATGGATGCACCGCAGCCCCGGAGGAGTTCCAATGTCCCGAAGACTGCCGATTTACGTACAATCCGGAGAGCAAGCGTCTCTATCTGCACATTTACAGCTGGCCTTTCAAGCATATTCATCTGCGCGGTTTCTCCGGCAGGGTGGAATACGCACAGCTGCTGAACGATGCCTCGGAAATAAGAATGGTGCAAGGCGAAGAGGAAATGACGATGGAAGCGGGAGCGTTCAACGAAGGCAGGTCACGCGATATTTTGACGCTGCAGCTGCCGGTCAAGAAACCGAACGTAACCGTGCCCGTCATTGAGCTTTTCTTGAAAAACTAAGCCGGAAACGACGGAACGTACATGGAGATGAGACGATGAGTAAACCGAAGCTGGGATTGCAGGGGCCGGTTATCGCCTGGCAGGACTCTTGGGCGGGGCAGGCGTCAGATGATATCATGCGCACGGGCACGGGCAGCGTGTATCCTTCCCAGGATGATACGCCGCCCCCCGGCCGGTTCGTCGAGGCGATGAAGGAGCTTGGCGCCGAGTTTTATGTACACCATATGTTCCCCAGCCTGGCCGGCCAATCGGAAATGGTTCGCGATATGGCGGCACACGGCATGGAGGTGTGCTTAGGAAACGAGTACGGCAATATTAACGGCCCTTACGTAGAAGGAACGAACCGTTACGACGTGCCGGATGATGCGCTGCTTGAAGCGGCTCGCAGCGGCAAGCTAATCGGACTGCTGTACGACGAACCCGAGCATTTGCAAATTAATGCGTCGCAATACCGCAAGGATGAGTTCCTGCCGCATTGGGGAGGTACGGAAGGCAAGTCGCTTGCACTATCACAGGAACGGGTAACCGAAACGGTTGCGGCGAGAGTGAATCACGTACACGGCGTCCTGGCGGGAGCCGGACTGGACCCGGACCGGGTGCCGCTCGTATCCGAATTCGTGTTTCCGACCTTGTTTCATACGACAGCCCGCGGCGGAATGGCCGTTTGCCCGAAAATTATGAAAGAGTCGTTTCAATCGCTGCAGCTTTCCACGGCTCTTGGCGCGGCGAAGCAATATGGCCGGGCAATGTGGGTTTGCGCCGACCTATGGGGACCGGATGCTGGGCCATGGTTCACCCGCACCTCCGGATTTCCAGGGCATTCGCCGGAGGAATACGCTTCGGCTCTGCGAATGGGCTATTATATGAGCCCGACCCATCTGTTTACGGAAAATATCGACGTTTTGCTGCAGTACGAGAACGACCGGTTCCGCAAGACGGAATTCGGGGACGTATGGGATGAGTTCGTGCGCGGCTTCATTCCGGAGCATCCCTTGTCCTGGACGCATGGCCAAGCCGAGCCCGATATCGTTGTCATCCATTCGGATGACAGCAACTACGGGCAGAACAAAAGGTTATTCGGCAATCGCAGCCTGACCGCTCCGGCTTCGACGCAAAGTGTGTTCCATGTGTGGCATCTTCTCAGTCACGGTACTATTCCCGCCCATGGAAGCTGCATGCATATTCCCGGCTATTCGTTTCCCCGGCAACAGTTGAAAGCGCAGGTTCCGAAGGATCGCTTTCCGCTGAAGGAAGGCTGGCCTTTTCCCTTGGAGGAGCGGGTGCATCCGCTGCATTATCCGGTCAACAATGCGATTGTATTTGACGATACGGTACAAGAACATCAGCTTGGCTGTCCGAAGCTGATACTAGTTGCCGGCGACCGGATATCGGAAGAGTCTTTGAAGGCGGTTCGCCGCCGGGCGGAGTCGGGAGCAACGGTTGTTATCGGACGGTGGCTATCATCGGATCATTGGTCCGCAAGCGGCCGCGCCGGTGAAGGCAATTGGCTCGTGACCGACAGCTTTTTAACGGATGACCTCGTAAAGGAAGCGGTTCAGCCGTTTCTCGGCAGTCCCGATTGCTGGATGCAGCGCTTCGGCGGCACGGAGGTACGGATGTATAAGGCGGACTCGCATGGCTTTACGCTTGATTTTGAAATAAGAAAGGGGTGAACCGTACGACATGAGCCGGTATGCCGCGACATGCGAAATCAGGGAAGGGCTTAAGGTCATCGTATTGACCGATGCGGCCTGCAAGGCGACGGCGGAGTTGCTGCCGGCGGCAGGCAACAATCTTTACCGCTTCGAAAGCAAGGGGCATCCGGTTATTATGCCGCCGGTCAGTCTTCTATCTTTAAAGAATGAACCGTTCGATGCTTTCAAATACGGCACGCCTATTTTATTTCCGCCCAACCGTGTAAAGCGAGGCCGGTTTTCGTTTCGCGGACGCCAGTACAGCCTGCCTTTGAACGAACCTCCAGACAATCATCTGCATGGCGAGATATCCTCCAGAGGCTGGGAGGTTATTGAACAGGGAGCAAGCGATCATGGCGGAGCTTCGGTCACCAGCTGTTTTCATTACGCCTTGCATCCCGAACTGCTAGAATATTTCCCGCATCCGCTTTCGTTTACCGTCACTTATCGCCTCTTCGAAGGACGGCTGATGATGGACACGAAAATCCGGAACGACGGGGAGGACGAGGCGCCTTTCGCGTTTGGGCTCCATCCTTACTTTTCTATTCCTTTTAAGAGCGGGGAGCAGCTTGCATTGAAGGTTCCGGCGGCCTCGGAGTGGCCGGTAACGAATGAGGCGTTCGTTATGGGAACGCCGGCAGTTACGCCATTCAGTCAAGCGTTGAAGGAAGGTGTCAGCATGACGGATTATCCGCGGCTCGGCTGCTCGCTGCTGGCACTGGAAGACGAGGAAGAGGACCATACTTGCCGAATCGAAATGAAGGACAGCGGGTATGCGATCACCTACTGCTTCGACCGCAAATTCCCGTTTCTCGTTTTATTCCGTCCTGATTGGGCCGAGGCCTATTCGCTGGAGCCGTATACGAGCGTAACCGACGCGTTCAATCTGCCTTACGGCCACGAGCTGACGGGAGCCCGGGGAATCGGGGCAGGGGAAGAAATCCGTTTAACAACCAGCCTAGCGGTGGAAGCCTTGGTTTAAGAATAGGGTTTCCATGCGATTGGAAGATCAAATGACCCGCGCAGCGGACTTGTTCACCCTAGTTTTTAAGAGCGGAGGAGGACTGTCATATGGAAGCTGTCGATTTGAATTTACCTATCAATCCGGAAATGCCTAGGCGCAAAGATTACCGGATCGGCTGCATCGGTTCCGGGTTCATTATGAGGGATTGCCATCTCGTGGCGTACAGGGACGCAGGCTTTCACCCGTATGCCATCAGCTCGAGAACGCACGGAAATGCCAAAGCCGTGGCGGAGCTGCACGGCATCCCCCATGTGTACGAAACATGGGAGGAGCTGATCCGGGATCCGCAAATCGAAATCCTGGATATAGCTGTTCCACCGGACCGGCAGCTGGAAATCGTTCGGGAAGCCGTCAAGCAAGCTCATATTAAAGGGATCCTTTGCCAAAAGCCTCTTGCCATGAATATGCGGGAAGCGTGCGAAATCGTGGAGCTGTGCGAAGAGGCGGGCATAAAAATCGGCGTCAATTCGAATATGCGTTACGACCAATCCGTGCGGGCACTGAAAGCGGTACTCGATAGGGGGTATCTCGGAGAGCCGGTTCTGGCGACGATCGAAATGCGGGCTATCCCGCATTGGCAGGATTTTCTTCACAAGTATGAGCATGTTGAAATTCTTAATATGGGTATCCACCATATCGATGCTTTCCGTTATTTGTTCGGAGATCCCGAGAGGATTACCGCCGTTGCGCGCAGGGATCCCCGCATCGCCTTCAAGCATATCGACGGCATTTCCCAATATACGTTCCAATACGGCAATGAGCTGCTAGCAACCAGCCTGGACGATGCGTGGGCGTGGCCGGGCGAAGGGACCGAGCAGGATATTTACATCAAATGGAGAGTCGAAGGACTGGATGGCGTGGCTCAAGGGACGATCGGCTGGCCAACTTATCCAGAAAGAACGCCAAGCACGCTTGAGTTTACGACCAAGCGGTCGCCGGGCAAATGGCACCGTCCCGCATGGGACCAGGTATGGTTTCCAGATGCATTCCAGGGAACGATGGCCCAGCTGCTGCGCGCGGTCGAAACGGATACGGAGCCTGAAATCGGAGGAAGGGATAACCTGCATACGATGGCGTTGGTGGAGGCGTGCTATAAGTCTATTGCCGAACGGCGCACGGTCGAATTTTCTGAGACGGCAAGCAAAATCAAATCCTATACGTTTGAGGGAGGCAGTCCGCTATGATTTCAGTAGGTATTTTCAACGGGTATTATCCTTATACGCTTTCGGAAACGATCGCCAAAATTCAAAAAGACGGATTTTCCTGCGTTCAGCTCGATTTGTCGTTCAAGGACATGGACCTTTCGCTCGATTCACTTACGCAGGAAAAGGCCCGTCATATTCGCGACGCGTTCCGGGATGCCAACCTGCCGATCGTTTGTATTTCTGGCTACACCAATATCATTCATCCGGATCCAAGGAAGCGGGCGGAAAATATTGAGGGCTTGAAGACGCTGCTGAAATTTGCCCGCGATCTGGGCTCGCCCTACGTAATCAGCGAGACAGGAACGTACAATACGGAAAGCGATTGGGTATGGGATCCGAAAAACGGTACCGAAGAAGCTTATGAGACGGTATGCGGGGAACTTGAGAGCCTGGCAAAATTTGCGTATGAACACGGTTCTATGTTTTTGGTGGAAAACTACGTCAACAATGTCATCGGCTCGGTCGACCAGCTAGCCCGCTTATTCTCGGATGTCAATCACCCGGGCCTTGGCCTTCTGATGGATCCTACCAACTATTTCACGGACAAAAATATCAATCAAGTCGACGAAGAGCTAAACCGCATCTTCAATACGCTGGGCGACAAAATCAAGATCGCTCATGCGAAAGACTGCAAGCCTGCCGTAGATACCTCAGAGAAGCATGCGGCGATCGATGCGGCTGAATCGCATACGTTCCGCGGTGCAGGCGGCGTAGAACTCCCCGCTCCCGGCCTTGGTATCTTGAATTATGACCTGTATTTGCAGCGCCTCTCCAAGCTTCATCCGAATATACCGATCATCATCGAGCATTTGGATGAGCAGGACATCCCGCGCGCGAAAAGGTTTCTTGACGGCAAATTAAAGGAAAACGGCTGTTAACCGGCCGAATCCTGAGTTTGGTCGGTTCGGCGGGTAAGCCCGATGATTTTCGGGTTTATCCGCCGCCTATTTTCCCAGCAAAAAGGAGGAGCGATCCATGGCTTCCGTCAACAGGCAAAAACGGGATTACAGCATCACAGGACCCGAAAACCAACGTGCGCATGAAAGAGGGCTGGTCGCGGCCGAATGGTATACATGCCCGATTCCCCGCCAGCGCATGAAAGAGTTGATGAAAAGAAAGAACGGCCCGGCTATCCGGGATACGCTCATTTGGTTCGGCTTACTTCTCATTGTAGGTTATATTGCTTATCTGGCATGGGGATCGTGGTGGGCGGTTCCGGCGTTTTTGGCTTACGGCATTCTCTATGCGACGCCCGGCGATTCCCGCTGGCATGAATGCGGGCACGGAACCGCGTTTAAGACGCCTTGGATGAACGAATTCGTTTACCAAATCGCTTCCTTTATGGTATTGCGGTCTGCTACGCCTTGGCGATGGAGCCATGCCCGCCATCATACGGATACGATCATTGTTGGGCGCGACCCGGAAATTATTACGGAGAGACCGCCGGTCTGGAAAATTATAATTATGCAAATCTTCCATCTTTACGGCGGGCCGATTGAGCTGAAACGGTTTATGCTGCATACATTCGGAAAGCTGGATACGCAGGAAAAGGAGTATATTCCCGTCTCTGAGCATCGCAAAACGTTCCGCGAGGCCCGCATTTACATGCTCATCCTGCTGACGGTCGCTGCCGCATGCGTGTATGCAGGGAGTATACTTCCCGCTATGTTTTTGTTTTTGCCTTCTTTTTACGGAGGGATCGTCGTCATTTTATTCGGCATTACGCAGCATTTGGGACTTCACGAGGACGTGCTTGACCACCGGTTGAACACCCGCACCATTTATATGAATCCGGTATTGCGGTTTCTGTACTGGAACATGAACTATCATGTCGAGCATCATATGTTTCCGATGGTTCCCTATCATGCGCTCCCGAAGCTCCATCAAGAGATGAAGGCAGATTGCCCAGTTGCGCGTCCCGGCTTGTTCGCCGCTTTAAAAGAAGTGATTGCGGCTCTTCGGAAGCAAAAGCATAATCCCGCTTATGTTGTAGAAAAACCGCTGCCGGTTACCGCACACCCCTATATGCGCGGCGTACGGGAGGATACCAGCCTAAGGAGTGAAGTGCAATGAGGACCGGAACGTGGATCGAAGCCTGCGCGGCGGATGCTATTGATGTGGAGGATGTGATCCGTTTTGACTTTGAGGATCGCACCTATGCGATATACAGGACGGACAATGGGGAATACTTCGCCACCGACGGGTTCTGCACGCATGAACGGATTCATTTGTCGAACGGCTTAGTAATGGGCAACGTCATTGAATGCCCGAAGCATAACGGCCGCTTCGACATTTCTACCGGCAAAGCGAAGCGGGCGCCGGTATGCGTCGATTTAAAAACATATCCCGTGAAGGTTGAAGCAGGTAAAGTGTTTATTCAAGCCTAGCTTCTGCGCTTCAATCTAACAGGAAAGGAACGAATCGATGAAATATAATGTGTTCGGCCGCACGGGAAGGCAGGTATCACGCTTAGGCTATGGCGCAATGGGACTCGGGGGCTCATTCGGTGCCTATGAAGAGAAGGACCTGGTACGCTCCGTTATTCACAGCTTGGAGCGGGGCGTGACTTTTATCGATACCGCGCGCAACTATGGAGAATCGGAACGTATTTTAGGCCTGGCTTTGCAGGAGTGGAGCGGGGAAAGGCCATTCCTTGCTTCCAAAATCCAGTCCAAAGGTCCGGGAAACCTGGGCTGGGGCATTCCGATCCCGGTGGAGACGGCGTATCCGAGAGGCTGGCTGAGGGAAAGCACGGAAGCTTCGCTCAGGCAGCTTGGCGTAGACACCATTGATTTGATGCAGCTTCATCAATATTGGCCGCAGTGGGATAGCTCGGACTATTGGATGGATGAGCTGCTTGAGCTCAAGCAGGAAGGGAAGATCGGCGCAATCGGCATTTCATTGCCCGACCAGCGCCATGATATTGCGCTTCCGATCGTACAAAGCGGTAAAATTGATTCCGTCCAAACGGTGTTTCATATTTTCGACCCGCAGCCGCTCGACTGCCTGATTCCGGCTTGCGAGCAGAACAACGTCGCGCTCATCGCGCGCTGCATATTGGATGAGGGCGGATTGACGGGGTTCCTGAAAGAGGACACGGTGTTCGAAGACGGCGATTTCCGAAAATCTTATTTTGATTATATGCCTCGCAGCTTGTATATCGAGCGTGTCAATCGGCTGCGGGAAATGTTCATACCTGCATATGCCAGCAGTTTGGCGGAGCTTGCCATTAAATTCGTTTTGCATCATCCGGGGGTAACCACGGCCATCTCCTCGATGCATGTGACAAAGTTTGCGGACGAGAACATCGCCGCCGTTGATCGCGAGCCTTTACCGGAGAGCGTATTTGAGGAAATCAGACGCCATCACAGATGGGTGAGAAATTTTTATGAAACCAAATACTGGGTCTAAGACGTTGTGGGCGGAGCTGCTGCCTTATGAATTTAAACAAAGAATAGCGGAATGTCCGGTCGTCTATTTGCCCCTTGGCCTTTGCGAGCCGCATGGGCAGGTCAGCGCGTTCGGCCTTGATACGATAAAAGCGGAATGGCTCTGCCTAGAAGCAGCCCGGCAAGCCGGGGGCATCGTGGCCCCTTCCATGGGCTATCACATTCATGAAACAGGCTATCATGCCGGATGGCTGGAACAGACGGTAGGCGAGGAGCAACCGCACATGACGGCCATGCCGCCTGGGATTTATCTTTCTTTTTTTCTGTATCAGCTAAGGGCGTTCGTGAATGCGGGGTTTAAAGCGGTTGTCGTTATCTCTGGGCACAGCGGGGGAAATCAAGCGGATTTGCGGAAAGCGGCCAGTCTATTTATGAAATATGTTCCGGTTCAAGTATGGGTAAGAAGTGATCCGGAGTTGGTCGAAGGATTATATGAAGGCGACCATGCCGGCAAATACGAGCTTTCGCAATTGATGTATATCCGGCCGGATTTAGTCGATATGAGTGCCAAGCGTTACGAAGAGCTGGCAGATTACGGCGGGCGCCTGGCGATTGGGGCAGATGCGCTTGAAGCGAATGCGGAATGGGGAAGAGCGATCATGGAAGCCTGCTTAAACCGCTTATGCTCCGAAGTTTCCCGAATGAAGGAAGAGGCAGAACGAACCATCGTGAAGCAAGATGTTCCTTACTCAACGATCGACTCGGTTCTAAAAGAGCTCATGCAAAGCACTGACGAATGGGTGACGGCTAGCCCTTGGAACGGGCAAACAGCCGTATCCGAGCACTCCCGGTGGAAGCCGTATGAATATTATCGGGTGACGTGATAAGGGAATCTATGACGAATGCGCTGCCTGCCGATACATCCCTATAATGTTATATGTAAAACAGTTATGCATAACGATTCCAAGTAGAGCTTGGCCATAGAACAAGGAGGAAGCAGACCTATGAAAACTTACAAACTGGGCGTTGTCGGATTGGGAGAAGGCCGAAGCATTATGTCGGCCGCTTTAAGCAGTAAGCGTTGGGAGCTTGAGATGGTGTGCGACATCAATCCGTCGATGTGCGAACTGCGAGCAGAGGAGTTTGGCTTCAACCGCTGGACGACAGATTACGGCACGCTGCTTGGCAATCCCGATATTGACGTGATAGCGATTTATACACCAGACCAGCTGCATCTTACCCACATTACCCAAGCGCTGGAGGCGGGTAAACACGTCATCTGCACCAAGCCGCTGCTCACCTCGCTGGAAGGCTCGAACGAGCTGCTGGAGACGGTGCGGAAGTCCGGAAAACGTGTATTCGTCGGTCAGAGCTCGCGCTTCTTCGAGCCAATGATCCGGCAGCGGGCGGACTTTGAGAAGGGGCGGCACGGCGACGTTCAAACGGTTGAGGCCCATTATATCGCGGACAGCCGCTGGTTTCTGGACAAACCGTGGAGCCGCCAGCGCGGCTTCAGCTGGATGTACAATTTTATGATCCATGCCGTCGATTTGGTGCGTTGGTATTTGCCTGGGGTGACCGAGGTAACAGGCTTCGGAAATGTGAGCGAAACAAGCCGCAGCTACGGCCTGGACACATGGGATTCGATGCGCTTCCTCGTTCGTGACGACCAAGGCAGAATCGGCCAAATTTCCGGCAGCTACACGCTCCCGGCGTTAGGATCGGATGTCGAGCCCGGCATCGGCTGCGTCATACGAGGTACGAAGGGATCTTCGCGGGCGGAATACTCTAATTTGCGTTACCATACGCATTTCGCTGGGGAAGGGAAAGTCACGCATTCCTTCGAGGAAATGCATGATTACTATTTCCGCTTCGAGGGCAAGAGCCACCATGCCGGGGAATACCAAAATTACATTGAATATTTTGCGGAATGCCTGGATACGGGAGCTGTCCCGCTGCCGGATGTAGAGGAAGCCGTGCGGACGCTGGCACTGATGGCGGCGATGGAGCGAAGCATGAAGGAAGGCGGCAAGCCGATAAGCATCGACGATATTGTCCGCGAGAACGCATTGGCTTGAACCGCTGATATTACGCGGATGAACATCTTAGTCTATAACATCTCGTATGCTGACCATGCGGGATGGCTAGCTGCATTTGATGTATTTAAATCGACGATAATGGCCAAATCATTGGTTTATCGGGATTTAGTTACATGGAATGCAGTTATTTTTATTGTTTTTTTTGATTTTCGTTCAAATAATCCTTCGGCGTGCATCCCGTCATTTGCTTGAAGATCCGGCTGAAATAAAACTGGTCGGGGTAACCGACCTGTTCTCCTACTTCTTTGACGGATAAATGCCGGCGGTTGGCCAGCAAATATTTGGCTTCATTGATGCGAAGCGCCATCAGGTAGCGGGAAGGAAGCTCGCCCGTATGCTTGATGAACAGCTTGCTCAAATAGGAGGCGTTGAAGTTGAAATTGCGAGCGATTTGCTCCAGGCTCACTTCCTTCTGAAAGTTGTCCCTGAGGAACTGCTGCACCCTCCTTACGATTTCCTCGGTGCTTATTCCTGGATTTTGCATGCCTTTCATGTTTTCTTTGTAGGTGGATTCTTCGCGTTCAATAGCGGTTTTCACTTTCGCGAGCACGCGCTGCAGCTCATCTGCGGAGATAGGCTTCAGCAAATAGTCGGTAACGCCAAATTGTATGGCTTGACGCGCATATTCAAAATCGGCATAGCCGCTCGTGATGATTTTGCAGACGCGGGGATGATACAGGTGCATATGCTTGATTAGCTCCATACCGTCCATGACAGGCATCCGGATATCCGTAACCAGCAGATCGGGCTGTCCAGATTGGACGAGCTCGAGCGCTTCTTTCCCGTTTTGAGCGGTGCCGATGACCTTAACCGCCTCGTCGAGCCCTTCGATTTTGCGGGCCAGATTGTTGCGGATCAAATCCTCGTCCTCAGCGACAATCACTCTGATCTGCCTTGCATCCTCCATCATGACGACCTTCTTTCCATAAGGATATGGGGGTTATATCGTTCCGCCAATAACTACCGTGGCGCCTTCCTGCGGCCTGTTCTCAATCCGGAAAACCGCGTCGGCGCCAAACGTCAGCTTCATCCTGATATAAATATTAAGCAGTCCCATACCGTCGAGCTTCAGCATCGGGACGGCGTTTGTCTCGTCGATTTCGCGGATTTTGCCATACAGGAGGTTCAGGCTTTCTTCGGAAAAACCGTTCCCGTTGTCCGATACTTCGATTTGCCATCTGTTGTCATACACGAAGCCGACGATGCGGATGCTCCAAGGAGGCTCCTTCTGCGTGCCGAATTTCACCGCGTTCTCGACAAGCGGCTGAACGATGAGCTTCGGACAATTCAACAGCAGAATCCGCTGATCGATATCGAGGTCGAACTGCAGCTTTTGGCCGTAACGGATTTGATTGATTTCCAAAAACTTTTTCGTATGAAGCAGCTCAGCCTCCAAATTGGAAACCGAGTTATCGGAGGAGATGTACCGGAGGAAGCCGGACATGTTCTCCGTCATGGACACGATTTGCCCATTCATATTTTCTTCTGCCATCGCATGTATCGTTGCCAGTGTGTTATACAGAAAATGCGGATTCATCTGCGAATTTAATGCGACCAGCTTGGCCTGCAGTTCTTGGGATTGCGCCAGGAGCAGCTCATCCATTGATTGCTTCAGCCGCGCATTCATCTTTAGGAATGACCAATGCAGCTGATCTAGTTCGCTCAGTCCGCTGTTCAGCTCTTTGGAAAAGGCCTTCGTGCTGCCCAAATCCTCGAGACTCATGTTCCGTACGGTGCGGTGGATTTTCATAATCGGCAAAGTGATTCGCTTGGCCGCCACGAAGGACAGAACGATCGCGAACAGAAGAATGACAGCCGCAATGAGCACGGTGCGCTTGGTGAACACGCCTATCGGAGCAAGCAGCTCCCGTTCGGATACGGCGATCGTCGTATGCCAGCCCGTTACGTCCGAATGGTGGCTGGTCAGCAGTTCCTTCTCCTTCGTTACTGGATTCAGAAACGTGCTGAGAGAATCTGGCATGCCGGAGACGCCTCCGTCCGCGAGCCTGATATAAGCGGCGCTCTGTTCCGACTCGTCCCCAAGCGGATAGATGATACGGCCATTGTCGTCATATACGATAACTTTTGCCTGGTAAGTATTCTGCTTCGTGAATTCGATCGCGGTTTTGAAGATGCGGTTATAGTATTGTTTTACTTCGACAATGCCCATGGGCGCGTTATAATTATCATAAAAAAGCCGGAAGAGTGAAATGGAATACTGCTTCTCCCTCGACGAGATAAAGCGGGACATTTCCTCGTCGAGCACGGGCTGGCCGATGATTTTCCCCTTCTTATTGTCCATAACGGATCGGAACCATGACTTGTCCTCCGGTTTGTAGGAACGCTCACCATTGTCGAAGCCGTTGCCGTAGGCTTTGTTATTGAAATCATAAAGGTAAAGCTGCTCGACCGGTCTTGAGGGCCCGATGGCCGCGGTCAGAATTTCGGACAGCTCCTTGGCGTTCTCGACCTGTATGCCTGCTGGCGGGCCGCCTAATGCGTCTGCCGGCTGCGCATTTTCCAAATCGGACATATACTTTTTGAAATTGTTTTTGACCAAATTGGAATACATCACATCAAGCGAGACATCATTCATTTTCGTTATTTCGGAATCGATCTGCCCCTGCATGGACTGGCCCATGCTGCCGAGCGAATCAGTTGCGCCCGCCCGCAGCAGGTCCGATGCCCACCAGTAGAACCAGATCACCAGCACGGTGAAAAAAACGATTATGATCAGGGAGTAGGTCATGAACAGAATCGATTGGATGTTTCTGAATTTATTCACGCGCATATCCTCCGGAAGCTGTCTTAGGCCAAGCATAACTGTATTGTCCGTCCAGGCTGGAGATTTGTCAAAAACTTTTTGAAAGCGCATGCGGTAAAATAAAGACAAAATAGGAATCCGTTTTCTCCATGGAAGATTAGCATGCCTGCTTTTATAATGAGGACGAAAGAGAAATGAAAGCGGATTCAATTATGATCACTAAGGGGAGCGATGTTATGAAAAGACGGTTATGGATGTTGTCCGTATTTCTGCTTGCCATTGTAATTGCAGGTTGCAGCGGAAACGGCTCCGGCAATGCGAAGAATAATGAAACGCCGACGAATGCCGCGAACACAAGCAACGAAAAAGACACGGGGGAAACGCCCGCCAAACAAAACATAACACTCACTTATCTTGCAAGCCAAGGCTGGATTTTCGATGCCGAAATGGAGCTCGCCAAAAAATTCGAGGAGCAGACGGGCATCAAGATCGACTATCAGATCATCCCTGCCGATCAATACTTCAATGTGCTGAAAACAAAGTTGAACTCGAAAGAGGGCCCGGATATCTTCGGCGGCCAAAGCGGCAAGAGCGAAATCAGCCTGAACTACAACGTAACGGAAAATGCGGTTGATTTGAGCGACCAGGAATGGACGAAGCGCGAGGATCCGCTTTCCCTCGAGCAGCTGTCACTGGACGGCAAAGTATACGCGCTTACGATCTGGGATACGGGCAACAGCTTTGTTATGGTCTACAACAAAAAGATATTCGAACAACTCGGCCTGGCCGTTCCTAAGACCTATGAGGAATTCAAGCAAGCCTCTCTGAAAATCAAAGAATCAGGAATCACGCCGATCTACGAGCCGATAGCTGACGGCTGGCACCATGTGCTGTGGTTCTCCGAACCGGGCCCGAGGTACGACGAACTGACGCCTGGGCTGTATGACGATTTGAACGCCAACAAGAAGAAATTCGCGGACGATCCGTCGATGCTGACTGCGCTTACCCAAATGAAAGAAATGTACGATCTTGGGTTTTTCGGCGACAACACCTTCTCGGATACAGGCGCCGATACGGGGAACAAGCTGGCAAGCGGCGAATATGCGATGTCGCTTTCCGCTCAGAGCGTCGTCGGCGATATCACGAAAGCAAATCCCGAAATGAAGGAAGAGGACTTTGGCTTTTTCGTCATCCCGCTCGCCGACAATCAATTCTATTACATCAATCCGGGCGGTCCGAGCAAATTCGTCTATTCGCAAGGCAAGCATATCGATGCGGCCAAGCAATATCTGGCGTTCCTGGCACAGCCGGAAAATCTGCAGTTCCTGATCGACAATACCCCGTCGTTTACCAATTTGAACTTCCCGGGGCTGAAAGACAAATACAGCGACGCGCAGAAGGAACTGTTCGCTGCGTATCCGAAGAAGGGTACGGATGTTCAAAATATCGTGAACTACGTCAATCCGCAGTGGATGGATATGGGCAAAGACATCGCCGCCATGTTCGCAAACTCGATGGAACCCGCCGATATTTTGAAAAGCATTGATAAGCGCAGGGCAGACATGGCAAAAGTAGCGAAGGATACGGCCTGGGCCGAATAAGCCGTTAGAGAAAAAAGGAGTGGGGATGAATGCAGCATGAGGAATAAAATCTATCCATTCTATTTTACTTGGGGCACGCTCGTCTTTTATTTGATCTTTTTTATCGTGCCTAGCCTGATGGGCTTTTACTACTCCTTCACCGACTGGAACAGCTATTCCGATGTTGTCAACTTTATCGGGCTCGACAACTTCAAGGTACTGTTTTCGGCCGATGAGAATTACGTCAGCTTTATCGCCAATACGGTCAATTTCACGATATCGACGGTAGTCCTGAAGACGGTGCTGGGTCTCGCATTTGCGCTCGTGCTGAACGAAGGCATCCGCATGAAGGGGTTTCACCGGGTCATGATCTTTATGCCGTCGATCGTGCCAATGCTGGTCGTGGGACTGATGTTCAAGTCGATCCTGAATCCGGCAACCGGGCTGCTTAATGAATCGCTGCGTTTTATCGGGCTGGATGCGCTGGCGCAAAAATGGCTGGTGGACGTGAACTGGGCGTTCAAGTCCATTATCGCCGTCGATACGTGGAAGGGCGCCGGCTACATTATGATCATCCTGCTTGCCGGGCTGCAGTCTATTTCCAGGTCCTATTACGAAGCGGCAGAGATTGATGGGGCCAATGCGTGGCACAAGTTGAAATACATCACCATTCCGCTGCTTATGCCGGCACTGGTAGTGACCACAGTGCTGAACATGCTGCACGGTCTGAAGGTGTTCGAGGTCGTCTACGTTTTGACGAACGGGGGGCCAGGCTATGCGACGGACGTGCTTTATACGGCTATTTTCAAAGAGTTTTCGATGGGACGTTACGGGGTGGGAACCGCGCTTTCCTCGCTGCTATTCCTATTCATGACAGTTATCGGCTACTTTATCATCCGGTTAATGGCCAGGGAAGGAGCGCATGAGCAATGAAGAAGAATCCCCTGCAATACGCACTGAGGAACGGCTTTGCCTGGGTGCTGAGCATCATCATGTTCATCCCGCTCCTGCTCATTCTGGTCAATTCCTTCAAGGACCGGGTCGGGGCAAACTCGATGAGCATGAAGCTGCCGAAGACGCTGCATTGGAGTAACTATGCGACCGTCATCGAAGAAGGGAAGCTGGTGCAGTCGTTTTTCAACAGCCTGTTTTATACGACGGCATCGACCGTGCTCGGCATTGCGCTGGCTTCCATCGCCGCTTATATTTTTGCCAGAAACGCAACGAGGCTGAACCGGTTCCTGTATTTCTTCGTCATTATGGGAATCGCAATGCCGATCAATTTCGTTACCTTGACCAAGGTGATGCAGGTTACGCAGCTTATCAATACACAGCTCGGTATTATTGTTTTGCTTGCCGTTATGTCGATTCCGTTCAGTGTGTTTCTGATCTACGGTTTCGTTAGCTCCGTGCCAAGGGAGCTCGACGAAGCCGGGATCGTGGACGGATGCCCGCCGTTTAGGCTTTTCTACAGTATCATCCTGCCGCTTCTAACGCCCGTTATCGTGACGGTGGGCATTTTGAATTTCATGGGTTCATGGAACGACTTTGTCCTGCCGCTCTACTATTTGAACGATACGGCGAAATGGCCAATGACGCTTGCGGTATACAATTTCTTCGGAAGATTCCAGGTGAACTGGAATCTGGTGTCGGCCGATATCGTGCTGACGACGCTTCCGGTTATCGTCATTTATTTGCTTGGACAGCGGTATATCATTTCAGGCATGACATCAGGCTCGGTTAAAGGATAAAACGGAATACCCCGCCGGAACGATTCCGGCGGGGTATGATGCTCAGGCACGAGGAGGAAGAGTTATGAAGCTTCATTACGACAAGCCGGCCACGTTCTGGACAGAAGCGCTTCCAGTGGGTAACGGCAGGCTTGGCGCCATGGTGTTCGGCGGTACGGATCTGGAGTGGATTCAACTGAACGAAGATACGTTATGGTCCGGCGGTCCAAGGGATTGGAATAACCCGAGGGCAAAGGAGGCGCTGCCGGAAATCCGGAAGCTGGTCAGTGAAGGCAGGCACGAGGAGGCTGAAGCGTTAAGCAAAGCTTCGATGATGGGCCCGTATACGCAGACGTACATGCCCTTTGGGGATCTTCATATCCGCTTTTATCATGGAAATATCGTATCCGGTTACCGCAGGGAGCTGGATTTGGCGGGCGGAGCAGCCCGCACGGCATACCGGGTCGGAGGCGTGGAATATACGAGAGAGGTTTTTGCATCCTATCCGGATCAGGTGATTATCGTTCAATTAAGGTCAAGCCGGGAAGGGATGCTGAGCTTTAAAGCCAGTCTTGGCAGTCCGCTGCGCTCGTCCCAAATTCCCTTGGACAACGCTTTGCTTCTGAGAGGGCGCTGCCCGGAATACGTGGCGCCGAACTACTACGAGGCAGATGAGCCTATCGTATACGGAGACGAGGATACAACTGCGGCCATGAGGTTCGAGGGCAGGCTGCAGGTCCGCCTGGAAGGTCCCGGCACATGGCGCGTCGACAGCGACGGCCTTCATGTGGAGGGTGCTTCGGCTGCCGTATTGTACGTAACGGCCGCAACCAGCTTTAACGGGTATGACCGCTGTCCCGGTACCGACGGCCTTGAGCCTGGGCCGATCGCGGAGCGGCAGATGAATGCGGCGCTCGCCAAGCCGTACGGGGTGCTGAGGGAGGCTCATGCCGCGGATCATGGCTCGCTGTTCGGAAGAGTCCGATTCCGCCTGGGGGCTTCCGCAGCACTGGAGACGCTGACGACCGACCGGCGCATTGCGGAGTACGGCGCGAAGGATCCGAGGCTCGTTGAGCTGCTCTTCCATTATGGGCGCTACTTGATGATCGCCTCTTCAAGAGCCGGCACGCAGCCCGCGAATCTACAAGGAATCTGGAGCCACGAAGCCAGACCGGTCTGGAGCTGCAACTACACGCTGAACATCAATGCGCAGATGAACTATTGGCCCGCGGAAAATTGCAACCTGTCCGAATGCCATGAGCCTTTGCTGGCTTTTATACGGGAATTGGCGGAGACCGGACGCAGGACGGCAGAGACCAATTACGGCTGCCGAGGCTGGACGGCCCATCATAATTCGGACATTTGGAGGCAATCCGCCCCTCCCGGCGATTATGGCCACGGCAACCCGCTATGGGCCAACTGGCCGATGGGAGGCGTGTGGCTGTGCGCGCAATTGTGGGAGCATTTCCGGTTCGGCAAGGATAATAAATTTTTGGCGAGCCATGCTTATCCGGTCATGAAGGAAGCTTCGTTATTTTGCCTGGATTGGCTGCTTGAGGACGAAGAAGGCAGGCTCGTCACGTCTCCCTCGACGTCGCCCGAGCATCGGTTCAGGCTGGCGGACGGGCGGACTCCTGCGCTGAGCAAAGGCTCGACGATGGATATGTCGCTGATCCACGAGCTGTTATCGAACTGCGTCGAAGCTGCGGAGACTCTCGGGATAGATGAAGAACTGCGCAAGGAATGGATCGATGCGCGTTCCAGGCTGCTGCCGATGCGGATCGGAAGGCACGGGCAGCTGCAGGAGTGGGCGCAAGACGATGATGATGAAGACCAGTACCATCGGCACGTATCCCATCTTTACGATATTTATCCGGGAGAAGGATTGACGGAAGATAGGTCACCGGAGCTGTTTAAGGCTGCGCGCGTTTCGCTTGAACGCCGCGGGGACGGCGGCACCGGCTGGAGCATCGGCTGGAAGGTGAACTTATGGGCGCGCTTCCGTGACGGAAACCGCGCGTTAGGTCTGCTGTCGAATTTGCTCAAGCTGGTGGAGGAGGATGGCGGGAAGATCGATTTTGTCAGCGGCGGGGTATATGCCAATTTATTCGATGCCCATCCGCCGTTTCAAATCGACGGCAATTTCGGGGCAACGGCCGGCATTGCGGAAATGCTTCTGCAGTCGCATAGGGGAGATGTCCACCTGCTGCCCGCGCTTCCGGACGCTTGGCCAGAAGGCGAGGTTAACGGGCTGCGGGCTCGCGGCGGCTTCGAAATCGGCATGGCTTGGAAGGATGGGAGGCTGTCGGAGGCGACGATTGTGTCCCTCAAGGGAGGGCCTTGCCGCATTCGAACGAAAGGTGACTTTACCATCATGTCGGAGGGCCGGCCGGTCGAGGCGGAAGTTGAATCCGCCAAGGCAAACGGACCAGCCCAAACGGATCAGATCTTTGTCTTCCCATCCGAGGCAGGCAAAACCTATAGGCTGAGCAAATCATCATAAAGGATTCCATAGGGAGGTTAAACATGAAAATGCCTTACGAAGTTCCTGAAGCGAAGAAGATCCGACTAATCGTCAATACGGATGCGAAAAACGAAGCGGACGACCAGTTCGCGATCACCCATGCGCTGCTCACGCCCCAGTTCCGGATTGCAGGCTTCATCGCCGCCCACTTCGGCACGGGACGGAGCGAAACTTCAATGGAAGACTCTTACGCCGAAATTGAAAACGTTATGCGCATCATGAAGCTGGAAGGGCAGGCCGGCGTGTACCACGGTGCGCCGTCGGCGCTGGCAGATGAAGAGACACCTGTTCCTTCCGAGGGCTCCGGGCTGATTATCAGCGAGGCGATGAAGGATGATCCCGCACCGCTGTTCGTTATTTTCCTCGGGCCGCTTACGGACCTGGCATGCGCATACCTGCAGGAGCCGCGCATCGCGGGCAGGCTGACTGCGGTTTGGATCGGCGGAGGCGCTTACCCGGACGGCGGCGAGGAATTTAATCTGAGGAACGATGTTAAAGCGGCTAACGTCGTATTCCGCTCCCCGATTTCATTATGGCAGGTGCCGAGAAACGTCTACAAAATGGTTCGCGTAAGCTTGGCAGAGCTGGCTGTAAGGGTCCGCCCTCACGGTGACATCGGCCGCTACCTGTACGACCAGTTGGTTTCCTTCAATAGTCTTCCGACTCACGGGCCGAGATGGCCGAAAGGCGAAATGTGGATGCTCGGAGACTCGCCTGCCGTATCGCTCTTGCTTGACGATCACGAATTTGAATACGATCTGACCGACCCGCCTCATATTACTGACGAGCTGCTCTACGAGCAAAGGCCAGCCGGAGGACGGAAAATCAGAGTATATCGTTACGTTGATTCCAGATTCACGCTTGAAGACATGTACGCGAAGCTCGAATTGTTCAATAGGGAAGAGTGATTAGGGAGGGTTTGATCGATGTCGATTCGCATTATAAATTGCAAAACGGAATATATGGTCAATCCGCTCGGCCTAGATACCGCCGTGCCAAGACTGTTCTGGCAGCTGGAATCGGAGCGTCCGGGAACTGTTCAAACCGCGTACCGCATCCTTGTCGCCCATTCGCGCGATGAACTGGGCCGGGAGGAAGGAACGGCTTGGGACAGCGGCATCACGTCCTCCGGCGACTCGGCGCATATCGCATACGGGGGCAAGCCGCTCGAAGCGGAAGCCTTATACATTTGGAAGGTGAAGGTGTGGGACGGAGAAGGCCGCGAGTCGGAATGGAGCGAGCCGGCGCTGTGGACGATGGGCCTGCTTGACCGCGGCGCATGGCGGGGGAAGTGGATCGGGCGAAAAGCGGAGCCAGGCGTACAATTGCAGCCTCCGCCTTATCTTCGCAAATCGTTTATGCTGAGGGGCGGCATCCGGCGTGCAGTTGCGTATGCGACGGCGCTTGGGATCTACGAGCTTCAGATAAACGGGCACAGGGTAGGCGATCGGTTCGCGCCGGGCTGGACGGATTACGATAAGCGTGTGCAGTACCAAACTTACGATATGACGGATTTGCTGAAGGCTGGCGGCAATGCGGTTGGCGTCATTCTGGGGGATGGCTGGTATTCGGGTACCGTCGGTTTTCTGGGCAAAAGCGTATACGGGCAGCGGCCTTTTTTTCTACTGCAGCTTAATATAGATTATGAGGACGGCAGCAGGGAAAGCATTACGACCGACGGCACGTGGAGAACGATGCGGGGGCCAATTGCCTATTCCGATATGATTCAGGGCGAAGAGTATGACGCCAGGCTGGAGCTCGGGGACTGGAGCACGGCGGAGTACGGGGATGAGGCTTGGGAAAAACCCGACGTCCGAGCGGGATATAACGGGTTGATCGTAGCGATGGTCGAGCCGCCTGTGCGCATCACGCAAACGGTGAAGCCGATCAGCGTCAGAAAAACGGCTGCGGGCAGCTATATCTTCGACATGGGTCAAAATATGGTTGGATGGACGGAAGTGCGGGCTTCGGGCGCATGGGGAACGAGGATTACTTTGAGCCATGCCGAGATGCTGAGCCCGGACGGCTCACTATACCTGGACAATCTGCGCAAGGCGGTCCAGCAGGACCATTACGTGATGAATGGCGAAGGCGAAGAACAGTATGAACCGCATTTCACGTTTCACGGCTTCCGCTACGTCGAGGTGACCGGCTTTCCTGGCGTACCCGGACTGGATGACGTGACCGGCAAGGTGATCCATTCGGACACGCCAGCTGCGGGCAAGCTCGAAACCTCTGACGAGATGGTAAACAAGCTTTATTCGAATATCACATGGGGCCAGCGGGGGAACTTTCTTTCGGTGCCGACCGACTGCCCGCAGCGGGATGAGCGGCTTGGCTGGACCGGCGATGCGCAAATATTTGCGAGAACGGCCTCCTATAACATGGATGTGTCGCGCTTCTTTACGAAGTATGTGTGGGACATGATCGACTGCCAGCAGCCGTCGGGGGCTTTCACGGACGTAGCTCCGGATGCCGGATGGATTCGCCACAAAATGTGGAATACCCGCCTAAACTGGTTCGCGCCGGATAACTCGGGCTGGGGTGACGCAGGGGTTATCATTCCTTGGACGTTATACCTCATGTACGGGGACATCCGTGTCCTGGAACGCCATTACGATGCGATGGAGCGCTGGGTGCAATACCTGAAGCAGAACAGCGACGGCTTGATCCGGCCGGATTACGCAAACTATGCAGATTGGCTGTCGATCGGCGCGGATACGCCGAACGAAGTGCTCGCAACGGCTTATTTCGCCTACAGCGCCAAGCTGCTGTCGCGGATCGCAGGCGTGCTCGGCAAGCGGGAGGACGAACAGACCTACGACGAGCTTCATGCGGCGGTTGCCGATGCGTTCCGCGGCGCGTTCGTAGACGGCAGCGGGCAAATTCACGGGGATACGCAGACGGTATACGTGCTCGCGCTTCAGTTTGGCCTGCTGACGGAGCAGCTTCGCAAGAAAGCTATCGACAGATTGGTGGCCGATATCCGCGGACGGGGGAACAGGCTGTCGACGGGATTCCTTGGCGTCGGATACCTGCTGCCAGCGCTCACGGACAATGGGCATACCGAGGTCGCTTATGACTTGCTGACACAGGAGGAGTTCCCCTCCTGGATGTATTCCATTAAGCATGGCGCGACGACGATTTGGGAGAGATGGGACGGCTGGACGGAGGAAAAGGGCTTCCAGACGCCTTCTATGAATTCATTCAATCATTATTCGCTCGGCTCGGTAGGCGAATGGATGTACCGGTATATGGCCGGAATCGAGGCCGATCCTGCTTCCCCGGGCTTCAAGCATGCAATCATCCGGCCAAGGCCGGGCAGACGGCTGACCTGGGTAAAGGCGTCCTACGCTTCCAATTACGGGACGATCAGCACCGAATGGCAAATGGAGCCTAACGGCGTATTCAAGCTTCAGGTATCGATCCCTGCGAATACGACGGCAGACGTCTATGTGCCGGGCGAAGCAGCGCTCGTAAACGGGGCCGAGCCGGGCATCAGCCCGGTTCCCGGCAGCAAGCAGGACGGCTGCTCCCTGTTCCGGCTTGGATCGGGACGATACGCCTTCGAAAGCATACAAGCGGGCATACCCCATTGTTAATAGAGCGTTCTTAAATGAGCTGATGCCGCCAAAGGGCGGTGTCAGCCATTTGCGTTTACGGACCAAACGGGGCAATCAGGTGCGTAAAATGCCGGATAGGAGAGGGATGACTGATGATACGAAAATGGACGTTCGGATTAAACGGAAAACGGGTGCTTTTTGGCAAATTTCTATTGTCCTATGTTCTGATTCTGCTGATTCCGCTGCTTGTAGGCACGCATGCCTATTACCGGACGGTTCAAGTCGTGCGCGATGATGCTGCCGGGTTGAACCTGGCGGTGTTGGAGCAGAGCGAGGAGGCGCTTAATCGTCTGCTGACGGAAATCCGCGACATCGTTTCATTATTATCATTGGATTCGGAATTGCTTCATGCGATGATTACCGCCGATGCATCGTGGCCGCCGCAAGCGCTGTACCAGTTCTCCCAGCTGCAAAAGAACGAATTGAACATGCTGTCAACGAACCAGTACTTCTCCGATCTGTTCGTTTATCTGGAGAGAAGCGAAGCTGTCATATCAGGCGACCGGATCGATAAGCTGAACGCGCATCCGCTGACGATCGGCGGTATTCCGTTTGGCCAGTGGCTGAAAGATGCCCTGTCTGGAGAGCAGATGAATAGGTATTTACCGCTCAAGGACGTGAATGACGGAAAAACGATGGAGGATTACGTCGCTTATATCAGCCCTTTGCCCGCTGGTACCAACATGCGTGCCGACGGCGCCGTCGTCATTTTGATTAAGGAGAGTTCGATTGTCCGCTTATTTCACCGGCTGCTGGCGGAGGAAGGATCGTTTGCTTATATTTTGAACGAGAAAGCGGAGATGATCGTATCCGCATCGGCAGGTGAAGAGCGGATCGTGCCCGTAGACACGGAGGCTGAGAGAGCTTCGTTCGTCCGCATAAACGGCACGGAAATGTTTATCACCTCGGTGCAATCCTCCGGCAGCGGCTGGACCTATGTGGCCGGCCTTCCGGCAGACAGCGTATTCTCCAAGGCGGAATACATTAAACGAATCAATTGGACGATTGCCTTGGCCGCTATGGCTGTCGGGTGCATGATCGCATTGTTGTTCGCTTACAGGAACAGCAAGCCTATCGCGGAGCTGCTCGACTCGATCAAGGAATTAACCGCCGTGGAGACAGGCAAACGGGCGTCCGCGATGGAGGTCATTCAAACGGCCGTGCATGAAATGATTACGAACAATAAAAGCATGAGCGTGTCCATCAAGCAACAGCTTCCTCTCCTGCAGTCAGCCTGCCTCGAACGGATGCTGAAAAGCGGATTCAATCATGAAGACGAAATGCGCGCCAACCTTGACCAGGCCCAAATCGGGCTCATAGAGGACAACGTCACGGCAGCCGTCATCAAAATTCATCATTCCGGGTATATGCCGGAGGAGGAGCTGATCGCGGACAAAGCGAGAATGAAGCGTTTGCTGCTGCATGGGCTCGGGGAGGGGAGCTTTGTCCACGATCTGAAAGCCGAGAAGCTGGCGGTCGTGATCTCGTTTCATGAGTCTACGGCGGAGGATCGGTTCGCCGAAAGGATCGGGCTGCTCCGGCTGCTGCAGGAACGGTTTCTTTCTGAACATTCCATCATGACCTCCATCGGCATAGGCCAGGTCTACCACCGTGTACTGGACGTTTGGCGTTCGTACAACGAGGCGGCGCAAGCGCTGGAGCACGAGGATCCTGATGTCTCCCAGAAGCTGGCTCGATATGATTGCATCAGCCAGCATTCCAACCACTATTATTATCCGCCCGACCTGGAGCTGAAGCTAATGAATGCGGTAAGAACGGGAGACTGCGAGGAGCTGGGGCGCCTGCTGGAGCATATCGAAACGCAAAATATCAAAATCCGGCAGCTAAGCCCTTGGCGAAAAAAACAACTGATTGCGGAAATGCAGGGCACTCTTCAAAAAATCAGCGGCCAGATTGAATATTTATCGGAGGATGCCGGCCTGCAGCCGGAACTGCAGGGGGGGCTGGAATCGGATGGGGAGGAATACAGCTATGCGCGCATCACTAAACAATTACTTTCCATATGCGAACGGATAAAGCGGCAGAAGACAACGAAACATCAGGGCATGCTCGAGGGCATGAAGGCTTATATAAGCGAAAATTACGCCGACAGCAATCTTAGCCTCAGCATGATTGCCAGCGATTACAAGCAATCGGAAAGCTTCGTTTCCACCTTTCTGAAGGAGCAGCTGGGTATGACCTTTTCCGAATATTTGGAACAGCTGCGGCTGAACGAAGCTTGTTTACTGTTGAAGGAGGAGGATCTACCAATATGGGACATTGCCACCCGGGTCGGATATAACAGCGATAAATCCTTCCGCAGAGCATTCAAGAGGGTGCTCGGGATACAGCCGACCTCCTACCGTAACGAAACAATAGCGTGCTCCGAATAAAAGGTGTGTTTCTCAAAAAAACGTGTCCTATCAACGGTTTAAGCGCTCTTGGAAGCAAGGTGTGCTTGTGAAGAACTGTTCCTTTACCCCGTAGG
The DNA here is from genome assembly GCF_056398325.1 of Paenibacillus sp. 01T443. NCBI lineage: Bacteria > Bacillati > Bacillota > Bacilli > Caryophanales > Paenibacillaceae > Paenibacillus > Paenibacillus sp. 01T443. The sequence continues at coordinate 148,698 of NZ_JBFTPE010000003.1, forward strand.
GCATGCCGTTGTATGGTTTTTCGTGAGAGCGCTGCCAAAAAAAATGGCCTGGCATCATCGGCATAGGCGGCTGGCGCTGATCGAGTATTCGCATAGGGAGGATCACTTATGAATGACGCGGCGGCAGGACGTGCCGGTACAATCGCGGGAATTCGGCGGAAGGCCAAAAAACAAAAGGTACTGCTGCTGCTTCTCATTCCTGCAATCGCTTACTTTCTTGTTTTTCATTATATTCCGATCTATGGAATTCTGATCGCATTCAAAGATTTCCGCATGCAGGAAGGCCAAGGTTTTCTAGAGTCCGTTCTTCGTGCTCCTTGGGCAGGCGCCTACGGCTTGGATCATTTTAAAACATTTATTAACGGCCCCTATTTTCTGATGCTGCTGCGGAATACCTTTTTGATTGGGCTGTATTCGATGCTGTTTGGCTTCCCGATTCCGATTCTGTTTGCCCTGCTTCTTAATGAAATACGGAAGAAGCATTACAAAAGCTTTGTCCAAACGGTCAGCTACCTGCCATATTTTTTGTCCGTCGTAGCCGTGATCGGAATGATGAAAATGGTTTTGTCCCCAAGCACCGGTGTCGTTAACCTACTTCTGACCAAGCTCGGCATAGAACCGATTTATTTCTTTGCCGATGCAAGCTGGTTCCGCTTCCTGTTCGTCAGCTCGGGCATCTGGACGGCGATGGGGATGGGTGCTGTCATCTATTTAGCGGCACTCTCGAAGGTGGATTCCGAGCAGTACGAGTCGGCCGTCATAGACGGGGCTACCCGGCTTCGCCAAATGTGGCATATTACGCTGCCGGCGATCAAACCGGTCGTGGTGATCACCCTCATTCTTAATATGTCGGGCGTGCTCAGCGTAGGCTCGGAAAAGATCATCCTCATGTATAACTCGTTAACCTACGAGACGGCGGACGTGTTCTCGACCTTCGTTTACCGAAGAGGCCTGGTCGAGCTGGATTTCAGCTTCGGCGCAGCGGTCGATTTGTTCAATGCGGTCGTTAATATCCTCTTTCTGGTGACGGCAAACTATTTGGCAAGAAAGGCGGCGAATGAGAGCTTATGGTAAAAGACACATCCTTCGGGTCCAGAATGCTGGATATTACCGTCCATACCGTCATGGTTCTCATCGTGCTGATCACCTTATTGCCGCTGCTGCATGTCGTTTCGATTTCGTTCAGCAACCCGGATGACATTGTAAGAGGGAAGGTCGGTTTATGGCCATCGAACTTCAATCTTGACGCGTACTTTACCATTCTTTTTGAAAATGCTCATATTCCCCGTTCGTTTTTGAACTCTGTCATTATTACGCTTACTGGCACGGTATTGAATGTGCTGTTTACTACGATAACGGCTTACGCGCTTTCGAAAAAGGATTTGCTGTTCCGGCCGTTATTCCTGATGCTCTCGGTTTTGCCGATGTTTTTCACCGGGGGCATCGTGCCCCAATTTTTGCTTATCAAATCGCTTGGCATGATGGACTCCGTATGGGCCTTGACCGTTCCCGTCCTGATCAGCTCCTGGTGGCTCATCATCATGATTTCGTTTTTCAAAAATTTTCCGCTTGAGCTCGAGGAAGCTGCCAAGCTGGACGGCTGCGGCGAGCTGCAGACGTTAGTCCGCATCGTGCTTCCGCTGTCGATGGCAGGCGTCGTCACGATTGCCTTGTTCTACAGCGTTTCCCACTGGAATTCTTATTTCTCGGCTATGTTATACATGCGAAGCTACGACAATTATCCGCTGCAGCTGATTCTAAGAGAAATCGTGCTGCAGAGCACGTTGGCCGAGCAGCTGGCCTCGCAAGGAAACGCGGCCTTGGCAGAGGATATGAGCACCAAGCTTACGCCTGAAAGCGTCCAATACGCGACCCTGGTCGTATCCATCGTCCCCATGCTGATTATTTATCCTTTTATACAGAAGTATTTTGTCAAAGGAATTATGATCGGATCGCTGAAAGGCTGAGATTCTTTGAAGGAGGTGAAGCGCGAACGCATCATCCGGCCTAGCTTGCATGCTCAGGAAACGTTAGTTCTACCTTGAATCAAAAATGAGGGGGATGGTTGAACATGGGAAAAAGGAATTGGAGAGTAACGCTGCTCGCACTAATTTTGGTGATTGCGTCCATTGCGGCGGGCTGCAGCCAGTCAAATAACGGTAATGGGAAAACGACGGATTCGGGTTCGGAACCGGCGGCGACAAACGGCGCGGCCGAAGGAAACGCCGCATTGAAGGTTTCGGTTGCAAGCATGCCCAAATATCCGCCGAATGAAATACCGAACGCTTACATTAAAGAGGTTGAAGAACGGTTCAATATGAAATGGGATTTTGAATCCATTCCGCTTTCGGCGGGCATTGAAAAGTATAATGTGATGTTTGCATCCGGCGATTATCCTGATTTTATTCCGAACATGAACAGCCCGACCAGCGTGGCCAAATGGGCATCATCAGGCTATTTGCTGCCGATCGGCGATTACATCGATAAGCTGCCGAACTACCGCAAGCTGTTTTCCGATGCAGATTGGGAGCTTTTACTTTCCTTCGGAAGCAGCAATGGAAAGCTTTATATGCTCCCGAGCACGGCAAGCAACGATCCAATGTCCTGGATTTACCGCAAAGACGCATTTGACAAAGCCGGTGTAACCGCGTTCCCGTCAACGATGGATGAGCTCTATGAGACGGCGAAGAAGCTCAAAACAGCCTATCCCGATGCAGTGCCTATCGGCGTGCGCGGAGGCACGGACAATAACGGCGTCAAAAACATGATGAACGGCTTCCGCCAGGCATTCCGCAATCCGCAAAACAGCAACACCCGCGGCTTCTGGAACGATCCGGACGAAGGCGGCAAGGTCGTTTGGAATCTGGCATCGCCGAAGCACCGCGAAATGCTGGCCTTTATTGCCAAGCTGTACAAGGAAGGCCTGATCGAGAAGGAATTCGCAACGCTGACGCAGGATCAGTGGAAGGCCAAACGTTTGACCGGCAAGACCCTTATGGATTTCCAATACGCAAGCCATACGGTTGATCCGGGTTATGCCTTAACGGATATTCCGGGGGGCGAATGGGAGTACGCTCGCAGCCTTCCAAGCGCTTCGGACCAGCCTGCCCTCGAATTCAAGCCGCTCAACTTCTCGTTGTTCGGTCCGGTATTTAGCAGCAAGCTGGCTGACGATCCGGAGAAGCTGGACCGTCTGATCGAGTACGTCGAGTGGGGGGCTTCTCCGGAGGGCCAGCTGTTCCATCAGGCGGGTCTAGAGAACGAGACCTATGTGAACGAAGGCGGTACGTTGAAATACAAGGACGGGCTTGACCGGCAGAAGGTGGCGGAGCAGTACGGCTTCGACTGGTGGCTGAACCAAAGCAGTGAATTCCTGAAATCCGATGCAGGATATCTGAAGAAGCAGGAAGCGATGACCGAGTTCGCCTCTAATTTCAATGTCATTCCGAAAAACGCCCCGCTCACCGAGGAGGAACAGGAGACGGTCAACACCACGGTCAGCGCCCTTGAGGATGTCGCGCTGCAGTTTGCGACCAAAGCCGTCATGGGCATGGTCAATATCGGTAACGACGAAGCATGGAACGGGTACCTGAGTGATTTGGAGAAGGTCGGCTTGAGCGATGCGCAAGCTATATTCGAGAAATATTTAGCCGAATAGGCAAAATGCATGGATACAAAGGAGCAACCCACATGACTACAATCTATTTGTCCGTGCCCGAACAGGCGGAGCCCCGCATTCGTTTCGGAACGGAATTGCTGAAGCAATCACTTCAGAAGCTGGGCTTCTCCGTTCTAGAAACCGGACCGCTCACGCTGGCAAGTTACCGACAGTTGGAAGGAATCAAGATCGCGGTCGGAGACCGCCGCTATTGTTCCTTTATCCGGGAATTAGAGGAGCACGAAGTGCTCCTCTACCACAATGATGCGCCTGAAGGCGAAGGGTTTTATTTGGCGAAATTGCCCGGACGGTTATTCGTGATCTCCGGTGGTGGAGACACCGGGGCGCTTTACGGCTGCCAGGAGTTTGCCGCCCTTCTGGCCGATAAAGGAGAGCTGCCGGATGAGCTGGCTTACGGGGATGCCCCGGTTATGAAGCTGAGGGGGCCTGTCGTCCCCCTTCAGAAAACGAAGGTGGAGCCGCCTAGAAGAACGTATGAGTACCCGATAACGCCGGACAGATTTCCGTGGTTTTACGATAAAGCGTTATGGGAGGCATTTCTCGACAGGCTGCTCGAGCAGCGCTGCAACGTCATTTATATTTGGACGGGGCATCCGTTTTCTTCGCTCGTGAAGCTGGAGGACTATCCGGAAGCGCTCGAGGTGACGGAGGAGGAGTTTTCCCGCAACGCGGAAATTTTCCAGTGGCTGGCGGAGCAATGCGAATGCCGCGGCATTTGGCTGGTGCTCAAATTTTATAATATTCATATCCCGCTGCCTTTCGCCGAAAAACACGGACTGGATCTGCATCAGCCGCAGCCGCTCCCCATCACGAGCGATTATCATATCCAGGCGATTTCCGCGTTCATCCGCAGCTACCCTAATGTCGGTCTGATGGTGTGCTTGGGCGAAGCGCTTCAAGGAGCGCTGTATGGGGTGGAATGGTTTAATGAAACGATTCTGGCAGGCGTAAAGGAAGGGCTGAAGGACCTTGAACGGAAAGAGCTGCCGCCGATTATCGTGAGGGCGCATGCGATCCCGTCGGAGAAGGTGATGGAAGCGGCGCTTCCGAATTATGCGAACTTGTATACCGAAGCTAAATTTAACGGAGAATCGCTGACAACCTTCACGCCCCGGGGAAACTGGCAGGAGACGCACCGGCATCTCGGCTCGCTTGGCTCGGTTCACCTGTTCAATGTGCATATTCTGGCTAATCTGGAGCCTTTCCGCTTCGGCGCCCCATCGTTTATCCAGAAATGCGTGCAGGCCGCCAAATACCGGCTCGGCACGAACGGAATCCATCTTTATCCGCTATTCTACTGGGATTGGCCGTATTCCCCCGATAAAACTACGCCTCGGCAGCTGCAAATGGAACGGGATTGGATCTGGTTTTCGGCATGGTTTCGTTATGCGTGGAATCCAGATCTGAACCCGAAGCTTGAACGCGAATACTGGATCAACGAGCTGGCTGGCCGCTATGGCAGCAGGGAAGCGGGCGAAGCGATCCTGGATGCTTATGAAGCGTCGGGCGAATGTGCGCCTAAGCTGCTGCGGAGGTTCGGCATTACGGAAGGGAACCGCCAGACGATGAGCCTTGGCATGACGATGAGCCAGCTGACGAATCCGGAGCGGTACCGCCCTTGGAAGGAACTATGGGAATCCCAGTCGCCGCAAGGGGAGCGGCTGGAGCAATATGTCGAGCGGGAGCTGCTTGGGGAGGCACATATCGGGGAGACGCCGGTTGACATCGCGGACAACGTTGATTATCACGCCGACAAGGCCGAACGGGCGATCGGAAGAGCTAAGGCACACGTCACGCGCGGACAGGAAGAATTCGAACGAATCGCCTCCGATGTGTCGGCGATCGCACTGATGACCCGTTCGTATACGCATAAGGTTCGGGCTGCTATCCGGATTCTCACCTACAAGCGCATGTCGGGGACCGATTTTTTGGCTCACGCGGAGCTGCTTGAACAAGCGCTGCCCGATTTCCGGAAAAGTCTCGAATATTATCGCAAGCTTGTTACATTGACGGACAATACGTATCTTTATGCAAACAGCATGCAAACCCCGCAGCGCAGAGTGCCGTTTCCGGATGGCGAGAAGTACGGGCATTGGCGGGCTTGCCTTCCGATTTACGAAGCGGAGTATGCGAACTTCTCCGTGAATGTGGAGCACTTGAGGCAAGGTAAACTGCCGCAGAAGGTGCTGGAATCGGAACAGGATATCGTGCCTTATGCGCAGGCCGGCTTCACGCTCCATTCACCGCATGCGGAAACGTATGAGGTCCGGAATCAAGCCAAGCTGTTCACGGACGGGGAAATCCTTGCCTCGCAAGTGGCGGAAGAGCTTGTCGGCCTGACCGGCATTCGTCTGAGCCGGGAGCAAGCGGTCAAGGAAGGGGTAAGCCTAGAGCTTGAGTTAAAGGAGCCCGCCCGTGTACTGGTCGGATATTTCAATTCCGCGGATGCGGAATGGCTGAAGGTTCCGAATTTGGAGGAAAATACGCATGCTGATGACCGCGGGGGGCTGTCGCCCGTTATCAAAAACGGGGTTAGCGTTTTCTTTTACCCGAACGTGAACGTGCATGCCTTTGCCTACGAGCCGGGACGCCACACGCTCGTATTCGGCCAAGGCGCTTATTTGATCGTCGGCATCATTAAAGCGGATCAGCCCTTGCGTGTCCGCGATTTGGCAGGAACAAGCAGCGTGGATACGCTTGATTGGTTGTACGAGAATTAATAGTTATGGGAATGTTCCGCTTTGTAAAAGGCGGGCATTCCCTATTTTTTTGCGCAAGACGACTGTTTTGGGTCTGAATTTAGCCAGAAGTGTATTCATTTTATTTAGCTTGTTTTTCAGTAGATATCATCTGCGATATAACAGCTAAAAGGATTAAAACGCAGGAAATCGTAGATATCCAAAAGTTTATTTGGAAAAACAATTAAATTTGCGCAAAATCCGTGACCATTGGCGCACTTTTCCGTAATATCCCATATAGCGATTTTTCGTCGCACATTCTAAGAGATGCTTGAAAGGGGAGAGATGTCATTGAGCTTCATGGATCAGAACCAAAACCAGCCGCAAAATCACAGCATGGGCGGCGGCCGCAGGCCGCCGGAGCTAAAGCCGGGGACATTAAAGAAAATTTTGATTGGCGTAGCCGCGGCAATCGTCGTGATTTACGTAGGATCAACATCCTTCTATACGGTGCAGGAGCAGGAGCGGGCTGCTATTCTTACCTTTGGCAAATACTCGAATGAAACCTCGGCCGGACTTCATTTCAAATGGCCGTATCCGATCCAACAGGTCATTACCGTACCGGCGGAGCTGACCCAGCGGATTCATATCGGCTACCGTCAAGAGGGATCGGAGGCAATTCCGGTCGAYGAGGAAGCGATGATGATTACGGGCGATGAAAACATCGTGTCGGCGGACGCAGTCGTGCAGTGGAAGATCAGCAATATTCACGATTATTTATATAATATCTCGGATGCGGAGCAATTTTTGCGTAATGCCGCTAGCTCTTCGATCCGTGCGGTCATCGGTTCGGAGAAGCTTGATTATGCGATCACGGACGGTAAAACGGTCATTCAAGACAAGGTTCGCGAGAAGCTGATCGAGCTGCAGGCGAAGTATCAGACCGGTATTCAAATTATCGATATTAAGTTCCAGGATATCGAGCCGCCAAGCGGGCAGGTAGCGGAAGCCTTCCGCGAAGTAACGAATGCGCGCGAGGAGAAGAACACGAAAATCAACAATGCCGCGAAATATGAGAATGACCGGATACCGAAAGCGCGCGGCGAGGCGCAGGCTCTTCTGGAAAACGCGGAGGGCCAGAAGAAATCGCGTATCCTGAACGCGGAGGGAGACGTCGCCAAATTCAACGCGATATTCGGCGAGTACAAAAACAATCCGAACGTAACCCAAAGCCGGTTGGTGCTGGAGACGCTGGAGAAAATATTGCCGAATGCCAAAATCTTTATTACGAATTCGAACAGCGATACTGTAAACTATTTGCCTTTAAATGAACTGCTGAAAAGCGGAAGCACTGCTACACCGCCGGCCACGACGCCGCCAGCCGCGGAAGCTCCTAAAGGAGGTGACGCGCAGTGAAAAGAAACCATTGGATAGCGCTTGTCATTGTGCTGGCCGTTGTGATTCTGGGCTCAGGCTCGATGTTTATCGTCAAGGAAGGCGAATACAAGGTTGTGCTTCGGTTCGGCGAGGCGATGAGAGCCGTTCCCGAGCCAGGGTTGAAGTTCAAGCTGCCGTTTATTGAGAATGTATCGACGCTGCCGAAGTACCAAATGACGTACGAGAGCAGTCCGACGACCATACTGACAAAGGATCAGAAGCCGATCGTCGTGGATAACTATACCGTGTGGCGCATTACGAATGCATCGCAGTTTTTGAGAACGGTGCAATCGGTCAGCGGCGGTATACAGCGGATCGATGAAGCGGTGTACAACTCCGTTCGCCGCAAGCTGTCTGAGGTTAATTACGACAACATCATCAGCGAGAATACGGCACGGGGCAATATCAACGACGAGATTACGAAGGATGTCGTGACGGCATTGACGAGAGACAACTATGGTATCGAGGTCATCGACGTCCGTATCAAGCGCACCGATTTGCCGGAGGAGAACAAGCAGAGCGTATATAACCGCATGATCTCTGACCGTCAGTCCATTGCGGCACGCTACTTGTCCGAGGGTGACGAGGAGTCGCGCAAAATAACGTCCAAAGCAGACCGTACCGCGACGGAGCTGCTTGCCCAGGCGCAAGCCGACGCGAAAAAAATCGTCGCGGAAGGCGAGCGTGAAGCTGCTATTATTTATAACAAAGCGTACGGCAGCGATCCGCAGTTCTATAATTTCTACCGGACGTTGGAAAGCTATACGACCACGCTGCAGAATGAGCCGGTCATCATGATTCCAATCGATTCGCCTTATGCAAAAATTTTGTTAGGCCAATAACAATTAATCCCCTTCGCCTTGGCGGAGGGGATTTGTTATTTCTAGGACCTTCGGTTAGTAGAAGGAGCAGTAGAAGGAGCAGTAGAAGTAGAAGTAGAAGTAGAAGTAGAAGTAGAAGTAGAAGTAGAAGTAGAAGGAGCGGTATCGGATATTTTATTTAATTAACATATAATGGAAAGACTTTATAGGTGACGAACCCTACGTTCGAAAAAGGATCTTTTCGCTCAGCATTGACTGCATAGTTTGCAGACGGATAATTAGATGGAATTTCTCCCGTTAATGGAGCGCCATTCAGTCGTGTATAAGAAATAGATGGATTTTCTCCTGATAATTTAAATTGTTTTATCTAAAAACCCCTGTTTTCCTTGAATTAGATGGAGGAATTCCAGCTAAGTGCCTAAACTAATCAATCACTTTCATATTAGAAGGAGAAATTCCATCTATATTGAGTTAGTTAATTGAAAAAGGCTAGAAACAATTCATATTATAAAAAGGTGACTCTAAAGGCTCCGTGCCTTAAGGAGCCACCTTTTTGTTTTAGGGGCTTTTTCAATTGATAAGTTTCTGTCTCGGAAAACACTCCCTCCATAACCGAAAAGAAAGAAGTCTAATCTGCCATGTTAGATCCCGCAGCTGGAGCGCTTCTCTACATTGCAGAAACTGCAATAGAAACCTGACATGACGCTCAACTGGAGAAGCTGCGCTGCAGTTAATACAGTAGAAACGACTCCTATCCCCTGTAAAACCTCTAAAATTGACGATGCTATTGTACAAACTGCATTGTAGAGCAGGCTCAGGCACTGCAGGTAAGGATTCTGTTGCACAAACTACATTGTAAAGTGAAAGATGTCTCTTCGAAAGGGAAGCTGCTGTACAAGCTCTAATGTAAGAGGGAGATGTCCTCATCAGTAGTGAAGCTGCTTAGAAGTCCTAATGTATGTGGGAGATGTCTCTGGAATAGAGAATCTGCTGTACAAGCTCGAATATAAAGCGAGAGATGTCTCAGCAGTAGTGAAGTTGCTTACAAGCACTAATGTAAGAGGGAGATTTCTCTTCAGAAGTGAAGCTGCTTACAAGTTCTAATGTAAGTGGAGATGTCTCTGGAATAGAGAATCTGCTGTACAAGCTCGAATGTAAAGCGTGAGATGTCTCATCAGTAGTGAAGCTGCTTACAAGTTCTAATGTAAGTAGAGATGTCTGGAAAAGAGAATCTGCTATACAAGCTCGAATGTAAAGCGTGAGATGTCTCATCAGTAGTGAATTTGCTTACATGCCTTATGTAACTGGGAGATATTTTTTGAATAGAGTAGCTGCTGTAAAAGCTCCAAGTAGTATAAGTGTTTTGGCGCCGCAGTCGAACGGATGCCGTCTATCGTTTCAAATTGGTTGCGAAACCTGCTAAAATCTTGCATTTGTGTTGCTTGTAGATCCCTTGGAATCCTTTAAAGTTAAAGTTGTGGAAAGTTAAACCGTTATCGTGCGAGAAAATGGTAGCGCTTTATTCGGTTGCTGCAGAATGATTGGGGATCGATTACAGAACTAGGGGAGTGACTAAGATTGAGCAGAGCAAGCAGTGTACGTAGGGGCATGAGCATAATTTTGGTGTTTTGTATGGTTTTTGGACTTTTTGCGGGTTTCCCTATGTCGGCTGTCCATGCGGCAGGAGCGGCAATTGCCGTGCCGAATGGAAGCTTTGAGAGCGATTTGGAGTCTTGGGAGACGAGCTTTACTCCGGCTGAGGGCACGACGCCCATCTCGATTCAAGGGAGCTGGATTCCGGCTGGCGGGGGCACGAAAAGACTGGACTATTGGAGCGCTGGCGCCTATACGGCAAATACGCATCAGACATTAACAGGCTTGACGAACGGCTCGTATACGCTGTCCGCATGGGTGGAGCGGGGAGCAGGCTTTAACGAAAGTTATCTGTATGCCAAAAACACGGGGCTTGCGGAGGTAAAACTTGATGTGCCGGTAGGCAGCTCGTGGGTACAAATCAGTATGCCTGTCACTGTTGCGAACAATCAACTGACGATCGGCTTTTATGCGGATGGCAAGGCATCTGCCAGCAATTACATGGGCGTCGATCTGGTTACACTCGAACTAGATGAAGCAGCACCAGCCAAGGCGCTTGCAAATGCTAGCTTTGAAAGCGGTTTAACCGGCTGGGAGACGAGCTTCGGACCCGAGAGCAGCACGACGCCCATCGCAATCCAATCTGGCTGGTCGCCAGAGAACGGCGGAACTAACCGTTTAAATTACTGGAGTGCAAGCGCTTATACCGCGAATACGTTTCAGACGGTAACGGGCTTGGAGAACGGGACCTATACACTGACGGCGTGGATTGCAAGAAGCGACGGCTTTGCAGAGAGCTATATGTACGCCAAAAATACGGGAAGAGCAGAGGCGAAGGTAACGATTCCGGTCAGCTCCTCCTCATGGACCAAAATCAGCCTGCCGGTTATCGTTGAGAATAACAGCGCAACCATTGGCTTTTATGCGGACGGGGGAGCAGATAAATGGCTGGGCGTCGACTTGGTTTCATTGGTTAAAGAGGATGAAGTTGAGCTGGAGCCAGTCGGCGTGGCTATAGAAAACCGAAGCTTTCAAGCGGAGGGCCAGTCACAGGTAATCAGCTCCTGGTCGGAGGATGGAGATGCTGAGGCTTCCTTCACGGATGCTCCCGGCTACTTGAGCAGCAGCAGCTTGAATCATTCGTCTGACAGCGATTATCGGGTATCGACCTACCAAACGCTGACAGGCTTGGAGAACGGATATTACACGCTGACGGCTTGGGCGCAAAATAGCGGCGGCCAGCAGGCCAGCTACCTGTACGGCCGGGACACCGGCACTTCGGAAGCTAGAGCAGCGCTGCCGATCAGCAGTGAGTGGACGAAGGTTTATTTGAGAGGCATCCATGTCACGAACGGCACAGCAACAATCGGCTTATATTCGGACGCCAAAGCAGGCGAATTTGCAAGGCTGGATGTCGTTGAACTCGTAAAGGACGACAAACCTTACCGATTCCTTAAAGGTGGGGACGTATCCGAGCTCACCTATGTGGAATCACAGGGCGGCAAGTTTTACGACAGCAGCGGCAACGAAAAGGATCTTTTCCAAATTTTAAAAGAGAATGGCCACGACATCGTACGCCTGCGCGTGTACAATGACCCCGGCAAAGGGCATGGCGACGGCAGCTACTACCGGCCGGCCAGCATTATGGATAAAGCAGACATCCTGAAGCTTGCGAAGCGGGCTAAGGCTGCAGGACTGCAAATCCAGCTGTCGTTCCACTACAGTGATTATTGGACGAACGGCGCTACGCATAACATCCCGAACGAATGGCAAACGGCAATCAGCGGCCTCGCAACGGAAGCCGAAAAGGTAAATAGGCTGGAGCAGCTATTGCGTGCCTATACGCTTGATGTCATGACGGCGATGGTGAATCAAGGAACGGCGCCTGAATTCGTTTCATTAGGCAACGAGATGCAATCGGGCATTCTGTTTCCTTACGGCAGAGCCTCTGGTGACAATTGGGCCAATTTAGCGCGATTCCTGCAAGCAGGGGCAGAAGCGGTCAAGCAGGCCTCTTCGCAGTCAAAAGTCATTCTGCATTTGGATGATGCGGGAAATACAAGCAAATATGAAAGCTTTTTTGACCAGATCGAGGCAAGAAATGTCGATTACGATATTATCGGACCGTCGTATTATCCATTTTGGACGGATAATACGATTGAACAAATCGTGGCATTTTGCAACTATTTCAGTCAAAAATACGATAAAGACATCATGATCATGGAAACCGGCTATAACTGGAATCCGACGCTTCCAAACGGAACAATCGGCCAACTGAACGACAATGGCCCTTATCCTGCGGACACGAGCTCCCCGCAAGGGCAAAAGGAATTTATGATTAATTTGTTCAACGGCTTAAAAAGCGTGGAGAACGGCAGAGTCATCGGGGATTTGTACTGGGATCCGATCATGATCGCGGTGCCAGGCGTAGGCTGGGCGATCAAGGAAATCGACGATCAGCCTGACCTGAACGTTGTATCGAATACGACGCTGTTTGATTTTAACGGGCAGGCGCTGCCCTCTCATGATGTCTACAAGCAAAATACGGAGGGCACGACCGTAGGGCATATTTCCGGTGTCGTCCGCGGCTCGCAGGGCAAGGCGATCGCTCATGCAACAATCGAAGCAACAGCGGGCAGCTCAACTTATACAATCAAATCCGATGCAGAAGGCAATTATTTCATTCCGGATTTGCCTGTTGGCATATCGTATGAAATTGCCGGATCCAAAAATGGCTACCAGCAAGGGCAGTTGACCGTAAATCTTGCGCAAGCAGGAGAGTTTACGGCGAATCAGAACGTGACATTGATTGGCGGCTCCATTACGGGATCTGTGAAGGATCAGAACAATCATGCTGCCGCATCAGTGAAAGTGAGTGCGATTATTGAAGGCGTTGCGTACAGCGCTCTTACCGATCAAGCAGGGCAATATAGGCTTGCCGATTTACCAGCCGTTTCGAACGTAACCGTCAAGGCGGAAATTGAGGGATATGAGGCCGGCGAAGCAAACGACGTCGCAGTTGCCATCGGTGAAACGACCTCATCCGTTGATTTAACTGTTACATTGAATTCGGGTACGATAACGGGAACAGTAATAGGCAGTGACCTTGCACCGATTGCCGAGGCGGAGGTGAGTGTGACCGCAGGAGGCAAAAGCTATTCCGCGGAAACGAATCAAGCGGGCGAATATACGCTGGCAAACGTGCCTGCTGGAACCAATTACAAGGTAACGGCAATGAAGACCGGTTACTTAAACGGCGAGTCGCCAGCGGTTACCGTTATGGTCGGCCAAACGACAAGCAGCGTTCAGGTGACATTAACCATTAACCTAGGTTCGATTACCGGAATCGTTAGTGCCAGTGCGTATGCTCCTGTTGAAGGAGCAACGGTCACAGCGGTTAAGGGAGAAAAAACATACTCGGCGCAAACCGATGCTTCCGGGAAATACGTGCTTTCGGATGTGCTCGGCGGTAGCGGTTATACGGTTACGGCAAGCAAAGCCGGATATATGAACGGCTCGGTCTCTGCGGTAACGGTAACGGCGATGACTGAAACAACAGCTGTCACCTTGAAGCTGGGCACGCTGATTCCGCTCGTGAATGCCGGATTCGAGACGCAGGGCGCAAGTAAATATACGATTCCCGGCTGGACGATAACTGGAACGGAGAATGGAACCTATACCCAAACGCATGCGAGTTCAAAGGATGGCCGCTATGTCTTCTCGAATTGGCTCGCCGGCGCGTACACTTCTGATGCGAATCAGACGGTTACGGGACTTGCGAATGGCTACTATACGGTATCAGCCTGGTTCTACAATGGCGGCGACCAAAAGGAATATTACATGTATGCCAAGGACGCAAGCGGTGAGCTGGCACGGCTGGATATTCCCAAGTCGAACGCAATGACCGAATACAGCATGAATGTGCTGGTGAAGCAAGGTGAGCTGACGATAGGCTTCTATGCCGATGCAAATGCAGGAAACTGGGTAAACGTTGATATGGTCACGTTAGGATATTTAGGAGCTGGAAGCGGAGCGATTACGGGTACTGTAACGGATGAGGCAGGCGGAATGCTAGCAGAAGCCAGCGTGAACGTGACGGTTAGCGGAATCGAGTATTCGGCGATAACGAATCAGGCAGGAGAGTTCAGCTTGCCGGATGTGCCAGTCGGTGCAGGCTATTCGGTTACGGCAAACAAAGCCGGGTATCAGACGAACTCTGCAGCAGGCATAAACGTTGTCGATAAGCAGGCGACTGCTGGAGTAACGATCGTACTGGCGGCTGAGGCGGTAGAACCTACCCCGTCGCCAACGCCGACCCCGGGGCCGGAAGCTACGCCAGCACCGACAATGCAGACGATAAAGGTGGATTTGAAGCAAGGTGCAAAAAATGAGGCTGAGCAAACGGTCACGCTGAATGTTCTACCGTCAGCGGCAGGAACGGGAATGCTTATTGAAATTCCTGCGCAGCAGATTACAGAGGCGGCAGCCGAAGAGCTGAAGGCCATCATTGTGGACACTGGAATGGCAACGATATCGCTTGCGCCGAGCATGTTCAAGGCGCACATTCATTCTGCCTCAGGCAGCGTCCAGCTCTTGGTTGCAGAAGCAGACAAAGCCTTATTGCCAAGCGAAATGAAAAAGGCGATTGGCAATCATACGGTTATCGATTTTAATCTAACCGTCGATGGCAAGAAAATCGCTCAATTCGAACCGAATACGGTCAAGGTTGAGCTGCCTTACAAGCTGCAGCAGGGCGAGGATCCGTATAACGTCATTGTTTATTACATCGGCGATGACGGGAAGCTGGAGATCGTTAGAAATGCCATTTACCAACATGATAAAGGGACGATTACATTTAGCCCGGCGCATTTCAGCAAATATGCGGCGATCTACAAAGAAACCCTGTTTACGGATCTCGAAAGCGCGGCATGGGCGCAGCAAAGCATTGGATTCCTGACGGCAAGAGGGATCATCAACGGCTTTGAGGATGTAACCTACAAGCCGTCTGCCTCCGTAACGAGAGCACAATTCGTTCAGATGCTGATGAACGTATTGGACGTGAAAGCAGAACGCGGTGATTCTGGCTTTACGGATGTAAAGGCGGATGCATGGTACGCTTCTTCCATTGCAGCTGCGCATAAGCTCGGCATTGTGAAGGGCAAGACAGATGGAAGCTTTGGCGTGCAGGATGAGATTAGCCGCGAGGAAATGGCCGTTCTTCTTTATCGTGCGGCACTCGCGGTTAACGCGAGGCTAGAAGGGCAAGAAAACGGAGCCGATTTCTCCGATGAGCTGCAAATTTCCGCTTATGCGAAGGAAGCGGTGAAAGAACTGCAGCAAACCGGTCTTATTAGCGGAATGGGGCAAGGGAAGTTTGCGCCGCAAGGAAATGCGACGAGAGCGCAGGCAGCGGTTATTTTAGAGAGAATGTATCGCCTTATTTATTAAAATATAAGAAAGTATAAAATTCAACCTTATACGTTGCTTATATTTCACCGCGAAACGAGCTTTTACCGCCAAGGACGGCGTCAGCCGTTTACGCTTGAATCGTTTTACGAAAAGGACGCTTCCATTCCGGAAGCGTCCTTTTCGCTTTAAATATAAGAAAGTAAAATTATCAGCCTTATATGATGCTTAAATTTCACCGTGAAACGGGCTTTTGCCTACAAGAACGGCGTCAGCCGGTTACTTTTTTCCTTCAGCCGCGTAATCAACCCTTCAGCTTACTGCGGTAATCGGAGGGAGAGGAGCCGATGATTTTTTTGAATAAACGGGAGAAGTAGTAAGGATCGCTCAAGCCGAGAGATATGCTGATTTCCTTGATGCTGTTGTCCGTCAAATCCAGCAGCTGGCATGCTCTTTGCATTTTGAGACGTAAATAATAATCAATCGGAGCAAAGCCGGTCGCCTGCTTGAAGAGATGGTTAAGATGCTGCTTGGAGACGCGTGTATGGGCAACAAGCCCGTCAATGGTCATGTCCATTTCAAGCCGCTCCTGCATGTATAGGATCGCTTGCTCGATATACGCCTGCGTCTTGGCCTCCTGCTTTCTGCGCGGAATGAGCCCGATGAAGCTAAGCAAATAGCGCATCGTGTGCGAGACATGGATTTGATGCGAAGCTGAATAGGCTTTGGCCGACAACAGGTCATAGCATTGATGGAACAGCTCTCTGATTTTCTCGGAATCGGTTAAGGAGAGCCGGAGCGGACCGGCATCGAGACCGCTGCTCTGGATGAGTGCACCGACCTGCTCCCCATTCAGGTGAAACCAGTAAATGCTCCATGGATCGGTTTCGTCCGCGCCGTATACATGCGGCGTGTTCGGCGGGATAACGGCAAGGGTTTGCTCGGTCAGCTGAAAACTGCTTTGGCCAGCAAGTTTAATCCAGCCTTGCCCGCCTACGCAGAAAATCAAAATATGGGAATCACAACCTGCTGGACGCTCGCGATAGTGGCTTTTAGCACGTGGATAGTAGCCGATATCGGTAATATATGTATCGCGAATTAAAGGCTGGGCGATCATTTCGTTTAGCTGGTATTGCGGCAGCACGATGATTTTTTCGTCATTGAAGCCTTCCATTTTTTTAGGAATAGGACTCGGACCTCCTTTTTTGAGCCTATGCGTATTTTACATTCCCGGCTTCCAAAATTCAAGCAGATTGGAGTTTAAAAATCAGAGTATCATCCATCATGAACAGCGGATAATCAATGGCAAGCGAGGCTCCTCTCCAGTAAGGTATAGCTATAGGATCGTTAACTAACCAAAGGGAGTGAGCGGATTGAATACTAATGAAGAACGATCGCGCGTATGGGAGGAAATTGTGCAAATCCCGACATACGGCGTAGGCAAACCCGATAAAAACCCGATGTTTTTGGAAAAACGCGTCTATCAGGGCAGCTCTGGCCGCGTTTATCCGCATCCAGTTATCGATAAGATTGATGATGAGAAAGCACCAAAGTCTTATAAAATGGCCATTGTTGAAAACGAATATTTACGCATTGAAATTATGCCGGAGATTGGCGGACGCATTTACCGGGCCATAGACAAAACGAATCAATATGATTTCGTCTATTACAACCAGGTCATCAAGCCGGCTCTTGTCGGATTAGCCGGTCCATGGATTTCGGGCGGCATTGAATTCAACTGGCCCCAGCATCATCGCCCGAATACGTTTGGACCCGTCGAATACCGTTTAGAGGAAAAGGAAGATGGCAGTGCTACGGTTTGGGTGAGCGAGATCGACCGCATGTATGGAACGAAGGTGACAGCGGGCTTTACGCTGCATCCGGGAAAGGCTTATTTGGAAATCCATGCCCAGCTGTACAATCGGACACCGGAGCCCCAAACCTTCCTATGGTGGGCAAACCCGGCCGTTGCGGTCAACGACCATACGCAATCGGTGTTTCCACCCGATGTCACCGCCGTATTCGACCATGGCAAGAGAGATGTATCGAAGTTCCCGATTGCCACAGGCACTTACTACAAAATGGATTATTCGGAAGGCGTCGATATTTCGAGGTATAAGAACATTCCGGTACCGACTTCGTATATGGCTTACAAATCGGATTACAATTTCGTCGGCGGCTACGATCATTTGATGCAAGCGGGTCTGCTGCATGTGGCCAACCACCATATTTCACCCGGCAAGAAGCAATGGACGTGGGGGAACGGTGAATTCGGACAGGCGTGGGACCGCAGCCTAACGGACGAGGACGGCCCGTATATCGAGCTGATGACCGGCGTTTATACTGACAATCAACCAGACTTTACATGGCTGAAGCCTTATGAAGAAAAATCGTTTAAACAATACTTTATGCCCTACAAAAATATCGGCGTCGTCAAAAACGCCACCATCGAAGCGGCTGTCAACCTCGAGGTTGATCAGCAAGCGAGGACTGCGACCCTACAGGCTTATACGACCTCCGATTGCCGGGCGGCTACGGTTGAGCTGAAGAGCAAACGCAGAAATTACGTGCTGGAGACAGCGGATCTGTCTCCAAGTATAACGTTTACTTCGATCGTTCCGCTGCATGCAGATGATCAAGAACATGATTTGAGGCTTACGTTGAAGGATGCCGCCGGACGCGTGCTCGTCAGCTACCAGCCGAAGAAGCCCAGCATTGAAGAAATGCCGGAAGCGGCGAAGCCGCTGCCAGAGCCGCAGGAGCTCAAAACAAATGAGGAGCTGTATCTTGCCGGCCTGCATTTGGAGCAGTACCGCCATGCGACGTTTGAGCCGGAAGCGTATTACTTAGAAGGGCTGAAGCGCGATGAGTCCGACGCGCGCATCAATGTCGCTTACGGAACGCTGCTTCTGCGCAGAGGGTTGTTTCAGCAAAGCGAGGCTTATTTCCGCAAGGCAATCAGCCGTTTGACCTGGCGAAATCCGAATCCGTATGACAGTGAAGCCTATTATCAGCTTGGCGTGTCGCTAAAGCTTCAAGGCCGATTGGAGGAGGCGTTCGCCGCGTTATACAAATCGGTATGGTCAGCTGCCTGGCAGGATAGCGGATATTTTTCTCTTGCTCAAATTGCTGCGGAAAGAGGCTCTTATGAGGAAGCGCTAGAACTAACAGAGCATTCCTTAATTAGAAATTCCCGCAACTACAAAGCAAGGGATTTGAAAACGGCGATGCTGCGCAGGCTTGGCAGATTGGATGCTGCGATTGATTTTGCGTCGGAAACACTCAAGTTTGATATTGCCGACTTCGGCGCATACAACGAATTGTACTTGGCATATAAGGAATCTGGGAACGAAGCTGGCGCAAGAAAGACGCTTGAGAATTTGCAGTCGCTAATGCGCGAAGATGCCCACAACCATATTGCGCTGGCATCGGATTATGCTGGAGCAGGCCTATACGCTGAAGCGATCCGGGTACTGCATTTCATAGCGCCAAATGATGAGGCGGATGCGTATCCCATGGTTCATTACACGCTCGCCTACTGCTATGCAAAACAAAATCTAACGGAACAGGCGGATCGCTATTTGACGGCAGGAAATAAAGCAAATCCGGACTATTGTTTCCCTAACAGCCTTTTTGATCTTCTTGTGCTGCAAAATGCTGTCGAAGCGCGTCCGGCGGAGGCCAAAGCACTTTATTTCCTGGGTAATTTCTACTACGACAAAAAACGCCATTCGGAAGCTGCTGCCCTCTGGGAAAGCTCTATTGCGAACGATCCTGCTTTCCCGGTGGCGCACCGCAACTTAGCGCTTGCCTATTTTAACAAGCTGAACAAAGCAGAAAAAGCGCGCAGCTCGCTTGAAACAGCCTTTGCTTGCGATCAGACTGATGCACGCGTGTTTTATGAGTTGGATCAGCTGTACAAGAAAATAGATCTTGGGGCGGAGCAAAGATTGGCGCTTCTGCAGCAGCATATGGCGCTTGTTCAAACGAGGGACGATCTGTACTTGGAATATGTGACGCTGCACAATCTTCTGGAGAGGCATGAGGAGGCGCTTGGGCTGCTTGCTGCACGCAGGTTCCATCCTTGGGAAGGCGGCGAAGGCAAAACATTGGGGCAATATGTGCTTGCTCTCGTTGAGCTTGCGAAGAAAAAGCTTGCGGAGCAGCAGTACGAGGAAGCGGCAAGACTGCTTAAACTGGCCTTAATAAATCCCGAAAATCTCGGCGAAGCCAAGCTGGCGGGCGCACAGGAGAACAACGTGTATTATTATCTCGGCTGCGCATACGAGGCACTTGGAGAAACTGCGGAAGCAAAAGCGGCGTTCAAGACAGCGTCGGAGGGACTGGAGGAGCCGGCAAGCGCGATGTATTACAACGACCAGCCGCCGGAGATGATCTTCTATCAAGGCTTAGCATGGTTAAAGATGGCTAACGGAAAAGAAGCCAAGCGCCGTTTCAATAAGCTCATTGATTTTGCCGAGAAACATTTGTTCGACGATGTCAAAATAGATTATTTTGCCGTATCGCTGCCTGATTTTCTCGTATTTGATGAGGATTTGAACAAACGAAACGTGATCCACTGCCGCTTTATGATGGGACTTGGCCATCTGGGGCTGGGTCAACTGCAGGATGCAGCCGAGCAATTCGAACTTGCCATCGCGATGGATCGCGGCCACCAAGGTGCAGCTATTCATAAGCGCATGTGCAAATAAATAGAAGCGCGATATCCATCGGGAACTTTCGATGGATATTGTACGTTCATTTTAAACGAAAAGGGATGAAAAACGGATATGCCCATACGAATGACGACGGGTTTAGCGGAGGACTGGCAGTTTCAAACGGATCCTGCTGGCAATGGCATGGAAGAAAAATGGTTCGCATGCGGCTTGCCTGACGCACGAAGTGTTAAGATTCCGCATACATGGAACGTCGAACGAGGTTTTGAGGAGTATAGAGGACTTGCTTGGTACAGTTATGAATTACAGATTGCAAAGGAATGGCAGGGACAAACGATTCGCCTGCAGTTCGATGCGGTTTACCGGGATGCCGTCATCTGGGTAAACGGGAAGCAGGCAGGCGCACATCATCATTCGGGTTACACGACATTCATAATAGATATCTCCGCTTATGTGTCATTTGGTCAGTCCAACCGACTTGTCGTTTCCGTTAATAACAAAAATAGCGAGTTGGCGCTGCCGATCCGAAACAGCTTTGACTGGGCGGATGACGGCGGGATCATTCGAGGCGTATCCATGATCGTAACAGGAGCAGTTGCTATCGACTATGCGATGGTGGATGCCATTCCGATTTTCTCCGGTGCCGACCACTCGGTACAAGAAGGCATAATCAAGGGCGGGATAAAGCTGTGGAATGCGGCGATAGCAGAGAAACAACCCATTACGGTGATGCTGTCCGTATGGCGGAAAGAGAAGCTAATCGTAAGCGACCGGTATGATACGTATGCGCAGGATGGCTTGCTTCTGCTGAAGGAGCTGCTTATTGAACGGCCGGAGCTATGGCATTTTGACCATCCCAATCTCTATAACATCCAAATTACGCTCATGGCAGAAGGGGTTGAAACAGATCAGTTGAGCATCAATGCAGGCTTTCGCGAGATCAAAGCCGCTGGTCATCAGCTGCTGCTAAATCGTGAGCCGGTCCGTCTGATGGGCGTGGAATGGATGCCTGGCTCCCACCCGGACAAAGGCATGGCGGAGTCTGAGGCGGATCTCATTAAAGTGCTGGAGAAAATCAAGAATGCGAACTGCGTTATTACCAGATTCCATTGGCAGCAGGACAGCCGTCTGCTGGACTGGTGCGATCGAAACGGGCTTCTTGTGCAGGAGGAAATTCCGCACTGGCAGCAGCCCGGCGAGCCGGATGAAAGCTTGCTTCCTATCGCCAAGCAGCATGCGGAGGAGATGATCCTTAGGCATTACAATCATCCGTCGATCTATGCCTGGGGCATGGGCAATGAAGTGAACGGCCAGGACGAGCGTACGATTAGCTATATGAAACAGTTGAAACAGTATATGGTAACGCTTGACGGGAATCGGTTCATTAATTACGTGAGCAACTCGGTTCATTTCAAGCCGGAGAGCGACGCGACAGGAGCAGGGGACCTGCTGATGTGGAATGATTATATCGGAACCTGGCATGGCGATTTGGATATGAAGGAGGTCATTCACAGCATGGATGCCGCTTATCCGGATAAGCCTCTTGTCGTTGCGGAGTATGGCTTATGTGAGCCGGCATTCCCAGGCGGAGATGAAAGGCGCATCGGCATTTTGCTGGAGAAGACCGGGGAATACCGCAAGCATGAGGGGATTGCGGCGCTTATATTTTTCAGCCTCAATGATTACCGTACGCAAATGGGAGAAGAAGGTGAAGGGAGATTGCGGCAAAGGGTTCACGGCACGACGGACGTATACGGCGAGCCTAAGCCTTCTTATCAAACGCTTCGCGCCATTGGCGCCCCGATTGCCGTGAAGCATGCTTTGCTTGATAAGGACCGAGCGCTGAATGTTGTTTTGTCCGTCCGCGACGATATTCCAAGGCATGCGGTCAGCGGGTATGTGTTCACGCTTGTCCATCCGGACGGAAGCGGCAGCGTGCATGAAATCCCATCTCTGGACGCCGGGGAGGATTGGTGCCTGATCATTCCCGAGGGCAGGATATCGGCTGAAGGCGGGCTTTCTTTCAATATTAGCCGTCCTACCGGCTTTTCCGTGATGGATGGCAAACTGCATATAACGGCAGTAGAATAACCGCAAGGATCTAAGTGGTTGCATAAGCAACCATAATGTTGTGAATATACCCTATAATGGCTGCTGGCGGTTTGTTACGATAACAGGGAATACCATCTTGATAGATTGGAGAGGTACAAATTGTTTATTCCCTTCGAAGCAAGAAGACTGTCAGATTGGAACATCTATTCAAGCAGCAGCCAAGAGACCGCGAGCATTTTGTTTGACGGCCAGACGTCTGTAGAATATCTCAACATAGAAAAGACAACCGCGTACCGTTTCGTCGTTTCGCAAACCATAAAGCAGTTAGAGCCGGGCTATTATACGTTAACCGCCATAATCAAAAACGGTGGGGGGCAGCAAAAATGCTACATTTACGCTGACGCTGCGAACGGCGAAATTAGGCTGACCAGCCTGCCGGTCTCGTCCGAGTGGTTGGAGGTAATCGTTCGAGGCATCGAGGTTAGGGAAGGTGAATGCACAATCGGTCTTTATACCGAAGCGGCTGGCGGGAATTGGTGCAGCATACATTCTTTTGAGCTGGTGCGCAGCGACCGTTCCTACGAGATGCTAAAGGGCGGCGATATCTCCGAGCTGCCTCGCATTGAAGAAAACGGCGGTATTTACAGGGACCAGCATGAACCGAAGGACGGTCTTGCGATTTTGAAGGCGTACGGCCACAATATCGTTCGGATCCGGCTTTATAACGATCCAGGTAATCCTGATTTTTGGCCTTCTAACCAGCTGGATGAGCGAGGGTACCAGAATGAGGAGCGAACGCTTGCTTTGGCTAAGCGCGCGAAGGAGCAAGGCTTCCAAATACAATTTTCGTTTCATTACAGCGATTATTGGACAAACGGGGCGGCGCAGCACAAGCCCCATGCCTGGGAGGGTCTTGCTTTTGATGAGCTTAAAGAGGCTTTGTATCAGTATACCCGCGCGTTTATGGAACGCTTGGTCAGTCAAGGTACCGCACCGGAATACGTATCGTTAGGCAATGAAATTCAAGGCGGTATCTGTTATCCGGATGGATCTGTGGCCAATTGGCCGCAGCTCGCAGAGCTGCTGAAGGCAGGCTATCGTGGGGTGAAGGAAGTATCGGATCAGAGCAAGGTGGTCATTCATCTAGACGGCGCGACCGAGGATGCAAAGTATGAGCAGTTTTTTGGCAACTGCGAGCGTTATGGCGTGCCTTACGATATTATCGGACCCTCGTATTATCCATTTTGGACGCAGGCTTCGGTTCAGCAGCTCGTTGAGTTTTGCAACAAGCTCGTTCAAAGATTCGATAAGGATATTCTCTTAATGGAAACGGGCTTCAACTGGAACAGGGCAACATGCAGCGGAATGAGGGGGCAGTTGGAGAACAACGGGCCCGAGCCATATGAAAGCACGCCGGAAGGACAACGGGATTTTCTATACGCCTTGATGAACGGAATCAAACAGGTGGAGCAGGGAAGATGCCTCGGCGTTCTTTACTGGGATCCGGTCATGATTTACGTACCGGGCGTCGGTTGGCAAAAGGATGCTCCGAATGTCGTCGATAATACAACGTTGTTTGATTTTGACGGAAACGCGCTGCCTGCGATGTTTGCTTACAAATACAACAATTAATCGATTTTGATTTTGCTGTTTATTATAGGAGGAATAGTTCTCATGACTACGTATTCGCTTACGCTTGATGGCCCCAATAAAGAGATTAAGCCAGGCAAGCTGGCAGGCAGCAAAGGCTCGAACCCGAAGGGGGAAAGCTTTGGCTTTACGAATTTTCACATGCTGCGCAATGAACAGCCGATTATTCCGGTCGTTGGCGAATTTCATTTTTCGCGTTTTTCTTATTTGCACTGGGAGGAAGAGCTGCTGAAAATGAAAGCTGGCGGCGTGAACATCATCGCTACCTATATTTTCTGGAACTATCATGAGGAAGAAGAAGGCATCTTCAATTGGAACGAAAACCGTAATTTGCGCCATTTCGTGGATCTGTGCGCCAAGCATGAGCTGCCGCTTGTACTGCGGATTGGGCCGTTTTGCCACGGTGAGGTAAGAAATGGCGGCATTCCGGACTGGGTATTCGGCAAGCCGCTTGAAATCCGTACGAATGATGAATTGTATTTATTTTACGCGAAGCGTCTCTACCGTCAAATTGCTAAGCAGGTCAAAGGCTCCTTGTTTGCGGAAGGCGGGCCGGTCATCGCGGTTCAGCTGGAGAACGAGTATATGCACTGTGGAGCGCCACTCGATTCTTGGGGGTATAAGACAGGCGTATTTATGTCCTCCGGCAAAGGCGGAAACGAGCATTTGGCTGAGCTTCGCCGAATCGCGGAGGAAGTAGGCATTACGCCAATGTTCTTTACGGCGACCGCATGGGGCGGCGCTGCCGTGCCGGAGTCGGACACGCTGCCGATGCTGGCAGGTTATGCCTATACGCCATGGATTCCGAACCAGCCGCCGAGCGGCGAGTATATTTACCGCGACCTGCATGTGAAGCCGTCCGAGGAGGTCAATTACGATACGCTTGATTATCCGGTTGCGTATTGCGAAATGGCGGGCGGCATGCAGGTCAGCTATACGGCCCGTCCAAATGTCAGCCCGGAGAGCGTGGAGGCGATGACGCTCGTCAAGCTGGCAAGCGGCAGCAATCTGCTCGGCTATTACATGTATCACGGCGGCTCCAACCCGGTAGGCAAGCATGGTTATTTGAATGAATACGGCCTTCCGAAAATCACTTATGATTACCAATCCCCGCTTGGCGAGTTCGGGCGTGTCGGCAAATCCTATGACCGTATCCGCTCCTTGTCATTGTTTATGGACGCATTCGGATCGATTTTGGCGCCCATGGGAACGGTGCTGCCGGAAGGGCAGTCTGCTATTCACCCGGAGGATACGGAATCACTGCGCTGGTGCGTACGCCAGAAGGACGGCTCCGGCTTCCTGTTCCTAAACAATTTCCAGGATCATCTCGAGCTTCCTGATCGCGAGGGCATCCGAATCGAGCTGGATACGGAACAAGGGAAGGTCGCATTCCCACATACGGGTACTTTAACTTTGAAGCAGGACGTATGCGCTGTTCTGCCGTTCAATCTTGAGATTGAGGGAGCGCTGATTGTGAGCGCAACCGTTCAACCTTTAACCAAGCTGAATGTGGACGGACAGCCGGTTCTCGTCTTTTATGCGCAGCCGTCGCTTGTGCCGGAGCTTGTGTTCAGCCGCTCGAGCGTCGCGGCTGTATCGCTCGAATCCGCAGAGGCTGCCATCGATGAGAAAACCATCGTCGTTCGGCCGCAAATCGGCCGTGAGCATGCTTTTACAGCGGTGCTAGCGAACGGCAGCAAGGTGCAAATCCTTGTGCTGTCAAGGAAGGAAGCTCTTAATACCTATAAGTTCCGCTTATGGGGCGAGGATAGACTTGTGATGAGCGAAAGCCGTCTATACGCAAAGGATGAGCGCCTCGTTTCTACCTCAGAAGGACAAGCACGCTGGAGCGTATCGATTTGTCCCGCGCTGCCGGAGCACGCACTTCTATCTAGTCAGGGTACGGTTCAAACGAAGCAACAGGGAATGTTCCAAACCTACGAGATCGAGGTTCCAGTCTATGCGCCGACGATAAAAGTGAGTAAAAAGGAGGAGCGAAGCGCGCTCGTTGAGCTGGATATCAACTGGCCCAGCCAGGTATCAGATGTGTTCCTGCAAGTGGAATACGACGGCGACGTAGCCGGCGCTTACTTGGATAACCGCTTGCTCACGGACCACATACATTACGGCGAGGCCTGGCCGATCGGTTTAAAGCAGTTCAAGGACGATTTGGAGAACAAACAGCTGCATCTGTCAATCACGCCTTTGCGCAAAGGCACGGTGCATACGTTCGTAAACCAAGCATTGGTGGAAAGGTTTGAAGGCGTCGAGATAGCGATATTCCACAGGATCGAGCCGATTCCTTATTACACAACGGCATTGTTTAAATCATTTGGTTAAGAGGAACTGTCAAAGAGGGAAGCTGGAGCGGAGCGAGCAGATCGTTCTGGAGAAACGGAGTGTTCGCCTTTGCAGCCGGATTCTTACCCTTTAGGGGCTAAGAAAATTCAAAGAATCTGGCTGCAACAGCGATCGGAAGAATGATCTGCCCGCGCAGTTAAAAGAACAAAACCGGAATTTCGGGAGAAACCCCGAAACTCTGGTTTTTTTTGCGGGAATAAGGCTATCCTTTTTGAATGAGTTGCGAAAACATTGTATTTGTTTTGATTTTACAGGTTGATATATCCTAAGTGTCCACGTATGGTGGAAAGGGCGAAAAAATTCGCTATATAGCTGCCCATAGAACATCCTGTAGAGGTGCGAAGCCATCATGCCGAAAATAAATCTATTTACCAAAATCGTCGCCCTGATCATCATTATGCTGACGCCGATTCTGCTCCTTTATTTTTATTCCAACAAGACAAGCACGGATGTCCTTCGCGAGGAGCTTAATAAGTCGAACACGAACCAGCTTGTTTTTTTTCAAAACGAAGTCAATACGACGATCGATTCCATGGCGCTGTGGCCTGACCTGCTTATCCAGGACCCCGATATTTCATCCCTTCGCGACTTTTTCATCGAAACGAATGAGCTGAGCCTGAACACGATAACGCTAATCAAACGGATCCAAACGAAGCTTGCCATTCAGCAAAACTCATCAAAATGGCGCAGCAGCCTGCATATTTATTCGCCGATTATTCATCGGGATATTTCCGATCGCGACGCAGTTCAATATGACGATGCGGATTTGAAAAAAAGATTGAAGCCCGGCTGGCAAGTGAAAGTGGTTAATAATGGACAGAGCGAGCAGTTCGTTTTTTCCCGGTATGCGGTAACCCCGTATTCGAGCTATTTGGATCCGAGCGGCTCCAACTTGATTATTGAGGTTCAGTTCGACAGCTCGAATATTAAGGACATGCTGGACAAGTTCAAGAGCGGCGGACGTAGAGAGCCTTTTTACTATATGGAAGATGTGGGAATCATCTATAACCGTTCGGTGGATAAGGAATTGACGAATCAGGTACTCATGCATCTGAAGTCAGAGCCGCTGAAGGATATGGAGAGCCGGACGGTTCAAGTAGGGGAAGAAAAATATTTGGTCAATATCGTTAAGTCGGAAACGATGGGCTGGCATTTGATTGACTATATTCCGATATCCGAAATCATCCGGCCGATTCAAAAAACCAATCAATTATTTTATGTTTCCATGGCAGCCCTGCTGCTGCTTTGCTGTATTGCGGCCTATCTCTTATACGCGCAGGTGCAGGTGCCGATCAAGCGTCTCGTCATCGGTTTCCAAAAGCTGAAAAACGGGGATTATTCGGTACGGATGAAGCCGCGCGGCAGGAGCGAATTCGGCTTTTTGTATACGCGCTTCAACTTGATGGTAGCCCAAATCCAAGAGCTGTTCGAAACGGTCTATTTGGAAAAAATCCATGTGCGGGAGGCTCGTCTAAAACAGCTGCAGTCGCAAATCAATCCGCATTTCTTTTATAATTGTTTTTCGTTCATATCGAGTATGGCTAAATTGGAGAAAAACGAAGCAGTCGTCGCCATGTCCCATCATTTATCGAACTATTACCGGTATACGACAAGGCAGGAGCGTGATCTTGTAGCCTTATCGGAGGAAATAAATTTCGTAACGAGCTATTTGGAAATTCAGAAGATGCGAATGGCGAGACTGAATTATTCCATTCATTTACCGTCGGAGATGCTTCACTTAGAGATTCCGCCGCTGATGCTGCAGCCGCTTGTGGAGAATGCGGTTATTCATGGCATTGAAGCTTGGTCGGATGCTTCGGTCATCCAAATTACAGGTGAGTGGCATGAGGATGGGGCCAGGCTGATCGTTGAGGATGACGGCAAGGGGATGAGCGCAGAGGATATCCTGATTCTTCAGCACAAAATGCAGCATCAAATGGATGAGCAGATGGGCTGCGGGCTTTGGAATGTGCATCAGCGCATGCATCTGCGCTTCCGTGGAAACGCAGGTGTTAGCTTCTCATCATCCAATCTTGGAGGATTAAAGGTCACGATTACATGGTCAACAGCTTAGAGAAAGAGGGGAATTCCGATGATTGAAATTCTATTAATCGATGATGAGTCTTATGTAACCGGGAGCTTGGAGAAAACGATCCCATGGTCTTCAATCGGCGTGAAGAGCGTCTATCAGGCGGCGTCCGCCTTCGAAGCGCTGGAGCTGCTGGAGGAGAATGCGATCGACATTGTCGTAACCGACATCGCGATGCCGGAAATGAACGGACTGGAGCTCGTTCAGGAAATCGGCCAGCGCTGGCCGCATATCAAATGTGTCTTATTGACGGGCCATTCCGATTTTGAATATGCCAAGAAGGCGGTTCAACTGCAAGCCTTCGATTATATATTGAAGCCGGTGAATGATGATGAATTCGTCAAGACCGTATCAGGCGCAATCGAGGCGTTAAAGGATGAATGGGAACAGGCAGAGAAGTATCAGCAGCTGCTGTATGACCGCAAATCTGATTTCAAGGTGCTTCGCGCCAATTTTATGGTGGATCTTGTGCTGGGCAGGCAGCTTTCCCCGAAAACGATCAAGGAGAAGCTGACGCAATATGAGATCCCGCTTGTGATGGAGCGCCCTACCGTCATGATGCTTGTTCAGCTAGGCAAGCAATTTTCCCATTTGGATTATAGCTCCGCCTCGTTGATGGAATTTGCGGTCGGCAATATCGCAGAGGAATCGTTCGCGAACCATTTTAACGTCTGGCACTGCAAGGCGCCGCATGAATACTTGCTTATTATGGTACAGCCAAGGTATGAGGCGGGTGAGAAATTCGATTACAGCGCAGAAAATCGCAGCTTGCGCAAAACGAATCTAGTGGATGCGACGAAAAAGCTTCGCGGCAACGTCAGTAACTATCTCAAGGGCGAGATTTCGATTGTCGTAACGGATTGGTTCGAATTTCCTGAATCGATTACGACGGCTTACCGCGCGGGGCTTGGCGCAATGTTCATGATAGCAAACGAGGAGCAGCATTCGGTTCATTTTCTCGAGGACCGGGTGAGCAAGGATCATATGTTCGTGAAATCGATGGAAACCCTGTACAAGCCGCCGACGATGATTACGCTGCTGGAATCGAAGCGCTGGGATGCGGTGGCGCAGAAAATCAAAGATGTGTTTGCTGATCTGAAACAAACCAGATATTCACGTGAGCATCTTTACGAGGTATATCTGGCGCTGACCAACGCCTTTATGTACATTGCACATAGACAAGGACAATATGTATCGCAAATTAACGAGCTTGGCATCGATTTTATTCTGGATCAGACGATGGTCCTATCTCCTGACCGTCTGGAAGAGTGGTCGATCGGCGTGCTGAACAAGCTGCAGACCGAGCTTTCGGTGAATGAGGAAAGCGCCAAAAGCTTCATTGTGAAGCAGGTACAGGAAATCGTGGCGACTAATCTGAGCCAGGATACGACGGTCAAAACGATCGCGGACCGTGTATTTTTGCATCCGGTATACCTCTCTAAGGTATTTAAAGCGGAAACGGGAGAAAGCTTAAGCGAATGGATCATCGGCATGAAGATGGAGCGGGCGCTATATTTGCTCAAAAACACAAACAAGAAGATYTATGAAATCACAAGCGAGCTGGGCTATCAGAATCCGCAATATTTCAGTAAAACATTCAAAAAATATTACGGTATGACGCCTCAGGAGTTCCGAGAGCAGTAAATGGTTGCAAAAGGTGCTGATATGTTCGCATTGTGTCATAGGCTGGGGCTGCTGCCCATCCTATAATTAAACTTGTAGAACATAATCATGAGGGGGATTACAATGAGTACGAAAACAAAAAAACGGTTTACGTTTGCAATTTGTATGCTGCTGATCGTCTCTGCCATCGTCGGCTGCTCGAACAGCGGCAATAAAGCGGAGCCGTCTAATACAGCGAATGGCAATGCCGCCGCGGGCAATGCGGAAAACCCTTACAAAGAGAAATATGATCCGCCGGTTACCATCTCCACGGTATGGGGAGTCGATCCTGCGCTTACGTTCCGCGAGGGTGAGACGATCGAAAACAACGTGGCAACGAAATGGGCGCTCGATACACTTGGTATTAAAGTTGAATCGCTTTGGTCGGTAACGGATACAAACGGTGCGTTTGCGACAAAAATGCGTCTTGCGATGTCTTCCGGTCAAAAAATGCCTGATGTAGCTGTTATCGGAGACAAGCTGCTTGCGCAGGATCTCATTGATTCCGGCATGTTCCAAGACGCGGGCGCGCTTTTCGATAAATACGCGAGCGAGAAATGGAAAGCAGCTATGAACCTTGACCCAACCGTTTGGAACTCTTATATCAAAGACGGCAAACGTATTGGTATTCCGGTTCTTGACTACGCGTACAACAGTGATTATATGCTTTGGATCCGTCAAGATTGGCTGGATAAACTGAAGCTGGAAGCTCCAAAAACGATTGCGGAGCTTGAAACCGTAATGGAAGCCTTTAAGAACAACAATCCGCAAGGACTGGCACCGGACAAAGTCGTTCCGCTAAGCGTCGGCTTTAAAACGTCGATGAACACTTGGATGGGCGACCCGTCATGGGTATTCGGCGCATACGGCACATTGCCTTCGCAGTGGAACCTCGCAGCCGACGGCACATTGGAATACGGCTCTACAAACGCTGGCATCAAGCAAGGCCTCGTGAAGCTGAAGGAATGGCGCGACAAAGGCTATATCCCGAAAGAAGCGGCGCTATGGGACGAGAACAAAACATCTGAACCGGCAGTTGCCGGGACGGCAGGTATTATCCCTGGACCTTACTGGATGAGCGGCTGGCCATTGCTGGATACTGCCAAAAACGTTGAGGGTGCAGTATGGAAGCCTTATGCGATTCCTACAGGCGAAGACGGCACGGCAATGCGTCACGGTACGCATTTTGTAAACGGCGTTATTCTGATTAACAAAGATATGAAAAATCCTGAAGCATTCTTTACTTATGAGAATTATCTGTTTGAAAATCTGGCTGATCCGCAACCAGGCAGCCCGTTCGAGCTAGGCGCTTTCGAAGGTTATGATTACGCGCTTGATGCAAGCGGCAAGCCTTTGTATTTGGATGATGTGCCGGGCGGCGCAATCACGGCTCCGCTCCGCTACTTCATCGTACGTGACGGCGCTCGTATTCCTGATGCGCAGTTTAAAGCATTGCTTAACCTGGCAGAAGGCAAGGAAGCAACAACGACGCGCGAGAAAGAAGTCGTTGCGCAATACGGACCGCAAACCGCTCTTGCTGCTACTGTCGTAATGGAGCAAGAGGCGATCTCCAAAAAAGATATGTTTGTAGGTCCATCCACAAAAACAATGAAATCGCGCATGGATTATTTGAAGAAAATCGAAGCGCAAACGTTCAACGAAATCATTTACGGCGCGAAGCCGGCAGAAGCCTTCGATGAGTTCGTGAAGAGCTGGAAATCTTCCGGCGGCGACGATATTACGAAGGAAGTAAATGAGTGGTATTCGAGCGTAGCAAAATAGTGTAAGCAATAAGAATGCGGTCCCTAGGGGACCGCATTTTTTTTGAAATATAAGAAAGTATAAAATTCAACCTTATACGTTGCTTATATTTCACCGCGAAACGAGCTTTTGCCGCCAAGGACGGCGTCAGCCGTTTACGCTTGGGTGCGCACGTCAAAAGAGGTTGCATTTGTGCCATGAATGTTGGGTTTGTTAGCTACTTCAATTTTTCTGGCGCTGATATAATTTTATTATAAGAAACGCAGGTAGCATACGCGCCTTGGAAGAGGCTGATCGCGTTCTACATTTCATCCAGCGGGAGGAACAAAAAAATGTCACAGCAGCAAACGCTTCAACAAGACGACATCTCGTTATCTGTTGTCAAATCTAAAGGAAAACCGCTGTTTTATTACCTTATAAAACAATGGCCGTTTCATCTTATGGTGCTTCCATCCCTTGTCTTTCTAATCATCTTCGCGTATTTGCCAATGGGTGGATTAGTCATGGCCTTTCAGGATTATAAACCTTGGCTTGGCTTGACCGGCTCGGAATGGGTTGGGCTTGATCAGTTCCGTTATTTATTTGAGAGAGAGGACAGCATACAGGTTATTTGGAACACGCTGATCATTGCGATTTTCAAAATGGTGCTGAACCTGGTTGCTCCGTTTATGTTCGCCATTCTCTTGAATGAGATTAGAAAGCAGCTCGTAAAGCGTTTCGTACAGACGCTCGTTTATTTGCCGCATTTCTTGTCATGGGTCATTTTGGGCGGGATTTTGACAGACCTGCTGTCAACAGAGGGCGGACTCGTGAATCGCCTGCTGACCAGTGCGTTTGGCATCCAGCCGATCTTCTTCCTCGGCAATGGCGACTGGTTCCGCTTTACGGTTATTCTCTCCGACGTATGGAAAGAGTTCGGCTTCGGAACGGTCGTGTTCCTAGCAGCCCTTGCCAACGTCAATCCGTCGCTCTATGAAGCGGCAGAGGTAGACGGCGCTAACCGTTGGAAGCAAACAATCCACATTACCGTTCCGTCAATGATTCCGATTGCGATCGTCGTAGGCACGCTGGCACTCGGTAACGTGCTGAATGCGGGCTTCGATCAAATCTTCAACCTGTATAATTCATTGGTTTATGCAAAAGGCGATATTATCGATACCTTTGTATATCGGACGGCGATTTTGAACGGCGAGATGGGCTTTGGAACGGCAATCGGATTGTTTAAATCGGTAATCAGCTTTGTATTAGTCGTCATATCTTACCGCCTGGCTTACAAGCTGGCGAATTACAGAATCTTTTAATAAAGGAGGCCATGCGGCATGTATCATAAATCACCATCCTATCGCATATTCAATACGTTTAATACGGTCCTGC
This sequence comes from Paenibacillus sp. 01T443, assembly GCF_056398325.1. Classification (NCBI taxonomy): domain Bacteria; kingdom Bacillati; phylum Bacillota; class Bacilli; order Caryophanales; family Paenibacillaceae; genus Paenibacillus; species Paenibacillus sp. 01T443. The sequence goes on from NZ_JBFTPE010000003.1 coordinate 181,937, forward strand.
TGATCGTTCTAGCTTTGCTTTGCGTCATTCCGCTCCTGCATGTGTTCGCGGTATCGCTTAGCGCGAAGGCTGCGGCTGATGCCAATATCGTCGGCCTATGGCCGGTCGATTTCACGCTTGAGGCTTACAAAAAAACGACAAGCAACCCGATCTTTCTAAACTCGATGTGGATCGCCGTACAAAGAACGGTCATCGGAACGCTGCTAACGCTGGTGTTATCCTTCTTGGCTGCTTACCCGCTGTCCAAAGAAAATAATGCTTTCCGTGGGAGAAACATTTATGCCTGGCTGTTCGTATTCACGATGTTGTTTAACGGCGGTCTTGTTCCTTTCTATATGGTCATTCAGAAGATCGGCTTAATGGATAACTTTTGGGTACTCGTGCTTCCTGGTGCAGTTAACGTATTCCTAACGATCCTCATGCTTAACTTCTTCCGCGGCGTTCCGAAGGAGCTTGAAGAAGCGGCGTTAATCGACGGGGCCGGCCATTTCCGGACCTTGTTCAGCATTTATTTGCCGGTTTCGCTGCCAGCAATTGCGACGCTTGCTTTGTTTAGCATGGTATTTCATTGGAACTCTTGGTTCGACGGCTTGCTCTATATTGGCGATCCAAAAAAATATCCGCTGGCCACCTTCCTTCAGACGGTAATCATTCAGCGCGATATGAGCTCGATGAGTATCAATCCAGCCGATCTAGCTTTGATCTCGCAAAAAACGGTAAAATCGGCGCAAATTTTCATTGGTGCGCTCCCGATCCTGATCGTATATCCATTCCTCCAAAAGTTCTTTGTAAAAGGTTTGGTTATGGGATCGGTTAAGGAGTAGAAGTAAGTCACATGGACAGAAAAAGAGGCACTTAGCCTAGCGCTAGGTGCCTCCTTTGTGCTTTTGTTTCCCTATTCCGAAGTTAAGCGTGTCCCCCAGGGACGAAAGCGCTCCAACCCCGACGTAACGATCAAGCGCCTCACTAACTCCTGGGTTACTCCAGGTGCAGGTGTCCAGAGGGCGCAGCGCCTCGGGGCCCTCCCTTGGAAGGGAGGGTTTGGGTGGGTTCGAAAAGCCTTTGAAGGTGGGTAGTATATTCCCTTATAGATTTCTCACTTCAGGCCCAACGGCCAAATCCTTCACCGATTGAACGCTTATTACCCGCTCGATTAAGTAAGCTCCTCCTAGGAAAATAAGGAAAATGTTTGGATAGCCGTAGCGGGAGAAAGCGACGAATGGAATATAGATGACGGTAAAATAAGCAAGTGTCAGCAAGATGAGCAAATAAGGGATATTGCGCCGAGCAATCGCATTGATAAGCATAAGCAGCAAGCCGGCGCTGCTGATAAGCATCATAATAAAATGGAACAAGACGACCAGCGGGAGAGGGATATTAAACACGGTTTTCCAATAATAAGGCCCGAGGTACAAACCTGTCATTTTATCAATCGTATACCACTTCAGATATTCCATGGGCTGATGCTTAAAGCCGAAGCTTATAATTTTTTTGGCGGTGTCCGCCATGGCGTCATCCGAGCCTGCGAATAAGCTGGCTCTATCCCGAGCCGCATATTCAGGGTGAGCATCGAAGAACGGTTCTGCTGGAGCCGCGTTGTTGATTAAAGCGCCGAGCAGCATCGGATTTCCAGCGGACTTGGTAAAAGGAATGAATTCGTCAAAAGTTATGTAATTCCGGATCCACCATGGGGAGAGCAGCAGCACCATCGTAACGGATATGACGACCGTATGCTTCACGATTGTTCTCCATGACACCTTATTAAACAACCATAATAGGAACAATACGACGGGGAAGAGTCCGGTATGCGGTTTGAAATAACAGCCCATGATGACAAGCACCGCGACGATAATATAATGCTTCGTTTGATTGCTCTTTAAAGCCAGAAGGCTGAAGTAAACCAAAAGGATAAAGATCGTCCGGAAAATCGTCTCCGACAATATAACGCCCGAAGAGAAATAGTCCGGTAAATATAAAGCCGTTGCTATACTCGCGATCAGAGCTGTCCGGCTGTTAAACAAGTTATTCGCAATAACAAATATCAAATAAACAGAAAAGGCCTGAAGAATCACCTGCAAAATGCGAAACGCGATGACAGCGGCATCTCCTTGTCCAAAAATCAGCATGAGGCCGGACAATACAAAGGGCATCCCCGGCATAATGAAGGAGGAAGGTTCTTCGCCGCTGTTATAGGCAAGCGTATGCTTGTTCAATAAAATTTTTGCGCTATTGACGTATTTCACGTCATCATTGTTCAATTTCTCATAGGAGCCTAGCAAATAATGATCGCCGTATAGGAGAACAGACGCGGCACTGATTGCGAATACGATAAGAATAGTGAGCAGTAGAGTGATTTTGACCGGCTTTGATACGTGATTCAGGTTAAACAAAAACGACACACCTCTCGAATATATTTCAGTAGAGATAAACAGAATTTCCCTCTACTTCAATTATAACGTATATAAGATGAAAATTGTTCCGAATCCGCCAGCTGCCCCGGTTACTATTTTTGGCGCGTATAAACATCCGTACAATTGCTTGCTGCCCTGCTTTCATATAGTAAGGTGAGGTGAGCCGAGATGTTCAAAAAAAGATATGCCAGCCGTAACTTTAGAGGGAAGCTGCGTGTCTGCAAATACTTATCAGCGGATAAAAAAATGAAAAGCCATATCCCGGAAACGGTCTCGTTCAGTCGAGAGCACTTGGAAATAATGCTTGATCGCTTCGACACGCTATATGTAAAGCCTGATTTTGGTTTCCAAGGCAGGGGGATATTTAAGCTGAAGCGGACCCGATCCGGCTATGAATTATATGAGATCGTCGGAAAGAAGCAAATCCGCAAAACATTTGCCTCCATATCTAAAGTCTATCATCGTCTAAAGAAGAAAAGTGCGGGTAAGCTTATAATTCAAAAAGGGATAACCTTGGATCGGGTGAAGGATCGTCCCTATGACATCCGTGCGATGGTTCAGCGCAAACCAAGAGGCTCTTGGGTTTGCACGGGCTTTATGGTAAAGGTAGGCGGACGCAACAAAATCGTAACGAATTATTACCAGGGCGGCGCTATTTATACGATGAAAAGACTTGGAGCAGAGCAGGGTATCTCATCCAAGGAGACGGCTGGACGCGTACGGAAACTTACAGGTACCGCTTTACGCATATCGCGGATCTTAAGCAAGCAGCGCTCAGGCATGCATGAGCTTGGCATTGACTTTGCCTACGATAAACAAGGGCATCTCTGGGTGCTTGAGGTGAACTCTAACCATCCGCAATTCCATCCGCTAAAGCGGCTCGACCCACCGGCCTATAAAAAAATGAAGCGATTTGCGGCAAGCTACGGCCGGCGTGAGGCCACATAAAATGAAAAATACAGGCCAGCGAACTGCTGGGCCTATTTTTTTGTGAAATGAATGATTGCGCTTACCTCGATGATTGAAAAGTATCATTTTTAGTTGTTCAGATAGCTATTAGTCGATTTGGTATCAAGCTAGAATACAAGTAGAACAACAAGAGCAAGGGGGATTGAGTAGTGGCGCAGCTTTCCGTTAATGAAGAGCTAATAACTAAACCAAAAACTAAAAATGCATTTCTGAGATTTTTAAAGCAAATGGACATCCAATTGATGGTGCTGCCGGCATTATTACTTATTATCGTGTTCAGCTACATACCGATGTACGGCGTATTAATGGCTTTTCAAGACTACAGCATTTTCAAAGGCTTTATGGCAAGCGAATGGGTTGGCTTGAAGCATTTTGACATGTTTTTCAGCTCACCGGAGTTTTTTGAGGTTATGCGAAATACGATAGTCATCAGCTTATTGAAATTTTGCATCGGATTCCCTGCACCGATTGTGCTCGCCTTAATGTTAAATGAAGTGAAAAACATGATGTTTAAGCGTCTTGTTCAGACAGTAAGCTACCTTCCGCACTTTATGTCTTGGGTAATCGTTGCGGGACTCATCATGTCAATGCTATCTACCGACAATGGAAGCGTTAATATTTTACTTGAGAAAATGAATTTCATAGAGGAGCCGATCAACTTCCTGTCGCTTCCGGAATTGTTCTGGTCCATTCTTGTCTCGACTGGCGTATGGAAAGAAATCGGCTTCGGCTCCATCGTATATCTCGCGGCAATCGCCAGTATTGATCCAAGTATGTACGAAGCGGCATCCATGGATGGCGCGAGCAAGTTTAAACAAATTTTCCTGATAACTTTGCCTTCGATCATGCCGGTTGTCTTGATCTTCATGATTCTCGCTATCGGTAATTTGCTCAACGCTGGCTTTGAGGACATTCTCTTGCTTGCCGTCAACCCTGTGCTTCGGGATGTGTCGGACGTCATCGATACGTATGTCTATCGTGTGGGGATACAGAGCTCAAGGTATTCATACGCCACTGCAGTCGGCTTGTTCAAAGCAGTAATCAGCGTCGGACTTCTGACGATGGCGAACTACCTGGCACGCAGAGCCGGCAGCAGCTTGTGGTAAACTATATAATTAGCCCGGAAAGGCGGAGGATGCAGTGATCAGGCTCAGCTTCGGAGACCGCGTCATGACGGTAACCATCTACATCATACTTACGTTTTTAGCTTTTCTGACCTTTTATCCCTTTTGGAATGCGCTCGTCATTTCATTTAATGCCGGCATAGATACGGCTAAGGGCGGCGTAACCTTTTGGCCGCGCACCTGGACGCTGGAGAACTACGGCATCGTCTTCAAGGACAAGCGTCTGGTCGGCGCATTTCTAGTCTCGATTGCCAGAACGGTCGTCGGTACGGCGGCATCCATTCTTGTAACGGCCATATTCGCATACGGCATTTCGAAGAAAGAGCTGATGGGCCGCAAGTTTTATATGATTTTATGTATCATCACGATGTATTTCAGCGGCGGACTTATTCCATCCTTTCTCCTGATTCGCGAGCTTCACCTGATGAATACGTTCTGGGTATTCATTATTCCTTCGCTGGTCAGCGTGTGGAACATGATTATTTTCCGGACCTTCTTCCAAGGCTTGCCCGCAGGTCTCGAGGAATCGGCAAAAATCGATGGAAGCGGCAACTGGGGCATTTTCTTCCGGATCGTCGTTCCGCTCTCCGGACCCGTGATTGCGACACTATCGCTGTTTACCGCTGTTTTTCATTGGAATGACTGGTTTGGTCCAAGCATTTACATCACCAATGAGAAGCTGCTTCCTATACAAACCATGCTAAAGCAAATTTTGAATTCGAACATTGTCTCGGACCAAATGTCTCAGCTTGATTCCGCCGCACAAGGCCAATTAGCCAAAATGAGAACGGTAACGAGCAAGTCGTTGTCAATGGCGACCATGATGGTAGCCACGATTCCCATTATTATGATTTATCCGTTCGTACAAAAGTATTTCGTAAAGGGTGTGCTGGTCGGCTCCTTGAAGGAGTAGCAGACCACGTATGAAAAGTGGTTTAGAGCGAAAGCTTTGAACATATAAAAAAGAGCTTGAAAGGGGATTTTATACAGATGAAAGCGAAAAGTAAACTGCTCGTCCCTATCGTCTCCGCTTTTATGGCCGTTTCTTTATTGGCTGGATGCAGCGGCAATGGCGGAAATTCCGGCAACGGAGAAACAGCAAACAACACGGCGGATGCGAATAACAGCAACAAACCGGCGTCGGTTTATGAGCTAGGCAAGGAGCAGCTTGATTTTACGCTTTACGGTCATTATGATTGGTACACAATGCCTGCTTGGGGCGGGGATATTACAAGTACATGGATTAGAGATACGAAGAAAGTAAATGTAAAACCGATCCATTCCGGCGGCGCAGCTCCTCAGAAGCTGAACACAATGATCGCAACCGGCGACCTGCCTGACGCGATCTGGCTGGAGCGTGTCGATGTGGAAAAGCTGCGCAGCGCAGATCTCCTCGTACCTTTCGACGACTACTTGGACAAATATCCTAACTTGAAAAAATGGCTCGGTGAAGAGGGCATCAACATGCTTCGTTCCGAGGACGGCAAGCTCTATCAGTTCCCTAACTGGTACACGAAGCAGCCTAACGGAAACGCCGGCTATGTTGTTAATAAAAAGATTTACGCTGAGCTTGGCTCACCTAAGCTTGAAACAACGGATGATCTATACAATTACTTAAAGCTCGTGAAAGAAAAGTATCCGGACGTAGTTCCTTATGAGCCGCATTTGGCAAAAGACGGACAAGGCCTTGACGTATTGTACTCTGCGTTCAAAGAAAATGATCAGAAGTTTCCTGGCATGCGCGCTGTCCCTAACGGCGATAAGCTGACTTCGATCTTCCTTGATCCGCAGTACCGCGAAATGATGCAGTACACGTCGAAGCTGTTCCGCGAGAAATTAATCACGCAGGATGCCATGACGCAAACGATCGATCAAATTACGGAAAAAGTAATGACCGGCCGAGTAGCGGTATTCGCAGCGGCAAGCCCGACGGAAATCGCGATGCAAGCACATGCCGAGCTCGTGAAAAACGATCCGGAAGCTGGATATTTCATGATTTGGCCGATTCACAAAGAAGGCTTGGATAAAGATAAAATTTTCCCGGGCACTTATGGTATGCTTGGTTGGAACGTAACAGTTATTACGAAAAAAGCTAAAAACCCAGAAGCAATCTTCGCTTTCTATGACTGGCTGACAGGCCCTGAAGGCCAAAGCGCATTGATGTGGGGACCTCCAGGCATCTACTGGGATGGCGTAGAAGCAGACGGCGAAACACCGATTTTCACGGACAAATATACATCCGAAGCAGGAGAGATGGCAAAGCTTCAAGGCATTACAACTAACTTGAACTGGGTTGGTAACACCGTATTCATCGACTCAACGAAAGCGAAGTTCGAAGCTACTTTGCCGGTAGAGCAGCAGAACTGGTCGACTCGCTACCAACGTGAAATCACTTGGAAAACGCAATCTAACGCTACGGAGTTCATCAACATTGATCCGCAGCCGGAAACAGAAGAAGGCATTATTCGTCAACGTATCGAGGATCTCTATCTTGAGGTGAGAGCAAAAGCGTTGTTTGCAAAGGATGACGCGGAAGTGCTGGCTATTCTTGATCAAGCGGAGAAGGATGCGCAATCGGCGGGCTACGATAAGCTGCTGGCGTTCAAAACAGAAAAATGGCAGGCGAATCTTGCAAAAATGAAAGCGGAATAATAGATAGTTTTTCATAAAACGGCGGGTATACTAAGTTATTTAGTGTACCCGAGTTTTTTCGTTTCTGTAGAACCTTTTTTTTGTATTAACCTATATCGCGTTTTCCTAATTGGAGCTGATAACATCATGTATAAAGTATTGCTTGCAGACGACGAGAGGCTGGATTTGGAAGGAATGCGTACCTTTATCCCTTGGCAGGATCTTGGCATGGAGGTTGTCGCGGGGGTACTGAACGGCTTTGACGCTTGTAAAGTGCTGGATGCGGAGAAGATTGACATCATCGTTACCGACGTCCGTATGCCGAATATGACGGGGCTGGAGCTCGCAAGACGCGCGCTTGAGCTGTCTAAGGATATTAAAATTATATTCGTCAGCGGCTATCAGGATTTCAGCTACGTGAAGCAGGCATTATCACTCAATGCTGTTAATTATGTGCTGAAGCCGATGGATGACCAGGAGCTGATTGATTCCTTACTCAAGGTTCGCGAGGACTTAGATCAGGAACGGCAGAGGCAGGATGCTTATTGGCAGATGGTTCCGATCGTTAAGAATGAATATTTGCTGCAGCTCTTGGAAGGGACGAGCAGTGCGCGTACGGTTGAGATCCTGAACCAGGAATATGAAATGAACCGTTTCCGTTATCCGGGAATGGCTGCGGTTATCGAAATTGACGATAGGTCATGGAAGCAAAGCGACGAGAGCGAGCCTGAACGGGATGAGATGCAGAAGGTGGTTTCGATTTGTACGGAGCTTGGCGTAAGGCAAATTTGCAAAATAAGCAAGACCCGCATCGCGATCCTTATCGAGCAAGCAGATAACGGGAATTTGCCGGAGCGGATGATCAGCCATGTAAACGAACGGCATGCTTTTTCGATTACGGCAGGAGTAGGGGAGCAATGCCGCTCAATCAGCGAGTTGTCCCATTCCTACAAGCAGGCTGTAGAAGCTTTGGATCTGAAAATGTTCTATGGCAAGGGCAAGGTCATTGGATACGGAGAGGTAAGGCCTGCGGAGAAAGAGGATGTCAAGCATCTCGACGAGAAGCTTGAAGCGTTATTTGTAGCGATGTCAGCGTACGAGCTGGTTCGTATCCATGATGAGCTTGATGAATTGTTCCAGATTGCCAAAAGCTTGAAATCAAAGTTTACGCTGCGGAATTATGCGCTCTATATCGTGATGAAGCTTGATAATTATTTGCAAAGAACGAATGAAAACGTGTTCCAGCTCCTCGGGATGGAATTGAATAATTATGATATCATTATGCAGTTCGAAACCATTAACGATATTCACATATGGCTGAGACGCAGAGTCTATGAAATTTCAGAGACACTGCAGTCGAATAAACAGAAAAAAAATTGGAAGCTCATTAAGCAAATAATCGACTATATGAAAGAGCGCACGCAGGATAACATCACGCTGCGTGATTTGGCAGAGCAATTTTCGCTCTCGCCGAATTATCTCGGATTGATTTTCAAAGAGGAAACAGGCAAAAACTTCAGCGAATATTTCATCCAGCTGCGTATGGAGGAAGCCTGCCGGCTGCTAAAAACGACCAATATGAAAATATACGAAATCGCGGATCGCGTTGGTTATCGGCATTTGCCCTATTTTAGCAGACAATTTAAAGAAATGTACGGCATGACGCCGCTGGAGTATAGACGAACATGACCAATCAGAAGAACGAGCATCGTTATATGCCCTTCGGCATTAAGCTGATGCTTACCTACAGCTTGTTTATTATCATACCGGTATTGCTTGTCGGCTACGCGGCCAATATAATCTTTACGAACTCGATTCAAGAGAGAACACGCGAGATTAATCACGGAACACTGGAGCAGATGAAGGATAATATTACGTACAAAATGGAGGATATGTCCCGCATCTCGGACATGCTTTATTTTGACAGCAACTTAGCTTCTTATTTACGGCATTACGAGGAAGGCTGGGTCAGCTATGAAGCAACGACAAAGCAGCTCCTGCCCAAAATCCAGACCACAATTGAGGCTGCTAACAACAAAATGCGCCTTGCGGTTTATTTGCACAACGATACGCTGCCGGAGATTTACCATAATTATAAAAATACCGATCCTCTCAACGCAGAAGGGCCTTTATTCGATTTGTACCATATAACGAGGATTCTGGACAAGAACTGGTATATGAACTACCCGAAGGAGCATTATGGTCAAACCTTGCAGTGGAAGCAGGTGGAGGGAGACAGTAAGTTCGGGCATATTTCCTTGCTTAGGCGGCTTGTTAATATGAATGATCCGATTTCCCTGGAGGAGATTGGCTTTGTAAGGATCAGCCTAAGGCTGACGGATTTGCTGGAGAGCGTCGATTCTGAAAAAATCGGCAAGGGTACGAAGATTTTTGCGATTGACGAGAATCGTAAAATCATGTTTTCCTCCGGAGATACAGACTATAGGCTTGGCGAAACCTTGAGCGAGGAGAAGATTGCGCATTACTGGGTGATTGACGAAGAAATTCCGCAGCTGAAATGGCATCTTCTTGCGCTTGTCCCGACGGACATTATGGAGAAAGCGACCAATGACGTGAGGCTTTGGACGGTGCTGATTTGTTTGGCATGTTATGTGGTGTTTTCGTTCGTGGGCTTGTTCATTTCCCGGTTTTATTCCCGCAAGGTATCCAAAATCGTACGTGTGCTGGATGCGTTCCAAGAGGGGGATTTCCAGAAGAAGATCGTGTTTAAGGGCAAGGACGAGTTTACGCGGATTTCCGTCGCACTTAATGAAATGGGACAAAATATCGATGAATTGATCCAAGAAGTATATATGACGAATATTAAGAAAAAGGAAGCGGAGCTTGAATCGCTGCAAGCGCAAATTAACCCTCATTTCTTATACAACACCTTGTCTTCGATTAGCCGGTTGGCTAAATTCGGAGAAGTAGACAAGCTGCAGCGCATGGTGCTCGATTTGGCCAAATTTTATCGGTTGTCGCTCAATGAAGGCAGAACCGTCATTCCGATTAAAAATGAGCTGGAGCAGGTTGGCGCTTATATTAATATACAAAAAACCAAGTTCGGCGACGGTATGCAGGCGTTGTTTGATGTTGACCCTGATATTTTGCGGTTTACGACCGTGAAGCTGATTTTGCAGCCGTTTATTGAAAATGCGTTAGAGCATGCCTGGTACGGAGATCGCATTAATATTCGCATCGTCGGAAAGCTGGAAGGCGGGCTGATCACGTTTCAAGTCATAGATGACGGCATCGGTATTCATCCTGAAATACTGCGACAGCTGTCAGATCCGGTGGAAAGCTTGAATGTTGGGTATGGCATTCGCAATGTAGACGGACGCATCCGGCTTCACTTCGGAGCAGAGTATGGCGTCAGGATCGTAAGTAAAAGGGGAATCGGAACCTCCGTTTGCATGACCATTCCCGCAAAAACAAAGGAGAACGAAACAGAGCGTCCTATTTAAAATAGGGCGTTTTTTTATGTTTTTTTATTTTCATGTAATAAAACCTAACATATATATTGACACATCCGTACGTTCCGCTCTATAATTCGGTTAAACGTAAGGTTTCGTGACAAATGAATACAGGTTCTCGAGCATAATCGATGAGAACGACAAGCAGTCTAGGGTTCCGTTAACGACGGCCCGGTGCGATGCAAGCAAGCGCCCCGGGAGGAGTTAAGTCTGGTCCAAGAGACGGCGTATAGATGATGCGGCCTAAACACCTGCTCAGCTATATAACACGGAAGGATAAAAGCCTGGGAGATCACTCTCCTGGGCTTTTATTTTTTTTTATAGCCTATTGCGCTAACAAAGTGTAAACGGCCGTTGCCGTCTTTGGGCAGTTTCGCGGTGGAATAAAAAAAGAAGACAGGAGTGGGGAAAAATGAAAAAAACACTTAAAGCTGCATTGGTTCTAATGCTTATCGTATCGATGACATGGCTTGCTGCATGCTCTGGAAATGCAAAGGAAACAGCGGGAGGGGCTGCAGGTGATCCCATTACCATTGCTCTTAGTCCATGGCCAGGTTGGTATATGTGGTACTTGGTTGAGGAGAAGGGGTTCTTTGAGAAGCATGGCGTGGACGTGAAGCTGGAGTTTTTCCCTGTATACAGTGATTCTCTGCAAGCGATAGCAGCCGGTAAGGTAGATGCGAACAGCCAAACGCTGAGCGATTCGCTCGCGCCGCTGTCAAAGGGCATTGGCCTCAAGGCCGTGCTCGTCAACGATAATTCCTTCGGCGGCGACGCGATCGTAAGTAAACCTGACATCCAATCGATTAAAGACTTGAAAGGGAAGACGGTAGCAACGGAGCTCGGTACCGTAGATCATTTCCTGCTGCTTACCGCCCTCGCGGAGAACGGGATGGATGAAAAGGATATTAAATATGTCAATATGACGGTAAATGATGCCGGCCCGGCCTTTATCTCGGGTAATACGGATGCATCCGTGCTCTGGGAGCCGTTCCAAACGACCGCGGTGAAGGAAGGCAAAGGAAAGGTGCTCTATTCGTCCAAGGAAACGCCTGGGCTCATTCCAGATTTACTCGTTTTCCGTGATTCGGTGGTGAAGAAGCGTCCAGAGGATGTACAGAAAATCGTTGATGCTTGGTTCGATGCGCTGGCTTGGTACGAGGCGAACAAGGAGGAAGCGATAAAGCTGCTTGCCGAGAAGGCAGAGACGACGCCGGAGGATTTTCAGCTCGGTCTAGACAGCATTAAGCTATTTGGCATTGAAGATAACATCAAAGCTTTTGAGAAGCACGATGATTATACGTCGCTTAGCTATACGGGGCTTAAAACGGCCGATTTCCTTTATAAGCTCGATATGGTCGATAAGCTCGACAGCGTAGATGAGTTGTTTGACCCTCAGTTTATAAATAAAAAAGCAGGGAAGTGATAAGCGATGGGAACGCCAATACGACGTAAACCGCATAAATTTCAGCTATTCAAAGACATCGGCCCAAAGCCGTTTGCCGTAACGGCGGGATTTTCCTTCGTTTTGCTGCTCGGAATATGGTCGCTGCTCAGTTATACGGAGACGGTCAGTCCGATCTTTCTGCCAAAGCCGCATGCGGTGCTGGTTCAGCTTATTCTTAATCTCGGCAGTCCGGAGTATTGGGGCCATATCGGAATTAGTGTATTCAGGGTGACGGCCGGCTTCCTATTAGCCTGTGTCATCGCGATTCCTATCGGGGTTTTCGCGGGGACGTTCAAATACGGAGAAGCCTTTGTGGAGCCGCCGATGGAGTTTATCCGCTATATGCCGGCCGTAGCCTTTATTCCGCTCATTATGGTGTGGGCGGGGATCGGGGAATGGGCAAAGGTGCTGCTTATCTTTATCGGCTGCTTCTTCCAGCTGGTGCTCATGGTATCGGATATTACAAAGCGCGTTTCGCATGATCTGCTGCATGCTTCCTTTACACTCGGAGCGACAAGGTGGAAGGCGATTGAAACGGTTATTATTCCAGCGATTCAGCCTCAGTTGATGAATACGCTCCGCCTCATTTTGGGATGGGCGTGGACCTATCTTGTCGTTGCAGAGCTTGTAGCGGTAAGCAGCGGACTCGGCTATCAGATTATGAAGGCGCAGCGATTCTTGAATACGGATGAGATTTTTGTAGGGATCATTGTAATCGGTCTGCTAGGCCTCATCAGCGATCGGATATTTGCCTTTCTAAATCGGCGGCTTTTCCCTTGGGCCTAACGATAATGTAATAATACCTTACATGAATATTGACAAAAATGATTAATCGCTAGTATACTCCTAACAAACGTTAGGGAAAGTGACAACTGAATAGAGGTTCTCATGATTGCCATTGAGAACGACAAGCTGTCTAGGGTTCCGCTGAAGACGGCTGACGAGAAGAAATGGAGCAAAACCATCGTCAGCTTTAAGCAGGACTGGTCCGAGAGACGGCATATAGCAGGGCGGTTTTTCCATAACGCAGCCGGCTATAGTACACGGAAGGATAAAAGCCTGGGAGATTACTCTCCCGGGCTTTCTTTATTTTCAAGGCCAACCAATTAATCGAGGGGGAAACAGTGATGAGCAGCATTTGGAGTACAACTATTCGTCCAGGAGGAAAGTGGTCAGGAACGATCAGCCGGGGGAGATTGCTGCGGTTTACCGCATTGGAAGCGGGGGCGAATCTATCTCTGCTTCTCTATAACGCAAAGGATTTGACGGAACGCTACAATATGCCCGACACGCTAAAAGCGCAGTATACCTCACATTTAACAAAAGGGAATGTGCTGATGAGTGATAACGGACGGTCGCTGGCGAGCATCGTTGAAGACCAGCTTGGCTGGCACGATACGATAAGCGGGTACACGAGCCGCAAGGTTACGGATGTGAAGTATGGAAAAACCACCTACCAGGAGCTGCGAAATGAATGGCTGCACAGCGGAGAAGAAAATTTTGCAGTTGAGCTGGTGAGAAACGGTCTGGGTGTGAGGGACCTTGTTCCCGTCGTGAATTTGTTTTCCAAAGTGTTTTGCGATGAGCAGGGCAGGATGCATTTTAGCTCGGAGCATTGCAAGGCAGGTGCAGCCGTAACGCTTAGGACGGATATGGATGTGCTGCTCCTGCTGTCGAACACGCCTAATCCGCTCGATCCAAGCAGAGAGTATCCGTCCGTTCCCGTTCACATTGAGGTTTTGGAAGCTGACCCGGCTGCTGACGATGATTATTGCTTGAATTACCGGCCGGAGAACCGGCGCGCTTATGAAAATACGCAGGAATATTACCYGCTGCAAGGCCTATAGAACTTATCAATCCATGATCAGGAGGAATGACAATGTCTGTTTTTAATCGAGTGGAAAGCACGCGCAGGGCAGAGGATGCGATATATGATGAAGTGATCGCGGCAGGTGACGGCTGGATGTATGATCTGCAGCCCGGCCAAGTGCTGCGAATCGTTGATTTGGATGGCAATCAAGCGGCCGATACGTTGTTTTACGATGCGGATCATCCTGAGGACCATTATAGTGCGGTAGCGACGATTGCCGGGCAAGGAAACATCTATTTGACGACAGGAAGCGTGCTCCTCTCCGAATCCGGCAAGGAAATGCTGAGGATTGTCGCGGATACGTGCGGGCGCCATGATACGGTCGGAGGCTCCTGCTCCGCTCAGAGCAATACGGTGCGATATTCACATGATAAGCTCCACATGCACAATTGCCGGGATACGTTTATGCTGCAGCTGGCGAAGCGGAACGAGAATTATACGAAAAGGGATTTGGCTCCGAATATTAACTTCTTCATGAACGTGCCGGTTACGGCAGACGGCGGCCTCCAGTTTGCGGATGGCGTATCCTCGCCCGGCGCCTATGTGGAGCTTCAATCGCTTTGCCGCACGACGGCGCTGCTCAGCAACTGCCCGCAGCTAAACAATCCTTGTAATGCCTATAACCCAACACCGATTCGGGTGCTCGTCTGGAATTCATAGCATTCATCTTCTTTTTAATAATACAAGAGAGCGACTAGGCGAGGAGAGATTATGATGTTCACAAAAGTATTGATTGCAAACCGCGGCGCTATCGCCGTTCGTATAGAGCGCACCTTGCGCAAGCTTGGCATTTCTTCGGTGGCTGTATATACTGGAGCCGATCAAGACAGCCTGCATGTCGATCATGCGGACGAAGCTATTCTTATCGGAGAAGGTCCAGCGAAAGAAAGCTATTTGAATACGGAGCTGATTTTGCAAACGGCGCTGGAAACAGGCGCGCAGGCGATTCATCCCGGCTATGGCTTCCTTAGCGAAAATGCGGATTTTGCCCGGGCCTGCCGTGAGCACGGCATAGTATTCATCGGTCCGACTCCGGAGCAAATGGAGATGTTTGGCCTAAAGCATTCGGCGAGGGAAATCGCCGAGCGGGCAGGCGTCCCGTTATTGCCGGGAACGGCATTGATTACGGAGCTTTCGGAAGCGCTGGAGCAGGCTGCGCAGATCGGCTATCCCGTTATATTGAAAAGCACGGCAGGCGGCGGAGGTATCGGGATGCGGGTTTGCGCCGATGAGGATGCGCTGCGCTCGGCTTATGACGGCGTGAAGCATTTGGCGGAAACCAACTTCAAAAACGGCGGTTTGTTTTTGGAGAAATATATTGCGAGAGCACGTCATGTCGAGGTGCAAATTTTCGGGAACGGCTTCGGCGAGGTCGTCACGCTGGGCGAACGCGATTGCTCCATTCAGCGACGCAACCAAAAGGTGATCGAAGAGAGTCCGGCTCCAAATCTGACAGATGAGGTTCGGAATGCAATGTTCGATGCTTCGAAGCGCCTCGCGGCCGAAGCGGGCTATCGCAGCGCGGGAACGGTAGAGTATTTGTACGATCCGGAATCCGGCGAATTTTATTTCCTTGAGGTGAATACGCGGCTGCAAGTAGAGCATGGCGTAACCGAAGAGGTGCTGGGCGTAGATCTAGTCGAATGGATGGTTCGAGAAGCGGCGAATGAGCTTACTGATTTGCAGTCGCTTGTGAAAGCGCCGGTTGGACACAGTATCCAAGCGAGAATCTACGCAGAGGATTGCTTGCAGAACTTCCGGCCAAGCGCGGGACAATTGGATCAAGCTGTATTTTCGGCTAACGCCCGCAATGAATCCTGGGTAAGAGACGGTCTTACGGTGACAACGCTTTATGATCCGATGCTGGCTAAAATCATCGTGCATGGCGCAGACCGGGAGGAGGCCATCGGGAAGCTGATTCAGGCGCTCCGCGAGACGAGGATGTACGGCATTACGACGAATTTGCAATACTTGCAGGCTTTGCTTGGGGATCAAGAAGTAGTGGATGGCAATGTCTACACGCAGCTGTTAAACGGTTTTGAGCCTGCCGAGCATGCGCTTGAGGTGGTCGACGGCGGCGTGCAAACGACGGTACAGGATTGGCCGGGCCGGGTAGGACACTGGGATGTCGGCGTTCCGCCGTGCGGACCGATGGACCCGTATTCCTTCCGTATAGGCAATAAATTGCTCGGCAACGACAATCATGCTGCCGGCCTTGAGCTTACGCTGCGCGGGGGCTCGTATAAATTTCGCAGCGGCGTATGGTTTTGTGTAACCGGCGCCGATATGGAAGCAGAGCTGGACGGCGTTAAGGTAGAGTCTTACAAGCCAACGTTTGCGGAACGAGGACAGGTGCTTAGCTTTGGGGAAGCGCAGATGGGCTTGCGTACGTATTTGCTCGTTGCCGGAGGCTTCGATATGCCGCGTATTCTCGGAAGCGCCGCTACCTTCACCCTTGGAGGCTTCGGCGGACACGGCGGCCGTGCGCTGCGCGCGGGGGACGTACTTGGCTTAAACAAAGGCGCTGAACCACTTGTCATGGCGGAGCTTGATTTCGCCGAACGGCCGCAAATGACGCGGGAATGGACGATTGGCGTCATTCCTGGACCGCATTGCACGGGAGAATTCCTGAAGCCTGAATATTTAAACCAGCTTTCGGAGACGGCTTTTGAGGTTCATTTTAACAGCTCGCGCACCGGTGTTCGCTTGATCGGGCCAGCCCCGCTATGGACGCGGGAGGATGGTGGAGAAGCGGGGCTTCACCCCTCGAATATTCATGATAATGCCTATGCGATTGGCACGCTGGATTTGACGGGCGATATGCCGATCCTGCTTGGACCAGACGGACCAAGCCTCGGCGGGTTCGTATGTCCGGTTACGACGGCATCGGCGCAGTTCTGGAAAATCGGGCAGCTTCATGCTGGCGATAAAGTGCGGTTCCAGCTGTTAACGCTTGAGGAAGCCGATGAGCTGCGGGACCTGCAGGAGCGTAATTTGGAGGCGATTGGGAGATCGGCGCGCATTGGCCTGCCTAATGCAGAGATGAAGACCGCCTCTGCTGTTTTAACGCCAGATTATCCGCTTCTCGTAAATGAGGTGGAAGGCCGCAGGTTTCCAATCAAGATTCGCAGCAGCGGCGATGAGAATTTGCTCGTGGAATATGGTGATTTAGAGCTGGATCTTCTGCTTCGCTTTCAAGCGCATGCGCTTATGCAAGCCATCGAGCAATCGGGACGTATTCCGGTGCTGGATTTGACGCCGGGCATTCGCTCCTTGCAGGTGCATATTGACCGCTCCAACATTACCGTTAGCGAGGCATGCTCGATTATTTTGGAGCTGGACAGCATGCTGCCGCCGCTAGAGTCGATCCAGGTGCCATCGCGTATTGTCCGCCTGCCGCTGTCCTGGGATGACCCGGCCACGCAGCTTGCGATTGACCGCTACCAGCAAACGGTTCGCCCTGACGCGCCTTGGTGCCCAAGCAATATTGAATTCATCAGGCGCATTAACGGGCTGGATAGCATAGAGGATGTGCAAAAAATCGTATACGAAGCCAACTATTTGGTGCTTGGCTTAGGCGACGTCTACTTGGGCGCTCCGGTTGCAACACCGGTCGATCCGCGTCATCGCCTCGTTACGACCAAGTACAATCCCGCGCGTACGTGGACACCGGAAAATGCGGTCGGCATCGGCGGTGCGTATATGTGTGTATACGGGATGGAGGGGCCTGGGGGCTATCAATTCGTCGGACGCACGATCCAAATGTGGAACCGCCTGCGCAGCACGGAAAGCTTTAAGCCTGGCAAGCCTTGGCTTCTGCGGTTTTTTGACCAAATTCAGTTTTATCCTGTGGAGGCGGATGAGCTGCTGAAGCTGCGCGAGGATTTCCTTCGCGGCCGTTATGAAGCGGATATTACGGAAACGACGTTTGATCTTGGCGAGTACTTGAAGTTTCTAGGATCCATTGAAGAAAGCACGGTGGCGTTTAAGGAAAAGCAGCAGGCATCATTCCAAGCGGAGCGCGAGAGCTGGAAGGAGCTTGGACTTGCCGAGTACGTAGCGGAGCATGAGCCTGCGCGGACCGAGCAGGAGGAGGAGCTGCAGGAGGGTGCTGCCGCGATTCGCTGCACGATGCCGGGCAGTGTATGGAAGGTGCTTGTGAGTCCCGGCGAGCAGGTGAAAAAGGGCGATACGCTCATCATTGTGGAAAGCATGAAAATGGAGTTTTCACAGCAAGCCTCCTGCGACGGTGAGGTATGCTCGGTGCATGTGGAGCCGGGTGACCAAGTCCATACGGGGCAGCTTATTGTCGGTATTCTGCAGCACAAGGAAACGGAGGCGGTTGTATGACAAAGCAAGGATTTCCCCTTCAATTGACGATGGAATGGCTTCAAATAAGCTACAAGAGCGGGGCGTTGATGCCTGAGGATGTTATGCTGGAAATCATTCGGCGAGCGGAAGCGGATTCGGATATGAATGTTTGGATCACGCCTCCGTCGATGGCTGTGTTGAAGCCATATTTGGAAAGGCTTGTCGAGATGGATCCGGCTAATGCGCCGCTTTGGGGTATTCCCTTCGCCATTAAGGATAATATCGATGTAGCCGGGATTCCGACGACGGCCGGCTGCTCAGAATTTGCATATACGCCAGTGGAGCATGCAGCGGTAGTAGAACGGCTGGTAGCCGCAGGAGCAATCCCTCTAGGCAAAACCAACCTCGATCAATTTGCGACGGGACTTGTCGGTACTCGCAGTCCCTACGGAGAAGCGCATAATGCGCTTCGTCCGGAGCTGATCAGCGGCGGCTCGAGCTCCGGCTCGGCCGTTGCGGCAGCCCGCGGGCATGCCGTGTTTTCGCTTGGTACGGATACGGCTGGCTCCGGCCGCGTACCCGCTGCGCTAAATGAGCTTGTGGGCTATAAGCCCAGTCTTGGGTCGTGGCCGGTAAAGGGCGTCGTTCCGGCTTGCGCAAGCCTGGATTGCGTTACGGTATTTGCTCATAGTCTGGAGGAAGCGCTCATTGTGGACGGCATTGCCCGCGGCATGCATGAGAACGATCCTTGGTCGCGCGATGTGAAGCAGCAGCGGCCAAAGCTTCCGGCTAAGCTCTGTTTGCCCAAGCAGGCGGTTGCTTTCTTCGGGCCGTTCGCGGAGCAGTATGAGCGCGCTTGGCATGCGGCAATTGGTCGGTTGGAGCAATTAAACCTTCCGATCGAGTATGTGGATTATGATTTGTTTTCGGATGCGGCTGCGATTTTGTACGGCGGACCGTGGGTTGCGGAGCGCTGGGCAGACCTAAGCGGGTTCATTGATTCGAATCCAGGCGCCGCCTTCCCTGTGACAGAACGGATTTTACGGTCTGGCGCAGCAGCGGAGCATGATGCGGCATCAGTGTTTAGCGCTATGCATAAGCTGCAGGCATATAAGCTGGAAGCGAGAAAGCTGCTGCAGGATGCGGTGCTAGTCATGCCGACCTGCGGCGGAACATGGACGCGCGAGCAGGTAAGAAAGGAACCATACAGCACGAACAGCGATATGGGGCGTTACACGAACCATTGCAATTTACTCGATTTGTGCGCGGTAGCGGTACCTTCGGACGCTGCAGAGGAGCGGCTGCCCTTCGGCATTACGCTGTTCGCGCTTGCGGAAAACGAGCATCTGATGATCGAAGCGGCGCGTTCGTTTCTGAGAGGCGGGGAGCGGGCTGCTGCGGCTGTTCCAGTGGAGTCGAGACGATCAGACTCGGCGCGGACAGGGTTCGCAGCAGAGGATATCGCCCTCGAAGCTAATCCCAGAGAACCTTCGATTACCGTAGCCGTATGTGGTCTGCATATGCGCGGTTACCCGCTTGAGAAGCAAATGATTGGTTTGAATGCGCGTTTCATGCGCGAAGCCAGCTCAGCGCCCCGCTACAAACTGGTTAAGCTGCCAACGACGCCAGCGAAACCGGGTATGATCAAGCAGCAGCAGGGAGGCGCAAGCATCGAGCTGGAGCTATGGGAAATGTCCCCGGCATCCTTCGGGATATTTACTTCCTTAATCCCGGCGCCGCTCGGCATCGGGAAAGTCGAACTGCTGGACGGTACAGAGGTTTCCGGCTTCGTATGCGAGGCCTATGCAGCTGCGGAGGCGGAGGATATTACGGCATATGGTGGCTGGCGCTACATTCCACAGTTATAAAGGTTTGAGAAAAGACTTCCTTCGTCTCACTGATGAGACGAAGGAAGTCTTTTGCTTGCTGCCGAAACAACAGCCCCTCTTTTGCGGCAGAGCCTAGGGCAGCAGCTCAAGAAAGCGTTTGGCTGCCGAGGACCTCGGCACGCGGCGAAGTGTAGCGATGCCGATGCTGCGCACGGGTATGGGAGGGTGCAGCGGGATTTCGATAAGCGAGCCGGAGGCAAGTTCGTCTTTTACATATTCACGAATAAGGAAGGCTAGCCCAAAGCCGCTTCTCGCGAATTGGGCAAGCAAATCGAAGCTGCCCAGCTCAAGCTCCGGATTCAGCTTCACGCCATGCGATTCGGTGTACACGTCAAGGAAACGGCGGGTGCTTGCGTCTTTTTCCAAGAGCAGCAAGGGATACCGAGATATATCCGCAAGATTCATTACAGAGCTGCCGAGCGATGAATAAGCATGGCCGCAGGCGAGCATATCCTGTACCTTAGTGCTTTCTCGAAAGTCGAGCTGACTGTCAGAGGCGGGCATATGAACGATGCCGAAATCGATCTTCCCCTCTTTGAGAAGTGCTATCGTCTCGGGAGTTGTACGATTGGTCACACGGATGCGGATGCCGGGATACTCGGATCGGAACCGCTCCAAATAAGGCATTAAATAATGTTTACATAACGTATCGCTGGCGCCAATGCTAATTTCACCGCTTTGCAGATTATGCATTTCAGCAAGCATCTTCTCCCCTGACTCCATGAAGGTATAGGCTTGCTCGATATAACGATAAAGCATCTCGCCTTCTGTCGTAAGCTTAACTCCCTTTGCCATGCGAAAAAACAGCTGTCCGCCCAGTTTTGCCTCTAATTGCTTAATGGTATGCGTGACGGCAGGCTGCGTAATATAAAGCTGCTCGGCTGCACGTGACAGACTGCCAGTCTTAGCCGTCCAGTAAAAGACGCGGTACCACTCCATATTAACGATCATATCCATTACCTCACCTAATACATGATATTAGATATATCAATTATTCTAATGCTGTCTCTATCATTATAATGAACGATGTAAGGTGAAAACAAGATCGGGAGGCGATTGCTTTGACGGTAACGGCGATTGTAGGGGCGAACTGGGGAGATGAAGGCAAGGGGAAAATGACGGATGCGCTGGCGGCAAAGTCCTCTTTTGTCGTGCGGTACCAAGGCGGCAGCAATGCCGGACATACGATTATAAACAGCTACGGAAAATTTGCGCTCCATATGCTGCCATCCGGTGTTTTTTATCCGGAGATTACAAACGTTATCGGCCCAGGTACGGCACTCGATATTGATGTGCTGCTGCGGGAGCGCGATGAACTGCTCAGCAGAGGCGTTCCCGAGCCTCGCATCCGAATATCGGAACGGGCGCAGGTCGTGCTTCCGATTCATCGGCTGTTCGATGAGCTGGAGGAGTCGAGGCTCGGTGAGAATAGCTTTGGATCGACCAAGCGCGGAATTGCTCCATTTTATGCAGATAAATATGCAAAGCTTGGCGTTCAGGTTGCGGATTTATACGAGGAGGAGCGGCTGCTGAAGCGACTCGAACAATCATTAGCTGCAAAAAATATTCTTCTCGAGCAGCTATACAATCGCAAGCCAATTCACGCAAGCGAGCTGCTGCCTGAGCTGCGCAGTCAAGCAGAGAAGCTGAGACCGTATGTATGCGATACAAGCAGTCTTCTCCATGACGCTTATCGTAACGGAGAGACGATTTTGCTGGAGGGACAGCTTGGCGCATTGCGTGACCCCGACCACGGCATTTATCCGTATTCGACCTCTTCTTCGACGCTGGCTGGTTTTGCGCCGGTCGGTGCGGGACTGCCGCCATATGCGATTACGCGGATTATTGCGGTAGTAAAAGCGTATTCCAGCTGCGTGGGAGCTGGCCCTTTTGTTAGCGAGTTGATGGGCGAAGAAGCGGATCAGCTGCGCCGATTGGGCGGCGACGCCGGAGAATTCGGGGCAACGACGGGAAGACCGCGCCGAGTGGGCTGGTTTGATGCGGCAGCTACGCGCTACGGCTGCATGCTTCAAGGCGCTACGGAGGCTGCGCTGACAAATCTCGATGTGCTCGGCTACTTAGAGGAAATACCGGTATGTGTAGGCTATGAGCTGGATGGGCGAATCGTAAAGGAGTCGTTTCCCGTAACGGCTAAGCTGGAAGAAGCAAAGCCGGTCTTGGAGCGCCTTCCCGGATGGAGATGCGACATCTCACATATCCGCAGATTCGAGGATTTGCCCGAGGCGGCGCAGCAATATGTCCGCTTCGTAGAAAATTCTGTTGGAGTAAAAGTCGGAAGCGTATCGGTTGGGCCAAAACGCGAGCAGCTCATTACGCTCTAATGATTAGGAGATCATCTCCTTAGTTGGCAGCCCAACCGTTAAGGGAAATAAAGTTCTTTCATTATTTGTTATCACAATCCAGAGCCAGTGGACATAAAAAAGATGACCCCTGATAAATTCGAGGCCACTGAAAAAGTCCTTAATATGAAAAAGGCACAATCTACTCAAGTTTTATTGAGGAGACTGTGCCTTTTCTCTATATAATTAAGGTATTAAACCAAGTAGGTGAATGAGATGATTCAAAAACAACAATCTATGACTTTAAGCCCTTATTTGGAACTTTATAACTTGGTGGTGCCGAAAGACAATATGTTACGGCAAATACGGAGGGTATGAAAAAAATAAATTGAACATGAAATAACGCTATGATATAATCGATAGCGTTATTGACAAATTAAATTAAGTAGTGCGTACAGTTTTATTCCTACTTTAATTGTACATCTGGAATTTCAATTTGTCAATGCTCTTTTTTATCCCAGAAAAAGGAAAAAGGAGTGTGTTCGGGAGAGATGGAAACGAAGGATTGGCGGCAGGAACAGGAGCGGTTGGAACGGGTCAGGAACAAGCTGCAGGCGAGAATTGCCGAACTGGAGCCGGAGGTTGCCGGGCTGCGCGATCAAGCTACGGACATCCGCAAGCGGTTTTGGGAAGAAGTTACGATCAACACAAGCACGTACGAAGATTTCGAAGAGACTTTCTATACGATTAACCAGCAGTCCGCGGTATTGGCCGAACGGGAGCGCGGCCACAAGCTGTTGACAGAGCAATGGAAAAGCATGAACCGTCTGCTGCCGTCTCCTTATTTTGGACGCATCGACTTTCAGGAGGATGGCCTGGACCTCAGCGAGCAGATCTATATCGGCGTATCTTCCTTCGTCGACGAAGATGGATTGAGCTTTCTGATCTATGACTGGCGTACGCCAATCGCTAGCTTGTACTACGACTACTCCCCCGGCCTGGCATCTTATGTCACGCCGGCCGGACGAATCGAAGGGACGATGGAGCTCAAGCGGCAGTTTCAGATTCAAAACGGGCAAATCCGCAACATGTTTGATGCGAGCGAAACAATCGGAGACGAATTACTGCAGCAAGTGCTCGGCAAAGGTGCGGACTCGCAAATGAAGAGTATCGTGGCAACCATCCAGAAGGAACAAAACACCATCATCCGCAATGACAAAAGCCGGATGCTTATCGTACAAGGGGCTGCCGGCAGCGGTAAGACTTCCGCGGCATTGCAGCGGGTGGCGTACTTGCTGTACAAACACCGCCAGACGATCAAGGCTGATCAGATCGTTCTTTTCTCACCGAATCCGATGTTTACCAGTTATATCTCCACCGTCCTTCCGGAACTCGGTGAAGAGAATATGCAGCAGACGACATTTCAAGAATATCTCGACTATTGGCTAGGTTCTTCGTTACGGCCGGAGGATTCTTTTGATCAGATCGAATATGTTCTGACCGCACAAGGAGCGCCGGGGTATGAGGCTCGTCTTCAGGGGATCGAGTATAAAGCTTCCGAAGCCTTCCTGGAAGCCCTGCAGAACTATGGAATGTGGCTGGGACGGGAAGGCATGCGTTTCAACGGTATTCGGATTCGAGACCGCGATTTGATTACCGCGGAGCGAATGAGAGCGAAATTTTACGGTTATGACCGTTCCCTGCCGTTGCTCAATCGTGTCGTTCTCTTACAGGAATGGCTGCTGAATGAACTGGCTTTGCTGGAACGCATGGAACGGGAAGCGTCTTGGGTACAGGAAGAGTTGAATTATCTCGACACCGATCAGTACGCGGAAGTCTTCGGAATGCTGCATAAAGAGAAGGAAGTATTCGACGTTGCGGAACAATACGCCGCAGTTCGCGAGAAAATTAACAACAAGCGCCGGGAAGATGAAGGCGACTTTGACTACGCCCAGAGGGAGGAAGAACTRCTCCGTCGAAGGATCGTGAAAGAAAGCTTTAAACCGCTAAGGAAAAGTGTGAGGAAATTCTCGTTTGTAGATGTCAAAGGCATATATGGCCAATTGTTTGAGGGTGAAGCCGCTTATCGGGAGAAAACAAATGGGGCCGTCATCCCCCCGCTGTGGCCTGAAATATGCAGCCAAACCAAGGATATGCTGCTCCGGAACGAGTTGTTCCACGAGGATGCGACTCCGTATTTGTATGTAAAAGAACTGATCGAAGGCGTCCGGACGAACACGGAAATCCGGTATGTTTTCGTTGATGAGGGTCAGGATTATTCGTCGTTTCAATATGAATATCTAAAAAAGCTGTTTCCCCGTGCTCGGATGACGGTACTCGGCGATTTTGGGCAAGCTATCTTCATGCAGGCTACAAGTTTGACCGCATCCGATTCACCGCTGGTCCGCCTTTTCGGCGAAGCCGAAACAAGCCTTGTCTGCCTGGTACGCAGTTATCGATCAACCAGGGAGATTGTTGAATTTACGAAATCGATGCTTCCAGGCGGAGAAGAAATTGAACCGTTTGAAAGGGGAGGCCAAAAGCCCCTTCTGACGAGACTGGAAGGCGGGGAGAAGCGTTATGCGCAAATTCTGGCAGACATCGCGGTGCTCATGGCCGAGGGCTTCGATTCCATCGCCGTCATTACGAAGACCGCAGCCGAAAGCCGTGAGGCCTATGAATCGTTACGGATTCATGGAGGCGAAGCTCTTCAGCTCATTACGAAGGAGACGCTGGGCTTTGAAAAAGGAGTGATGGTCATTCCCGTGTATCTCGCCAAGGGTGTCGAGTTCGATGCAGTCTTGGTCTATGATGCTTCGCCCGAAGCATACGGCCGGGACAACGAACGCAAGCTACTTTATACGGCGTGTACGCGGGCCATGCACCGGCTTAATCTTTACACGACGGGCGATTGGTCGCCTCTCGTGCAGGCATTGCCTGCGAATTTGTACGAGAAAGCGCCAAATTGACGGATCAGGGTGGCGTCGGCCGCGATGAGCTGCTGCTCATGATTCAGCAAACCTTCGGCACCAGCCGTTTCACATTGCTCGACCATTATTTTCATCCATACACAGCTCGTTGAGCAGAAAGCAGGGTCCAATGTCAGCTCCTACGCAAACAAAACCGATGGCAGCAGGCGGGGACGACTTCTCGTTGAAAGCCATTCTGCCGCCGCTAATGGCGATTATTGTCGCCATGATCATGGTTATTCTGGACAGCACGGTCGTCAATAATGCCATTCCGAAACTCGTTGAATACTTCGACACCGATCTGAAGACGATCCAATGGACCGTCACCGGCTATACGCTGGCATTATCCGCCGTTATCCCGCTTGCAGGCTGGATGACCGATAAATTCGGATCCAAGCAAATTTTCATGATTACGATCGCCCTGTTCACGATCGGCTCCGTGCTGTGCGGCATCGCGCAAACGCCGGAACAGCTGATCATTTACCGCATCATTCAAGGCTTGGGCGGCGGCATGGTGGCGCCGATCGGGATGACCATGGTGTTCAAGATTGCGCCTCCAGAGCGCCGCGGATCCATTATGGGCCTACTCGGCATCCCAATGCTGATGGCGCCGGCGTTCGGTCCGGTGCTTTCCGGCTGGTTGGTCGATTCTGTCAGCTGGCACTGGATTTTCATCATCAATCTGCCGATCGGCATTATCGCCTTGATTCTCGGGTATAAATATTTGCCGAAATCGGGCCGCGAAGCGGCGCCGCATCTGGACCTCTACGGCATGTTTCTCGCGCCGATTGCCTTCTCCATGCTTGCGTACGGCGTAAGTGAAGGCGGCACGAGCTGGTCCAGTGCTTCGACGATCACAGGCTTGACCGTCGGCGGCATTGCGCTTATCCTCTTTATCTTCGTGGAACTGGCACAGAAGCAGCCGCTGCTGGAGCTAAAAGTGTTCAAGTCGTCCGACTTTACACGCAGCATCATCTTGACGTGGATCGTACAGCTCGCGCTGTTCGGCGCAATGCTGATCGTGCCGCTGTACCTGCAAAGCGTCATGAACTACACCGCGCTTGAAACGGGCTGGATCCTGATGCCATATGCGCTATGCGCGGCGATCGGCATGCCGTTCAGCGGCCGGTTGTTCGACAAGATCGGCGCGCGTCCGCTCGCCTTCGCAGGTCTTGCCGTTGTATCCGTTGCCCTCTTCATCTTGTCCGGCATATCGCTGGATACCTCGCTGTGGGTTATCATCTTGTGCATCTGCATCATGGGTCTTGGCATGGGCTTCTCCATGATGCCGCTCAACACGCATGTCCTGAACTCTGCGCCTCGCCGTCTGGTAGGCCGCGTTACACCGCTGACAGCAGCAGCACAGCAAGTCGTCGTCTCGTTCGCGGTCGCGGGCCTGACGGGTTATCTGACGTCGCAAATCACTTCCCACGCCGCAAGCGCGGGAGCAGACGCAAATCCGCTGAACGCCGTCGTCGCGGGTTACGGCGACACGTTCTTCCTGTCTGCGTGCCTAACGACCGCGGGTGTCGCACTGTCGCTCCTCCTGCGTAAACCGAAGCAGCAGGAAGAAGACGGAACCGTCGGCGGGGACAATACGGACCCGGCGATGATGATGAATCACTAATAACGAATCGGCTCCGATTCGCTCGTATGCAAATAGCCTTGGCCGTTAGTCGGCCAAAGTATCTCTCTTATGTAGGAAAAAGCAGTATCCTGGAAATCAGGATACTGCTTTTTCTTTGCGCGGCCATAACGTATAGCTAAAGCTGATGACAAAATCGATGCCGAGCACGAGCAGCCAAAATCGCAGCGCTTGAAGCAAAGCTTCCGTTCGTGCCTCATCTCCAACCATGATAATCATGCCGTACAAAATGAGCGAGCCGATCCCCCATGCGAGCAGATGATGCAGCCATCCGTTTCGCTCATAGATCGCATGCTCTTTTCCGTATTTTGGTTTGCCGGCAGGTGCGGGACCACCGGCGAAGCGGTAGGCGAACCGCTCATCCGCCCATTTAATTATCCGGTGCCCGAAGGCGATGGAAACGCCGATATATACAGCAGCCAGGCTGTGGGCGAAGGTCGCTTCCGCGCCGCCGCGCAAATCATAAACCGTGGCGATAACCAATGCCAGATCAATAAGCGGCGTACTGAATAGGAAGAGCTTGCCCAGCTTCTTTAACCGGAAGATATAGCGGCATAATAAGCCAGCGAGTACAAATACCCAAAAACCAATTTCACAGCCAATAATAAAGGCGGTAATCATGTGAATGTCTGCTCCTTCTGTTAAAATAGTGTTGCGATTATCTTGAGTTACATAATAGAGGGGATGAGTCAACCTATGAATAAATTGCTCGTGGTTGGAAGCATAAACATGGATATCGTCAGTTCTGTGGGGAAATTTCCGCTTCCAGGCGAAACAATACCCAGTGTGGCCACATCCTTCTACCCGGGCGGCAAGGGCGCAAATCAGGCCGTTGCCGCTGCCAGGGCAGGAGCCGATTGCGCAATGATTGGCGCGGTAGGCGAAGACCCTTTTGCCGAAACGCTGCTGGCAGCTTTACAAGAAAATGGAATTGGCATCGATCACATATTACGCAAGCCATGCAGTTCAGGTTTCGCAATTATTACCGTAAACGAGGAAGGCGAGAATTATATCGTTTTATCAGAGGGTGCTAACGGTCAACTTACGGCATCGGATGCAGCGGCAGGCGCAGGGGAATGGAACGATGTGTATGCCGTGCTGCTGCAAAACGAAATTCCGTGGGAGACCACTTTAGCGGTTATGAACAGCGCAAGCAGCAGCGGCGCCCGCGTCTTTTATAATCCTGCGCCAGCGCGCGCCATACCTCAGAATGTTCTGCCGCTCATCCATACGCTCATACTAAATGAAACGGAGGCGGCGGCCGTTACAGGCTTAGCCGTCAGCGATGCTGCATCGGCCCAAGCAGCCGCTAATTGGGTTTTGAATAAAGGGACGAAAAACGTCATTATCACGATGGGTGAGAAGGGCTGTTTTTATCAAAATGAACAGGGAACCTCGCATACGATTCCTGCTTTCGCTGTAAAGCCCGTCGATACGACGGCAGCAGGCGATACCTTTTTTGGTGCATACGCGGCAGCAAGCGCGGATGGCCGATCAGCAGAACAGGCATTAACTTTTGCAGCGGCAGCGGCAGCGCTTGCGGTTACGAAGCAGGGCGCGCAAGCTTCGATTCCTGATAAAGCAGAGATTGAAGCATTTCTTCTGAAAAACAAAGAAAAATAAAATGGGGCTTGCTAAAACTAATGGTATTAGTTTATTATAAAACTAACAACATTAGTTTTTATTCGAGGGGGCCGATTGGAATGAGAATGACGCGTGAGAAAACGGTAGTACAGCTGACCTATTTACCAAAGGTATTTCCGGTAAATTGTTATTTAGTTGAGGAGGAAAATAGCTTAACTTTGGTGGATGCAGCGCTTCCTAATAACGTTAAAGCTATTTTGCAAGCAGCGGAAAAGCTTGGCAAGCCAATTACGCGTATCGTTTTAACCCATGCTCATGATGACCATATCGGCGCTCTCGACGGATTAAAGGAATTGCTTCCAGGGGTTCAGGTGTTTATTTCCAAAAGAGACGCCAAGCTGCTCCAAGGCGACCGCTCGCTGGAGCCGGGTGAACCAAGCGGGCCGATCCGCGGCGGCGTACCCAAAAAGGTGCTTACCAAGCCGGATGTATTGCTGCAGGATGGCGATCGTGTTGGCTCATTGCTCGCAGTAGACTCGCCTGGACATACACCGGGCTCAATGGCATTCCTTGATACAAGGAACGATATTCTTATTGTTGGCGATGCATTTCAAACACGAGCAGGCGTCGCGGTTTCCGGGCAGCTGAAGCTGTTATTTCCCTTCCCGGCTATGGCTACATGGGATAAACAAACGAGCTTGGAATCAGCACGCCGTCTTAGAGATTTAAAGCCAACTCTGCTAGCCGCGGGTCATGGGAATATGATCAATCAGCCAAAGCATTGGATGGAGAAAGCCATCTCCGAAGCAGAGCGTTCCTTAGCAAAATAGAAGATTCAGGGGGATAGCCTCATGTCACCGAGAAGAGGACTAGATTTGTTGACCATCGTGGAAGAGGCGGCTGCCATCGCAGATGAACAGGGCATACAAGAAGTAACGCTTGCATCACTGGCGCAGAAGCTTGGCGTACGTTCTCCTTCATTGTATAACCACGTAAACGGACTTACCGGTTTGCGGAATCAGCTGGCTATTTACGGTTTAAAGAAGCTGACCGCAGCCATCAATGACTCATTGAAGGATCAAACAGGCGATGAGGCGATTCACGCGATTGCATCCGCGTATATTTCTTTTGCGAGATTGCATCCGGGCTTATACGAGCTGACTCTACGCTCGCCGGATGCGGATGACGAGGAATATACCGCAACCGCGCGGGAGCTGGTCGATATATTAGTGATGAAGCTTAGCTATTATAAGCTGGACCGGGAGCGTTCCATTCATATTGTAAGGGGCTTGCGCAGCTTTCTGCATGGCTTCGCATCAATCGAGCAAAAAGGCGGTTTTGGAATGCCGCAGGCTATCGATGAAAGCTTAACAATCACAATCCAAACTTATTTGAACGGACTTCAAAAGAGCTAGCAAACTAAAAAAGAGCAGCAGCCTGCTGTACAGAGGCTGCCGCTCTTTTTTGAAATATAAGAATTTATAAGTTTTTGGGCTTATCGGGATTCTTATATTTCACCGCGAAACGAGCTTTTGCCGCAAAGAACGGCGGCAGCCGTTTACGCTTGGTTCATTAATAAGCTTGCTGAATCAGCGCAGCAGCGCCGATCAGGCCGGCATCCTGCTGCAGCTGTGCGGGAACGATTGCCGCTTCTCTGCCGGATGGGTTAAGCGCATGCTTGGAAACATAATCCCTCACCGCGGAGAATAATGGTTCGCCAACCTGCGAAACGCCGCCGCCGATGACGACTTTGTTCGGATCGAGAATATTGATAAGCGATACGCAGCCCATGCCGATCGAAGTGAACACGCGATTGACGAGCTCGGACATTTGCGGATCGCCTTGCGCAGCCAGCTCAAAGGCTTCCTTCGAGGTAACCTCACGGCCCAGCAGCTCCGTCGCCTGGCGGGCAACGGCTGTACCGGATGCTACGACCTCCCATGGCGTTCCGGCTTGATCAACAAGCATGAAGCCGGCATCGCCTGCGTTTCCGGTCGAACCCGTAAGGAGCTTGCCGTGCATAAAGATGCCTGCGCCGATGCCTGTACTGATCGTGATAAAGATAAAATGATCGGAATCCTTGGCTGCTCCGACCCATTTCTCGGCCAGCGCGGCAGCGGTAGCGTCGTTCTCCATTTTAATAGGAAGAGGAAGATGCGATTTAAGCTCTTCAACGACGGGAAACCCCCACCAGCTTTTTAAATTTGGCGGGCAGGTAAGCTCGCCTTTTTGTGTGTTCAGCGGACCGGGAGCACCGACGCCGACGCCTTTTAATGATGCGAGCGAAAGCCCGTTTTGCTCAGCCAACTGTTTTACAGCGTCTGCGACCCGTGCAAGCATTACCGCCGGCTCGACCGAAAGATCGGTTTTGAGCGAGCCCTTGGCTATAACCTCTCCTTGCTCATCCACGAATCCAAATGCTATTTTTGTACCGCCGATATCAATTCCGATTGCAATACTCACGAAATACCCTCCAATGATTTGAAAATAATGCTGTAACCGTCTGAGAAAAGTCTATCATAATCATCGAATATAAGGAAGAACGCAGCGATTGCCGGCTTGCGGAGCAAGCCTTAATTTGCCTGTAAGTTATACTGTACAAATAAGAAGTAGTGTAGTAATATCCTATCAAATGAAGTGCTAGAAAGAGAGGATCCTTTGCAGCGCAAGGGGTCCTCTAAGCGTTTTTAAACAACATAGCGAAGAAGGTAACTGTCCAAATGGAATCCGAGTCCAAAGCTAGTCCGCGTATCGTGAAGCTGGGGATGTCAATGACCGAAAATGTTTGGAGGAACGCTCGGATCGATGTGGGAGCTTCCTGTTTATTCAGCTTGTTTCATGTGGTGATGAATCAATTTTATATCGCCTTTGCGATTCAGCAGGGAGCAAGCAATTTTCAGGTTGGGCTATTGTCGGCTGCTCCGGCGATCGGCCTTTTATTTTCTCCATTTTGGGCGACCTGGATCGAGAAAGCGAATAATCCAAAGCCGTTTGTGATTATCCCGAATGTCATTGGAAGATTACTGCTGCTGCTGCCTGCTGTTTTTGCCTATCCATCCGTTTATGTCGTTGCGGCGCTGTTATTCCAGCTGTTAATGGGCATTCAGGCACCTGCGTATGCGGCATTGATTTCACGGATGTATCCTTCCGATTTGCGCGGGAGATTAATGGGGTATGTGCGGGTGGCGATGGGAGGCATTATGATTCCGCTCGCTTATTTCGTCGGCAGCTGGTCGGATGCTTTCGGGCCGTCGGGTCCGCTCATTACGGCTTCCATCGCAGGCATGTTATCGATTGGACTATTCAATACGTTGAAGCTGCCTAAGCATGAGCCTAAGGAAAAGCCGATTATACTCCAGAAGACGAGCCGCTTTCCGCTGCAGGAGCAGTGGAAGCTTGTCAAAGAAAACCGTACGCTCGCCGTATTTTTAGCGGCAACGACGTTTGCGGGCTTTGGCAACATGCTTGCGAATCCGCTTTACCAGATTATTCAAGTGGATGTTCTCTATCTCTCGAACCTTCAAATCGGTTTTGCCCGCGTAGCTTACTATATGGCATTACTGCTTACATTTTTGATTGCGGGTTGGATGATCGATCGCATAGAACTCAAATACACGCTGCTTTGCGGAATAGCGGCATATGCGATCGTTCCGATGCTTTATGGCCTTTGGGGCACTTACGCCGCGGTCATAACCGGAAACGCGATTCAAGGCATCGGGGAAGCCATTTGGGATATCGGTATTTTAGCTTTTGTTTTCCGGCTGGCGCCGGGCCGTGAGGCGATGGTGTTCGGGCTGCATTTGATGCTCTTCGGTGTTCGGGGCAGCATTGGTCCTATACTCAGCGGCACGGTTTCCGATAGCGTATCGTTAACGCTATTGCTCGTTATCGCCTCTATTTGCGGCTGGATCGGCACGTTTCTATTCCTATCAGGCAACTGGAAGCGAAACCCGCAGCTTAGGCGAAGTTAATTTATGTTTCAGTTCTTGTTCATCTCTCGTTCATAATCGAATGCTAGAATTCGTTATGGACATAAGGAATGTCAACCACATTCATAGGAGATGAACGGTATGAACAAATGGAAAGTGATGCTGAGCGCCGTAGTTATCGCTGCGGCATTGGCAGGCTGCGGGGTACAAGAGGAGCAGGCAGCAAGCGAAGTGCAGACAGATGCGCAGACAGACGTTCAGGAAAATGGAGCGGGCGGCGGCACGCAGCAGCAGGGCGGCGAACCTGGAATGGGGCAAATAGGCGCGCAAGCCGATTTGATGGGTAAAATCAAATCCATTGATGGACAAACCATTACGCTTTATAAATCTGCGATGGGACAAGGCGGTCCACCGCAAGGCGATGGCACGGGCAGCATGCCTGAAGGCGGTGAAGGACAACAGCCGCTAGCGGACGGCGAATTGCCGGCTGACGGTGAACGTCCGGCAGCGCCAGCCCCAGACGGAACGGCTCCTGAAGGCGGCGGACGCATGAATATGGGCGCGATGTTTTCGGATGAAACTGTAACTATTCAAGTGACGGATACGACGAAAATTACGACCATGACCTTCGAGAACGAACAAATGGTGGAGACGGAAGTGACGTTAGCAGACCTCAAGGCGGATGATATTTTATCCGTTATGCTGAAGGATGACACGCAGGAGGCCGAATCGATTACGATTCGTACCGGCGGCTTCGGCGGCGGCGGAGGCGGAAGACAGCCTCAGCAGCAAGAGCAGCAGACCGATGCGGCGGCAAGCGAATAGGCACAACATGCAAAAAGCGGTGGACCAGGTCAAAAACCTGTTCCGCCGCTTTTTTTTGATGCCATCACTATTAGGATAGCTATCCAAAAATATGTCCATATCATCTATAAATGCGGCATATGTTTACCCAGCCCCTCCGTTTATGATGTAACCACGGAAGACAAAACGTCTATCCAACATCATTTTTAGGGGGATAAAAAAATGAGCAAAGCACGCAATAAGTTTTCAATGCTGCTTCTGATGGTATCTATCGTTGCTTTGATTGCTGCAGGCTGCAGCGGCGGCAATAATGGCGGCAACAACGGCGGAGAGCAAACGGCAAACGGAGGGAAGGATTCCGGCAGCGGCAAAAAGACGGATATTTTGTTCTGGTCGCCATTCTCCGGCTCTGATGGCCCCTTTATGAAGAAGATCGTAGATAAATATAACGGCTCCCAAGACCAATACAAAGTAAATTTCGTCATCCAGCCAAATGGAGAATATTACAAGCAGCTGGACGTAGCGCTAAGCACGGGTAAAGAAAGCCCTGATCTAATGATTATGCACGTTGACCAAGTACCGACTTACGCAAGCAAAGACCAATTGCAGCCGATTGACGATATGGCTTCAGGCGCAGGTATCAATAAAGCGGATTTTGCGGAAGCGGCTACGGAATATTCGACGCTTGACGGCAAATGGTATTCCATCCCGCTGGATATTCATCCGCTTGTGATGTATTACAACAAGGATTTGTTCGAGAAAGCGGGCATTGCAGCCGCACCGACGAACCGTGCGGAATTTGATGATGCCGTTCAGAAGCTGACGGATAAAAGCAAGGGCGTATACGGCTATGCCGTTCCAACCTTGTGGCCTCAGCAATTTATATTCCCGACACTCGTATGGCAAAACGGAGGCGAGCTGTGGAACGGAACGGAAGTTGCTTACAATTCTCCGGAAGCCGTAGAAATGGTGCAGTGGCTGCGCGGTATGGTAGACAGCGGCGTCTCCCCAGCCAATGTGCAGCAGGACGGCGAAAACACGTTGTTCCTGCAGGGCAAGAACGCAATCCAATTCAACGGTCCGTGGATGAAATCGCAGTTTGACGAAGCAGGGCTCAACTATGGTGTCGCACCGGTGCCTCAAATCGGCAAGGCTAAGCAAGCGGTATTCGCGGGATCTCACGGCTTCGTGGTTCCAAAGAGCGTAACGGATGAAAAAGTAACGGCAGGTATCGGCGATTTCTTGAAGTATGTATCGACGAATTCGATGGATTGGGCAGAGTCCGGCCAAGCGCTTGCCTCGAAACCGATGCTTGAGAGCGATGCTTTCAAAGCGCTTGAATTCCAAAGCAATGTAGCCTCTGCTTTCACATACGTACAATTCGCACCGAATGTATTGAACTGGGGGACGATTTCTGAGCCGATCTGGGGCGAGCTGAATAATGCTTTGTTAGGCAAAAAGGATGCGCAAAAAGCACTTGACGATGCAGCAGCCAAATCTCAGCAAGCGCTTAAGAAATAACGCAAATTGATTAAAAAGTAACGAGGAGGATGGGGATAGCAGAGTCCGTTCCCATCCTCTAAGGTTACGCTTGCAAGGAATGGAAAATTCGCAATGCGTCAGGGGGACTCCGGTTGAAAACCACTTTTATATCACGTTTCACATCGTTTTTGTTCATACTTCCTTACTTAGCTGCTTTCAGCATTTTTCTTTTGTTCCCGATTTTGTACGGCATTTATATCAGTCTCCACAACTTCGAGCTTTTGTCGAAGGAGCATGAATTCGTCGGGCTCGCCAACTACATTAATATTTTAACGCCCGGCACCTATATTCATGATATTTTTTTCAGGGGATTATGGGTCACTGCCCAATTTGTTTTATTTTCCGTTCCGCTCTTAATTGTCGTAGGTTTGGCGCTTGCAATGCTCATTAATGCGCTGCCAGCAAAAATTCGCGGGTTATTCCGAACGTTCTATTTCCTTCCGTATGCGCTGTCAGCGTCCGTCATGGCTGTGATTTGGCTGATGATGTTTGATACGAACGCCGGTTTTCTGAACAGCATGCTTGCGAAGCTTGGCATTACGAGCATCCCTTGGCTCACGGATACGCCTTGGGCTTGGATCTCGCTTATTCTCACTACCCTTTGGTGGACAATCGGGTTCAATATGATTATTTTCATTAACGCATTAAACGAGGTGCCAGAGGATTTCTATGAAGCCGCTTCGATCGATGGAGCGAATGCATGGCATAAATTTACGAAAATAACGCTTCCGTCGATTCGCCCGGTTATGCTGTTTGTCATGATTACATCGACGATTGCTTCTTTTAATATCTATGCTCAGCCGTTTTTGCTAACGCGGGGAGGACCTGGCGATACAACGAAAGTACTGCTCATCAATGTGCTTGATCAAGCCTTTATCCGCAAAGAGATCGGTTCGGCTTCGGCTATGGCTATCGTAATGGCATTGCTCATCATTATCATTTCAATCGTACAGTTTAAGCTTACGAATGGCAGAAAGGGAGAGGTTTAAATGGTGAAAACGAGAAAGCTATGGCTCGTCTTGCTGGCTGTAATCGTTGCGATATTTTTCCTGCTGCCGCTCGTTTGGATGGTTTCGACTTCGTTTAAAAATGATTTTGAAGCCTTGTCCGGAAAAATGAATTTCTTTCCGTTAAAGCCAACGGTCGATAATTTCGTGCAAGGCATCAACGGGGAATTAATGAACGTTCCGATTATTCGCTGGATAATGAACTCCTTGTCGGTYGGATTAATCGGAACCGCTGTCGTTCTGATTATCGATTCCATGGCCGCTTACGCGCTGGCACGATTAAATGATCTGCCGCTCCGAAGAATAATGCTGTCGTTGTTTATCGCTTCGCTAATGATTCCAGGCGTGCTGACGTTTCTGCCGATGTATTTGGAATTTAATGCGCTTAATTTGATCAATACGTATCCTGCGCTGATTTTGCCGGCAACCGCCGGAGCGTTTGGCGTTTTTCTGCTCTACCAGTTCTTCGCTTCTTTCCCTAAGGAAATAGAGGAGGCAGCACGTATTGACGGCGCGAATAAATGGCAAATTTACGCGCGTATTTTATTGCCTTCCGCGGTTTCGATTATGGTTACACTGGGAATCTTCACGTTTATGGGAATTTATAATGATTTCGTCTGGCCGCTTTATGCGACGACCTCACCCGAGATGCGCACGATCACAGCAGGGATTGCATTGATGGCAACAGGCAGCTATACGCAAAGCTACGGCAAGCTGATGGCAATGACAACCGTTGCAACGCTTCCGGTCGTTATCGTCTTCATTCTTGGGCAACGCTCCTTCGTGAAGGCGATTACGCAATCGGCTGTTAAATAAGAGCATGCATGATTCAATCAGAAGGAATATACAGCATCAAAAAGAGACCTTGCCTTACAGGTCTCTTTCTGTACATTAACGAGTGTAAGCGGGGGGAAAGCATGAAAGGGATACGAAAGCGCATTTCATTAAACGTCGTAATTATTGTATCTATTATCACATTAATATTGGGGGTTCTCATCATGAATAAAACGAACCATGACACCGAGACGGGCGGCGTTTATAATGGGCATGGCGGAACATTCAAAAACACACTGGCGCCGATCGATACACCCGATCCAAGTATCCTCTATCAGGATGGCTATTATTATATGACCTTCACGCATAACGGAACCGACATTATGATCATGAAATCAAGAACGCTCGACTTTCATCAAGCGGAGCGCAAGGTTGTCTGGTACCCACCTATTGATACGATGTATTCTGCTAATTTATGGGCACCGGAAATTCAATATATCCAAGGCAAGTATTATATTTATTTCGCGGCCGATAACGGGAATAATGAGAACCATCGCATGTATGCGCTGGAGTCTGAAACCGATGACCCGATGGGCAGCTATGCTTTCAAAGGACAAGTAACGGATTCGACAAACAAATGGGCGATTGACGGCCTTGCGCTTGAGCATGATGACCAGCTTTATTTCGTCTGGTCTGGCTGGGAAGGCGATCTGAACATACAGCAAAATACTTATATAGCGCCAATGAGCAATCCGTATACGATTAGCGGTCCGAGGGTGCTGTTAAGCGAACCGGATCTCGATTGGGAAAAAGCCGGCGGCCCTCCGTTTATCAATGAAGGGCAGGCGATTTTGAAAAAAGACGGACGATTGTTTATCGCTTATTCCGGAGCGGGCAGCTGGACTCCCTTTTATAGCATTGGCTTGCTTGCACTTGATTCTGGCGCAGATCCGCTGGATGCCTCCAAATGGAAAAAAGCTGAGGAGCCGCTCATGCAAATGAATGGGGAAGCCAAGGTCTACGGTCCCGGTCACAATACCTTCGTCCGTTCACCTGACGGGACTGAGGATTGGATCGTCTATCATGCTACCAGCGGACAATCAGACGGCTGGAACAACCGAAAGGCGCGTGCCCAGCGAATCGAATGGCAGGCTGACGGGATGCCCGCATTTGGGAAACCTTTAGCTCTGAATACAGCGATCGAGGTTCCGGCCGGGTCGGGTATATTTCTAGCAGAGCATGGGGTTAGCACGGGAGAAGAGCTTTTATCCTTTAGCGGTATTCCTTCGACGATTACAGCAAAATCGCCCTTGCTTTTGCATTATACCAATGAAAGCGAGCAGGCGCTGCAATTGCAGGTTGGCGCAAATGAAGCAGTTGCATCTGAGATCATACTTCCACCGACCAAACCGAATGAGGTTGGTTATGTCTACGCGGAGCTTATGCTGGACGAAGGCCTAAATCGTATCGACCTTCATGGAGAGCATGCAATCAAAAGTATCATCGCCGTTGAGATACTTCGGTTTGAAGCCGAATACGCCCAGCTTTCTATGGACAGCGAGCTGATGGAGAGCCCATTAAGGTCGAATGGCCGCTCTGTTCTTATATTGAAAGGGATCAAGGAGGCTATACGATTCGAAAATGTAAGGGTGCCCGTAAAAGGAATCTATACTATTCGTTTGAAAGTTGCCAATCCAACAGGCAGCGAGCAGCAGTTTCAACTGGAAGTAAATGGCGGTGGCGTTCAAAAGCTGACCGTGCCTGCTGGCGAGCGCGATCAATTTGCAGAAATTGAAGCAAGCGTGAAGCTTAACGGGTCTGCCAACACACTGAACATCGGAGATGCAACCGGACAGCTGGAAGTAGATGTTTTGGATATCATCTCCGCAACGCAATAAGGTATGGAATAAAACAAAGGCAACGGAGGCCTCATGATGCAAACAAAGAAACGGGGAGCACAGTGGTTGATCTATATGTCTATTGGTCTCCTAATCGCAGCTTTGACCAGCTGTGCTTCCAAAGAAACGGAAGTTCCGTCCGAGGATGGAGCGGTGACTTCTACGGTAAGATTGGAATTTTGGACACCGTTCAGCGGCGGCGATAACCAGTTCATGACGGAAATGGTCAATCGTTTCAATAGGGAAAATAAAGCGATCGAGGTCGTACAAGTCAATTCCCGATTGGATGACTATTACTCGAGATTAAAAACCGCCATTATGTCTGGGAATGCACCGGATCTGGCCATTTTGCATCAAACGAGCCTCCCCCAGTTCGTTCAAAACGGCTATATTGAGAAGCTGACGGAGCCGGCAAAGCAAATTGAACTCGATTGGACGGGCTTCAATAAAAATATTCTCGATTCGATTGTATACGACGGCAACCCGTATGCGGTGCCTTTAGACACGCATGCCTTGGTTATGTATTACAATAAAAGCTTTTTGCGCCAAGCAGGACTGCTGGACGCCAGCGATAAACCGTTAATTAACATCGGTGCGGAAGGCTTTACTGCTTTCCTGCAGAAGCTGAAAGATTCTTTACCGCCAAACATAGCGCCGATGGCTCAGCCAAGTACGAGGATTGACTCCGTCTGGCTCTGGTGGAGCCTCTATAATCAGATTAATGGCGGCGGGGCCTTCTATAATGAACAAAGCACTGAAGCGATATTCAACAATCCAAAAGCATTAAAAGCTTTAAGCTACGTGGATCAATTGTACAAAAAGCAGCTGATTCCCCCGAATATCAATGATTCATTTAAGCTGTTTTATGACGGCGAAGCTGCAGTGCTCATTACAGGGATGTGGGGAACTGGTGCTTTCGAGAAAGCGCCAGCCTTAGATTTTGGCGTAATTCCGATGCCGGTATTGTTCGATAAAGCAGCGGTTTGGGGAGACTCGCATACCATGGCGATTCCGACAAAGCATGCCATGACGGATGAAAAAAAGCGGGCGGCGCTAACCTTTGCAAAATGGTGCGTGGAGCATGGCGCAATGTGGGCGGAGGCCGGTCATGTGCCAAGCATGACGAAGGTTGTTGCAAGCGAGCCGTTTAACAGCTTGAACTATCGCAGCGCGTATGCCGCAACGGCTAATTATGTTGCTTATTGGCCTCGCCATGTTAGGCAATGGTCCATTGTAGAAATCCTGATTCAAGAATTCGAAAAAATGAATTATTCTCAGCAAACGCCGGAGCAAACGCTGCAGGCTGCCGTGAAGCGGGTGAACAACGAGCTGAAGAAGTAAGGAGATAACCATGAAGTGGATAAGCAGGACGATTGGGTGGTTCAAAAACCAAGAGCTGGCACGGAAGCTTATTTTAATTAATTTCATACTCGTCGTGCTCCCACTCAGTGTCATGGGATATTTCGCTTTTACCCGTTTTGCCGTCACGCTGGAGCAGAAGGTTGGCGATTATCAGCTGCAAACGCTAAAGCAATTGACGCTTAACCTCGATACTTATATGGCAGAGCTGGATCGCTTAACGCTTATGCCTTATCAATATGAGCAGATTATTACGTTTTTAGAAAGCAAGAAGTCCCATGGCCAAGCACTGACGTTAGAGGAAATTAAGCAGCTAAACAGCTTCGTTTCCCAAGTGTTTTTGAACGGTCGGATCGATATTGTCGGCGTATCGCTGTTTGGGGAAAACGGCGCATCGTACGTGGTGCTGCCAGAGAGTCAATATGTCACGACATACCGGCTGGATGAAAACGCGCTCTGGCTAAAAAACGAACAAGTAAGCAACGGGCAATCGACCTTTATCGCCACGCATACTATTCAGTCTACGAGCGGAACGGATTTTTCTGTTTTTTCGATTGCCAGGGAGCTGCGAAGCTTTGACAGCGGGAAGAAGCTCGGCTATATCGTCATTGATGTTGATCCTTCGGTCATTCATAAGATATTGTCACAGGTTACGCTTGGAGGCCATGAAGCTCTCTATATTGCTGACCAAACCGGAGGTATCGTCGTCGGCAAAGATCCATCGCAGCCAATAGAGAAAATAACAAGCTTAATGGACGACAATTTCTCTGAAGGAGTTACCCATTCAACTGTAAGCGGCGAGCGACAGCTGGTTTCTTATGTAACCTCATCCATTACCAATTGGACAACGATAGGGATCGTCCCGGTAGATGAGCTGATGAAGGATAGCATTATTATACGCAATTCCATTATGCTGTTTGGCATTATTAGCGTAGGCTTAGCCATGCTGATGTCTGTATATCTAGCATTTCGGATAACGAAGCCGCTGCGAGGCTTAATTAAGCTCATGCGAAAGGTGGAACGGGGAGATCTGCTTGTGTCCTTCCCTGTAAAGCAGTGGGATGAGGTGGGCCA
Organism: Paenibacillus sp. 01T443; assembly: GCF_056398325.1. Lineage (NCBI taxonomy): Bacteria > Bacillati > Bacillota > Bacilli > Caryophanales > Paenibacillaceae > Paenibacillus > Paenibacillus sp. 01T443. Next base: position 222,947 of record NZ_JBFTPE010000003.1, read on the forward strand.
TTTGGGAAAAGCGTTTAATACCATGGTTTCCAAGCTGAGCGAGCTTGGCTACTTGCTTTATGAAACCGAAATTCGGGAAAAGGACGCGCAAATTGCCGCTTTACAAAGTAAAATCAATCCTCATTTTCTGTACAACACGCTTGGCTCGATCAGTATGTACGCAGAGGTTGAAGGCAACCAAGAAGTCGTAAAGATGACGAACAATTTAAGCAGGCTGCTTCGTTACAGCTTAAGCGGACAAAAGGAACGTGTTAATCTTCGGGATGAGCTTGATCATGTAATGGGATATATGACGATTCAAAAAATGCGCTACGAGGACCGGATCGCATTTCATCTAGAGCGGGACGAAGCTTCGCTCACCTGCAAAGTCATTCCTTTAATGATCCAACCGATCGTCGAGAATGCCATTAATCATGGAATCGACCAAGGGATTGGCCAAGGGAAAATCACTTTATCATGCAAATTGGATGGAAATCTGCTGCGAATCGTGATCGAGGACGACGGCATCGGGATGACGGAGGACCAGTTGGGTGCGATACGCAGGAGATTACAGCATTCGAAGGATCTCGGGGGGAGCTCCGGCAACGGACTGCTAAACGTGCATAGAAGAATTGTACTTCAATACGGTGAGCCGTATGGCTTAACGCTTGAGAGCATGCCGTATCAAGGGCTGAAGGTGATGCTGACTTTGCCGGCCATTCAGGAAAAGCTAGATTACATGGAGGGAAATGCTCATGCCTAGAATCGTTATCGTAGATGATGAATCCATATTTCGCAAAGGCTTACGCAAAATGATAGCGGATCTCGATCCGGATTGGGAAGTTGTCGGAGAGGCGAGGGACGGCTATGAGGCTTTGCAGTTAGTCGAGGAGCTGAAGCCTGAAGCGGTTCTGACGGATATAAGAATGCCTCGCATGGACGGTATTCAGCTTCAGCAAATGCTGCGCGAAAGATTTCCGAACATTTTATGTGTCGTGATAAGCGGCTTCGACGATTTTATATATATCCAGCAATCGATGAGGCAAGGCGCAAAAGATTATATCATGAAGCCTATCGAACGAGAGGAACTGGCTAAGGTGCTGAAGCTGCTTGGAGAGAACGTAAAGCTTCAGCAGAGGCAATACATGCCGGTTAGCAAATCCCATCGCAAAGAACATCAGATTCGTCAGCATGTTAGCGAGCATCTCATCACAGGCTTGCTGCGAGGAAGCGTGAATGAAGCGGATTTGGAGCTGCTTCAATCGATTGGCATTGATTTTAAGGAACCGTTTTTTACATGTATGGTCATTAAGCTCGACAAAAACTCAATCGGAAGCAAGCGCTATAATCAGGCGGATCCGTCTTTGTTTCAATTATATATCCAACAGCTTGTTCAGGAGGTGCTGAGCAGAAGAACGAACGGCTTTTGCTTCATCATGTCGGAGACGGAAGTCGTAGCCTTGCTTAATATTCCTAACGGGGAGCAGGCGATGCTTGATGTGAGAGAAATAGGAGAGACCATCCGCAGACAAATAACCTCGTTGTCCAATATGACGGTTACGATCGGTATCGGATCGGCTGCCGAAGGCTTCAGGTCGATATCGGGCGCTTATCATGAAGCGGAAATCGCCCTTCTGCACCGGCTTATTGTTGGCGGCGATAAAGTGCTCGCTTATAACGAGATGGCTCGGAATGAGCGCTTCTACAGCGAGATAAAATCATTGACTTGGGAGAAGCTTGAACTGGCGATGAACGAGGGGAAGCTGGGTCAGGTGGCTGAGGCTGCGCAGGCGTTGGTCAGCGAGCTTTGCAATAAGGCGCTTACGCCGGAGACCGTGCATCAGCAGCTTTGCAAGCTGCTTCTTCATTATTATGAAACAGCAGGCAAGCTTGGGCTTACGAAACAATGGCTTGGGATCAAGGATATGAAAGCGGTGCTGTTTCATATTTGTTCCATATCCTCGCGCGAGGAGCTTACGGAGGAGTGTTCGCGTTTGCTTGTCCGGTTATCGGAATGTATCAACGAAAACTTGGTGCAGCCCGAGCATGATCCGATAGAAAAATCGATTCGGTACATCGAGCAGCACTATGCTAAGGCACTGTCACTAAAGGAGGTTGCTGACTCCGTCTACTTGAATGCGGCTTATTTCAGCACATTGTTCAAGCAGCGGACAGGGAAATCCTTTGTAGAGAGATTAACCGAAATTCGAATCCAAGAGGCCAAACGGCGAATGGCTCAAACCGATAACAAAATCGCGGCCATCGCTGAACATACCGGCTTCACCAATATTCGGCACTTTAACCGCGTATTTAAAAATGAAACCGGCATGTCGCCGAAGCTTTACCGCGATCAGGTTCATGGGAATACGGAGGCCGCTCGGCCGTAGCTGTCATGTCAGTATGCGATGTAGACTTGGATATCTTGGTCGTAATTGCCGAACTGCTTGCCAAACATGCTTAATCCGCCGCTGTGCGTGGCCGTTTCAGGCGCACATATCCGGAACCGGATATCTTCACTGAACCCAACGCCAAGATCTTTGACCGTCCGGTCGGACATTCGAATGCCATCGATGTAGGAGCCTTCCGCATCGATGGTAATTTGTTTAAGCAAGCCATGCTGCGTACCGAGATCCCACCAGGCTGGAGTATAAACTCCCTTTACTGCGCCGAAATCCCCTGGGCAGGTCCAAACCCCGATGCAAACGTCATTCAAGTAGAAGGAAAGGTCTGAGGGCCAATTTTCGTTGTAGTGCGGGGCTTCCGAGCAAATCTCGAGCGAGACGGAAATGCTTCGTATGCTTTGTTTTCCGACTAAGTAATTAGGTATGCGGTACTCGATATAGCCGCTTCCGAACCAGAGATGACATGCCTTTACATGCTCGGGATCGGAGAAATAGCGAGGATCATCGACCATTCCGATGATTTTTGTATCCGAAGTCAGGCCGCAGGTCGGCTTTACCTCATAAGAGGAGTACTGTCCGATGGGAATGGAAACCGCATAACGGTTTTGATCCGCTTGCTCTTTCACGCGAAACTGCAGCGTGGCCGATTCAAGCGTCAGGTGGCATATTTTTTGGCGGCCGCGCGAGCTCGGTACGCTTTCTGTCGTTATAATAGAAGCTTCCTCAAGCTTTTGTATATGTTTGGTTACGATTGCTGACGAAATCCCAAGCGCTTCTGCCAATTCTTTAATATTCATGGGCTTGCTGTTCAACAATTCGATGATTTTAATTCGAGTATCCGATGAAAAGCATTCAAGAAATTTTAAATTGCGGCTGGTAACCTCGATGTTCATAAAAAGCGCCTCATTCCGTCCTTTTGCTCCTATTATATAATCTGAAAGTTAATTACACAACTTTTTAGTTCACTATTCCTGATACTTGGAAAGCTTACCTAGAGGAATGCAATAAAAAAAGAGAGAAGCAAATTAAAATCTTGCTTCTCTCTTTACTTGTGTTTACACCCATCATAATCCATTGTGCAGTGCTGCTGTTAGAAAGCCACAAAAATTAGTTTCTTATATATGACGGCGAAGCCTCGCCGAAGCAGAACAGATTTGTATTAGTAAAGGGAAATAGTCAGGGTATCGCGTTCGAAATAGGAATGCAGAGTCGCTTCACTGCCTACAATTTCAACGCTAATCAGCGATTTGATACATGTTTTAAGAGCGTTTTTACCTGTAGTCAGCTTTCGGTTCAGTACGGCGGACAGCTTTTCAATGGCTTGTTTATTTGTATCGGTCAAATAGACGGGTATCGTTTTATTTTGGAACATCAGCATGGTTTTCATAGTAAGGACCTCCATCCCGCGAAGGATTTTTTTTTATTTTCACTAGTGTAACTGACAATTATTAAATAATTCTTAAAATTCGGTGAGTATTTGGTTACAAAGCTGTAACTTTTGACAAAATGTCATCAAATCCTGCCTTTTTGCTAATCAAATTCGGCGTTCCGGTGCTTCCAGCTGTTTTTTACGGAACTGGGAAGGTGTACATTTCATCATTTTGCGAAATACTTTAACGAAGTAGCTGATATGATCGAAGCCGACATCGAGCGCTACAGCCGATATTTTAAGTTCGGGCCGCAGCAGAAGCTCGGCTGCCTGCCTAATCCGGTAGGCATTCAAATACTCGATTGGCGTTTGCCTTGTCATGGTTTTGAAGAATCGGCAAAACTGTCCCTCACTCATTGGGATTTGGTCTGCAATCTCAACAATGCGGACGGGACGGTGGAAATTTTGCTGCATATAAACAATGGCTTTCTTCAGTCTGTCAATCTTCGTCGTGTCGGCCGTGCTTGTCTCGCTGCGGTTGCAGAAGCAGCCTTCAGCTGCAATTTCATGGAGCATTAAATAAAAATGTCCTTTCACGGCAGACTCAAGTCCCGGCGACTCGTTTTGACAGATCTTCATAATGCTTTGCAGGTGTTGAAGCAGGGCGCTTCCCCATGACGTGTTAGGCTGAATATGCCTGGGGAATGTTCGTTTCTTATCTTGAAGCGGCGAGATAAAACGTTCTTGCACAGCATCATAGCTCGCGCTTGAAAGCAAATGGGTGTCGAACACAATCGCGCAGAATGAGCAGGCTTGATCGCCAAGGGCATGTCCAGCATGGATATCGCCGCCGTCTATAAACACAGCCTCACCGGCCCGAACGGGAAAATAATCGGTATCTACCTGGAACAGCACTTCGCCTTCAAGTACATAAAAAAATTCTGCTTCTGCGTGCCAGTGGCAATCCAGTACGGGTACGCCAGACTCTTCATGCTCAATCCAATAAGCGGCAAGCGGAAACATGTTGTCACCATGCAGACGGTCTTCCTTTAATGAGTGACGTGTTGTTTGATCCATTTCGAAAGGGCCTCCTGTGCTTGAGACGTGTTAGTTGGAAGGGTAAGAGGCACATCATCAAAATAGTGCTATAGTTGAGCATTATTCTGTTAGATTTGTCTGATTAATTATCAGTATAATGCAATTATGTAGGAATGCAAATAAAACCAAAGAGGAAGGTTGGTTCAGTCCATGAAATTTACAGACGGCAACTGGCTCATTCGTGATGAATACAAAGTATTAGGAGCAGTGCAAGTACATGATTTTGAGCAAAAGGACGGCAAGCTGACGGCTTATGCATCGCCGCAGCCAATCGTAACACGGTCTAATATGTTGGATACGATGCTGTTGACGGTACATTTTCATTCTCCACTGCCGGGCATTATCGGCGTAAAGCTTGTGCACCATGCCGGCGTGAATGAGCGCGGCCCGGTATTCGAGCTTTCCTCACAAACCGGGAATCATGTTGTAATTGAAGAAAATGACGACGAGGCCGTTCTAACCAGCGGTAATCTGAGCGTTCATATACGCAAAGGCCCGGTATGGGCAGTAGATTTCTACCGCGGCGGCGAACGCATTACGGGCAGCACGCAAAAATCGATGGCTTATATTAAAGAAAACAACGGCAATACCTTCATGYGCGAAGAGCTTGACGTAGGTGTTGGCGAGTGGGTATACGGACTAGGCGAGCGCTTCACGCCATTCGTCAGAAATGGACAAGTCGTTGATCTATGGAACAAAGACGGCGGCACAAGTTCCGAACAATCTTACAAAAACGTGCCTTTCTATATTACAAACAAGGGATACGGCGTATTCGTCAACCATCCCGAGCTTGTATCGTTTGAAATCGCGTCGGAGAAAGTGAAAAAAGTACAGTTCAGCGTGGCTGGCGAATCGCTCGAATATTTTATTATCGACGGTCCAAGCATGAAGGAAGTATTGGGTAAATATACGGATTTGACAGGTAAGCCTTCGCTTCCGCCAGCATGGACATTTGGCTTGTGGCTGACGACGTCCTTTACAACGAATTATGACGAAGCAACGGTTAATTCATTCGTTGACGGTATGGCAGAGCGCGATTTACCACTGCATGTATTCCATTTTGACTGTTTCTGGATGCGCGAATTCCACTGGACGGACTTCAAATGGGATGAGCGGGTATTCCCGGATCCAGTCGGCATGCTGTCACGCCTGAAGGAAAAAGGACTGAAAATTTGCGTTTGGATTAATCCTTATATCGCTCAGCGTTCGCGTTTGTTCGAAGAAGGCAAGCAAAACGGCTATTTAGTGAAGAAACCAAACGGCGATGTATGGCAGTGGGATCTATGGCAGCCGGGTATGGCGCTTGTTGATTTCACGAATCCTGCTGCGTGCGAATGGTATGCCAGCTATCTGCGCGAGCTTGTAGATATGGGCGTGGACAGCTTCAAAACGGACTTCGGCGAGCGGATTCCAACGGATGTAGCTTACTTCGACGGATCTGATCCAATGAAGATGCATAACTATTACACGCAGCTTTACAACAAAGTTGTATTTGAAGTGCTCGAAGAGAAGCTGGGCAAAAACGAAGCGGCATTGTTCGCCCGTTCTGCTACAGCCGGCGGCCAAAAGTTCCCTGTTCACTGGGGCGGAGACTGCTACGCGGACTATGAGTCGATGGCAGAGAGCTTGCGCGGCGGCTTATCGTTAGGTATTTCAGGCTTTGGTTTCTGGAGCCATGACATTGGCGGGTTTGAAAATACGGCACCTGAGCATGTATTCAAGCGCTGGCTCGCATTTGGCTTGCTGTCCAGCCACAGCCGCCTGCACGGAAGCAAATCGTACCGGGTGCCTTGGGCGTACGATACGGAAGCGGTTGACGTAACGCGCTTCTTCACGAAACTGAAATGCCGCATTATGCCATACCTGTTTAATACGGCTGTACAAGCAACGGAGCTGGGTTTGCCATCGATGCGTGCAATGGTGCTTGAATTCCCTGAGGATCCGACAAGCGAAATACTCGATCGTCAATATATGCTTGGCGACTCCCTGCTCGTAGCTCCAATCTTTAACGAGCAAGGCAATGTTACGTATTATTTGCCAGCAGGCAAATGGACGCATCTGTTGTCCGGAGAAATTATCGAGGGAGGCGCATGGCGCAAGGAGAAATATGATTTCTTCAGCCTTCCGCTATTCGTTCGTCCGAATTCGATCATTGCGCTTGGCGCTAACGATGTTCGTCCTGATTATGACTATGCGGACGGCGTTTCGCTTGAGCTTCATAATCTCGAGGACGGAAAAACAGCAGCAACAACGGTTCGCGATGTAAAAGGCGCTACGGAGCTGACTGTAACGGCTAGCCGCCAAGGCGGAGTAATCTCTGTTCAAATTGACGGCAGCGGCAAAMCATTCTCGTTTGCGCTTAAAGGTCTAGGCGATATCATTTCGGTAGACGGCGCGCAAGCGGAAGTAAAAGGCAGTGTTGCACAATTTGCTTCAGGATCGAAGCAGCTGGCATTCACAATCAACATCTAAACCATAAACGAGCAGCTCTTTCACGGTCCGTCAGCGGACACGTTAGAGCTGCTCCTATTTATTCGTCAAAAATTTAGGCATTGACCAAAATCGCATAAGAAAATGTTAATAAAATAGCTGTTTTTCGTATGTAACTGTCGATATAATGAAAGTCGGAAAACAAAATCAAATACATCAAAATAAGAGATATAAGGGAGCGCGGCTCACATGACACGAATGAATGTTGGTTTGCAGTTGTACACAGTACGGGATGCTACGGCACAGGATTTCGAAGGCACACTTCGCCAGGTTGCGGCAATGGGCTATGAGGGCGTAGAATTTGCAGGCTACGGAGATATCCCCGCCGAAACGATGCGCGATTTGCTTCAAGAGTTGAACTTGAAAGCAATCGGCAGCCACATCGGGTTACAACTTCTTGAAGAGCGCCTTGACGAAGAGATTGCTTATCTTCAAACGATCGGAGCAAAATATGCGATTTGTCCATGGCTCCCGGCGGATGCTCGCGATACCGAAGCTTGGCGCAGCCATCTCGTGAAATTCGAAGAATATGGGAAGCGTTTCCGTGATGCGGGCATTTCATTCGCTTATCATAATCATGAATTTGAATTTGAAGTGGAAATCGACGGACAAATCGTATTTGATGCGATGTATGAGCGTATTGATGCGCAGTACTTGAAGGTTGAAATGGATATTGGCTGGGTGCAATATTCGGGCGTTGATCCTTTGGCTTATATTGCGAAATATGCAGGCCGCTTGCCGCTGCTGCATCTGAAGGATTTCCGCGCGGGCGAGAAAGGGCAGCAAATCGATACTGTTGAGCTGGGCCGCGGAGATTTGCCTCTGCTGGGTATCATTAATGCTGCTTCGAACGCATCGGTTGAATGGTTGATCGTGGAGCAGGACACATGCGCGAATCCGCCGCTTGAAGCCGTTGCGGAGAGCATGGAATGGATGAAAACAAATTATTTAAACAAATAATCTAATTCAGAATGGGTAGGGGAAAATATCAATGTCAAAAGTACGCGTAGCAGTTATAGGTTGCGGATCCATATCGAAATACCGTCATATCCCGGAATATGCCGCACACGAGAATGTTGAGCTTGTTGCATTCGTAGACCCGATTATCGAACGCGCAGAGCTTTACGCTAACCTTCACGGCGGCAAAGCTTTCGCAGATTATGAAACGATGCTGGCTGAAATTAAGCCGGATGCTGTGAGCGTATGTACGCCAAACGCGCTTCACGCTTCTATGTCCATTACGGCTGCTAATGCGGGCGCTCATGTGTTGGTTGAGAAACCGATGGCTGTTACCGACGAAGAAGCAGAAGAGATGATCGAAGCGGCTAAGAAAAACGGCGTTCATCTGATGGTTGGCCACAACCAACGTTTTATGCCGCCGCATGTGAAGGCAAAGCAAGTTTTGCAATCAGGCATCCTTGGAAAAGTTCTTACATTCCGCACGTCCTTCGGTCACCCAGGACCGGATGGCTGGAGCATTGATGGCGCAGCAAGCTGGTTCTTCCGTAAACCGGAAGCAATCATGGGCGCTATGGGCGATCTAGGCGTTCATAAATCCGATCTTATCCGCTGGATGCTGGATGATGAAGTGTCAGAGGTTGCCGGCTTTGTGGGCACGCTGGACAAAAAAGGCACGGAGGTTGACGATAACGCTTCTTGCTTGCTTCGCATGAAGAGCGGCGCGATCGGCACGCTTGTAGCTAGCTGGACCTACTACAAAGGCGAGGACAACAGCACAATTCTATGGTGCGAGAACGGCGTTATGAAAATCGGTACGCATCCAGACGATCAAGTTATCGTTGAATTGCGTAACGGCACCGTTGAGAAGCATAAAGTTGGCGCGATCTCCACAAATGATAAACAAGAATCAAGCGGCGTTGTTAATGCGTTCTTGGAAAGCATTCTAACGAACACGACTCCTGCCGTTAGCGGAGAAGACGGCCGCGCATCCTTAAAAGTAATTTTGTGCGCATTTGAATCACAAGCGACAGGCAAGTTCATAAGCGTAAACTAAGATAAGGAATACCTCCGATAGACGGCTTAGGCTGTAATGTCGGAGGTATTCTTTTTTGAACACTATCTTGCATTGTAGAATAGTATGTGGTAAATTGTAAAAAAGAGTAAATCACCTCGACGCGCTATTCTATAATGGTGAATAGTAAGTTATGCTTCATATACATTTTTGAAGCGGATCAGCTAAAGTTCACATATGGGGGACAGGAAATGAACATTCAGTTTAAAAAAGGCGTACTCGAAATTTGCGTTTTGGTCTTGGCAACAAGAGGAGACCGTTACGGGTATGAGCTTGCGGTCAAAATATCCGAAAAATTCGAGGTAGCTGTAGGAAGCGTCTATCCCTTGTTAAACAGATTGACACAGGACGGATACTTCTCAACTTATTTGAAGGAGTCGAACGAAGGACCTCCACGCAAGTATTATCAATTGACGCAGGAAGGTTGGAGCCATATGCGCAGGTTGATTGCCGAATGGGAAAGTTTCACTCAAGCCGTAAATGAAATTGTAGAGGAAGGTCTAAAACCATGACGACAAGAGATCAATATATGTTAGAGCTTGAAAGTATGCTCAAAGTAATTCCGGAGCCTCAGCGAAAAGAGTGGTTGTATGATTATTACATTCACTTTCAGCAGGCGGTTGAGAACGGTCAAAGTGAAGATGATGCGGCGCGCGAGCTGGGCGATCCAAGAATGATTGCCAATGAGCTGTTGCTCGGATACCGGGTGGTGCAGGCGGAGAAAAATAACAGCTTCGGAAAGCTCTCGAAGGCGGTCTTTGCAACGGTAAGCCTCGGTTTATTCAATATTATATTCATATTAGGCCCTTATCTGGCTCTTGCAGCGGTCATCATCGCTTTATGGGCATCAGCGGTTGCGATCGGTATCGCCGGTATCGGAATCGTGGTCGAAAGCTTATGGAACGGCACGTTCTCCATTCCTCAGGCTCTAACGCTTGGCTTGATCAGCAGCTCGATAACGATTTTGCTAGTCATAGGATTAAAGGCACTTACAACCTCCTTCTATAAAATGACTTTAAAATATTTGAAATTCAATACAAGAATTGTAAAGGGGAATATCAAATGAAGAAACTGGCGGCTGTTGCGCTCATTATGCTTGGAATCGGTGTGCTATGTGCATTCTTTGTTTTCAATAAAAGCGATTTAGTTAAGTTTAAAGGAGATCCATATTCAGAGGAGAAGACGGTGGATGCCTCAGCGATCCGGTCGATTCATGCGGAGACCGATACTTTTAACGTTACTTTTGTACGAGGGACATCAAAGGATATTCAAATCAAGCTTGATGGTAATGTTAACAAAAAATCATTGGACAAAATTATTTTCACAGCCGAAACAAAGGGAGATACGCTATATATCGAAGGAAATACGAAAAACAGCTTTACTATTGGTATCTCCATCGTTAATTTGAAAATGACAGTTGAACTGCCGGAAAAGCTTTGGAATACCATTGATATCGAAACAGATACAGGTAATATTGTTCTTGATCAGCTGGAAGGGAGCAAGCTTCATATTACGGCGGATACCGGCAATCTGAAGGTTACTAACTACAGCTTCGCGGAAATCGATTTCGAAACCGACACGGGCAATGTAACCTTCACAGATGGAGAAGGTATTTTAAAGGGCGAAACGGACACGGGTAATGTGCGTATCGAGACAGCCGAACTGCGGAATGATATTTCGTTGCAATCAGATACGGGCAACATCACAGTTAATGTAGATAAGGAGCCTGCTTCCGCAGCCGTTTATATCCAAAAGGATGTTGGCAGCAGCAAAGTCGAGTGGGAGGGCTTCTCCGATTCCAATGATTCTAAAAGCATCGTGGATGGCAAGATCGGCAGCGGCGATATTAAGATCGATATCAAGTCGGAAGTAGGTAACGTCAAGCTAGGCACGAGATAATAAAAAGAGGAATATTCCATGTAAGAAGCAGGCCATATCTGCAAATGGCCTGCTTTTTGCTTTTTTGCCGTTTCGGGTCATCGCTTTTAAGCATAGGATAATAATAATTGTTTTACCGAAAGGAAGCGATGCTGGATGGCTGTAGAACGCAAAAACTTCCGTAGGTTTACTTATGCGGAATATGTTGATTATTTGAAGCCGTTTCACTTAAAGGTAAAGTTCTCGCAGGTACATGTGCATGGGACCTGGAAGCCCACGATTGCGGATTACCGCAGAGCAGCGGATAAAATGAAAATTATCCAAGCGATGTGGCGTTTTCATGCCGTCACTCAAAATTGGGGCGATATCGCCCAGCATGCGACGGTCGATCCTGACGGGTATATATGGGAAGGGAGATCGCTGCTGGAAGCACCAGCCTCCTCGGTAGGCTACAACGATGCCGACAAGGATCGTATCCATCCGTTCATGTTCGAGATGATCGGGAATTTTGACATTGGGGCGGAGAAGCTTGAGGGTGCTCAGCTTGCAACAGCGGTAAAGCTAACAAGTCATATCGCAACAATGTGGAAGCTGCCAGATTCAAAAATTAAGTTCCACCGTGAATTGAATCCGGCCAAAACATGTCCAGGAAGCTCAGTGAATAAAGCTTCATTCCTAGAGCTTGTTCGCGATTGGAGAGATATCCAAATGAGTCCTGCCGACGCAAACAAAATCATTTCTACTTGGCTGTCGCCTGCTTGGTTTGCCGCTAGTACAAAGGCAGAACGAGACGAAATTCATCGTTTGGCTAATGAACTGCGCAAAGCCAGCGGTCAGCTATAAACGCTTATTTTTGGTGATGAGTATATTCTCATAAAGCAGTAACCGTGCTGTTTTGCAGGCCATTTTCACGTTAATTCCAGTTTTTGTGTCATGAAACGGCCAAAACCCCATGGTAAGATAAGTGGCGTCGGGAAGAACGAAACGCAAACAAAACGAATGCGCTGCTTCATAAAGCATCAGCGTACGTCGCTTTTGTATAAAAAAACTTATCTTATTAGGAGGAATTATTCATGAAGATGCAACCAATACGTGTAGGTGTCGCTAGTATAATCGCAGCAACCGTAATCGGCGCAGGATTTACAGCTCCAACTGCAGGTGCAGCACCGGCTGTGAAAACATACTCCAACTGTCCAATGATTACTACGATTAGTCAAGATACAATCAAGCAGATTGCAGATAGATACGGAGTAGATATTAACCAGCTGCTGGGCGGCACAATCAAATGGCCAACGACAGGCAGCGGTACAGTAACAAAGCCAAGCACTGGTACAGGAACTGGTACAGTAACGAAGCCGAGCACAGGAACTGGTACAGTAACGAAGCCGAGCACAGGAACTGGTACAGTAACGAAGCCGAGCACAGGAACTGGTACAGTAACGAAACCTAGTACGGGTACAGGAACTGGTACAGTAACAAAGCCGAGCACAGGTACTGGCAGCGGCACAGTAACGAAACCTAGCACAGGTACAGGCACTACAACTAACCCAGGAACAGGAACGACTACTGGAGGTAGCTTGAGCGCATTTCAATCCCAAGTCATCGATTTAGTCAACCAAGAACGTGCGAAAGCTGGACTATCGGCAGTTAAAAATGATGCTTTGCTTACGAAAGTAGCTACGGAAAAAGCAAGAGATATGGATGTTAATAATTACTTCAGCCACACATCGCCGACATACGGCTCTCCATTTGATATGATGCGTTCTTACGGCGTAACTTATTCTTATGCAGGTGAAAACATTGCTTCCGGCCAAAAGACTCCACAAGACGTTATGACAGCTTGGATGAACAGTTCAGGTCACAGAGCCAACATCTTGAGCCAAAACTTTACTAAAATCGGTGTCGGTTATGTAAACGGCGAATGGGTACAAATGTTTATCGGCTAGTTTGTCCCGTTTAATATTGGACAAGAGCACATGTTAAGGGCGCCCAGCGCCCTTAACGATATTTATAATAACGCTATCGAAGTTGTGAAACTTCGGAAGCGCACAGGAGGATTTACCGCATGTTTAAAAAACGCACTTTAGCAGCAGCAGTAATTGGGTTATCCGTTATGATGGCGGCAGGAACGGTAGATGCAGCTTCAAAAACACATACGACGATTGACAATGATACATTCTGGAAGCTTTCCAAGCAGTATAAGGTCCCTTTGGATGCACTGATGGAAGCGAATCCAAAAGTTAATCCTCTCAATTTATCGATAGGCATGAAGCTGAACATTCCAACCACGGAAGCGGCTGCGGCAAAGAAGACAATGACAATGAAAGCATCCGTTAACGATTCCTCTAAGACGGTTACTGCGATAAATGGTAAAGAATACGCTTACTCCAAATCGTTTTCCGTAAAAGCTACAGCCTATACGGCAGCTGCATCGGAAAATGGCAAATGGGGAGCAGTTGATTATTTTGGCGATAAGCTTAAGGTTGGCACGATTGCGGTAGACCCTAAGATCATTCCTCTCGGCACGAAGCTTTATGTGACGGGCTACGACTATAATGGACTGCCTCAAGGAGGCATGGTTGCAACAGCTACGGATACCGGAGGTGCGATCAAAGGTAAACGCATCGATATTTTCGTTCCTGGGGTAACGAGCCAAGCGAGATCATTTGGTTTCCAAAATGTAAAAGTGTTTATTCTTAAATAAGCAGAAAAAGTAAAAACGGCAATTCCCTCCTAGGAGCGAATTGCCGTTTTTTTGTTATTAGCGAGCAGCTGGCTGACCTAACAGCTCAGGCAATGTGACGAGCTCGTAACCTTTGCCGCGCAGCTGCCTAATAAGATTTGGCAACGCATTTACCGTTCCGTATAAATTTTGGCCCACGCCGCCTCCGGCATGCTGGAGAATAATCGAGCCTGGTTGAAGCGTTTTTTTTATGTTTTTCAGAATCAAGTCGCTGCTAGGATTATCTTTCCAATCGACGGAATCAACATCCCAATTGACGATGGAAAAGCCTGCCTGCCTGCTCCACTTCACCTGCTGGGGCATCAGTTCGCCGTAGGGCGGGCGGATGAAGTGAGGAGAGTAGCCAATTAAATTTGTAATAATGGCATCAGTACGCCAAATTTGCTTTTGATAGTTCGTTAACGTAAGCGTGGATAATACAGCATGGTCGTATGAGTGGTTGCCGATGATATGTCCTTCGTTATGTATCCGTTTCACAATCGCTGGATAATGAGATGCACGGTTTCCAACGATGAAGAAGGTTGCGCAAGCATCATGCTGGGCTAAGATATCCAATATCATCGGCGTGTACTTCGGATCAGGGGCATCATCGAAGGTAAGTGCAATCCGCTTCGAATGACGCGGGCCGTTTAATAAAAAGGTGCTCGGAAATTGCTGGTGAAGCTTTACCCATGACATGGAGGCAGCTCGGCGCTTCTTTTTTTCCTTATCGGGCGCGAATTGCCCTGCTTGCTTTCCGCTGGCAGACGCGGCATACGCGTCAGCCGAAATTCCAAGCAATAAAATACTGAGCAAAGCTAGGCCTGCAGCAGCCAGCCATTTTTGATGCTGTTTTTTTCGCATACCTTATCAGTCCCGTCCCCATGATTGAGAATAAAAAGCTGTGCCGCTATTTTACCCAAGAACCTTTCTTTCATGCACTTTACAAGGAAAAAGAGGAAGCTTAAGATGAATATATAATGCTCGTTATATAGGAGGAGAATGATTATGAAGCTGCTGCAGTTTAAACTCTCGGATGATGTATTGCTTGGGATGAAAACGGAAGAAGGTGTTATCGATATTGCAGCCGCATCACAGGCAATAGGGATAGCTGCGCCTAGGTCAATGGAAGCTGCTCTCTTAGGCGGCGAGGCTGTAAGAGCACAATTGGAAGCGCTTAGAGAAGCTGTGCAAAAAGAAGCAAACCCTGCCTACTTGGTGGCGGAATCGAGCCTGACGTATGCGCCGGTCGTTTCCAATCCGCAAAAAATTATTTGTGTAGGCTTGAATTACCGAAAGCATGCGGAGGAAACGAAAGCGGAAATTCCCACCTCACCGATTCTGTTTAATAAGTTTGCCAATTCTCTAAGCGCACATGGTGATATTGTCGAGCTTCCTCTTACAAGTGATGAGGTAGATTACGAAGCAGAGCTAGCCATTATTATTGGTAAAACAGCCAAAAATGTTGAAGAAACCGAGGCGCTTGACTATGTTTTTGGTTATAGCTGCGCAAATGATCTATCCGCACGCAATCTACAGCGCCGTACTTCGCAATGGATGCTTGGGAAAAGCTGCGACGGTTTCGCGCCGATCGGACCGTATCTTGTGACTGCCGACGAGGTGGTTAATCCGGATGAGCTAACGATTTCCTGCAGCGTGAATGGGGTACAGAAGCAGAATTCCAATACAGCTGATATGATTTTCTCATGTAGCGCCATTATCAGCTACATATCCAAACATATGACGCTTGTGCCCGGGGATGTTATTTTAACGGGAACGCCTGAAGGTGTCGTCATTGGCTATCCCAAGGATCAACGGGTATATCTGAAGTCAGGCGATGTAGTGACCGTTAATATCGAGCAGCTGGGAGAGCTTACGGTCAATATGGCTTAATGTAATTGATAATCATTATCGCATACGGTATAATAATTTTAATGCCAAATTATTGTACATGTATGGGGATGAGAGGACGATTGCATCGATGAATGAAGCAATGCTGGAGCTGCTGGAGAGTAATTTTGATCTGACGGTAAAAAAACGGGATGATCTCTTATTCAGCTGTCCCGCAACGGATCTACTGGATGAGGATAAAATGAAGCGGCTATTGGAGATCTATACTCCTTTAGTAAAAGGAAATGATCCTTCTGTAGGAGAAGTCTATACGGCGGGATGGTTTCGCGGACCGATGCTAGGTTTGATTTATATGCTCTCAGCATGGAACAAGACCTTGGACTTATCATTAGATAATATTACGGTTCAAATTTATACGGCTGACTATAACGGATATAAATATACGGCAACTAATTTTTATTTGAATCAAACGGATCTCATAGCTGCACCTGAGCAGGAACATGAACACGCGGCTTGGACGAAGGACAGGATCAGCGGTTTTTTTGAGCATACGGTACTGCCGATTTTTGAATCCATTGCCAAGGTAGGCACCTTACAGGTAGGCATGCTCTGGGGACAGCTTCCAACCTCGCTCGCTTACGGCTATGACCGACTGATGGATATGGATGTGAGCGAGCAGGTAAAGCAGCAGGCGCACAACAATTTTGAGCTTGTGAAGTCGCTTGAGGCTTCGGTTTTCGCACGAAACAAAAATCCGCTTAATGTAAAGTTCCGTATGACAGAAGCGATGGATAATCCAGATAAGCAGGTTCGCCTGAAATCTTCCTGCTGTTTGTATTATCACGTAGACGGCGGTTATTATTGCTATACCTGTCCGAGAATCAAAGAGAGCGAACGCGAGGAGCGCCGGCAAGAGTATAGAGCTAAGCAGCAAGCTTAATGGTGCCAGTCGAATTAAAAAGACCGTAATCAACCCGCGATAAGAGGGCTTGATTACGGTCTTTTTTCAATATATAAGAATTTATAAGTTTTCACTTATAAATGTGCTTATATATCACCGCGAAACGTCAGCTTTTGCCACAGAGGACGGCGACAGCCGTTTACGCTTGTATACACTTAATTCGTGAAGCGAAATTTATTTCATTTTGAAAACACTAATCGTTCTTAGGAGCTGGCCTGCCATCGTGCGCATGCGTTCGGTTTCTTCCACAACCGCCTGCACGGACGCGATCTGTTCGTTCATGGAAGCAGAAACCTGTTCGGTGCCTGCAGCGGATTGCTGCGTAATCGCAGAAATGTTCTGGATCGCACCGGATATTTTTCGGGCGCTCTCAAGCATCGCATCGCTTTCCTKCGAGAATACAAAAATTTTGTCCGTAATAAATTGTACGCTTTGAACGATTTCCGAGAATACGAGTTCCGATTCCTTGATGTGCTCGGTTTGCAGCTTAACGACCTCTTCGTTTGTTTTCATGTTGCTGATGGTATGCTTGATGCCCTCATCAATACTCTTCACCAGCTGGAATACTTGTTTGGTTGAAGCGCTGGATTCCTCCGCGAGCTTGCGGACTTCTTGGGCGACAACAGCAAAGCCTCGGCCATGTTCGCCTGCTCTTGCTGCCTCGATGGAAGCGTTCAAGGAAAGCAAGTTGGTTTGTTCAGCTAAATCAGAAATGGTCGTAGTAATGGCACTGATCCCCTTCGCTTTGCTTGCGAGATCTTCGATCGTAGCCGATACCTTTTCCGTGGCTTCCACGTTGCGGCGCATACCTTCGGCTTGTACATCCAGAGCCTTCATGCCTTTGTCTACGAGCTGCAGCGTCTGTTCTGAGCGTGTGTTCATCTCTTTCGTAGAGGAAGCATAGTCGGACACTTTCTCTTCGATTTCATTGATCGACTCGCTCATATCCGATACATCTTCGGAAATTTCATTTGCCCCGGTCGCAAGCTCGTTGGCGGAGGCTGCAACCTGCTGCATAGCTATTTGGATATTATTGTTTTTATCAAAGATGCTGTGGCTCGTATCGGACACGTGACGGATAATGTTTGTTGTTTCCGTCAGGATGTCGCGAAGCTTATCAATCATGCTGTTGAAGGAATGTCCCAGCTCCCCTAAAGCGGAAGAGGAATTAGTGTCGATTTTTTGGGTGAAATCGCCTTTGGAAATTCGAAGTGCGGTTCCTTTGATTTCATCGAAGGAATTGTTGATCGATTTCTCAATAAAGGAAACAAGCGGAAACGTAGCGATTGCCATAATGATTGTGACGATAATGCCTGTAAGAAGAGAGCCGCCAGATATCGATAAAACGAGAAGCATAATGAGGGCGAACACTGCTAAATTCAGATAGGAAGTGATCATCAGCTTATTGCGCACGGAAAGCGAATAGTACCATTGGATCATTATGTAAGCGCTCCTTTTATTAGATTATCCATATTATAGCACCACCCGCGAAATTGGTCTATAATTGTCGATTTGCAAAATGTATAAATATTTAGTGCCCGCAAGCGCCTTTTCGGAAAATACCAAATACGTTTTCGGTGTAACGCAAATTAGAAAATGATACCATTAGCGGTAATCGTAATTAGTTATTCGATTTACTGTTATTTATAAATGATGGTTCAAATATCCTAAATACCGATTTTAAATTTGGAAAAAGCAGGTGGAGCCAGGCGACAGAACTAATATAGCGGCTATCTTAGTCCAAAAGATTCAATTCGTATTTGCACATTATTGATTATCTTATTTAAATATGTAAAAAATAAGCATTAAACATTATTTATTGGTCGAAAATAATCGAATTTTTAAAAATAATGTTGAATAATATATTGTAAATGATAGAAATGAACTATATAATATGCGTTGAGACCTATATGGAAACTCATACCTAATAAATCATAAAGGAGGATAATTTGTATGCAAACGGATTCGACATCACTCGCTCGTCAAGTAGAATTTGTATTTCGCCAGCTTGAAGGTGAACTGACTAACGCTACTGCCGGTACGGTATTAATTCATGTAAGAAATAATGCGGTAGGAAAGTTCGGGGTAAGACATCATCCCATTGAAAGCAAAAACGGAAAGTTTGAGAGTGGGGATAAGGGACTTACAGCGGTTCAAGTCCAAGCCTTTAAGCAAATGGCAATTGAGTCGCTGAAGTACAGGAAGGAATGGTCGCATGGCGAAATTTTGTATGATTTCTCTGTACGGACAAGCTCCAACACTTGGTCAGCCAGCATCCTTTTTGAATCCAATTATAATATGGCTAATTGGAATTCACGCTATTATCCGAAAAGAAATGATTTATGGGATTCACAATAAACAGACACAGCGAACAAGAAAAAGAGCTGACGACCGCCGTCAGCTCTTTGCTTTATAGACCAAAATCGAGATCAGGATACACGTAAGGCGACTCTGGTGTCTTTATTCTCTCCAGTTTAACGGCATCCAATAGGATAATTTCGTTATCCATATAGGTAGAGGTAGTCAAGGTGCCTTTTACGGTTACCCATTCGTCATCCGCATACTCACTAGCTTTTGGCCAATTAATCATTAGTCCGTAAGGCAGAGCGTCTGCTGAACAGCAGCTCATTGCGAATCTGCTGACCGCAAAACGTTCCTTGCCCATATCTTCCTCGCGATAAACAAAGCCGGTTATTTCAATTTCCTTTCCCATGAACGCTTCCCGAAAGAGATCAAGCGTCGTTAAGGTCTCGATAAATTGCTTTTCCGGTACGCTGATAAGCGGCTGGGCATAAAGCTTTTTCCCATAAGCGGCATGCGCTTCTGTATATTCATCAGCTGGAAACAGCTTGTCTATGCCATCACCGGCGCCGTTGCTGCCCTGCGCTGATTGAGGCGTATTCACAGCCGCGTCTTTGACATCCGGTGTCTGCGTGTTGTTAGACAGGGTCCGCTCAAAGCCAGCGCTGCCGGAGAGGCTCATCCCCTTTTTTGCGGCAAGCGCACTGCCGAGCGTCCCGGTAGGAACGAGGAAGCCAAGCAGCAGCGGAAATATGAACAAGCCATAAATGATGATGTTTTTGAAAATGGAAGGCGAGGGCTCATGTTCGCAATCGCAGCTTGGTGTTTGATTGCCCATCCGCTTTTGAAGCGCGGCATACACTTGATAGATTGCAGCCGCATAAAGTCCGAGCGCTGACAGCTTGACGTAAAGCTCCATTCTTGGCGCGATGTAAAGCATCATTTCGCCTGTACGGTCCAAATAAACAATAAACATGGCAAAGCCGGTTAAGATGGCAGCACGTATCAAATGATGAGTCATAATAATACCTCCGTTATCCAAGCACCGATGAAGGTTAGCGCCGCGGTTAAAGCAATCAGAATAAATACGAATTTAACGCGGAAGGTGCTTAAGAGCATCAGCGTATTTTTAAGATCAATCATGGGACCGAATACAAGGAAAGCCAGCAGCGGTCCAAAGTCAAACATACCGCTGAATGAAGACGCGATGAACGCATCTGAGGTCGAGCAAATCGATAGAATAAAAGCAAAGCCCATCATGAATACGTATGAAAAAATAGGCTGATCAGCAAATGCCGCAAGGGTGCTGCGATCAATTGCGGTTTGGATAATAGCGGTTAATAAGGCGCCGAAAATCAAATATTTTCCCATTTCAAAAAATTCGTCTGACGCATGGGATAGGATCGAGGCGACTCGGCCCTTGAACCCGCTGCCGCTTGCTCCGTGGTCGTGGCTGTGGGAATGGCCATGATAAGCCATTTGTGTCGCTTGAGTTGTCTTAAGCGGACTGTTTTTCATAAATTTATAAAGCAGCAAGCCGACAATGACAGCGATGACGAAGGCTAGTCCCATTCGAGAATAAGCCATTTCAGGTTTTGTGCGGAAAGCTGTGAAGGTAGAGGCATAAACAATTGGATTTACGATAGGTCCGGCGAGCAAATACACAATCCCGATGTAGGCAGGCATGCCTTTGCGTATTAAGCGGCGGACGACAGGAATCATGCCGCATTCGCATAAAGGAAACAAGATACCAAGCAGCGCACCGAATAGAACGCCGGCTACCGGATTTTTTGGCGTGAATTTTTGGATCAGCTCGTCCGTAACAAATACTTGCAGCAGGGCTGAGAATAATACGCCAAGGAGGATGAATGGAAAAGCTTCTAATATAATGCTTATAAATAATATTTTGAAGGATTGCAGGTTTGCGGCGTTGAAAATATGTGTCGGCAATTCTCGATTAGTAACGATAAGGGCAAGCATTATTAAGCATCCTACCCCAAGCAGCGGGGTCCCGAAGCGAAAAACGAACTTTAGCATAGACCAGTATCCTTTCTTTTTGTAAAGATTACGAATATCAGTATAGCCTATGCAAGAAATGGTAACAATAGGACAACTATTTCGCCGCTTGACTTTACAGTTTTCACAGGTATAATCGTGTTAAATGCAATGATGGGAAAAAGTAAGCTCGATAGATTTGCGTGCAGAGAGCCGGTGGTCGCTGTGAACCGGTGCAAGCATCGATGCTGAATGGGCCCCGGAGCCTACAAAAGGAAACTGGCGGCATTCGCAGCCGAAGATGTTTGTACGGTAGCTCCCCGTTATGGAGCAATAAGGCTTATGGGTGTATCATGCGCTTGGTTTTACAGAAAAGCGTACCATAAGCGAATTAGGGTGGCACCACGGTCCCTCGTCCCTTGCGGCGGGGGATTTTTTGCGTTTTTTTAAGATCATATCGGAAAGAGGTTGAAGCATAATGAAAAAAGTTCTTTCGGGCATACAACCAAGCGGCCAGCTTACGCTTGGTAACTATATTGGCGCCATGCAAAATTTCGTGAAGCTGCAGCATACGGAAGAATGTTTCTTTATGGTTGTTGATTTGCATGCGATTTCCGTTCCGCAAGACCCGGCTGCACTTCGGGAACAAACAGAAGCGGTAGCCGCTTTGTTTATTGCCGCCGGCATTGATCCGCTCAAAGCCAATGTATTCGTCCAATCCCATGTCCGCGCGCATGCGGAGCTTGGATGGTTGTTTACGACACTGGCGAACATGGGTGAGCTGGAAAGAATGACGCAATTCAAAGATAAATCTGCCGGCAAGGATTCGGTCGGCGCGGGTTTGTTCGTTTATCCTACGCTAATGGCTGCGGACATACTGGTATACAATGCTGATCTTGTACCGGTTGGTGACGATCAGAAGCAGCATTTGGAGCTCACTCGTGATTTGGCTCATCGCTTCAATACGAGGTTCGGCAAATACTTTACGATTCCGGAGCCTTATATTCCGAAGGTAGGAGCACGGGTTATGTCACTTGACGATGCCAGCAAAAAGATGAGCAAAAGCAATCCAAATGCAGGCAGCTTTATCGCATTGCTTGATCCGCCTGATGTCATCCGCAAGAAAATTAGCAGGGCGACGACGGATTCTGGCCGCGAAGTGAAGTTTGATCCCGCGAATAAGCCGGAAGTCAGCAATCTAATGAGCATTTACTCGCATTGCGCGAATATGAGTATTGAAGAGATCGAAGCTCGCTACGAGGGGCAGGGGTATGGACCTTTCAAGAAGGAACTCGCTGAGCATGTCGTATCCGTTATCGAACCGCTCCAGGCCAGATACAATGAAATTCGGAGTTCGGGTGAAATTCATCAGATATTGAAGCAAGGCGCTGAGCGTGCTTCTGTTATAGCAGACCGCACGCTAGCAGATGTAAAGGAGCTTATGGGCTTTCTTCCTCCTCGCGGCTAGAGATTGAAACGGCAACAGGGCTGACGCCACGCGTCAGCCCTGTTTTTTTCTGCGTAAGCGAGCTTTAACGATAAACCCGGCTCCGATGGTAAAGAGGCTCAATAAGCCAAATAATAATACGAGCCAACCGCTATAGCTGATTGAGACAGACATAGCGCTCAAAAATACGATAGCAACGACGGAAAAGAACAAAGAAAGCGGCTTCGACATGGTGTTTTCTCTCCTTAACAAATCATCAATATATTTTTTTGAATTTTAGAATAGTTTCTTTGAAGCAGCACATAATAAGTTTGCAAGCTTGCAACACACATCAAAGTGCAGAGGACGAAAGGAGAAATACATTATGGCAGGAAGCAGAAATCAACTTGTTGTTCCACAAGCAACTGCAGCATTACAACAAATGAAACTTGAGGCAGCACAGGAGCTGGGCGTGCAAATTCCTCAAGATGGCTACTACGGTAATGTTTCGACGCGTGATGCAGGCTCCCTAGGTGGTTATATCACTAAAAAGCTTGTCCAAATTGCTGAACAACAGCTTTCTGGCGGCTCCCGATAATCGCTTCTTATACACAATGGTGAATGAAGCCCAAGGCTTGCCTTGGGCTTTTTAGTTAGGTTAGTCATCATTTTATCACAGCAGGAATGAAGATGGACTGAACTTTTTTTAACAAAAAAAGAAAGCCCCCTGTATCATGCGGCAAGGGCTTTCCAACGTCAATATTAATAAGTATCCATACGCAGTCTTTTCATTAAACGCTCATCGCTGAGCCAGCCCACATAAGAGCCGATCGTTTCATCGTTTTTGTTCATTAGCAGGACGCCTACAAAAGGATACTGCTTACGATGACGATATCTTACATCGCACCATCTGACCTCGTACCCCCAATGATGCTCCCTGACATCTGCGCAAGCAAAGCTGGTGAAATATAAAAACGAGCGGATTGCCGGATCGTTTTTGGATTTGGCGACGGAGGGATGGTCGGAGCACTGCACCCGATCCAGCCATTTTAATTTGCCATTGCGCAGGTTGCCAATGACAAAGCCGCTATTTTTAGCTTGCTTAACCACATTCCATATCGAAAGCGAAATCGTTGGGATCGCAATATACACATCGCCCTCTTCATATTCAGAATCGAGGGTTTTCATCTTTTGTACCGTGCTTCTTGCCGTTATTGTCCTCCATACGAAGTATACGGCAAGAAACAGATACATAAGCGGAAAGATAAATGCCGGATTTACGAAACCGCCGGCCCACAGTAAAATAGCAATGACATGCGTTGTGAAAATAATGGGATCAAAGATGTGTATGATGTTCCAGGAGATCCACTTGTCTGTAAAGGGCCGCATGGCTTGTGTGCCATAGGTGTTGAACAGGTCGGTGAATACATGAACGCATACGGCGAGCAGCACCCAGCTTCCAATATGGAGCCATGGCAGGCTACCGCCGTAAAATAATTGAAGGATGACGGTAATCAGCACCGTCCAAATGGCGATCGCCGGCAAAGAATGAGAAATGCCGCGATGGTTCCGAATATATACCGCGTTACCCTTTAAACGAAGCAGACTGTCTAAGTCGGGTGCTAGCGATCCGGCTACCGTGCCAAACAATACAGCGGTTTGAATGGATTGATCTGCTGCAACTAAGGGATCGATGGCTGCCAGTCCGGCGAGCCCAATACCCATGACGAGATGTGTGCCTGTATCCATGTCGAGTCCTCCCAAGGTAAATGAATAGGTGTAGTATCGACGGACAGGGGGAACTTTATCAAAGAAAGCAAAAGGAGACTTGAGGCAAATGTACATTTGTTTTGCGGAATACCGTATTTTACCGGAATGGCGTGAGCATTATCTGACGACTACGAAGGAGCTCCTGCTGCAGGAGCATGAGGTCTATTTATATGAAGGAACAGATCAAGAAAATCTTTTCGTTGAGGTTTGGCAAGCGTTCTCGCTCGAGCAGGCTGATCAAATCAAAAAAGAACGCTGCAGCGAGCGCTCTTCTTGGTTTCAACTATCGGATTGGATCGCGGGCGGGCCGGCGAAATTGCATGTATGGACATTCAAGCCGGCACATTCACGCGATCGCAGCTCGATTAACGGCTAGAATTAACCGTTCCTAAGGTAGCCATGCCGAGCGGTGTAGAAGAGGTCACGACGTTTCCGTTAAATGGATATTCGTAAGCAATAGGCTCGTCGAAGGTCACATAATCGAGATTAAGCGTCAAAAGTAAGTAACGCATACCCGTCGTCGGATCGCTTATTACGATATGGTCGCGACCGGCAGCCTCGATAATTCCTTTGAAAATTTTGGCGTTCCACTCGCTGTTGTTTTCGTAAGTCATGTAGAAGGTTGCCATTTTACCGCGGTTTAGACGCAAAATGTTTTCTACATAAGATTCCTCAATTGCAGGAAGAGTAACGATGTTGCCGCCTGCAGGGGTAACGAAGGCACCGCTTGGAACAGCTGGCGGCATTTGTTGCATTTGAGCAGACTGTACTTGCATCCCGGCAGGAAACGTAGTTGGCTGCTGCCCCATTGGCATGCCGGCAGGAAGCGTAGTAGGCTGCTGCCCGCCCATTGGATATGGATAGCTGCCATATCCGCCGTAACCGTAGCCATGATGTGGACCTACATTTGCGGGACTTACCTGAGTTTTAAAGCCGTAACCGTTAGACATCTTGAAATTCCTCGCTTTCACACATTAGAAATTGAAATTAATAGACAGCTGGGCATTCGCCTTGCTTTGGAATATAGAAGCAATGCGCCTTAAATCTTCCGCTGTGCGTTTGGTTCCACCAAGTAGGGGGACAGCCTCCAGCCGGACGGAAAAACCACAGCGCATTGGAAGCCGGATGCTGACGCTCACCGTTGATCATCCGCTTCGCCAATCGAATATCTTTTTCGCGGGCGCTTTGGTAAAAATAACCTTTGGTTATTGCTTCGAAGCCGCCGGGCCGTTGGTTGACCATCTGCGGAATGGAGCGAATGTTTTTAAAATCAAGACAGTTGCCGCGAACACGGTTTACGCCCACGTTGCCTACCATAAGCATTCCAAGCTCACCTTCGCCCTCTGCCTCAGCTCGCATGAGACGGGCGAGCATCTTCGTGTCCTCGGAGTTCGTTTTAATGACTGCCATAGACTTGTCGGTTCACTTCCCTTCGCATCTTTAGGACGGTTTGATACGCGGTTTGGAATGGGCATCAAACTACATAGTCATTGTACTCGGCGCCCAGCAAAATGGTTACTAAATGATTTGTCACAATTTGCGTGGCAAAATGATGAACAAAACCGTCGAACGTTGTCATCGCGGTCTTTTTTCGGTATGATTAAAAACGATTCATCAATGGATGATAGACGCATCAAGCGTCTTGTCGCATAACTCGGGAGGCTCGCTTCGTGCTGAAAGACTTGATTGCTTTAACAAAACCGCGGCTACTTCGACTTAATGTGTTTGCTGCGCTGGGTGGCTTTTTGGTTGCTTCCAAATGGGATATCGATTACCTATTGCTTATATGGGCGCTTATCGGTTCAACTTTGACTATAGCGTCAGCCACCGTCATTAATAATTATTGGGACCGGGAATTGGATTTGAAAATGGAGCGTACGAAGGATCGCGCACTGCCTACCGGTCGCATGCAGCCTGGAACGGTATTGCTTTACGGCATTATTTTGGGCATAGCTGGACTAGCCGTCTTGTTCATACTCGTTAATCCTTTATCGGGTTGGCTTGGCCTGCTAGGGTGGTTCGTTTACATTGTCATTTACACGATGTGGCTAAAACGGACTTCTACGTGGAGTACTTCGGTCGGAGGGATCTCGGGAGCTATGCCGCCCGTTATCGGATACTGCGCGGTTACGAATGAGGTTGATGCAGGAGCTTGGATTCTATTCGCACTRCTGTTTCTATGGCAGCCCGCTCATTTCTGGTCGCTTGCGATTAGAAGGGTGGAGGAATACCGCGCTGCGGGCTATCCTTTGCTTCCGGTTGTGAAGGGTATCAAGCGGACTAAGCTGCAAATGATTCCCTACATCGTACTGCTGCTGCCGACTGGGATCTTGTTTTACACCTACGGGTATGTAGGCATTTACTTTTTAATTATTTCTGTTTTGGGCGGACTTCTGTGGCTCGTTCATACGCTTCGCGGTACAGGAGCCAAGGATACGGAAAAATGGGCAAAAACAAATTTCCTTATTTCGGTTAATTATTTAATGGTAATTTTCGTTGTTATGATTCTGAATACGACAGGGTCATAAGTATTGATTAGGGAGTGACTTTCGTGGTTTTTTTGAAGAAGCATAGCTTTAAGATAGCAGTGCTGGCGCTATGCGCGGCTATGGGCATTTATTTATTTATTACGTACGGCATGCAGCCGAAGCAGACGCTTCCCATCGAGATGGCTGCTCCGGCATTCGAGCTTACGGATATTGACGGACAGAAGGTTTCGCTCCAATCCACCAATGGCAAGGCGCGAATCGTTTATTTCTATTTTGCGAATTGTCCGGATGTATGTCCGCCGACCACCTTCCTGCTCTCCCAGGTACAGGATCAGCTTGAAGCGGAAGGCAAACTTGGCACAAAGGCAGAACTGATATCCATCACGTTCGATCCGGAGCGCGATACGCCGGAAGTCATTCGCGATTTTGCGAAACGCCATTTTGCCGATACGAGCAGCTGGCGATTCCTGCGCGGAGAAGAAGCGAACACGCTTCAATTGGCTAAGGATTTCGGCGTGTCTGTGATGAAAAACGAAGACAGCTCTTATACACATATGAATGTTATTACCATCGTGGACAAGGACGGACAAATCCGGAAATGGATTGACGGCAGCAAGGAAGATTTAACAGCTGAAGATATCGTCAATGAATTAAATAAGGTGCTTTAAAATTCATCTTTGCTCCAACTGGAAGCGGGACTCTGCGCAGGATAATTAATATGCGCATCGAGGCCCGCTTTTTCTAATTGCTCAATTAAATATTCCAGAGGGGTATGCTCAACGCCAGAATAGCCTCTACGGGTATAAATATGCTCAGCGTCTGGAAAAACATCGCGAAGCAAAAAGCGGATTCTTTTTCCAGAGGAATCATTGTCGGTGAAAATATAGGCTTGATTATGCCCCACCTGCTTGCGAAGCTTGTCCAGCTGCTCGGAGCCGGGCGTGCCAAAGGTGCAATAGATCGGCACCTGATCATCGAGAACGCGCTTTAGTCTTGCTTTATCATTTTTACCTTCTACGATAATGGCAATTTCCATTGAAGTCACCTCGAATACGAAAGTAGGTGCAGCTGATTGCGGCATATTTATAGTTTACCACCAAATATCGATTTTACCGATAGCAGTTGTCATAGGAAAACAAACGGCCTGCTCTCAGCAGGCCGTTCACATTTTATCCTAGTATAGGCAAGTGCACGCAATGATTACGAGCAGGATAAACAGTACGAGGATGATGCCGATATTCGAATTGCCATGGTGTCCGCAACCTTGATTCAATCCACCCACATTATTTCCAGACATATATGAGTCACCCCGTTTCTTTTTGCCTAAAAGCTATGATAGCCGTCAGCGGGAGCCGACTGTCTTGGCTGGTCATTTGCCATAATGTATGTTATGTAGAGGGGGGGAATTAGCCCTGTGCGTATACCCATGCCTACGAAAAATGGGTTCGGGACGACATCGACCTGGAAATATGCAGAGGCAGAAGCGTCACGGCTATCATCAGTGCAATGAATGCGATGTAGTAAGGAGAAATATAATCGCGTACCTGCCCGGCAGCCATAGGACCGATAAATGCGCCGATTGAAAATGCAATCGATAAAACAGAGAAGGTTCGCCCATAACGCGCACCGCCGCTGAGCTCGATTAACAGCGTGGAGAGTGCGGGTAAAATGACCCCTTTGGCCATCCCGACCAAAAGCAGCATCAAGGTAAGCGGGGCCGGCATTTGAGAGGCGATGCCGAAATAGACAATGGCAAGAAAAAGCGAGCCCCACAGCGTACGTTGGTAGGCGGATACCCGGTTTAAAAACAGCATGCTCAGCGTAACGAGAGCACCTATGCTGACAACGGAGAATAGGAGCCCGGTCGTCATCATGGCTTCCTTCGTCTTGGCTAGAAGCGGCAGCTCGAACGATAAGATGCCCTGTGCGCAGCTTAGAGCAACTGGCAGTAAGAAGACGAGCCATGGTATGGAAACCGGCTGTTCCAGCGGCAGCTTTTCTTTGCTTTTTCCTTTATTCTCTTCTACCGGAGCTGCTGCCTGCACGGCACTCCCGCGGATATCTCTAATAAAGAAGAGAGCGCAAACGGAAGTGACGATCAGAATCCAGCCAAGCAGGGTAAATGCGGTCGTAAACCCGATTTTGGCAACAAGATAGGCGCCGGCTGCGGGGGAGACGACGGAAGCCAGCGTATGGACAAGACCGTTACCCGCCATAAGCTTTCCTTGTTCCGTTCGATCGCTGGTCATTTTGGCGAGTAAGGCCAGGCAGGCTGGTGAGAGGAATGCCAGTACGAAGCCGCTTATGGAGCGCAGCAGAAGCAACTGCCAAGGGTTAGTAACATGCGACTGGAAAAGAAGCACAACGCCCGCAGCCATGAGACTGAATACGATAAAAAATCTGCTGCCGTATCGGTCAACGCCGAAGCCCGCAATAAGATTGCCGGGCAAATGCGTAATGGAGTACATGCCCATCATAAGTCCGATAAAAGAAGGTGCCGCACCCAAGGAAATAGCAAAAGGTGTCAAAATCGGATATTGCGCATGCAAATCAAAAAAAGCAACAAACAAAAATAAATAAAGCCAAACCGCTGTTTTCACAGGGCTACCCCTCCTTGCCAATTACACACTTATATACTTGTACGTTTAATTGGGACAGGATATGTCTGCATAAAAAGGAGGCAAGCGTTTACGCCCTATATTTCGTAGGTTATAATATTTTGTAATGAGATTTTGTACGAGGTATAATGGAGGGGATGCAATTGGATTTTTTGGATTTTTCGACTTATGATACGGACACATGGATGACTTTCTTTAAAGACCATTGGTTAGTGCTTGTTATAGCGCTTGTTGTACTATTTATGATTGTGCGCATTGTGAAGACCGTGCTCAAATGGGCGATCGTTGCGGCAATCGTTCTTGGTATTGTTGTTTATAGCGGCTACAGTATGGATGATCTTAAGGAGATCGGGACTAAGGTAGCGGATACGGTGAAGCAGGAAGCGGTTAATGCCATGGTAGGCGAGGCAAAGGATGCTGCTTTCGTGAACAACTCGGACGGTACCTTCACCGTAAAAACTAAAAATGTAGAGCTTACCGGCGTGCCAGGCGAGAATGAGGTAGCCGTATCCTTTCGCGGGACCGAGCTTGGTAAGTGGGAGCTTGACAGCACGATACAAACCTTCATTGACCAAGCGAAGCAGAACGGGTAATGCTTATGACTAGCTGGATAGGACGATTAGATGAGTTAGAGCCCGTTGCTGTCATTGTGCTTCTGCTGCTGCTTGGTTCTCTTGTTCAAGGGATGAGGAGAGGCGCATCGGGATCTGCGAGGCGTCTTTTCTTTTTTGTCTGGGAGGGCATTGTCATTGCTGTCTGTTTGCTGCTCTCCGCTCAGCTTACGAATAAAATATCGCCCGTCATAGCGGATTGGCTCGCCGAGCGCGTAAAGGTTCCTGAGCATGAGATCAGCAGCTTGGAGCAAGCATGGTTCACGCTGCTCACAAGTCTGCGGGATTTCGCGCTGCTGCGCTATGGCGTCTTATTCCTGCTAGGCTATTTGCTGCTGCGCGCATTGGCTGCATTCGCGGAGCCTTTTGTAGAACGCGGATTGCAAGGGATGCTGCGCAGCGGGAGGGAAGAATCAGCCGCCAGCCTGCATAGCAAGAAAAATGCAAGCCGTGCGGTTGGGGCACTGCTTGGCGCCGTTCATGGCGCAGGGCGGTCATTTCTATTCGTAGCTTTCTTATTCGTCTATGTGTCTCTTATGCCAAATGGTTGGTATGTCGATAAAATATCCGATTCGCAGGTTTATAACAAAGCAGCTGCTTGGCTAAGTCCGGTTGCGGGAGATGTTCTCGAAGGACAAGGGCCGGTTTTCACCAAAGCGGTTGAGGCGCAGTTTAAGCAAATTTTACAACGCAAATATGAAATGATTGATTATGCCATTCCTGCTGAAATCGAGCAGGCGGCCCTTTATGTAACGAAGGATGCGCAGACGGAAGAGGAGAAAGCGCGCAGCCTTTACGAGTGGCTGGGCACAAGAATTGCTTATGATTATGACAAAGCGAGCAATTATGAGGAGCATGGGATTTGGAAGGAACAAACACCTCCCGAGACATTTGATACGCGAAAAGGCGTATGTATAGATATAGCTCGTTTGTATGCGGTAATGGCGAGGTCAGCAGGCCTTGAGGTACGGGTTGTGACGGGGATGGGTGCCGACGGGCGCGGAGGCTTTGGTCCTCATGCTTGGAATGAGGTGCAGATCGGATCAGAATGGATTCCGCTGGATGCCACATGGGCAAACGCAGGCGACTGGTTTAATCCGCCGGCATTCGATGACACGCATATACGCGAAGCATAGCCGGGTTATAGGAAATCGATTTATTTTAAGGATATGAGGTGATTCAACGTGCAAGATGATCCGCAAAAGCGGGAGATCATAAACCGGCGGCATTTTTCTTTTCGACTGAACTTATTTTTCTTTATTACTTTCGCATTGTTTAGCATATTGATCGTTCGTCTGGCCATATTGCAGTTCGTGGAAGGGCCGACGCTTAGCGCGGAGGGCATCAATAAGGCAACCCGCAGCGTGAAAATTCCGCCTATACGTGGTAATATTTACGATTCTACAGGTTATCCAATCGCCTATTCCACTTCAACGCAGTCATTGTATTTCAGCATACAGCCGGAGCTTAAGCTGGAGGATGCCAAAGAGAACGCCAAGGAAATGGCGGCAAAGCTGGTCGAAGTCTTTACGAGATTCGGCGATCCAACGAAAGCGATGACCGTAGATGACATTATCCGGCAGATGGACTTGGATTTTAGACGGAATACGATCTCGACGCCAAGACGTATCAAATCCGGCTTAACGAATAAGGAAATCGCTTATTTTATGGAAAACCGGACGGACTTTAAAGGAATCGACATCTTGGAGGAAAGCGTTCGGAATTACGATACCAATTCCATCGCGGTCCAGCTGGTCGGCTATTTGAAGAAATATAAGGGCGTTAGGGAAACGGTTGATTTCTATAAGGAAAAAACGACGGAAGACGATGCGACTCTTCAGTATCTGGAAGAGGAGGATGTGGGCATGGACGGCCTGGAGTTCATGTACCAGGACGTTTTGCGCGGAACAAACGGCTTGAAGACGTATCCGGTTAACAATGCGGAGCGTATTATTGGTCCTATGCAAATAACGAATCCTCAAAAAGGGTCTGATATTTATTTGACCATTAATAAAAACGTACAGCTAAGAACAGAGCAAGCGATTATGGATCAATTGAAAAAAATAACAACCTCAAGCAATAAATATGAGCGTGCGGAATACGCCAAAACAGGCTTCGCCGTGGCCATGGAAGTGGATACCGGCAAGATCGTCGCGATGGCAAGCATGCCGGATTACGATTCAAACATTTGGGCCGGGGGAAGAATCAGTTCTGAGGATTACGAAAACTTCTCCAACGTATTGGAAAACGGAACGATTCGCAGCGTTTACGGGAAATATGACTCGGAGGAAGAAAGAAAAAAACATCCTTCCTCCATCGTGCCGCTCGGTTCTACGATGAAGCCGTTGTCTGTATTGATTGGACTGAATGAGAAATTATTTACCACATCGAGTTATTATCTCGACACGGGTGTATTCACCTACGGTAAAAAAGGTTATGAGGTATTTATTCGAAATTCGCAGCGGCATGTGTATGGCAACATAGACGGCGCAGAAGCTATTGAGCATTCATCCAACCCGTTCATGGCTGCGATGGTCGGAGATAGGCTCTATAAGCGCGGCACCGTTAACGGAAAGAGCAGCGTAGAAATTTGGGATGATTACATGAAGCAGTTTGGACTAGGCGTTCTTACAGAGAGCGGCCTATTCGGAGAATCAAAAGGGATTATCGAATATTTTGACTCGGCCGAAAGATATAGTTCACAAGCAGCGCTCATTTTGGCTTCGTTTGGTCAGCAAGGACGTTATACAACGCTTCAGCTTGCGCAATATGCAGCGATGCTGGCTAACCACGGAAAACGGCTTAAGCCGCAATTCGTTAACCAAATAAAAGACTCGGACGGGAATGTCGTTCAAGGCTACACGCCCGAGATTTTGAATGAGGTAAATTTTCCGGCTGAATATTGGAAAGAGATTGAATCCGGCATGTCCAAGGTTAGCTCGCAGGGCTTTGAAGGCGTTGATTATTCCTACCGACGGAAGACAGGTACATCCGAGCAGGATGTGGCGAAGCGCACGGCGGAAAATGCGGTCTTTATCGCGTATGCCCCTGCAGATAAGCCGAAGCTTGCCGTAGCCGTTGTCGTGCCTGACGGCGGCTTCGGTAGTTACGGAGCATCTCCAATCGCGAGGCAAATATTCGATGCTTACAATGAAGAGATCGGCCTGTACGGCGTTCCTAAGAAAAAGACTGCGGATGCGGGAAATGCAGGGAATACAGCTGATGGAAATGCAGCGAATAATACGGCGGACACGGCAAATACGAACGAATAAGCATGTTTTATTAGTAAAGGCAGGTTGGAGCGATGGCTCCAGCCTGCCTTTTTTTTCCACGGAAAGAGCCCATTTAAAAATAAATGTTGCACTAGTGAAACATTTTTGTGTATTATTAAAAAAAAGGCATTAGGCAAACTAAGATTCATAAGGGCAAACTGTATTGAATATAAAAATAAGATAAGGTTATAGGAGGTCTTTATTATGCGTAAAGCTTATAAGACGAATTCTGCTCTTCGCAGATTCATCATGACAATTGTATTTTTGACGGTGACAGCCGTCTTAACATCCGCCTGCGGGCAGAATGGATCGTCCGGAGGCAGCGGAAAGCTAAACATAACGGCGACAACCGGAATGATTACAGACGTAGTGCAGGAGGTAGGCGGCGAGTATGTCGAGGCCAGCGGTTTGATGGGAGCGGGAATCGATCCCCATTTGTACAAAGCGTCGCAAGGCGATGTGAAGAAGCTGGATGATGCCGATATTATTTTCTTTAACGGCTTGCACTTAGAAGGAAAAATGGCGGAAATGTTTGAAGCCTTGGAGCAGCGTAAACCGACGGTGGCAGTATCCAAGTATTTGACAGAGGATCAGCTGCACGCCGCACCGGGGCAAGGTCAAGGCATGCATGATCCGCATATCTGGTTTAACGTAAAGCTTTGGATTTCTGCAACAGAGGTCATTCGCGATACATTAGTCGAGAAGGATGCTGCCCATGCAGACTACTATAAAGATAATGCTGCGGCCTATATCAAGGAGCTAGAGGAACTGGATGCTTACGCGAAAGAGCAAATTGCAACGATCCCTGAGGCCAGCCGTATTCTAGTAACCGCACATGATGCTTTCGGCTATTTCGGTGAGGCATACGGGTTAACTGTCACGGGTTTACAAGGCATGAATACCATGTCTGAATACGGCTCTAAGGATGTCAGCAAGCTTCGCGACTACTTGGTCGAGAAAAAAATTAAAGCGGTCTTTATCGAATCCAGCGTACCGAAAAAATCCATTGAATCGGTTATCGAGGGTGCACGTCAATTAGGCCACGAGGTGAAAATCGGAGGAGAGCTCTTCTCCGATGCGATGGGAAATGCGGGAACGGTGGAAGGAACCTATATCGGAATGGTGAGACACAACGTGGATACGATTGTAGCCGCTTTGAAATAGCAGAATATACACGTAGGAAAGCGAGTGATGAACATGAGCCAATCTCAAACAGCAGCTAAGCAAGACGTGAAATCAACAATAGCGCCGCTAAGCATTAAAGGACTAAGTGTCGCTTATCAGAAGAAACCCGTCCTTCGTGGCGTAACCTTTGAAGTAAAAGAAGGGGAGCTAATCGGTGTAATCGGTCCGAACGGAGCCGGTAAATCAACGCTGATGAAGGCGGCTCTTGGACTCATCCCAAGCATTGGCGGTGAAGTGCTTGTCTATGGGAAACCATATAAGCAGCAGCGTAAAATGATCGGTTATGTACCGCAGCGAGAATCGGTCGATTGGGATTTCCCTACCAATGCGCTGGATGTTGTGCTAATGGGCCGTTATGGACATTTGGGCTGGTTCCGCCGCCCAAGCGCGAAGGATAAGGCACTTGCACTGGAATGCCTCAGCAAGGTAGGCATGGCTGACTACGCAGGCAGACAAATCAGCCAGCTGTCAGGCGGGCAGCAGCAGCGTGTGTTTCTAGCGCGTGCGCTCGCGCAGGATGCGAAGCTGTATTTTATGGATGAACCCTTCGCTGGCGTGGATGCCGCGACGGAGAAAGCGATTATTACATTGCTGCAGGAGCTGAAGCTGCAGGGGAAAACGGTTATCGTCGTACATCATGATCTTGCGACGGTACAGGATTATTTCGACTCAGTTCTGCTTCTGAATGTGGAGCTGCAAGCATTTGGGCCGACAGCGAAAACCTTTACGCAGGAGAAATTGCAGCGTACTTACGGCGGCCGGCTTGCCTTCCTTGATCGCAGCCTGCAGTCCCCGTCACCATTTGACGGAAAGGGTGAGTGAGGATGGAAAAAATTTGGTTAATGCTGTCTGATCCAAATATGCAGTGGATTTTTCTCGGATGCACCCTGCTTGGTTTAAGCAGCGGTGTCATCGGATGCTTCTCTTATCTTAGGAAACAAAGCTTAATGGGCGATACGTTAGCTCATGCGGCGCTCCCGGGAATTTGCATTGCATTTATGCTTACGGGTATCAAATCAATTGGCCTATTTTTAATCGGTGCGGGCGTGGCGGGAATTGTCGCAACATTCGGCATTGGATATATTACACGCAATTCCAAGCTTAAACAGGATGCGGCGATGGGCATTGTATTGTCAGGATTTTTTGGCTTAGGCATCGTGCTCCTCACGATAATCCAGCATGGAAACTATGGCAATCAGTCAGGTCTGGATAAGTTTTTATTCGGGCAGGCCGCTTCTATGATCGCTTCCGACGTGATTACGATGACGGTGGTATGCATTTCGTTGATTACGATTTGTACCTTGCTGTTTAAGCAGTTCAAAATTATCTCGTTTGATCCCGGCTTTGCAAGGGGCCTTGGTTATCCGGTAGCGTTTCTTGAGCAGCTGCTCATGTTTCTTATTGTGGTAGCCGTAGTATCCGGCATTCAAGCGGTTGGCGTTGTGCTTGTGGCAGCGCTGCTGATTACTCCAGCTGTATCAGCCAGGTATTGGACGGATCGTTTAGGCTTCATGGTTATATTGTCCGGCTTATTCGGCGCTGTCAGCGGTGCCATCGGGACTTGGATCAGCGCCTCGGTCTCTAACCTGCCGACTGGACCGGTAACCGTACTGGCAGCGACGCTGTTGTTCTGCTTTTCTATTCTATTTGGACCACAGCGCGGCCTTGTTGCGAAGCGGCTGCTTCGTCAAAGGGTAAAGCAGCGCTATAATCGTGACAATGAGCGTCTTCTTGAGGGCAATGTGAAGAAGGAGGCGGCGTTATGAGTGACTTTTGGATTTTGCTTACAGGAGCACTGGTAGCGAGCTGCTGCGGGGTGCTTGGCGTATTTCTTGTTCTGCGCAAAATGGCGATGATCGGTGATGCCATCAGCCATTCCGTCATGCCGGGCATCGTTATCGCGTTTCTGCTTAGCGGTTCGCGCGATTCGCTGCTTATGATGTTCGCCGCATTATTATGCGGCTTGCTGACGACCTTTCTCATTCAAATGTTCCAGCAAAGCGGCATTCAATCGGATGCGTCTATCGGTGTTGTATTCACGGCATTATTTGCAATCGGCGTCGTGCTTGTCAGCTTATATGCCCGTCAGGTCCATTTGGACCAGGATGCGATTTTGTACGGCGAGATTGCTTATGTGCACTGGAATATATGGGAGCTCGGCGGCATCAATATGGGGCCGAAGGCCGTATGGCTGCTTGGATTTACGCTTCTTATTATTACGTCCGTGGTTGCCTTGTTTTATAAGCAATTCAAGCTTTGCGCGTTTGATCCTGCCCTTGCGGCAGCCATCGGCATTCCTGTAGCACTGTTTCATTACTTGTTAATGGGACTCGTCTCTATGGCAACGGTCAGCTCCTTCGAGAGCGTAGGAGCGATTCTTGTAGTCGGCTTGCTGATCATTCCGGCTTCAACGGCTTATTTACTGACAGACCGGCTCGGAATCATGATTGGCCTAAGCGTAGCCGCAGGTATTGCCAGCACCTTTATCGGTTATGGAGCAGCGGTAGTGCTGGATGCTTCAATCGCGGGCTGCATGGTTTGCGCGGCAGCATTATTGTTCGTGATCGCTTTTTTATTCTCGCCGTCTCACGGCATTGTGATAAAGAAGCTTCGGCTGCGGAAGCTTGCATAACCAGAACCCAAATATTAATAAAAAGAAATAATCGAGAAAAGAGCGGCCGAATTTGGCTGCTCTTTTTTTGTATGCAACAAAACATAAACCAAAAATGCAACTTTTATCCAGTAAGGGACGTACTATATTTGGGACTTATTAGGAGATATAAAGGAGAGGGAATTACAAATGAAGGTTTGGTCAAAATTCGTAATACCGTTTGTCATCATGACCCTTATGTTAACGGCATGCAGCTTTGGGGGAGACGATAAGAGAACAGAGAAAGATCAGCAATCGACACTAAAGGTTATGTATTATGACGAAGGTGCTTTTTTTCAAGATTACGGCATKATCTTCTCGGCTTTATATCCTAATGTTGAAATCGAGGTTGTGTCTACCCAGGGAATCTATTCGGAGGATCAAAAGGACTACGATGCCGCTTATGATAAGTTTATTGAAGAAAAGCAGCCCGACCTTCTTATGCTGGATACTGAGAAATATAAAAAGATGGCACAGGATGGGAAGCTTTATGATCTTGATGCGGTTATCGAGAAAGAAAAGTATGATACGGAGGGACTTATTCCCGGAATGCTCGATTATTTGAGAGAACTCGGAGGCGGCAGATTGTTCGGGATGACGCCTAATTTTTATAGCCAGGTCCTCTTTTATAATAAGGATTTGTTTGATGAATACAAAATCGAGTACCCGACCGATCGGATGAGCTGGAACGAGGTCATACAGCTTGCGCGCCGTTTTCCCGTCGAAGGAGATGCCAAGGATCGGATCTATGGTCTGAAAATGGGATACAATGAAAATTTATTTGAAGTGGCGAGCATGCTTGCAGCTGCCGACGGGATTAGCTATGTGAATGCTGCTCAAAAGGAAATGACAATCAATACGGATTCTTGGAAAAATGCAGCCCAGATTGCACTGGATGCTATAAACTCTAACTCGCTTTATTTTGAGAGCATGAATAATCAAGAATCGGATATGGCGCAAACCTATGAGGATTACCTGCTGCGGGATCCCTTCATATCCGGCCGCTTGGCCATGGCAATAGGCGATAATAATTATATTAGCCAAATGAAGCAAGCAGGTGAAAACGAAAAGGTAAAGGATAAAATCGTGAAAAATTGGGATCTGGTTACCGTTCCAGTCGGACAACAAAACCCGGATCAATCCAATATGACCTCCTTCCAAAATCTTTTTGCGATTCGTGCAGAATCCCCTAATAAGGAGACAGCATGGGAATT
Source organism: Paenibacillus sp. 01T443 (assembly GCF_056398325.1). Taxonomy (NCBI): domain Bacteria; kingdom Bacillati; phylum Bacillota; class Bacilli; order Caryophanales; family Paenibacillaceae; genus Paenibacillus; species Paenibacillus sp. 01T443. Next base: position 261,260 of record NZ_JBFTPE010000003.1, read on the forward strand.
CCTTCAGTATGTAACGAGCGAGGAGTATGCTAGGGTAAAATCAAAATCCAATAACTATAACGGCTTGCCTGTTCGCACCAAATACATAACAGATGCCGAAGGACGCAACTTCGCGGCATTTTATAATTTGAAGCCAAGCACATTCAACAGCTATAAGGATTACGAAAAGCTGCCTGAAACCTTCTGGGGCGACTTTAACGCGGCTACGCAGCAGGAGTTCCAAAAGGTGAAAGATGACCAGCAAACGATTAATGAGGCGCTTGATATTTTACAGGTAAAAGGGCAAGAGATGCTTTTGAAGGAGTCTCCTGTCATCAAGGAGGAAACGCCTGCCGCAGAGGTGAATACGACTACGGCGGAGTAAGCTTAGGTTAAAAGCAACGGAGCATGCTTTCGCGTATTCGCGAAGGCTGCTCTTTTTTCAAATATAAGAAAGTATAAAATTCAACCTTATACGTTGCTTATATTTCACCGCGAAACGAGCTTTTGCCGCCAAGGACGGCGTCAGCCGTTTACGCTTGAAATGGATAAGAATTGATAAGGTTAAAGGACGATCGTTTGGAATCTGCCGCAAATGTGCTAAAATAATTTACTAGCGGGTTGCATCTGTGAACGGCATTTATGAGGAGGCACACTATTGGGAGAGTATAAACTGTTGGCGCTCGATATGGACGGGACGCTGCTAAATGAACAAAGTGAAATTAGTACGGAGAATGCGGAGTGGATTCAAAAAGCGCTGGATGCTGGCGTAATAGTCAGCTTCTCTACCGGACGCGGCTTTCGCAGCGCGCTGCCCTACGCGGAGCAGCTGAAGCTGGAGACGCCGATGATTACAGTCAACGGGAGCGAGATTTGGCATCGTCCGCATGTGCTGCATAAGCGTACGCATCTAAGCCATGTCTATGTGCAACGCTTGCATGAGCTGGCTCTTTCTCACGGTGAGCCGTGGTTCTGGGCATATACGGCCGATGATATTTTTAACAAAGAAAAATGGATTAATCCCGCTGATGACTACGCTTCGCATCACTGGCTGAAATTTGGCTATTATACGGAGGATGACAGCATTAGAGAAAAGCTGCTGGCTGAGGTACAAAGCTGGGGTGCGCTTGAAATTACGAACTCATCGCCTTGGAATTTGGAACTTAATCCGCTGGGCGTGTCCAAGGCAAGCGCTTTGCAAGAACTTTGCGTTTTGCTTAACATCGAAATGTCGCAGGTTATTGCGGTCGGCGATAGCTTGAACGATATCGCTGCGATCCGTGAAGCCGGTCTTGGCGTGGCCATGGGCAATGCCCAAGAATCAGTCAAGGAAGCAGCGGATTTCATAACCTTTACCAACAATGAGCACGGCGTTGCAGAGGTTATCAAACGATACGTTATGAAAGGATGATTAACGTATGGATATTTTAGGCTGGACATTAGTTATTATTTTGTTCGTTGTGGGAATGGCCGGGGCAGTCTATCCGATTTTGCCGGGCGCTCTTGCTATTTATGGCGCGTTTTTTGTTTATGGCTTCTTTTTCTCCTTTAGCGAATTCGGAGTATGGTTCTGGCTCATCCAGACCATTATTGTCATCGTACTGTTTGTGGCCGATTATGCGGTCAGCGCCTGGGGCGTCAAACGGTTCGGAGGCTCGCGTGCCTCTGTAATCGGCAGCACAATCGGTCTTATTTTTGGTCCTTTCGTAATCCCGGCGCTAGGTCTTATCATTGGGCCGTTTGCCGGCGCCGTTATCAGCGAAATGATTATCGGAACAAAATTCGATAAAGCGCTCAAGGTCGGCCTAGGCTCCGTGGTCGGATTATTTACGAGCGTTGTTGTGAAGTTTATTTTGCAGCTGGCGATGATTGTGTTGTTTGTGCTTTGGCTCGTATTCTAATTGAAAAGAGGATTCATTCGATGATTAAAGTGACGGTATGGAATGAGTTTTTGCATGAGAAGATTCACGAGGAAGTAAAAAACGTATATCCTGATGGCATTCATCAAGCGCTGGCCAAAGGCATCGCGAGCGGTGATATCGAAGTGGCAACGGCGACGCTGGAAGAGCCGGAGCATGGGTTAACGGTAGAGTGTTTGGCTAATACGGATGTTCTCATTTGGTGGGGGCATATGGGGCATGATCAAGTAGATGATGCCATTGTTGAACGCGTACAACAGCGCGTGTGGGAAGGCATGGGCTTAATCGTGCTGCACTCGGGTCATTTCTCGAAAATCTTCAAAAAACTTATGGGTACAAGCTGCGATCTGAAATGGCGCGAAGCGGGCGAGAAGGAACGGATTTGGGTCGTTAACCCGGCACATCCGATTGCTGCCGGCTTGCCGGAATACATCACGCTGGAGCATGAAGAAATGTATGGCGAGCACTTTGATATCCCTGCACCGGATGAGCTGATATTCGTAAGCTGGTTCGAAGGCGGAGAAGTGTTCCGCAGCGGCTGTACGTTCAACCGCGGTCAAGGCAAAATCTTTTATTTCCGCCCGGGCCACGAGACGTATCCTACTTATTACAACCCGCAGGTTTTGCAGGTCATTCAGAATGGCGTGCGCTGGGCGGCTCCATCGCTTGCAGCTGCGCCGGTTCGCGGCAACCATCAGCCGCTAGAGCCCATTGGCAATAAAGGATAGGGAGACTTCGGAATACCATTATGCTAAAAAAAGACTCATTACTAAAAGGTACCATTATTTTGACGGCTGCAGCCCTGGTCGTCCGTTTTCTCGGTTTATTCCAGAGAATACCGCTCGATTACATGCTGGGATCGCTCGGGCAAGCAGCCTTCAACTCAGCGAATACCATCTATTTATTACTGTTAACGATCGCTACCGGGGGCATTCCACTGTCCATTAGTAAGATGATATCGCAGCGTTATGCGCTGGGCAGGCCGGACGAGGCGAAACGGATCTATCAGGCCGCTTTAATGTTTGGTGCTGTGACAGGCTTGCTGCTCGCCACTGCCTTGTTTGTACTGGCGCCTGTCTATGAACGGATTTCGAGGGTGCCGGACTCAGCTTTATCGCTCCAAGCCATAGCGCCTGCGCTGCTGCTGTTTCCCATTATTGCGATGATGCGCGGTTACTTTCAAGGTAGGCAAATTATGGCCGCCGGCGGCATATCGCAAATTATGGAACAAATTTTACGGCTCATCGGCGGTATCGGGCTCGCCTTTATCATACTCGGTTTAGGCTGGGGTGATAAATACGGCGCGGCTGCCGTTGCGTTTGGCTCGGTACTCGGAAGCATCGGCGCATTTTCGGTCATGATGTGGTTTGCCAGAAAACTCAAAAAGCAGGATCGTACCGAAGCATTTGCCATAACAAGCGACAAGGCAGCAATGCCAAGCTCCAAGCTGCCGTTTCGTACGATTTACCGGGAAATATTCAGAACCTCAATTGCGGCCGTCGTAACGGCTATGACCGTGCAATTTGTCTATTTCTTCGATCAGACGCTCTTTGTGAGGCTGACGACTGCTTTTTACAACCATGACACGGCAATAAAAGTACTCGCGGAATATCAGAACAAAGCGATGGGCATTGCGGGCATCCCGCCTATTTTGGCTATTGCGCTTGGCGCTTCGATTATTCCGGTCATTTCTTCGGCCTATGCCTTGAAGAATATACAAGAAGTACAGCGGCAATCCTCGCTCGTTATGCGGATTGTTTGCTTTACTGGCGTACCGGTCGCTTTGCTGTTCACCGTCGCATCCTATTCGGTAACTGGTCTTTTATTTAAGAGTCCAAGCGGCAGCAATACCGTTGCTTTGCTGACGGCCGGAGCGATTTTTCAAATTACGATGATGATCTCTAACTCGATTCTCTACGGCCTCAATAAACCCAAGCAGCCCATGAATCATACGTTTATCGGGATTGGTTTAAAGGTCGTTACCAGCTTTGCGCTTGCTCCTTTTCTTGGTGTATACGGACTCATTATCGGATCAACAATTTGCTTTATTGTCATTACGGCACTGAATGTACGAACAATCAATAAGGAAGTCAATTTGAATATACTCGGCAGCAAGTGGCTGGCCTATATGGCAGCAATCGCGATACCGGCCTTGGCAGGCTGGGGCGCAGAATATGCCGTGCTGTCATGGACAGATGCTTGGGCTGACAAGCTATCCTATTTCTTAGCGTTTGCCGTTACTTCGGCCATTGTAGGAGGACTTTATCTCATTTTACTGGCAGCGCTGCGCGTTATAACGCCGGAGGATATACGCTCGTTCCCTGGACCTTTGCGTAAGATCCTCTCACTTGTTTTAAAACCTTTCTATAAGAAAGCGGTATAAAGGCTAGAAAAGTTAATGGCGAAGGACGTTTCCATAATAGGGAACGTTCTTTTTTTGTTGACTAATATGCAAAAAATAACCAAAATAGCAATGCTATATTTTTTTATTCGTCTCATGAATCTTATCTAAGTTTAATAAGTTGTACGTAGCTTTCGGTTGAAAGGAGCATAAGCATGACAAGAGAAACCATTCTGATGGTCGATGACGAGAAAGAAATTTTAAGCTTAATGGACATCTATTTTAAAAATGACGGGTTTACGATGCTAAAGGCTTCCAACGGGCTAGAAGCGCTCGCGCTGTTAAATAGCCATAAAATCGATCTAATTATATTGGATGTGATGATGCCCGTTATGGACGGTCTTGAGGCATGCATGAAAATACGCGAAAGTAACCATATTCCGATTATTATGCTTTCCGCCAAAACACAAGATATCGATAAAATATCGGGTCTCAGCCTTGGAGCAGACGAATATGTAACGAAACCTTTCAGCCCCCTGGTCCTGTTGGCAAGCGTAAAATCGCATATTCGCAGAGCAAAGCAGTTCCATGCACAATCGGTTCGGAACGAGCATGAAATGATCGTAGATGATCTGGTGATCAACACGGCTACGCATACGGTTACAGTGGATCAGAAGGAGGTTAAGCTCACACCCCATGAATTCGCCATTCTTAGCTTGTTGGCCGTGAACCGGGGAATTGTCCTTAGCATGGATAAGATTTATGAGAGCGCATGGAACGAGCCCTTCATGGAATCAAAAAATACAGTTATGGTCCATATCCGCAAAATTCGCGAAAAAATCGAAAAAGACACTCAACATCCCAAATACATAAAAACCGTGTGGGGAATCGGCTATAAAATGGAGGCGCTCTAAGCATGAATAACGTGGGGAGCCTTCGTCTTCAAGCAAACCCTTAAAATACAGGAGATGAAATGATAAAAAGAAACCTATTAAAAATGGCTGCAGCGAGCCTCGTAATCGCTTTGGCGCTTGCATGGCTCGCACGGCTGCTGCTTGCGTTCATGATTAAAATTCCGCCCTATGACAAACCGCTGAAATGGATTGTTGAGCATATCGGCTCTTCGCCAATAATGCTGGCCTCCGTTATTTTAATATTTGGCCTTTGCTATAAAAAGCTGTTCAAGCAAAGTCTGGCCTGGCTACCAAGCGGGCATCGCGAATCGTACCCGCCCAGTCAGCCGAGCCATCCGCTTTTCCGCACGATCCGCTGGACCTTTATGGCAGCCTTTCTAAAGAGCCTGGGTCTAATGCTTTGCTTTGTTATTGCGGGGCATTTATTCGCCTTCGTGCTTATTCAATACACACCGTACGACCGGACTTTGATCTGGATCGTCAACCATATCGGTTCAACGCCGGTTATTGCTCTATTCGGATGCCTGCTGTTTCTTGGCTTTTTTTTCTGGACGAGTCGAAACATGATTCTATATTTGAAGGAAATTCGTTATGGATTGCAGCAAATGGCTTCCGGCAAGTTTGATCATGAAATTCCGGTCAAAGCTGAGGATGAGCTCGGTGAAATCGCCAGCAGCATCAATGAATTAGGCAAGCAATTTAATCATTTGCTGCAAGAAGAAAGAAATGCCGAGAAATCGAAAAATGATTTAATAACGGGCGTTTCACATGATTTGCGTACGCCGCTTACCTCCATACTCGGCTTTCTTGAGCTGATTGAGCAGGACCGGTACCAAGATGAAGTGGAGCTTCGTTACTTTGTTAACATTGCGTATGAGAAATCGAAAAATTTAAAAGGCTTAATCGATGATTTGTTTGAATACACGAAATTAAACAACGATATGCCCCTTACCTTAGCTAAGCTGGACATCGTAGGTTTCGTGAGGCAGCTCGCCGAAGAGTTTGTTCCGAGCCTTGAGAAGGCGGGAATGAGCTGCCGTATTCATACCGATGAGCCTGCAATATGGATCTCGGCTGACGGGGAGCTGCTGGCCAGAGCCTATGATAACCTCATCGCAAACGCCATTCAATATGGACATGCGGGGAAATTTATCGATATCCAGGTGGAAAGGCTGCATGAAGAAGCCATTATTCGAATCATAAATTTTGGCGATCCCATTCCAGCGAAGGATGTACCTTATATCTTTGACCGTTTCTATCGTGTTGATCGTTCACGAACGGCGGAGTCGGGTGGAACCGGGCTCGGTCTCGCGATTACGAAGAGTATTGTGGAGTCTCATAACGGAAAAATTTCTGTCAGCAGTTCGGCGAAAGAAACCGTATTTGAAACCTGCTTTCCGCTGCTGTGACTCAAAACTTAAGAATTCATTAAGCAAATTATAAGCACCAGAAGGCATTCGCGATAAGATATTCCCCTTACAATAGCCAGTAGTTGGTTATTGGAGGGGAAGCAAAATGGATCGTACTCATCAGGCGGGTATCGCAATCGTTGTTGCTGTTGCTATGCTAGTCGGTTGGCTGCTCATGGGCTGCGCCTCTGCGTGATTTTTGCGAATTTTTCGGCTGGGCAGCACGTCCGAGCAATTCAATCAAGCAGATAGGAATCCTGTGACAATATTCGCTGTAAAAAAGCGCAGAAGTCTAGTAAAATCGACAAAACTAGAGCTTTCCATACATTTACATTAACTAGAGTCTCCTGTACAATGAATAGAGTTTGTCAGTAAAAAAGGCCTACTATATTCAATCATAAAGGAGACGAATGGATGAGAAATTTTTTTGCAAGACCTAAAAAGCTGACCATGCTGTTATTAGCATTTACACTCGTTTTTGCAGCAGGCTGTCAAGCGATTTCTAATTTGGATTTTAACACGGTATTAAAAAATTCCTTGAAGGTAACTTCTAGCGAGAGCAAACAATCCGTAGAATTAAAGCTTTTGCTTGATGATGCCGCATATGAGGGATCCTCTGAAGAGGATCTAGCCATGATGAAGCTTGTCTCCAATGTAAAGCTGCAGTTGAATAACGTGAAAACGCAGGACGACTCGCATATTTCTTTTGACGGCAGCTTGATTTTTGGAGATACCGCGAGCATTAAGTTTGCTTTGAAGATGTCGGATACCTTAGCGGTAATGGAGCTTGAAGGCGCTAAGCAGCCGTTTGTGCTGGATCTGACAAACGAGAGCCTGCTGGGTATGTCGGGTGTTGCAGGTCTGACCGGTTTGCCGGTGGAAACCGCGTCAGAAGAGGTTCCCGGAGTAGACGAAGCAGCGGTTACGGCGCTCGGTCAAAAGTTAATCGATACGGTTGGAACTTATGTCATACATAATCTTCCGAACCCGGAACGCATTGATGTGAAGCCGGTGTATGAGACAATTAATGGAACGGCAACTTCTTTGATGAAGGTGCATGTTGACTTAGACGGCCCTGAAATTTGGGCATGGGTTAAAAAATACGTAGATGCGCTTATCGCTGACCGAGCGGGACTCGATAAGATGGTTGCGGGCGTATTCGAAATTTTGCAAAGTAACCCGGATATTTGGGAAGCAGCCGGTACAATTCCTTTTGAGGAAGGCGGGCTTGATACTGCTGATCCAGCAGAGGCGCTTAAGGAAGCAACGGATGGCATCGCTCTTATGCTTACCGAGCTGCAGGATGAGCTGAAGCTGCTTGAGGAAGAGGATCAGGAAACGCTTGATGAAATATTCAGCAAGGATCTTACGATAAAAGCAGACGTATTCGTGGACAACAAGCTTGATATTCGCAAGCAGGTTTATGAACTTTCGTATGTACCGAGCCAAACTCCAGAAATTGGGGTACTGCCGATTAAAGGCCTTACCGTTAAATTTGAGAGCGAATCCTGGAATGTAAACGGACAGGTGAAGGCGGAAGTTCCAGTCGCATCCGCTAAGAATTTCCCGGTCGAAAAATTGTTCTCGATGCAAGGCTATCAAGTGTTGAAGCAATTTGATGAAAAATCTGCGATTTACGATCTGTTGAAAAATAAGCTGCATATTAATAAACAAAACCTTACATGGTATTCTTACCAATACTATAATCCGGTTATCGTCACCGCCAGCCACGTCACGCTTATACCGCTGCGCAATACGGTCGAGCGGCTGGGCGGAGTGCTTACCTATGATAAAAAAACAAAAAGCTTGAAGGTATTCGATGAAGCGACGAATACAACGATTGTTTTGAAGAACGGCAGCGATACCGCTGTAGTTAACGGCAAAAACGTTAAATGGTCATTCCCTGTGACTGTTATTGACGGGGTAACTTACGTGCCTGCACGCAATTTGGCTGCGGCAATAAAAGCAAAGATTGGCTGGACGGTTCTTGACGAGGATATGAAAGTATTTACGCTCGATCGGGAAGTCTAATCCATAGCTGGAATAACGTTAAATCATTTATTAGAACCGTAAGGGGTGCAGCATGAGAAAATTAACGACAGATGAAGCGTTTCGCGAAGCGGTAGCAAGCGAAGGGCTCACGATTGCGGTGTTTAAAGCAACCTGGTGCAAGGATTGTCATTTTATTAATCCCTTCATGCCAGACTTGGAGCGTCAATATGAAGGCAAGGTCACCTTCATTGAGTTAGATCGCGATGATCTTCCTGATCTATGCTCAGAGCTGAACATATTAGGCATTCCGAGCTTTATCGCTTTCCGCGGCAGTAAGGAGCTTATCCGTTTCGTAAGCAAGCTTCGCAAGACACGTGAGGAAATCGAGGAATTCGTAAATCGCGCGATACAAGTCAGCGATGCGCTGACACAATAGTAATCGTTAGTCCGCGTTTCAGGGGAAATCGTACCTAGGCGCGGGCTTTCCTTTTTTAATCGTGTTTTACTCGGAAGTGTCACATTTTCAACATGGCTTTTGCCTTTTTTTATGGCTATAATTGAACTGTTATTAAAACACGAAATAAGGTGATTTTATTATGGTAACCGGGCGTTTTCGCGCGTTGGCAGTCGCTGCGTGCATCGGAATGCTTCTTGTACTGCTCGGCGGAGCACTTGTCACGAATACGGATTCTGGACGAGGCTGCGGTGATGATTGGCCTTTGTGCCATGGGAAATTTATACCGGCTTATACGATTGAATCCATGATCGAATATTCACATCGGCTTATAACTGGCTTTGAGGGACTTCTTGTTCTTGCTACTTGCGTTTCCATTTTTTTGCGGTATAGAAAAGATAGGACAGGCTTTAAGGAGCCTCTTTTTTATGCAGGCGGCGCTCTACTCTTTACGATTATTCAAGCTTTAATGGGAGCAGCAGCCGTTATGTGGCCCCAATCACCGCCTATTATGGCGATTCATTTTGGAATCTCATTAATCGCCTTTGCTTCAACTCTGCTGTTGGTTATTTGGACGTTCCGTGCCAAAAACGGACCGCCTGAGGTGTTTAAGGTACCGCGTTCGATCTTTCCCCGCGTGCTTGCAACAGCTATTTATAGTTACGTCGTTGTTTACCTTGGAGCCTTTATACGGCATACCGATTCGGGTGGCGGCTGTCTAGGCTGGCCGCTTTGTAACGGAGAGATCGTTCCAGAAATCAATGGCGCTACTGGAGCTGTATTTATACACCGCGTAGCAGCCTTGCTGCTAGCCATCAGCCTAGCTGGCCTATATATGCACATTCGTAAAGTCAGTAAGGGCGGAGCCGGCTTAACTAAGCCCGCTGCATGGACGCTTGGCCTTGTTGTTACTCAAATTTTCAGCGGCGCGCTGCTGACGGCTACGATAACGAATTCGGAATGGTTTTTGTTCACCAACCTTTTGCATAATTTAATTGTTACCGGCTTATTCGGAATACTCATGGATATTTTAGTTCGTTCGTGGAGGCTACGCGAAGGGCGGTAAAGGCGTAAAAAAGGATTGCGGAGAAAAAAAGCGAATATGGGACATGCTGAAGGTAGATGAATATGCGTCTCCTTCCAGTCATGCGCCAAACCTGCAAGCCTGCAAACGTGAAAATTCGCTTGCAGGTTTGCCTGCTATTACGAACTTAAATTTTTGGTTGGCAGATGTCACTCTTTTGATGAAGGGACTGATCGATGATGCTGCGCTTCATGTTTAATGAACCTTTGAGAGAAGCGGAAGGAACCCTTGCAGAAACATTCCGTTTAATGGATCAGTTCGTTGCGATCCTGTCCAAAAAAATAAAGGCAGGCGGAGAAGACGTCCAAAAGCTTCGCAAATATGAAATATGGACGCTAGGCCTGCGCTCCTCTTTGGATGAGCTTGAGCAAAGCCACTATGTATCGCTGCACTTTCAACATAAAGTTACCTCCTCTTCGCTTAATCAAATGACAGATGAGGAACGAATCTATTATAATCGTTATATCTACTTCGATAAAAATGCCTTTATCCGCGTCTTCTCCTTGCTGGACAAGCTCGGTACGCTCCTAAACGAGCTCCTCGATATGCGGACGGAACGAATCAAAGCCCATTTTTCTTATTTCACGGTTTTGCGGAATATGAGAGAGAAGAGAGCTCATCCGGAGCTTACTTGGAAGCTTAATGACGTGAAAGAGAAATACAAGGAGTCGATGACAAGGCTGCGGAAACGAAGGAACACCGAGATTCATTATATGAACTCGGAGATGCAGGATGACTTGATTCAAAGCAATCGGATGTACGGCGAAGAGATCAAATTAGAAAATGTGGCGGAGCAATCTGCCGATTTGACGCAGGGCTTGTACCTGGCGATGGAATCACTACTGCTTACGTTTCAATACGCATGCGGATTGATGCGAAACAAGCACACATAATCCCGAGGGGGGAAAACTCGTGGGACTGAGAGGCAAAACAGCATTAGTAACAGGCAGCGCGAAAGGACTCGGCAAACGAACGGCGATCCAGCTAGCCGAGCAAGGCTGTAATGTTGTCATTAATTACTACGAGAGCGAGCATGAAGCACAGCAGGTTAAGGCACAGATCGAGCAGCTGGGCGTAAAGGCGCTTACGGTACAGGCGGATGTAGCAACCGTTGAGGGAGCAGAGAAGCTCGCGAATGCTGCGGAGGAATGGGCTGGGGGCGTTGACATTCTTGTCAATAATGCAGGACCATTCGTTCGGAAGCGGCGTCTATTCAGCGAATATGATGAAGCGACGATCATTAGGCTGCTGCATGGCAATTTGTTAGGCGTAATGCTGCTTGACCATCGATTGCTGCCAGGCATGCGTGAACGCAAGTGGGGACGCGTCATCCATTTCGGCTTCGGTCATGCGGGAGAAGCAAGAGCCTGGCCTCACCGCGCCGTCTATGCCGCCGCGAAGACAGGGCTAGTATCCTTTACAAAATCTCTAGCGGTAGAAGAAGCACCGTATGGCATCACCGTTAATCTCATCGGTCCTGGAGATATTCGCGGCGTGAATAAAGAACGGTCCATTGCTGAGGTAGAGGAAGAGTACGACAATGAATCTCCAATTGGCCGTCCAGGCGCAGGAGAGGACGTAGCGCGAGTGGTGCTTTTCCTTTGCGACAGACAGTCGAATTTCTTAACAGGGAACGTCATTGACGTCACAGGCGGCTTTGATCCTATTGTGGCTAACATCAAAGGCATGTTTTAATCGCGAATAAGCAAAAAAAGAGTCTTATCAATGAGCAAAGGAGCAGGACTCCTTGCTTCTGATAAGACTCTTCATCATTTGTGTTTCAAGGCCATCATGATTCGTTCTTATATATTAAAATACTTGAACGACTTCAATTACACCTTCAACTTCTTCAAGAAGAGCACGTTCGATACCCGCTTTAAGCGTGATCGTCGAGCTTGGGCAGCTACCGCATGCCCCCATTAGGCGAAGCTTGATGATGCCGCCTTCGACATCAACTAACTCAACGTCGCCGCCGTCGCGCTGCAAAAACGGACGAAGCTTATCGAGTACGTCCAAAACTTCGTCATACATCGTGTCTTGTACTTGTTCACTCATTGCAATCATCTCCTTTCTCCCCTATTATAGTACAAAGTGAAGCAATTGAAAATGGATAGTAACTAAGTAAAGTTAGGTGAAGCATGGTGTTTAAACCAATGATCGAGTTTTGTGCCAGTAATATGCATCACGGCACGGACCGGATAATGAAAATATTTGAAGAAAATGATGAATATGAAGTAACCGAATACGGCTGCTTGGGCAATTGCGGCGAATGTTATTTGAACCCATTCGCGTTAGTGGATGGCGCAATTGTATCTGCTGAAACGGTAGACGAACTTCATGAGAACATATTGAAAGCAATAGACCAGCAGCAGGCCGATAAGGAAGCTTTGGACAAGCTGCTGGATGATCTGTAATCGGTGCTAGCCAAGATGGCGCTTAGAGCGCCAGAGCACGCCGCTCTTAACAAGCCGCGGCACACGCCCCATGATCGCAGTGCCCCCCATAAGGCCAAATCCGCTTTTCTTTCCAAGTGAGCCGAGTACGCCCTTTAGCTTCAGCTTGCCAAGACGAGGCGTTTTATCATGCCACATCGCCTGCAAAACCTCGGCGATTTGCTTGCCTTGGGCTCCGGCTGCTTGACCGCTTGGAGAGAGCGGCAGCGCAGCGCAGTCGCCTACGATGAATACATCGTTATGATCAGGCAGCTGATGATATTCGTTTATTATGAGTCTGCCTTGGTTATCCTTAGGCAAATTCATGCGTTGTACGATCGGTACTGGCTGGATGCCTGCCGTCCATACCGTAACATCGGTATAAATAGGCGTTGTTGAATTACAATCATGCAATATGCCGCCTTCGACTCTAGTAAGTCCAACATGGCCGCGCATTTCAACATGATGTTCCTCGAACCATTCCGTGACAAAGGATTGCAGCTTGCTCGGGAAGGCAGAAAGCACACTTGGACCGCGATCCAAAATTCGGATATTAAGGTCAGGCCGGCTTTCGCGCAGTTCAGCTGCAACCTCAACGCCGCTCAAACCTCCGCCTACGATTGATACCTGTCCGTATGGCTTAATATCATTCAGCTGAGCATAAGTCTTCCGGGCTGCCGAGAAGGTCTGAATGCTTGTCGAATATTGCTCGGCACCCTCAATTCCATGGTATTTATCCGTACAGCCAAGACCAATAACCAGCCATTCATAAGCCATTGATTCTTGGCCTTCGATATGGACAAGCTTTTGCTCCACATTCACATCGGTAACTTCGCCGTAAGCTAATGAAATTCTCGGATCGACCGGGAATTTGACGCGAAGCTCCAAATCGGAAACCGTTCCGGCAGCAAGGGCATAATATTCTGTTTTTAAGCCTTGAAACGGCATCCGATCAATTAATACGATAGATACGTCGATTGGCATTTGCTTCTCAAGCAGTTCGTTTGCGATGGCAAGGCCGCCGTAGCCGCCGCCCAAAATAATAAGTTTTCTCATAGGATTTCCAACTCCACGCCTCTTGATGATAATCTATTTTGTGCTTCCGTGATGCTGATTACTCATTCATAAACTTTAATTTCATTGTAAAAAGTATCGCGTTCAACCGGGATGCGGCCTGCGCCTTTAATTAACCAGATCAGATCCTCGCGGGTAATGCCTTCCGGCGTAAGGGCGCCTGCGGCATGGCTGATTTTTTCCTTGACGATGGTACCGTGCGCGTCCGAAGCGCCCATTGTTAGAGCAACCTGCGTCAGCTGTACGCCGATGTTAATGAAATAAGCTTTAATATGCTGAAAGTTATCAAGCATCAAACGGCTGATGGCAATCGTCTTCAAATCCTCAAATGCTGAGTTGCGGCGGCGAATGCCGGCTCTCGGATTGATCGGCTGCATCGAGAGCGGAATAAATACAAGAAATCCGTTCGTTTCATCCTGAAGCTCGCGAATATGCATCAAGTGGCGAATACGATCCTCTTTGGTTTCAATCGAACCGTAAAGCATGGTCGTATGCGTGCGCAAGCCAAGCTCATGAGCCGTGCGATGTACCTGCAAATATTGGGTAACATCGGCTTTATCTACGCGCATTTTTTTGCGATAATGATCGGATAAAATTTCGGCGCCGCCGCCAGTGAGCGACTGCAAGCCGGCTTTCATAAGCTCTTGAAGCACTTCACGGTAGGATAAGCCGCTAATGCGCGAGAAAAAATCGATTTCTGCAGCCGTGTACGCTTTAAGCGTTACTTCAGGAAAACGATCCTTTAATGCTTTGAGTGAATCCACATAATATTGGAATGGAACATTGGTGTTGTGACCGCCGACGATATGGAATTCGCGAACGCCAGGGTGAAAATGCTTCTCTACGTATTCAATCATTTCTTGACCGCTTAGCGTATATGCGCCTTCGTCGCCTTCATCTTTGCGGAAGTTGCAAAACGCACAATGGGCTTCGCATACGTTCGTGAAGTAAAGACTCATGTTTTCGATAAAATAAACCTTTTTGCCATTTTTGCGCAGAGCGACTTCATTAGCAAGCTGTCCAATCGTGAGTAAATCATCTGATTGATATAAGTAAACGCCATCCTCTAATGTTAAACGCTGTCCATGACGCACTTTTTCAATAATTTCCTGCATTTTTGTATCTTCTGTCGGTATAACGACGTTCATGGCCGGGCCACCTCGATATCTTTAGATTGTGAAAAAAAGAACTTTCTTTTCCGATTAAGAAGCTGTAACTATTATAAACCTCATATGTAACATGAGCAATAAGAAAAGTAAGCGGTACGCCAAAAAATGGGAAATGAGTTAGTAGGCATGCTGCTATTGAGCAAGTGAAGAAACTGGAGTATACTACAAATAAGTAAGTGAGTTGCAACACATTCGATTAAACGGATAAACGGAGGGATGTAGCATGATCACAATAAGTGATACAGCATCTGACAAAATAAAAGAAATGCTCGCAGAAGAAGGCGGACCTGAGCTTTTCCTGCGTATCGGAGTAAAGGAAGGCGGCTGCAGCGGCTTTTCCTACGGAATGGGCTTTGACGATGAGCAGCATGACGGCGACAAGGAGCTGGATATGGAAGGCCTTAGAGTTGTCGTCGACGCCGACAGCATTAAATATTTGAATGGTCTCGTTATCGATTTCAAGGAATCGGCAATGGGGGGCGGCTTCACGATCGAAAATCCGAATGCCAGCGCAACATGCGGCTGCGGCTCCTCGTTCCGCACAGTGAGCGACGCAGGCAAACCGGCTGCTGCCGGTGAGTGTTAATCTAGAAGAAATAGGGATTGTATCTTCCGGAATGTGTATGGGGCTCCCTGCACATCCCGGAAGATTTTTTTGCTCATATATTTAAGAAGTTATATGTATTTCTTATAAATCTGTTTATATATCTCATCAAAACGAGCTTTTGCCGCAGAGAACGGCATTAGCCGTTTGTGCATAGCTTTTCGGCTTCACGTCTATAGATCAATCACCTTGGGGGATAGCGGCATATGAAATTCATTCATGATTATAGACATTTTATTGAAGTAGGGTGTACGTCTTGCGGCAGGAAGCACACGGTTCAAAAAGGAAGCTATAACGTAACTATGCAAGGGTATTCGTTTCATTCGCCGATCAGTTGTTCTTGCGGCCTAGTGGCAATCACGGCGATTAAGGAAAAACGAACGTGGACAAGCAAAACGGAGCCAAATGACATAATGAAGCGTAGCAAAGCGACAACAATCAAAATGATGTTAGTTATTAGTTTTGTTATCGTTTTTTTCGCGGGAGAAATGGTTTATATGTTCCAATAGTGAGTGATTTACGAAATAAACAAAAATTTTCGATTGCATGAATAAGCTCTGAGAAAAAGGTGCATTATAGTATTGACGGTGTGAAGAGAGGTGTGGTTCCGTTGGACCAATTGGTGCTAGGGCTGCAGGAGGAACTTATTTAATTTAATCACTAAGCTTTTATGAAAGCGAGGGGTTGTGTCGCAGAACTCTTCTGAACACACACGCTTACTGCAATCCATTAAAACGGAATGCAACCAGCGGTGCCCAAGTATTCTTAATAATGTGAAGTGTTAGATGTGAAGAGACTCGAACGATCAAACACCGTCGAAAGAGGGGCCTGAAAAGGCTCCTTTTTTCTGTTCATCAGCTCACCATCGGCTTACTTGAAAAGCGATTCGTTTCTAAACTCAACTTTTTAATTCGTTTTATGAATAAGCTTTGCGAAAAAGGTGCATGATAGTATTGACGGTGTGAAGAGAGGTGTGGTTCCGTTGGACCAATTGGTGCTAGGGCTGCAGGAGGAACTTATTTAATTTAATCACTAAGCTTTTATGAAAGCGAGGGGTTGTGTCGTAGAGCATTCTCGAACACACACGCTTACTGCGATCCATTAAACCGGAATGCAAACAAGCGGTGCCCAAGTAATCTTAACAATGTGAAGTGTTAGATGTGAAGAGACTCATACGATCAAACACCGTCGAAAGAGGGGCCTGTAAAAGGGCTCCTTTTTTCTGTTTTTCCTCCTGTGAACATTAAGGTAAGCTATAATTGTTAGAAATGAAAAGGATGAGGAGGATCCCCGTGTATCGTATTTTTATCGTGGAGGACGATGACAAAATCGCTTCTATTTTGAAAAATAACATGAATAAATATGGCTTTGAGGCGGCTGCCGTCAATCAGTTTCGCGAAATTATGCCTGAGCTGGAGGCCTTTGAGCCGCATTTGGTGCTGCTGGACATTAATTTGCCGTATTTCGACGGTTATTATTGGTGCAGACAAATCCGTGCCAGGTCGAGAATTCCGATTATTTTCATCTCCGCAAGAGCAGGTGAAATGGATCAGGTGATGGCGATCGAGAACGGCGGCGACGATTACATAACGAAGCCGATTCACTTGGATTTGCTTATGGCGAAGGTGAAGAGTGTGCTGAGGAGAACCTATGGGGAATATGCGGCGCCCGGATCGACGGCAGCAGCTGACACAGGAGCCGTGTCGCATGGGGAGTTGTCAGCAAACGGATTGCGCCTTTTTTTGAATCGCAACGAACTGGAATGGAACGGCCAACGCGTCGAGCTGACGAAAAATGAGCAGCTGCTTGCTGAATGCTTGATGAGGCAAACGGGCGTCGTCGTGTCACGCGAGCAATTGCTGGAGGCGCTCTGGGATGACGTGCAATTTGTTGACGATAATACGCTCACCGTAAACGTGACGAGACTTCGGAAAAAGCTTGAGGAGCTTGGGCTTCAAAAAGCGATTGAAACCGTGCGCGGTCAGGGCTATAAGTTGATTATCCCAGAGGGGGCGCCCTGATGAGAGGCTTGTCGCTGGCGTTATTTTTACGTGACAGGCTGTTGTTTATTTTTATGGCTTTGTTGATTATTTTGCTGTCGTTCAGCATGCTGCTTCTTGAGCGAGAGCGTTATCCAGGCCTTGTCGAGCTGGGTACGGTTTATTATTTTATGTTGCTGGCCTTATTTTTTCTTGGGGTATGGCTGGCTGTTGATTACGTTCGACAGCGTGCTTATTTTAAGCAATTAATCGATGCAATTAACCGGTCTGAAGAGCTCAAGGCTACGTCGATTATAAAAACCACCGTTACGCAGGAGCAGAAGCTTGTCTCCAAGATGCTCGAGGAGCAGAACCGCGCCTATTTGAACGAGCTCGGCAAGTATCGCCGGCAGCAGGAGCTGCACAATCATTTTGTGCTCCAATGGGTACATCATATGAAGACGCCAGTATCGGTTGTCGACTTGCTGGCGCAAGAAGCGCTGCAGAAGCCCGCATCCACTCAGGAAGAACAGAGGCTGCTTGCGCTGAGCCTGCAGGAAGAGACGGACCGAATGACGCGCGGGCTTGAAATGATGCTTTATACCGCAAGGCTGGGCAAGTTTGAAATTGATCTCCATGTTAAGCAAACGGCGCTGCATGCCTTGGCAAGGAACGTGGTAAATGCACATAAGAAGCTGTGTATAAGGCACTCCATTTTTCCGCGCATTGACGGCGAGTCTTGGGTGGAAACGGACGAGAAGTGGATGACGTTTGTGTTAAATCAGTTCGTCAGCAACGCGATCAAATACAGCAAAAGCAAAGCGGGCGCCAAAAAGATTAATTTTACGATGGAAGCTTTCGGAAATGGCGGAGGCAAGCTTACCGTGTCAGATGAGGGGATCGGCATAGCTCCGCATGAGCTGCCGCGTATTTTTGATCCATTCTTCACAGGGGAGAACGGCCGTACAACAGGGGAGTCGACAGGGATGGGTCTCTATTTGGCGAAGCAGGTATGCAGCCGGCTGGGCCACGAGCTGTCCGTAACCTCCGTTATGGGAGAGAGCACGGCGATGACTGTCGTATTTAAGCCGCGAGGCATTCATATACTAGGCAGCCAAGAGGAGAGCAGCGACTAGGTGACAACTTTGTAAGGTTCGCAGATAATTGAAAGGGAAATCGATGGGATTCATGTATCCTTCTCGTCTATACTAAGGCTATCGAAGCACACTATGGATCAGATTTGGGGAGGAACAAAGCAATGAGCGTACTAAAAGCACAAGGGCTAGGCAAAATATACAGCAGCAAAGGTAACGTTGCATATAAAGCGCTTGAAGATATTGAACTGCAGGTTGAAGCGGGAGAGTTCGTAGGCGTAATGGGACCTTCAGGAAGCGGGAAAACAACTCTGCTAAATTTATTATCAACGATTGATCGGCCAACCTCTGGCGAGATCGAAATCAACGGCGTCAATCCAAGCAAGCTGGCCGATAAGAAGTTGGCTTTATTCCGAAGGCGCGAGCTTGGCTTCGTCTTCCAGGATTTTAATCTTCTGGATACGTTATCGATAAAGGAAAATATCATTTTGCCGCTCGTATTGGAGGGCATAGCACCGAAACTAATTGAGCAGAAGCTGAATCCGCTCGCGGAATTGCTGCAAATCGCATCGATACTAAATAAACGGACCTATGAGGTATCAGGCGGACAGAAGCAGCGAGCTGCGATCGCACGGGCTATTATTCACCAACCTTCGCTTGTGCTGGCCGACGAGCTCACCGGAAATCTGGATTCGAAATCGGCGAAGGATGTCATGGATTCGCTTAAGGATATGAATGAGCGGTTTAAGGCGACAGTGCTCATGGTGACGCATGATCCGTTCTCTGCGAGCTATTGCCAGAGAATCGTATTTATCAAGGATGGGAAGTTTTTCTCGGAAATTCGCCGCGGTTCGAATAGACAAGCATTCTTCCAACAAATTTTAGACGCTCTCAGCGTGCTGGGAGGTAATTTCGATGACGTTCCGTTCGCTCGCGCTTAGTAACATTCGGGGCAACTGGCGATCATACAGCGCATTTTTTCTGAGCAGCGTGTTTTCCGTTATGATCTTTTACATTTATGCGGCATTTCTTTACCATCCCGAGGTAGTGAGCGGCTATATTATGGCGGCATCGAAAATACGTGAAGGCATGGTTTTCTGCGAGTACATTATCGTTATATTCTCGTTTTTGTTTGTACTGTATTCCAATTCCGCCTTTCTAAAGACGAGGCAGCAGGAGTTTGGTTTATTCTCCTTATTCGGCATGACAAGAGTACAGCTGCGAAAGCTGGTCATCTACGAAAATGCCGCGATCGCCTTTTTGGCTATCGTCGTAGGGATCGGACTCGGCATGCTGTTCAGCAAGCTGTTTTTTATGGCTCTATCGGTGCTGTTGAGTTTAGAAAAAACGATTCCTTTTGCAGCGCCTGTTAAAGCGATTGGACTTACCGCAGGCGGATTTTTTGTCCTGTTTATGCTAATTTCCATTTGGACTGCGCTTCGCATCGGCCGTACCGAAATTGTCGATTTGCTGAAAGCCGCGCGCAAGCCAAAGGGGCAGCTCGTATTTTCACCCTGGCTGGTTGCCGTGGCTGTATTCTGTTTAATGGCAGCGTACGGCATGGCCTTGGCCATGAACAGCGGAACTTTTATTATACTGGCACTGCCCATATTGGTTACCGTCGTAATCGGAACTTACTTTCTCTTTACGCAGCTCAGCATATTGCTGCTAAGGTTTATCCAGAAGCGGGCTTCGGTATATTACAAGCGTACGAATATGATTGTTTTCGCCCAGCTTGGCTACAAAATAAGAGACAATGCACGGATTCTTTTTATCGTATCGATTTTGAGCGCCGTCATTATGACCGCCTTAGGAACCGTCTATATTTTGCAGATCGGCGGAAAAAAAGGGATTCTCGAGAACTCGCCTTTCACTCTTGCCTACAGCGAGACGGGCTTAAATACGCATAAAGTCATCGATCCTGCTGAGCTAAAGCGTATCGTCGCCGAGGATGGCTTTCAAATAACGGAAGAAATAAAGGCTGCCGGCGTGCTTATTAATCGTTATTCCGTCCAATGGGGAGACGAGGAGTTCCGCGAATCGGATTTTGATGCGTTGATTCTCTCTGCTACGGATTACAATAAGCTTGCTGAATTAACGAGTCAGCCAAACATTCAACCTGAAAATGGCAAGGTAATTCTAGTTTCGTCATTTTCCAGAAAGGATACAAATCCGACCGGCGTTGTAAAAGGGAGCATCAACGGCAAAGCAACACAATTCGAAATTAGCGGCGTGAATGAAGCGACGGTAATGAACGGGCTTCAGAGCAATTATTACACGTTCGTAATGGATGATTTCTCCTATATGGAGCTGTTATCGGGCGTGYCGGAGGAACAGCTGTTTACGATGTACGGCTACGAGCTGAGTGATTGGGAGAATTCAGCTGCGACTGCTGATAAGCTGAGTAAGCTGGTGCCTGAAGAACTCCAAGGTCAAATAGATTTTAGGCGCGCAGGCCATTTGGAACAAATAAACGAGACGGTTTCATTAACGCTGTTTATAGGTATGTTCATCAGCTTGTTATTTTTTATCGCTTCCGGCAGTATGATTTATTTCAAGCTCTTTACTGAGCTGCAGGAGGATCAAGCACAGTTTAGAGCTCTGACCCGAATCGGCATGACGAAGGGCGAGATTCGAAAAATCGTTGTTACGCAAGTCGGCATCGTGTTCTTTGTTCCTGTTGTCGTCGGTATTTCTCACGCTTTATTTGCGATGCAAGCACTCGATAATATGATGGAATCCTCTAACTGGATCTATTCCTTTATCGTTATCGGCATTTATATTGCGATGCAGACGCTGTACTTCCTTGTCGCATGCAGCAGTTATATGAAGAGCATGCTTCGCGGTGCAAGCGCATAGTCGATATCAAATGAAAACGGCTTCCTTCTCATGATTGAGAGGAAGCCGTTTTGAATATATAAGAGGGGTTTAGCTGCAAGTAAAAGAGCTGATTTGACGCAAATCAATCCCCATATACATCCATGATCTTCCAAACCAACGGAAGCCGGCGACAGAATTCCGCCCAACAAATACGGGGAAAAACCAAAAGCCTTGACCATTTTGAAGCCAAACAAAGGTATTTCTGAACAAACAACCGGAAATAGCGCCAGGATCAACGGCGAACAAGGACGGAGAAGGCTGCTGCGGCGTAAACGAAGGGGGCGGCGCAGTTGGCGCTCCCATCATGCCTGGTTGTCCTTGCGGCCCTTGAGGCCCTTGAGGTCCTTGTGGGCCAAACGGCCCGATCGGTCCAAACGGTCCAAACGGTCCCGGAGGCGGGCCGGGAGGAGGCATAAATGACATGGATAATCACTCCTAATCAATTGGGCTAGAGCATTGTATGCAAAAGGGACTTACAAGGATTGGGCCATTTTACTATTCGCGCCATAACGCCAAAAGGATTAGAAATGGGAGATGAGCTTCGTGCCAAGAATGGCAACGGTCAGCCTGGAGGATGTAAAGGAGCTTCCTTCCCAGCTCAATAGATTCTCCACATATCCTAGCGTATCGGCGTTTGTTGGTCCGATAATGCGCTGGAGAGCAAGCAAATCAAAGGATATGCGATTTTCATTTGTCACGATCGGGTTCAATGCCGCAATCGCAAGCACCTCGCCCTGAACGGGCTTTTTTAATTTTCCGTTTTCTTTGTAAAGCTCATTTAAGTAACGGCTTCCTTTACCGCTGATATCAATCAAGAACAGAACATCAAGCTGGGGACTCGATACAGCTACCTTGTAGTGGTCTTCAAAGTTGACGCGAAACTTGTACTCCTGATTATAGTCTTCCGAATCAAACCGTTTGCGCAGCGTGTTGTTCGCAAAGGAGTAGATATAGAAGGTTCCGTACCCTCCGCTTCCCCCGGAATCAATGCTCACGAGAATATCCGGAATTTTATTCTGATCGAAATCGCCAAGCAGCACCGAGGCATTGTACCCGGCATTATTTTGCAAAGCAACGACAATTCGTTTCTGGGAATAGCCGTCCTGAATGACAAGCTTGATCTGATCGGCGAAAATACCGGATGGGCCATCCGGTTTATGTCCTATTAAGTAAACATGATCGGGTATGCCGTCTCCGTTTATATCGCCTTGCTTCATATCAAGCAAAAATTCATCTCTTGAAAAGCCGTTCTGTTGAATGCGGTGTGTATGGAAAGATGAATGCATGACCATTCCTCCAAGCAGCAATTTACAGTTCTCCTGTCTATACCTATGCAGGAGTATGCGTTTTGGATTGTGCGGATGCCCATTTCAAAGACATAGGCTGGAGTATAATTCCGTTAAATATGACCACATTGAATAGATAACGGAGAGAGATAAGCGAGGAATGAAATGAGTCATAAAGATGAAACTATGGCACAGGAAGACATTCAGGACCAAATCCAAAGCCCTTCATTTGAGCATACGATAAACGAGTTTAAAGATTGTGCAGATATCATTTGTCGAACGATGCCTGACCTTCAAATTCAAATGGTGTATTTTGGGCATTTAATGGGGAGTACAGAGTTTTCGCGTGAAATTGCAATACCTTTTGCAAATGTTAAAGAGAATGAAGTATCGCAGCTGTTACAACATTCACAATTTATAGAAATGACAGATTCCGATACTTTAATCAACAACATATTAAACGGTGCAGTAGCCATTTTCCATCAAGGAAAAAGCTATGCCATTAGTGTATTCAAGCCCGACTCCCGCGCCATTTCAGAATCGGAAACCGAGGTTGTCATTACGGGGCCGCATGATTCTTTTGTAGAAGCTGCGGCAATAAACCTGTCTCTCATAAGACGACGGGTTAAAAGCCCTCGTCTTAAAGTATTGAAATGCGAGGTTGGGGAAGTAACAAAAACCGATGTTTATATCCTCTATATCGATGGTATTGCCAATATGGATTATGTGAAAGAATTCGTGAAACGAATCGAAATCATTGAAGTGGATGCGATTCATGATGGGACGATGCTCGTTCAATACATTGACGATGCCCCCAACTCGATATTTCCGCAGTTTCCGACGACGGAGAGAGCAGATTCAGCCGTTTCCAAGCTTGTGGCAGGGAGAATTGTAGCGATTGTTGACGGGAGTCCTTCCGTTATTTCGGCACCCGCTTCCTTCTTCGAATTTTTCTCTTCACCGGATGATTATTACCAGAGATGGGCTCTAGGCACTGCAACGCGGCTGCTTCGATTTGCCGCCTTCATCATTACGATTTCATTTACAGCGTTATATGTTTCCGTCACTACGTTTCATTATGAGATGGTCCCCGAGGACTTATTGCTTACCTTAACCGAATCAAGGAGCAGGGTTCCTTTTCCGCCGATTTATGAGGCTTTATTGCTCGAAGTAACGATTGAGCTATTAAGGGAAGCGGGAGCCAGGCTCCCGTCCAAAATCGGCCAAACGATCGGTATCGTTGGCGGTATCGTGATCGGACAAGCCGCTGTTCAAGCGGGGTTGACCAGCAATATTTTAATTATTGCGGTAGCATCGTCTGCCATTGCGTCCTTTGTGATCCCCAGTTATATGATGAGCGCATCAATACGGCTGGCACGATTCGGACTTATTTTGCTCGCGGGTTTATTGGGTAATTTTGGGTTAATGATCGGAGTTGGACTGATGGTCATCCATTTATCCGGCTTGACCAGTCTAAAGAGTTCGTATTTGACGCCTATTGCTCCAAATAAA
This sequence comes from Paenibacillus sp. 01T443, assembly GCF_056398325.1. Classification (NCBI taxonomy): domain Bacteria; kingdom Bacillati; phylum Bacillota; class Bacilli; order Caryophanales; family Paenibacillaceae; genus Paenibacillus; species Paenibacillus sp. 01T443. The sequence continues at coordinate 285,382 of NZ_JBFTPE010000003.1, forward strand.
ACGGGTGATTGGCGCGATACCTTTATAAGAGCGCCATTCTGGATGCTCATAAAAAGACCAACCCAATCCAAGACGCCAAATCCAGTGAAAAATAAAATGAAGCAATAAAGGGAAGTGGCCATTCATTGAAGGAGAAATTATACCCTTTCCATACCGCAATCTTGATTTATATGATCCAGACCGGCGTGGTTATTATGAGCCTGCCTCGTTTATTGGCCGAAAACTTCGGATATAACGGATGGATCGGATTGCTAATCATTTCTTTCTTGGTCAATGTTAATATATACATCATCTCACTGGTATATCGAATGGGGAAGGGGAAATCCATTTTTCAAATCTTAGAAAGCGTCATTCCTAAATTTATCCTTGTTCCCATATATGCGATACTAATCGGAATTTGGACGCTTACGGGTTCTATGGTCGTTAAAAACTATGTTTATATTTTTCAGATCGTATCCTATAATACGACCCATCCGATGCTCTTAAAGCTGCTGATCGACGTTCTTTGCTTCTTGCTCGTGATTAAAGGAATTTACAATATGTCAAAAGCGGCAACAAGCTTTTTTTGGATAACGATGTGGATGGTGCTGCTTCAGCTCTTTTTTATAAAGGATTTTGATTGGGCAAGGCTGACACCGTTTATATTTAAAGGAGATACTCATTTCATAGAAGGCGGATTTTTAGTATTTACCGCTTTTTTGGGATATGAGCTTTGTATGCTTCTGTTTCCGTATGTTGAAAACAACAAAAAGTTTATAAAGGCTGTCGTCGCAGGCAATGTTCTGACTACGCTGTCCTATGTCGTTTTTTGTTTCATCTGTTTCGGATTTTACAGCTTCGACCAGCTGAAAAATATGGTTTATCCGCTTCTTGATCTGCTGTCCTACATTCGGTTGCCCTTTATCGAGCGAATCGAAAATTTATTATACAGCTTTTTCTTATTTACGACGCTCATTACCGTGGCTCTTTACACCTGGTCGGCTCAATTGGCCGTCAGCCGGATGCTGCCCAAAATGAATGTGAATCTTATCATCCTCATCCTTATTGCAATCGGTTATGCAGTCGCATGGATTCCGGATACATTAATGGAAGTGGGACAGTGGCTGCAATATTTAGGTATGGCGGAGCTGATGGTTGCGTTTGGCCTGCCTATATTACTCATATTCATTCTTCTTGCTTTTAAAGGAGCCCGATCATCATGAGAATGGTATTCCAGTTGGGAGTTATCAGCCTGTTCTTTCTATTTCTGATCGGATGTAAAGATCAGCGAATTCTGGAAAAGCAGGGCTTTATGCAAACTGCAGGCTATGACCTGCTCCAGAAGGATGAAGAAAATTTAGATGATGAATTGTTAGTTACCGTAGATATTCCCAAGGCAGACCCCGAAGGGAAAATGCTCAGGGAAACGTTATCTGCTACTGCTTACTCAGGCAAAGAAGCAAAAATTAAATTTTCGGAACAGACAGAGCTCAACCTTGTAAGCGGGCAATTAAGGGATACATTATTTGGGCTTACGCTGGCTAAGAGAGGTATTTGGGAGCATATCGAAAGTTTGATTCGAGATCCTTCTATTTCCCAGAACGTGAAGGTGGTAGTCGTTAACGGAAGCGCGCATGATTTAATCGTCAAAAACTATACGCAGCATCCCCGTACCAGCCAATATGTCGACAGAATGCTGGAAAAGGAAGCGGGATCCAGTCAAATTCCAGTTGTGACGATCTACGATTTCGCAAGGGATTATTTTGATGACGGAATAGATCCGGTCGCACCGATTCTTAAAGAGACTGCCAAAAATATTACAATGGATGGTATTGCCTTATTTAATAAGGATAGATATGTCACCAAAATAGAGCCGGAAAAATCGCTTATATTTTCGATCCTGCGGCAAAACTTCAAAAAAGGAGAAATCAGCATTAATTTAGGCAAGGTGGATGGAAAGACAGAGCGTCTTCTGTTTAACTCTGTCATTAATGATCGAGAGATTCATGTAAAACGAATCAAAGACGAGTCATTTTCCGTCGAATTTCGAATTGATATTAAAGGTTCTGTTTTAGAATATTTAGGAAAGTATCAGCTTAACAAGGACAAAGACCGTCAGGCGGTAGAGAAACAGATGTCTGAGTATATCATGAAAGAAGCTGAATCGATGGTTAAGCTGATGCAGAAAAACAAAGTGGACAGTCTTGGCATCGGCAAATATGTTAGAAACAGCCTCAGCTATGAGGAGTGGAGTGCCCTGGATTGGAATGAGGTTTATTCTAACCTGGATGTACGCTGCACAGCGAAGGTCGTCATTAAGGATTTTGGGAAGTTCAAATAACGCTGCATCGTCCTTCTTACTAATGGTAAAGCCAGCAGGTCGGCCCTACATAATGCATTGAGATTAGGCAACACTAAGGCCGACCGATTCTCATATCTGCGGAGGTGTCGCTAATCATGAAGCATTTAATCATTTATTGTCATCCGAATCCGGACAGCTTTAACAATGCGATCGTCGATGCGTTTATCGGATCGCTCAAGGAACAGGGGCATGAAGTCATTGTGAGGGATTTGTATGCGATGAGATTTGATCCCGTGCTCAAAGCGAATGATTTCGAGGCTTTGCGCGCAGGCAATATCCCAGCGGATATCAAAACGGAGCAGGAGCATGTGAAATGGGCAGATGCCTTTACCATGGTGTACCCCATTTGGTGGACCGGTCTGCCGGCACTTATTAAAGGATATATTGACCGTGTGTTTTCCTACGGTTTCGCTTACGTTTACGGGGAGAACGGGACTATAAACAAGCTTCTAACCGGTAAAAAAGGACTTATTATTAATACGCATGGAACGCCTTCGGATATCTATAGCAAGACAGGCATGTACGATGGGCTCATAATAACATCGGACACCGGTATTTATGAATTTTGCGGCATCGAACCGGTGGGGCATATTTTCTTCGGCAGCGTGCCGCAAATTGACGATGACGCCCGCAAGCAAATGCTTGAGGAAGTGAAGGGAAAAGCGGTAAGTTTGTTTGAATAAGCCGTATGGAGAGCTAGTAAGTAATACGCAATGATAACGGCAAAAAAAGGTGCGCTAAAAGGTCTGAATGACCTTTGTTGGCGCATCTTTTTTTTATGTTATGAGTTTAGCGCTCATAGCCGGGATAATTGTAATCGGTATCCTCCAGCTTGGCCAAAATGTTCATCTGACGGATATGGGATCTGGTTTCATCCGTGCCGAGCTCATATATGGCGTGATAGACCTTAATCAAGTCCTCATTAAATTTATCCGTCGCTTTGTCATGATCCGAGGATTTGTAGGGGATTGGAGCCCGGAACTGCGTGATCTCATCATCCCGCTGAATCTGGTCCAGCTGCTGCTGGAGCTCATTCATCTCGTCAGGCGTTCCTACCACTGTCAGTTGGTCATTAATAGACGGCTCAGGCTCGATCCGCTTTCCGGATATAGATACATAGTACAATTTTCTCTGTGTCATGGCCCTCACTCCTCTAGATATTCATTACTAAGTAATAAAACAAGTTTGAAGCCGCTGAAACATCGAAGCAGTGCTGAATTTTAAATAAAATAGCATTTTATTGCAAATACTTGTCTTCCTGTTTTACCTATAATGGATGAATAATGATTTCTAAACGAACTTGGTTTAGTGTCTTATCCATAGGGAGGGAATAGAACAAGTGCAGAAATTTCTGATCAGGAAGAAAGGTAATTCATTTCATGCTATCATGTCTTGTTTATTATGCGTTTGCTTGTTAGTTACCTTTGTGCCGTCCATGCCGGCGGTGTCTGCCGCTGAAGGGCAGCCGCTGGCCGTATTCACGGATGACTTTAACGACGGCAATGCTGATGATTGGGATAAATACGGCTCGGATAATGCGGGCAATCGCGGGGTATGGGCGGTAAACCAAGCGAAGGAATACAGTATTAACGGCGCTCCTGGAGCCAAAACGGTTGCAGGCAGCACTTATTTTACCGATCTGGTCTATGAGGCGGACCTGCGGGTAACCGGCTTCAATTCAGACATGACGGGCGTTCTATTCCGGACAACCCAACTTTCCGATAACACGCTTGACGGCTATAATGGCTATTTTGCGGCGATAACGGTCGACAAAAAAGCGGTACTCGGCCGTGTGACCGGGAATAACGAGTGGAAGGAGCTGGGCCGTGTAGGGATCCCTTGGACCAGCGGCAAGATTAAGGTTGTAGCTGTCGGCAATCACATTCAAGTTTACGTGAATGATATGGTTACTCCAAAGATCGATGTTATCGACGATGACGGCAAACAAATCGTGACGGGAGGCGCAATCGGCCTTCGTACCTGGTGGGGAACAAGTACAATCGATAACATCAAAGTAAGGGAATATTCCGTAGAGGCGGCTGCTTCGCCGCAATTCAGCCTGGCAAGCGGAAGCTATGAGACACAGCAAACCGTCGCAATGACATCGGCCACGCCGGATGCTGTAATTAGATATACGCTTGACGGTAGTGAGCCGAATGCAGCTTCCCCTGTGTATACCTCGCCTTTCGTCGTAACGTCAGCGGTAGGCATTAAGGCATATGCGGAGAAAGTCGGACATATGGCGTCCGATACTGTAAGCGCTCTCTATGTGATCGCAGCAAGCACGATCCTGCTTGAAGAATCGTTCGAGGTTGGCAATGCGGAAGGCTGGACCACGTATACAGGTGTTCAAAACGGGGCTTGGTCCGTTGTAGACGGCCGGTATAACGTTCAAAATCCGCGGGGCGACAAAGCTATGATTCAGGCTGCGCCTGAAAACTTTGTATGGGAAGGCGATATTAATGCCGGCAGCAGCGGGCAGGACAACGGCCTTGTGTTCCGGGTAACCGCTCCTGGTAACGGTGCGGATCGTATGAACGGCTATTATGTTGGTTTTAATTTAAAGGGATTTGTGCAAATTGGGAAAATGAATGCGGATGCGAACAATGGAAACGGTTCGTGGATGGAGGTAGCCAAAGCGGCTGCGGAAGTATATCCGAATCAAGATAACCATCTGAAAATAATCGGAATCGGTACGACTTATTACGTTTATGTGAATGGCAAGCTGACGACGCAATTCACAGATGCGGATTATACTGCGGGGACGGTAGGAATTAGGGCATGGAACGACGGCAGCAAGGTTTCTTATGACAACCTGAAGCTGACAGGCTTAACATCGATTGCAGAGCAAGCTGCTCCGCCGGTGTTTGAACCGCAAAGTGCAAATTTTGCCGAGTCGCAGCAGGTTGTTATAGCAAGTCCAACAGAAGGAGCTGTCATCTATTATACGACGGACGGAAGCGAGCCAACTCATGCTTCTGCCGTTTATAACGGGCCGATTACGGTAACGGAAACGACGACTGTGAAAGCAATCGCTGGTAAAGGCGGCTTGTTTGATTCCGCTGTCCGCAGCGGAGTGTATACCAAAACCAGCCCGGGCTTTTCAGAAAACTTCGAAGACGGCAACGCGGACGGATGGTCCGTCTATGGGGGGACTTGGAATGTTTCCGCTGGAAAGTACAGCGTAAACAAAGGGGCTGGCTTCAAGGCAGTAGCGAATGGCACTAACTATAGCAACTTCGTATATGAGGCGGACATTCAAATTAACGGTGGTGCCGGCCCTGATAATGCGGGCTTAATCTTCCGGGTGAGCAATCCATCCGTCGGAGCCGACAATTTAAAAGGCTATTATGCCGGCATTGGCATGAATAACCGGGTTCAGGTCGGCAGGCTGAATAACAATTGGACGGAACTGGCTTCCATTCCTTTTACCGTCAAGCTGAATACGGTCTACCGGATGAAGGTAGTTGCCGAAGGACGCAATATCGAAGTGTACATCAACGATGAAATAGTCGTCAGTGTCGTCGATCGGATGTTTACGGAAGGAGCTGTCGGCATAAGGTCGCATTTCCTGAACACTTCGTACGACAATCTTTTGGTAACTGACACAGGGCCTGTCACGCAGCCAACCTATGATTGGTCTTGGGTGAAGGGAGCCGTATTCGTTCCGACGAATGTAGTCAATCAAATCCAGCAATGGAATGAGTATGACCATGACATTAATGACAGGGAGCTTTCCTACGCCCATGACTACGGCATTAATTTTGTGCGGGTGTTCGTCCATAACCTCCTTTGGGAAAATGACAAGGAAGCGCTGCTCGCTAATTTGGAGGATTTCCTTCAGCTGGCGGATAAGTATGACATCAAAGTGGAGCTGGTTTTCTTTGATGATTGCTGGAATGATTACCCTGTATTCGGACCGCAGCAGGCACCAAGGTATGGGGCCCATAACAGCCGCTGGGTAGAGGGACCGGGAGATGCGGTCAAATCGAATTATGGCGCTAATAAACAAAAACTGAAGGAATACGTTCAGGGCATTGTCAATGCGCATAAGGATGATCCGAGAATCGCGTTCTGGAACGTCTATAACGAGCCGAGCAACGGTGAAAGCGGCTTGATGGATGTGGTGACGAAACAAATTATGAACGATGCGCGGATTTGGATTAAAGAAACGGGCTCAACCCTGCCAATCTCATCGACGGGAGGACAATTCTCCGGCGGTCCGTTCTCTGATTTCATCACTTGGCATCCGTATGAATCGGATTATCCGACGCCATTTGGCGTAAGCAAGGAAGTGCTTGCCGATGAGCTGATGAACAGATTGACTCAAACCCTTCCGGGCGTAGTTGAGAACTACGGCGGCAGAGGTATGGGGTATGTGATTTGGGAGCTGGGCATCGGCCGCTCCAATACGAGATTCCCATGGGGCTCGGATGTAACGCCGCTAACCTCGGAGCCAGAGGTACCGTTCCACGGCATTGTGTATCCGGATGGCCATCCTTGGGATGTGAATGATGTTAAAGCGCTGCTGGGCGATGGCTTCGAATCCTTACCAGTGTTCAACGTTCAATATTATAAGGACGACAATTTCTCGCAATTGGCCAAAAAATCGATTACGACAAGAATAGATTTTGATCTTGGCAACGAGAAAGGCACAGGCTCTCCGGATCCGACGGCAGGCATTGGCGAGGATCATTTCTCAATCCGCTGGACAGGAACGATCATGCCGGAGCAGACAGGGGAATACACCCTTTATGCAGACAGTGATAATATCGCAAAAGTCTGGGTAAACGGCGAACAGGTTATTGATAAAACCAGCCTCGCAAGGGAAGAGGTTAGTGCCAAGCTGAACTTGATAGCAGGCCAAAAGCTTCCGGTTAAAATTGAATATGTGCACGCAACGGGTGATGCCAGCTTGCATCTGAAATGGTCCGCAGCGGGGATGCCTAAGCAAGCTATGCTTCCGATCTATTCCGGAAAAAGCGTAGAATCGGTCGCGATTACACCGGAATCCGTAAGCTTGAAGGTGGATCAAACGAAACAGCTGATTCCGGTGCTTACGCCAGTAGATGCATCGAAGCAGGAAGTGCTTTGGAGCTCCGATAAGCCCGGAGTCGCAGTTGTTAGCGCAAGCGGCGTGGTTAAGGGCGTGAGCCCTGGTACGGCAACGATAACCGTAACGACGGTTGACGGCGGCAAAACCGCAACGGCTGAGATCTCGGTTGCGGCCAGCACGCTTTTCCAAAATCCGATCGTGCCGGTAGCCGGAGGTGCGGGTTCGGCTGATCCGAGTATCGTCTTTAAGGATGGTTACTATTACTATGTGAAATCGGAGAAGGATTCTTCTCTGCAGGTGGCAAAATCAAAAAGGCTCCAGGATATCGGTACGGCTCCGCGCGTGACAGTATATACGCCGCCAAGCGGCACGATGTATTCAAAGGAGCTTTGGGCGCCGGAGCTGCAATATTTGAATGGAAAGTGGTATATCTATTTCGCAGCGGACGACGGCAATAACAACAACCATCGCATGTACGTGCTGGAAGGCATGTCACAGGACCCGCAGGGTGAATACGCATTCAAAGGAAAAATAGCGGATGCGACGGATAAATGGGCGATTGACGGCTCCGTCTTGGTTAAGGACGATCAAACGATGTATTTTGTTTGGTCAGGCTGGGAAGGCGATGTCAATGTGCGCCAAAATCTTTATATCGCTCCGATGAGCAATCCTTGGACGATTAGCGGTCCCCGCGTGCTGATATCGACTCCGGATCAGGCTTGGGAGCTGAATGGTTCGCCATTCATCAATGAAGGTCCCGAGGTGCTGAAGAAAAACGGGAAAATCTTTATCGTTTATTCGGCAAGCGGCAGCTGGACGGATGATTATACGCTTGGCATGCTGACGAATACGGATGGCGATGTGCTGAACGCGTCTTCATGGACGAAGAGCGGGCCCGTATTCAGCAAAGTGCAAAAGGCTTACGGTCCAGGACATAACACGTTCACAACCTCGCCGGATGGCACAGAAGACTGGATTGTTTACCATGCAACCCTAAACAGCGGCGGAAGCTGGGCAAACCGAAGCGTGAGAGCGCAGAAGTTTACATGGAATCCAGACGGCACGCCGAATTTTGGAACACCGGTTGCTTACGGCGAGCAGATTGAGCAGCCTTCAGGCACGCCTGCCGCTCCGCGATATAAATTAGAAGCCGAGGATGCCGTGCTTGGTGGCACAGCCAAAGCAGGCGATTCAGGAAATGCATCGGGCGGTAAGGTAGTCGGCCATTTGGACGCGCCGGGCAGCGATTATGTAGAATTTAACGTTAACGTGCAGCATGCCGGCGATTACAACTTGGTTGTTATGGCTGATAACGGCAGTGCCGGAGGAGCGATCGCGAAGCATGCCGTAAAGGTTAATGGCGGTGCTGAACAAGAGATCGCGTACAAAAACTTCGGTTGGAACCAAATTAACCCGTCATCTATGGATGTAACGCTGCAATCGGGAATAAATACGATTCGCTTGGCAAAGAAAACGAATTTTGCTCAGCTGGATTCGATCATATTAACACGAATTCTGGAAGAGGTAGGCTCAGAGCCGGTAACCTCGCTCCGGGTAGATCAACCAAGCTTGACCGTGACTGCAGGGGATTCCGCGGCTATCGTCGCTTCGGTCCGCCCAATCATGGGGACGAATAAAAATGTGATTGTCACTTCTTCCAATCCTGAGGTGGCTGGCGCAGCGGTAACGAGCAAGGATACCGCATCGGGAAGCATCATGATTACGGTCAATGGGTTGCAGAAGGGTACAGCCCAAATCAAAGTAGTAAGCGCGGATAATGATGCGATTATTGCAGAGAGCACCGTGATCGTCCGCGGGGAAGCAGGCGAGCCTAATCTAGCCGGGTATACGGTAGATCAGTTCGACAACACGACGCTGGACAGCGGGGTATGGTCGATTTTCCAAGAGAGCGCAGGCAATTGGAGCTTAACTCAAAACCCTGGCTCGATGACGATCCATACGACGGCTACAGATGTATATCAAGACAATAATTCGCAAAATAACGTGTTCCTTAGAAATGTCCCGGGAGACGGCGATTTTGAGATCGTTACGAAAGTAACGGCGCCCATTGCCAAAAACCACCAGCAGGCAGGATTGTTCATTTGGCAAAATGCGGATAATTTCATCAAGCTTGCCCATGTTTGGGTAAATGGCAGCGCTGTAGAAACCGCCTATGAAATAAACCGCGTGTATCAACAACCGGCTAATCAAGTTAAACATCCGGGCGGAGATACCATGACGCTTAAAATCCGGAAGATCGGAGACCGCTATACGACCTATTATTGGGACGGATACGAATGGATACAAGCGGCTGCTGCCGTAACAGCGAATCTTACGAATATTAAAATCGGATTTTTCGCGAACAACATCGTTGCCGGGAATGATCGGATCAATGCGAAGTTCGAGTATTTCGCGGTAAGAGCGATTCAGGGCGGCGTGGACCTGGCGCCTAAGACGCTAACACTTGAAGCAGGAGAAACGAGTCAGCTAACGAATTTAGGCGCAAGCGGCACCGAAGTGATCTGGACATCCTCGAATCCGGATATCGCTGCCGTGAATGCGGAAGGTTTGGTAGAAGCGAAGACTTCTGGAAGAGCCGTTATTAAGGCAGTATCTCTTTCCGGAGATTTTAGCGGGCAGGCCGTCGTAAATGTACGGGAGCAGACGCCGCCTCCAAGCGTATTGTTCGAGGAGGACTTTACCAGCTACAACGAAGGCAGCTGGGGCACTTACGGAGGAGAATGGAAGTCCGCAAACGGCGTTTATTCGGTAAACGCGGGAACCGGGTACAAATCGGTACTGCAAGAACGTAAATTTACCGATTTCAAGCTTGAGGCAGACGTGAAAATCGTAAGCGGAAACGAAGCGGGCCTTATTTTCAGGGCATCCGGGCTTGGTGTCGGACCTGATGCTTTGGAAGGGTACTATCTAGGCATTAATGCGGCTACGCATACAGCCGTGCTTGGGGAAATGAGCGGCGGCAAATGGAAGGAAATCGCTTCGAAGAGGCTTCCGATCTTTACGAATGTCTCTTACAAAATAAAGGTCATTGCCGATCAAAACCACATTCAAGTCTTTATTAACGATAACCCGCTAAACGTAAACGGTTATCCTAAATTTGATTTGCTGGACAGCACGCATGTCGCAACGGGCTTTATCGGCTTCAGAACATGGAATGCGAATGCCGAGTTTGATAATGTGAAGGTCAGCTCGTACTCGGAAAATCTAACCGAACCGACCTATACGAATTCATTGCTTGGAAACATCGCGGATCCGTTCGTGCTGTCACATGAGGGAATGTATTATCTCTACGGCACAAACACGACGGCAGGCGGAATGAGGGATGGATTCAAGGTGTACACGTCTGAGGATCTGGTCCATTGGTCAGAGCATGACCAATTGGCGCTTTCGAACGAAGATTCATGGGGCAGCACCAATTTTTGGGCACCGGAGGTCATTGAACGCGAAAGCAAATTCTACATGTACTATGTAGTAGAAGAGCATCTGGCGGTTGCAACAAGCGACTCGCCGCTTGGACCATTTGTCCAAGACGTGCAAGAGCCTATGCATGCGACGAAAGAGATCGACGCGCATATCTATACGGATGAAGATGGAAAAACGTATATTTATTTTGTCCGCTTCAACAACAACAATGAAATCTGGGTAGCTGAGTTGAACGACGATATGAAAACGATGAAAGACGAGACGCTGCAGAAGGTGTTTAGCCCGACCCAAGAGTGGGAGCTGAGTCAGAAGCCGCCAGTCGCGCAAATTAATGAGGGACCGTTCGTCATCAAGCATAATGGAACCTATTATATGACGTATTCCGGCAATCACTTCCAAAGCCCGGATTACGGCGTAGGGTACGCGACTGCACCGACTCCAACGGGACCTTGGACAAAATATGAGTATAATCCGATCATGAAATCGAATGTCATCGTGCCTGGCGCAGGTCATCATTCCTTGGTCTACTCGCCAGACGGCACAGAGCTGTTTATGGTGTATCACACGCATTACAATGTTGACCAAACCGAACCAAGAAAGCTCGCGATTGACCGCGTACAATTTGTTAAGACGGCAGATGGCCTGGATGTGATGGAGGTATGGGGTCCGACGATCACGCCTCAGCTTATGCCTTCTAACCAAAAACCACCTGTAGAGGTGCCGGTGCTGTCCGTTGAAGTCACAGGGGAGGACGGGGCAACAACGATTACTGAAAATGATGGTAAGCTGCAGCTGCATGCTTCCGTATTGCCGGAGGATGCGACGGATAAAAGCGTAGCATGGGCCATCGTAAGCGGAGAAGCCTATGCGACAATCTCGTCAACCGGTTTGCTCTCGGCAGCAGCGGACGGAACGGTCATCGTAAAAGCCGTATCAATCAGCACGCCGGCTGTTTATGGGACGATTTCGATTACGGTTACGGGACAAACAACGGGCGGCGAACCGAATGTGCCTCCTGTCGTGACACCGCCGGCGGATGCTCAAGCGGAAATTGACGGCAATACGCTGAAGCTTCCTGCAGGTAAGCCAAATGGTGAAGGATTGCTTGCGGTCGCGGTTTCAAGCACGGACTTTAATAAGCTGCTCGCACAGGCAGCAGGTGAAGGGATTCATGTAGAGGTTCGCGGCTTTGAAGCAGCGAAGGAAGTATCCTTGGCCTTTACGGACGGTCAGCTGGAGGCAGCGGCAGCTAAAGGAGTCAAGAGCCTAACCGTTGATTTGGGCCTTGCATCGTTTACCTTTAATCCGAGATCTTTCACAAGCCATGAAGACCCGATGGCAAAAATCGTCTGGTCAGTATCGAAATCGGATACCGCTTCATTGCCTGCTGAGACAAAAGCGTTACTCGGAAATAAACCTTTGTTTGATTTCAAGGCAGCCATTAACGGCGTAAACGTTACTGCATTCAGCGGTGAGCCGATTAAAGTTATGCTGGATTACGATCTCCAGCCTAATGAAGATCCTAACCTCGTCGTTGTGTACTATATCAACGAGAGCGGCAAGCCTGAAATCGTGAAAAATGCAAAATACATCGCGGAAACAGGCAAGGTTGCCTTTACGGTGTCCCACTTCAGTAAGTATGCAGCTTTGCATAAGAAGGTCATCTTTAGCGATCTTGCGAAAGCGGCGTGGGCTAGAACGAGCATTGAAGCATTGGCGGCCCGTGAAATGATTAACGGAGTAGGCGATGATCGATTTGCGCCAAGCGATAAGGTTACAAGAGCGCAATTCATTACGATGCTGATGAGAGCCTTATCATTATCAGCTGCAGATGCGACTAGCTCATTTACCGATTTGCAGCAAGGGGCCTGGTACTATGAGGCGGTAGCTGCGGCGCAAAAGCTTGGCATTGTACAAGGCAAGCAGGATGGCAGCTTCGGCATTAACGAAGCTATCAGCAGGGAAGAAATGGCGGTTATGGCGTACCGTGCTGCGAAGGCAGCGGGATCTGCTCTTGCCGGGGATGGCACAGTTCAACCATTTGTGGATCAAGCCCAAATTAGCGCTTACGCAGCTGAGAGTGTTGCAGCGATGCAGCAAGCAGCTATCATTAACGGGAAAGGCAATGACCGCTTTGCTCCGAAAGAGACAGCAACAAGAGCGGAGGCGGCGAAAATCATTTACAGCTTGTTCCAAATGCTGTAAGCGAATGAACGGGCTTTAATACCAGGATGAAAGACACCCTTTAGGTATAACAGAGAAATAACGGCAAGCCGGTTATTTCTCTGTTTTCCTAGGGGTGTTTTTTCATTTTGAGAAATAATAGAGTACGAGATTAGGAAGCAGGGGACTATTTTCAAGAAAAAGGGGAAAGAATGGAAGGGAGAGTACATCTTGACGGATAGGAATGATCGATATGATGAATATTCATTGGCGAATGGCCGAGCTTTGGCTGCTGCAGCAGAGCCGGGGCCTGACGGAACAAGAAAACTCAGAGCTGAATTCCTGCTTGAAGCTAAACGCCAAATATGCACAGCGGCTGGCCGAGCAATATAATTTTGGGTATATGGCGAGCATGACGGGCGATGAGTCATGGCTGTTGGAAATTTCAACGGACATCGATAAGATGGAGCGGTATTATGAAAGCAAGCGGCCAGCATTTTTTGAGAAATAACCGTAATGCTTATCGGCAGAGAACCGTTTATTTTTGCGTGTGCCGCAATCTCAAAAAATAGCAATCCAAAAGAAATCATAGGCTGTAAAAAATGCTAGAATAAGGATATAATCATATCGAATCGATATGTATCCTATCAAATGCAGAACATTCTAATGAAGAGGTGATTGGTCTTGGCATTTAAATCCAGTAACATTTTTGTGAATCTTCCGGTTAAAGATCTGAATAAGTCCGTTACGTTTTTTACGAAGCTTGGATTTGAATTTAACCCGCAGTTTACCGATGAGAACGCCACTTGCATGATAATCGGAGAAAATATTTTTGCGATGCTGCTGGTCGAAGACTATTTCAAAACATTCATCGACAAAGAGATTGCGGATGCCTCGAATTCGGCAGAGGTTATCGTAGCTTTATCAGCTGAAAGCAGAGAACAAGTGAACGATATCGTAAACAAAGCCCTTGCGGCAGATGCAAAGCCTTACCGAGATCCGGTTGACCATGGGTTTATGTACAGCTGGAGCTTTCAAGATCCGGATGATCATCTGTGGGAGCTTGTGTTTATGGAGCCTAGTGCCGTCGAGCAGGGCTAAACGATATACGAAGAAAGAGGCTGGCGAATTTCGCAGCCTCTTTTTTGTGCTTTTTTCAGCAGGGAGTAGAACAAGAAAATTGAACGAATGCAGTGAGCGGGACTCCCCGCATCAGCTATGTTTGGAGACCAATTCCCATAGCAGCTCGCGCCGGCTGTTTACGCCCATTTTGACAAAAATGGATTTGAGGTGGTCTTGGATGGTGTAGGCGGAAATATGCAGGGATTGCGCCATTTCCTTGGTGGAGAAGCCTTTAATGATTCGTTCGGTCACTTCATATTCCCGCGCCGTCAGTGCGTATGCATGCGTAATAAGCGGGAGGATGTCGGCCGGTTTGGCAGGCACCATCGTTACCGCAAGCTGGACAAGGCCAAACGAGTTTTCCAGCTTGGATGCCTCAATTGCCAGGTATAACCCGTCCGGCATCAGAAGGCACACCTTCGCTGCGTTCATCTGGGTTGAAGCAGCATTTTCGCGGCCTTGACCGAGCGCGCGCGAGCAAACCGCCCGCAGTGGTCTAGGCAGCGTCTCCGTGTCGATTCGCTCCAGCTTTCTGAGCTCGGCCAGCCAGTGGGCGCCGGAAGCATTGGAGCTGCTCAGCTCAAGCGAGTCAGTCAGGATAAGAATGCCTGATTCCTTTGCTTTGGCGGTAATGTTTGACGAAGACGGCTTTAGCGCAATTTTTTTTATCGTTTTCGCCAGATCAGGAGCAATCGCGGCTAGGATCAGACGCTCCTCCTCATTGAAAGCCGGCTCGCCGGTTCGGCGAAATAACGTTAAATACCCCCAGCAGGCTCCTTCGCTAAGCAATACGGCGCGAAGCTCGTCGCCAATGCCGGCAGGCGCAAGCACCTCCCGGAATCGCCCGCTGCGGCTGAGCATTCCCTCTGTCGAAGCGCTTAAGCTGGCAGCCGGAAGAGGTGCATGGATCAAGTGCTCATAGCTGTTATAGTCCTCATTCCCGTGGCCGTATTCATAGGCAAATAACTGGTGATGAATGGCCTCAATGACATCATCGGTAGAAGAACCGGTCGACAGCAGCGTTACTGGATCCACGGAGGTGCAGCATGCAGCAGCAAAAGGAACAGTATCCGAAATCATGGTCAAAGCGGCTTCACGGCATTGCTGCACAGAAAGCGTTGAGGATTCCAGCGTGCCTAATTTACGTTTCAAAGCTTCCAAACGATCAGCCATAGATGGCCTCCTACTCAAAATCCCCACATTTGTGGGATAGCGTTCATTTTGGTCCTCATGAATAATGAAAAGTAATTCCTTTTTATTTTACAGAACTGAGACGAGGATGAACAGAAGAACGCGGATAGGAGAGAGCAGCAATGAAGGAATCAAATCTGTCGATGGACGGCAATGAGAGCTTATTCGAGATCAAGAAAAGTAGGGCTCCGTTATGAAAACAGACATTATAGTAGTTGGCGGATACGGTCATGTCGGAGGGCAGATATGCAAGCTGCTTTCTGCTTCATATTTAAGCAACGTCTATGCAGCAGGTAGAAGTCTCGAACGGGCGGAGGCCTTCTGCAGCAGAATGGGAGGCGGGGTTAAGCCTCTTGTTATAGATGTGGAGAAGCCGATAAGCAGGCAGCAGCTCGAGAGGGTCAAGCTCGTCATTATGTGCTTGGATCAGACCGCGGCGGATTTTGCGAAGGCTTGTTTAAAGGCTGGCGCGGATTATATGGATGTATCGGCAAACGGCCGTTTTTTTGAAGTGATGGAGCAAGTGAAGCAGCAGAAAGAGGAGGTAGACGGAACTGCGCTGTTAAGTGTCGGTCTTGCGCCCGGCCTTACGAATCTTCTTGTGCTTAAGGCCATGCAAGCCTTGGAGGAAGTCACCAGAGCCGACATTGGGATTATGCTCGGATTAGGAGACGCGCATGGGAAAGCTGCAATTGAATGGACGGTAAACAGCCTTGGCGCGACTTTCGATATTACGGAAGAGGGCCGTACAAGGAAGGCTGACAGCTTCACGGAAGGAATTAAGACAGACTTCGGCGATGGATGGGGAATAAGAACCGCGTATCGTTTTCCTTTCTCCGATCAACAGACGCTGCCGAAGACGCTCGACATGCCAACGATTTCGACGCGTTTATGCTTCGATTCTCGAATAGCGACAGTTTTAATCGCTTGGTTAAGGAAAGCCGGTTTCGTGCGATTCATGTCTTTCAGCCCCATTAAGAAGCTAATGATCCATTCGTTAGGAAAGTTGAGGTTTGGTTCGGAGGGCTTTGCGGTGAAGGTTGCCGGTTACGGAAAGCTTGCCGGCGCTGCCGCCATGGCCGAATTTGGGCTTCAGGGCGAGAAGGAAGCCGATATAACCGCTGCGGTTGCCGCAGCAGCCGCGAAGCTGATGTGCGAAAACAAGCTGCCGAAGGGCATCTTTCATATCGAGCAGTTGTTTGAGCTGGATTTAATGGATGATGAGATTACGCTGCGTCTAACTCATTATGAGGGAACAGGCTCTCATGCGGTCATCCCGTCTATTCAAAGCTGGTCTCGCTTGCAAAGCTAGTGCTTTCATCCAATGATTTGATATAATTAGGATTCATTTACCATTTATATGGATCGTCAACGGGATTGGGGGAGGAGTGAAGCATGGATAGGACAGCTATGATTGCTTTTATTTTGGAGGAGTATGAGCAAACGAGTCAAGATAACCGTGAACAGTTTCATGCGGGGCTTCAGCAAATTTTTGCATTTGAAGGCGAGCTGACGTCTGAAAATTTGCTGGAATGGAAGGAACAAGAACTCTCCACGCTGTATAAAATCGTTTCTGGAATGAGGCTGACACGTCTGCATGTGCCGAATATGATGGATGCGTATGCCAGCATGGATACGAGCCAATTGCCCTCGCGTGTGTCGTTCGGCCGCATAGTTGAGGAAGAATGAGCTTTATCATGAGCAGCACCAATTGATGGAGCTCGACGATGAAACGATCAAGGAAGAGCTGTCCAGTGGGTCTTTAAAGACACGCTGAGACAGCTCTTTTTGCGGTACAAGGGCCACTGCTTAATTCATATCGTTCATTTGTGCAATAACCCGCCCAATAGCTTCTTCTGTTACTGCCCCTTGGCTGAACATGGCAAGCGCCCGAAGCGGCAAAAAGTTCAGCATGGCTTCCATCATCTCGGGAGCGTCCTCCATAAGCGAGCTCATCATGCCGCTGCCCTCGGAAAATTGCTGCAGCATGCCGTTTGCAACCGCGGCCCGTTCGGGATCCTGAAGCAGGTCGCCAAAAGTCGTATTCATCGTCACAGGCTTGCGGATGCTGACTGTGGATTGTACTTGCACGGTTTGGCTGCAGGCGATATCCCTTGAGGAAGCGCCCACGAGTATCTCGAATTCGCCGGTCTCGACATGCCAATCCTTTAAGCCTACATGATAATAGGCAAAAGCGCGTTTGCTCAGCTGGAAGGAAACGGTCTTCTTCTCGCCTGGCTGAAGCTCAATCTTGTTGAAGCCCTTCAGCTCCTTGGCAGGGCGGATCACGGTGCTGACGGAGTCTCTTACATAGAGCTGCACGATTTCCTTGCCGGCAACCGTTCCTGTATTCGTGACATCGACGGTAACGGTTACGGTATCCTGATCCGTAAACTCCGTTTTATCCACGATCAGATTGCTGTAAGCAAAGCTTGTATAGCTTAGACCAAAGCCGAACGGGAAAAGAGGCTCGACTTCCTTCGTATCATAATAACGATATCCGACAAATACGCCTTCCTTGTATTCGACTTTATCGCCCTCGCCGGGGAAGTTTAAGAACGAAGGGTTATCGCTTAGCTTAACCGGGAATGTCTCGGCAAGCTTTCCTGAAGGGTTGGCATCACCGAATAAGATGGCAGCAATCGCGCCGCCAACCGCTTGGCCGCCAAGATAGCCTTCAAGCACAGCTTTGGCTTTGCCAAGCCATGGCATGACAATAGGCGATCCGTTGCTTAGCACGATGACAAGGTTTTGCTGAACCTCTGCTACGGCTTCAAGAAGCGCGAGCTGGTTGTTAGGAATGTTCAGATGCTGGCGGTCATAGCCTTCCGATTCGTAGCGGTCAGGCAAACCGAGGAACAATACGACAGTATCAGCTTGGCTTGCCGTATTTTTTGCTTCCTGCAATAACTGCTCATCCGAATCATCATTTTCCAGCTTGTAGCCTTGTGCGTAGGAGACATTTGCTGTTTCGCCGACCGTGCGAACGATCTCTGCGTACGTGTTATCGAGCTTCGTCGGTTTAATATGCGAGCTGCCGCCGCCTTGGTACCTTGGCGCATCAGCGAAGGCGCCGATCACAGCAATCGAGCCGCTTTTTGCCAGCGGGAGGATGGCTTGATCATTTTTCAGCAGAACCATGCTCTCGGCCGCGACCTTCATCGCCAACTGATGATGGGCTTCCGCGTCATAATCTGCGTTTTCCTTCTTGTTGTCCACGGATTTAAATACAACGGTCAAAATCCGTTCAACCGCATCGTTCAGGGCAGCCTCAGAGATAAGGCCTGCTTGAACCGCTTCGACGATTTTGCGGTCTCCTGCTCCGTTGCTGGACGGCATCTCCAGCTCAAGGCCGGCTGCTAGGCCTGCAGCGCGTTCATTGACGGCGCCCCAGTCGGAGACGACAAAACCTTGGTGGCCCCATTCCTGCTTCAAAATATCCGTAAGCAAGCGGCTGTTTTCCGAAGCGAACGCGCCGTTTACTTGATTGTAGGAGGACATGACCGTCCATGGCTGCGCTTTTATTACCGCGCCTTCGAAGCTGGCCAAATAAATTTCGCGCAGGGTGCGCTCGTCCACGATCGCATCCACTGTCATCCGGCGATGCTCCTGGTTGTTAACGGCGAAATGCTTGAGCGAGGTGCCGACACCTTGGCTTTGCACGCCGTTGATATGCGCAGCAGCCATTTCCGAGGATAAATAAGGGTCCTCTGAGAAATATTCGAAGTTGCGTCCGCAAAGCGGCGAGCGTTTAATATTGGCGCCCGGCCCTAGCAGTACCGCTACATCCTCTGCTTGGCATTCCTCGCCTAGCGCAATGCCGACCTGATGCACGAGCTCGACGTCCCAGGAGCAGGCAAGCCCTGCAGCGGACGGGAAGCAGGTTGCCGGAACGCTGTCCAGCAGGCCGAGATGATCGCTGCTCCCGCTTTGCTTACGAAGTCCGTGGGGACCGTCCGTCACCATGACGGACGGAATATCTAATCGGTCTACACCCTTCGTATGCCAGAAATTAAGTCCAGAGCATAATCCCGCTTTTTCCTCCAGCGTCAATTGCGATACGATTTTCTTAATATCTCTAGTCATTACCCTAGCTCCCTTCAAAACTTAAATAGCGCTTTCATTGATTGTTGTAAGCCCATTTTATACGAAAAGAACAAAGATTTATGGTAAAATACATCGATAAATAGTATTTAATCTAAATCATGCAGCAGTAGGCATGGATTGCGTTTGAAAGGAGTGCTTGGCATGAGACAAGCCGTATCCGATGAGCAAATCACGGCGATATGCAGGCTAATGCATAATAATTTTCAAGTGCCCGCCTATTATGTAAACAAGGATAAGGAGCTGCTTGCAAGCTCGCATGGCGGCATCACTTTAGAGGGTCCTTTGCATAAAAGCTTTCGCGAATCGATTGAGCAGCTGCATATCGAAGAAGCTCCTGCAGAGTATCCGCTTATCCAGAGCCGGAACGGGCTGGAGAACTTTGTCATCACGCAGGTGCAGAGGGAGGAACAGCATGTTGGCTATGTCATCGTCGGGCCCTCGGCCTATACGGACATCTCCGATGAAGCCATTACTGGAATAATCAACGATTACGGGCTGCCTTCGGATCTGAAGAAGGACGCGCGGAAATATTACCTTTCACTGCCGGTGATAGGGAGCTTGAAGCTGCTGCATGCGAGTGCATTATTATATTTTTTGCTATATGGCGTAGAATTAAGCACCTTTGATATTCTCCAGCACGGAGCTGCTTCATCGGAGGAAGAGCATGCGGGATTTGCACAGCATATTGACCGGAACCTATCGAGCCAAAGAGAAATAACCGTATTGCATCATGATGTGGGGCTGGAGAAGCAGCTTTTTCAATTGATCAAGGATGGCAGAACGGAGCAGCTGGGGGAGTATGCGCGGTTCGAGCCGAGTAACCTTGGGATTTTGTCCAAGAGCAGCTATTTGCGAAGCCAGAAAAACATAGCGGTGGCGGGTATTACTTTGGCGACGCGGGCAGCGATTGAGGGAGGGCTTCATTCTGAAATTGCGTTTACGATGAGTGATTTGTATATTCAGCATATGGAGGAGCTTACCGATATCGAGAGTGTCGTCAAGAGCAGGACGGAAGCCATGCTCGCATTTGCGGAGCGTGTGAAGCATAGCCGAACCGGCAAATACTCTAGGGTGGTTGCGGAGTGCCAGCAAGTTATTTACAGCCATATCTATGAAGAGGTAACCGTAGCTAAGCTTGCAGAGAGAATGCGCTTAAATGCCAATTATTTATCCCAGCTGTTTAAGCAGGAAGTCGGAATGCCCATTCACAGCTATATCATTCAGGAGAAGATAGAGGAGGCGAAGAAGCTGTTAAGTGCTTCGGAGCTCACGCTGTCCGAGATTTGGGCGAGGCTTAACTTTTACGACCAGAGCCATTTTACGAAAACCTTTAAGAAGCTGACAGGTGTAACGCCTAAGCAATTTCGATCATATCCGAGGGAGTGAGCGGTATTCATCTACTATTTGTATGCAGCAGGAACAAGTGGCGAAGCCTGACGGCGGAGACGATTTTTCAAGGAGTCGGCGGTCATGAGGTAAGATCGGCAGGTACGGAAGAAAATGCCCGGATTAAGGTTACGGCAGGGCATATTGGCTGGGCGGATCTGATTTTTGCCATGGAGAAGAAGCATATTCGAAGGCTGCAGGATAAGTTCGGCTATGAGCTTGCAGGCAAGCGGCTTATATGCCTGCACATTCCGGATGAATTCGAATACATGAACGAGGATTTGATCGGTATGCTGCAATCGAGCGTATCCTTGCATATCGATCAAGACGATTAACGTTCAGCTTGGTTTCCGGACTCCTGCTTCTGCGCAATAACCTGCAGCAGCTCGTACAAATAATGCGCTCCGCGCAGCTGGTTTCTGTTGATTCGATTGAGAAACAGCATCGATTCCCGCGCAATTTTAATCGCATTTTCGACGCGGTTGTCGTCGACCTCCTCAAGCACCTGCTGAATGATCTCAAGCGACCATACAGCGGCCTTGAACGTGCGAATAATTAAAATTTGGCGCAAATTTGCAGGACTGAAACGCCGATAGCCATTTTCATTGTCGCGTACAATCGTAAGCAGACCCATTTTCTCCCAATGACGGATAGCAGAGCTTGGTATCGTTGTTTCTTTGGATATCTCCCCTATTGTCATCCATTTCCGTTTCCCGATCGTATGAAGCAGATCGATATCATCGGTCTCCAGCGCGCGAATCGTTTTATCGGCAATGGTTTTGTCTCGGTGCAGCGAAGCTTGGGCCTCGTTCGCAATCCATAAAGCTTCATCTATGCAGCCGTCGATAGTCTTCAGCATCACTTCCTTTGTAACGGTCATGCCAAAGCCTTCATTCATGGCTCGGATACATTCGAAATAGGCGATATGCTCCTCCGTATATTGCCGGTAACCGTTGCTCCCGCGTTCAACGGGAGGAATAATACCCCAATCCTCATAGTGCCTCAAAGCAGATGTGCTTATCTTTAGCTTCCTTGCGATATCAACGGGCCGGACATTCACAAAAACACCTCCTGCAGCTTTCTCAAAACCTTAAATAACCATGACAATGTTTTATCAATAATACCGAATAATATCAAGCATAGATTTACTGAACCTTCTCACTTGCATCAATGTAGTATGCTGAAGTAGAAATTGGAATCGATAGCAAGGAGGACAAGGATGAAGGATACGATAGTCATTAAAGGCGCCCGCGAAAATAATTTGAAAAACGTTACGCTTTCTATTCCCAAATATAAGCTGGTGGTTTTGACGGGGCCTTCAGGGTCGGGAAAATCAACGTTGGCGATGGATACGCTGCAAAGGGAATGCCAGCGGCAATATATGGAGTCGATGGGAATGGTATCGGATTCGATTAGCAAGCCCAAGGTGGACTCGATAGCCGGCCTGTCGCCGTCGATCAGCATTGGTCAGCATGTCACGAATCGCAATCCTCGCTCAACGGTCGGAACGGTAACCGACATCTACACCTATATGCGTTTTGTTTACTCCAGGTTGAGCACGCGGATTTGCTCCTCATGCGGCGGGAGCATCCCGCCGACGTTTAATGAAGGGGTCGATATCGCGGCGGCTGAGGAAGAAGAGGAACGGCAGCATATCACCTGTCCGAACTGCGATGCCGTGCTTGAGAAGCTGGGCATGTCCCATTTTTCATTTAATAAACCGGAGGGTGCCTGTGAATGCTGCAGCGGGCTCGGACATGTGGCATCGATTGATCTGGATGTGGTGTTCGATCAAGAAAAGAGCTTCCGCGGGGGCTGCGTCACTTTCATGAACGATGCTTATGTCGAGTACTTAATTAATAATATTATGGCTGCCGCCAAGCATTATGGATTTCCGTTCGATCCGGATATGCCGCTAAAAGAGTATTCCGAGGTTCAACGTGACCTACTCTATTACGGCGTGGAAAGCGAAGCGTTCGCGAAGCATTTTCCGGATAAGAAGCTGCCCAAAACCGTCGGGGGCGGCAAGTTTGAAGGCGTCGTCACCGGGATGTGGAGAAGATACAAGGAAAAGGACGGCGAGCAGGCTGGGATGGAGAAAGAGGGGGACTTCTTTAAGCAGCAGGTCTGCTCGGCTTGCCATGGCTTGCGCTTGAAGAAGGAAAGCAGATCGGCTATCGTAGCAGGCGCCTCTATCTCGGAAGTATCCTCCTGGTCCTTGGAGGATGTGCTGGGCTGGACAGCGCGGCTGCAGGAAGCTTTGCCGCCCGAGGGACTTCCTATGCTGACGCCTGTCTTAACAGATATGCCGGTTCGTTTGGAGCGGATCATCGATGTCGGCCTGGGCTATTTGTCGCTTGACCGGCAGACCGTTTCGCTCTCCGGCGGCGAAGCGCAGCGATTAAGGCTTGCTTCGCTGCTCGGCTCCGGATTAACGGGTGTGCTCTATATATTGGACGAGCCGACGACAGGCCTTCATCCGCGCGATACATCCGGCTTAATTCGTGTGCTGATGCAGCTTCGCGATCTTGGCAACACCGTGCTTGTCATCGAGCATGATATCGATGTAATGCGGGCCGCGGATCATATTATTGATATTGGTCCTGGAGCGGGCTACTTGGGCGGTACAGTTGTGGGTGAAGGCAGCTTGGAGGAGCTGATGGCAAGCGAGCATTCTGTTACGGGCGCCTATTTGCGTAAAGAAAGCTTGCCTGCGCCAGTTCGGACTAGAAGAGCGGGCAGCGGCAAACAGTTGTTTATTAAACATGCGAATGCCCGCAACTTAAAGGGGTTTGACGTTTCGTTCCCGCTCGGGACCTTGATTTCGGTAACCGGCGTGTCTGGGTCGGGCAAATCGACGCTGCTGTTCGATTTGCTTGCCAAGGGGGGACAGGGGGAGCAGTCTATTCACGGCTGTGAAAGCGTGACGGGCTTCGAGCACATCGGCAACCAAATTACGGTTGACCAATCGCCGCTCGGCCGGATGCAGCGCTCAAACATTGCTACGTATACTGAAGTATTTACGCAGCTGCGCAATTTATTTGCCGGGCTTCCTGAAGCGAAACGCTTAAAGCTCACCTCGAAGCATTTCTCATTCAATACGCCGGGCGGTCGCTGCGAGACATGCCAAGGGCTTGGCGTTTTGTCGGTGGACATGAATTTCCTGCCTGACCTTGAAATCCGCTGCACGGCCTGTAAGGGGAAACGGTTCAAGGATGAGGTACTGCAGGTCACCTTCGATGGATATTCCATATCTGATTTGCTCAACATGACCGTTCAAGAGAGCTTGCCTGTGTTTAGGGACAAGGAGAAAATATCGAGTATGATCGAGCTGCTATGCGAGGTTGGGCTCGGTTACCTGCAGTGGGGGCAGTCGGTGAAAACATTATCCGGCGGAGAAGGCCAGCGAATCAAGCTCGCCAGAGAGCTGAACAAAAAATCAAACACGCATACGCTGTATTTGCTGGATGAGCCGACGACGGGCTTGCATCCATCCGACGTAAGCCAGCTGCTTGCGCTGTTGAATAAATTAGTGGATGCCGGCAACACGGTCATTGTAGTCGAGCACAGCCTGGAGCTCATTCGCGAATCCGACTGGATTATAGATATTGGTCCGGAGGGCGGTGCGGCAGGCGGCAATCTGGTTGCCTCCGGAACGCCGGAGCAGGTAGCGGCAGTCACTGCCTCCTACACCGGTCAGTTTTTGAAGCAAGCTTTGACAGGCGGATTTTAAGAGAATCAAGTTAAGTAAAGAAGGAGCTGTCTCTGCGGGCCATTTGCCCATGGAGACAGCTCCTTCTATTTGGATTGCCAGCGGTGAATGATCGGCTTCGGCCACCGCAGCGCCGACGTAGGATTTTTATCCGCAATACACGATGTACTCTGTACAAAGTACACTAGAAAACTACAAAAAAGCAGAGATGAAGAAGCTGCACTGCAGAAAATACAATAAGAATAGCCAACTGCGCAGAAAATGAACCCAGCTCTACACAATCTGTTGTACGAACTGCAATGCAGCTTAATTATTGTCAATGAAAGTGGATTTATATTGTACTATCTGCACTGTATTCGAGAGTTTGCGGGCATATCGCCGATTATTTTATCAAGCAATCACCGTTTTTGGTTATGCGTGAATAGTTTCTTGTTCGCAGGCATTTACCATAAGCCGTTTATTCGGAAGCGAGCTCCAAAATCCGCTCATTCACGCRATCGGCGTATAACCCGCCATGGTAACAGATGACGGTCTCGATATCGTACGCGGTTAGCTTGTTGATCGATTGTTTAGCTATGGCGGGATCCATGCAATAATTCGGCGTTGGTCCAAGCAAACGATCGTTTTCGACGATTAAGGCATCCGCGGCAATTAAGGTTTTACTTGCTTTATGGTATAAGCTTAGATGTCCGGGCGTATGCCCAGGCGTTCCGATGACGACAATGCCTCCGCATAGCGGGAGCTCCTGAGCGTCAGCAATAAAATGATCAACGCGGCCTCTAGGCGGGTTTTCGAGCGTCTTTCTAAATGCGGCACGCCATTCCTCCGGGACCTCCTGCGGCAAGGTGCTTATGGCTTGCTCAATAGCCGAAGGCGTAAGCTTGAGCAGCTGCTCATCGCCCTGAATGTAGGGAGCTTCTATGGATGAAGCCAGTACTTCGGCTGGCTGCGGCAGCTCCTTTATTATGGCTGACAAGCTGCCGATATGATCGAGATCCTGGTGTGTAATAATGATTTTGGTAAGCTTGTCAAAGGATAGGCCTGCCCGCTCAAATTGCTCCTTGAATAAAGGCAGCTGTCCGGGATAGCCGGTATCGACTAAAATCGCCGCATCGTCATCCCATAACAATGTAGGATAGATCGTTTCCATTTTTCCCATCATGACCGCTGAGATGGGCAGCATGTTTACTCCGCTTGCAATGTTCATTTTAACCCTCCGCCGTTGTTAGAAGTGATCGTGCAGGTGGACTATTGATTTCAGGTCATATCCTATCAGTAAAATACCCTCATGTAAATAGAAAAATGTAATATTATACCACGAAAATAATTATTTGTCAATGAAATATTGTCCGTGCGAGGGGATAAAAAAGCACGGAACCAGATCGGAAATATTTCTTATTTATTACCGTACCATTCATTGTAATTTCTTATTTTCGGAAAATGAACCGTCAATTTCGTAAATCGCCCCTCATCGGATTGAATGGATAAGTCATGGCCGAGCTTGAGCGCCAATTGTTTGGCCAGATACAGCCCCATTCCCGTAGATTTCGACTGGGTTCTGCCGTTAGTGCCCGTAAACCCTTTCTCGAACACGCGGCCCACATCCTCCGAAGCGATTCCGATGCCGGTATCCGCAATGATCATTCGCTTCTCCTTGCCGTCTTCCTCAAAAGAAACGGAAAGCTGTCCGCCATCTTTCGTATATTTTAAGCTGTTGGCCGTAATTTGATCGATGATGAACGCCAGCCACTTGCTGTCGCTTTGAACGTCGCATCGCGCCTGCTCCATCTCAAAGCGAATATGCTTGTTAATGAACAGCTTCGCGTATTTTTTGACGCTGTCCTTCATCAACTGGCCTAGCTGTACCTCGGTTATAAAATAATCCCGCGAAAACGAGTCGATTCGCGAATAATAAAGAGCCTGCTCGACGCAGTCGTCGATTCTACCGAGTTCATCCTCGAATTTATCGACGATGAAGTCTACGTCCTTGCCGCCGCTGTTGCTTATAAGCAGCCGGCTAGCCGCGATTGGAAGCTTTACCTCATGAATCCAAGACATAATGAAATCCTGATGATCACGTTTTTCATTTACGAGCTGCTGCATTTGCTGTGAATGCTCGCGCTGCAGCTTGGCGATGAGCTGCAAATACAGCGCTTGCTCTGCATTTTGGGGTGCCGGAAGTGCCGCAGCCATCGTATCTCCGCCTTGGTCGATGACGGCGGTCAGCTCGCGCAAAAACATTTTCCGATAAAAGTATCCGGTAACAATATACAGCGCCGCCATGACGAAGCATACGGCGTTAACATATACGACATTGCTCGCCGAAGCGTTGGCCGTACCGCTTATATATAGGATGATCGATACAAAAAACATAAGCGCGGCGTAAAGCATGGCAAAGTTACGTTTATCCTTTAAATAGTGGGAGAAGCTCATTGGACGATATACCCTTGCCCTTTCTTGGTCGTTATAAAGCTGTCCTTGCCCAGCTCTGCCAGCTTCTTGCGCAGGCGAGTGATGTTGACGGTTAACGTATTGTCGTCGACAAAGCTTTCATCCTCCCAAAGACTGCGCATCATTTTCTGACGGGTCACGATCGAGCCCTTATGCTTCATGAGCATATGCAAAATAATAAACTCGGTTTTTGTAAGCTCAGCCTTCAGCTCGCCGCATCTCACGTCGCCGTTCTTGAGGCTGAGAACGATGCCGTCATGCTCGACGCTGCTCGCGCTTACCTCTACATAGGAATAGGTACGCCTGAGCAGCGCATTAATTTTTGCCAGCAGCACATCCGTAAAAAAAGGCTTCTGAATAAAGTCATCGCCGCCCATATTCATGGCCATGATCATATCAAGCGGCGTATCGCGCGAGGATAGAAAGAGAATGGGGACATTGGAAACTTCTCTTATTTTTTGGCACCAGTGGAATCCGTCGAAGGAAGGCAAATTGATGTCCATGAGCACGAGATGAGGATTTTCATTCGAAAAAAGCAGCAGAATACGGTCGAAATCCTCCGCGATTACGACCTCGAAGCCCCATTTGGCCAAGGTTTCGCCAAGCAGCTGGGCAATCGTGCGATCATCCTCGACAAGCAATATTTTCATAGCTAATTCCTCCGTTAGGCTGTTAAAAGCTTCGTCTCTATACTACGAAAGGATGCATGCTCCGTAAACCTATTTCGTTCATCCTGACAAAATTGTAAGGTTGGAGGCAGCCTTGTAAGCCACAACGAATAATAGCTAAGGTAGAATGAAGGCAAGCGAAAGAGTCAAAACTTGATTGGCTGGAGGAGAACGAGATGAGAACGATTGTAGAAGCTAGGCAAATAAAGAAGATATACGGCTCTAAAGGGAGCGTTTCGACGGCACTGCATGAAATTGATTTGACGGTGCTTGAAGGAGAATTTGTCGGCATTATGGGCCCGTCCGGATCTGGGAAGTCCACGCTGCTGCACTTGATTGCGGCGATTGATGAACCGACTGCGGGTTCCATTCATATCGATGGGAGCAACCTGCACACGATGAACGAGGAGCAGGTATCGATGTTCCGCCGCGATAAGCTTGGTTTCTTATTTCAGGACTATAATTTGCTGGATACACTGACCGTGAAGGAGAATATCCTGCTCCCGCTTGCGCTCGCCAAGGTTCAAGTCGCCGAGCTTGAACACCGCGTAGAGGAAATCTCGGACAAGTTCGGGATAAGGGAGCTGCTCGATAAATATCCTTATCAGCTCTCGGGCGGACAGAAGCAGCGTACGGCAGCGTCACGTGCCATTATCGCAAGGCCCAGCCTGCTCCTTGCCGATGAGCCGACCGGGGCGCTCGATTCCAAATCGGCAACCGATTTGCTTGAAAGCTTAAAGGCGCTGAACGAGCAGGATCAGGCTACGCTGCTAATGGTTACGCATGACGCGTTCGCTGCGAGCTATTGCAGCCGTGTGCTGTTCATAAAGGATGGAACGATCTTCACCGAATTAGTGAAGGGGCAAACGCAGCGTAAAGCCTTTTTCCGGAAAATACTGGATGTGCTTTCAGTGCTTGGAGGTGGAGCGGGTGACGTTATTTAGTACCGCCGTCAAAAACATGAAGGGCAATATCCGCAACTATTTGATCTACTTTGTATCCATGATGTTCAGCGTCGTTATTTATCATACCTTTGTTTCGCTTCAATACAGCACCGATATTCAAGCCAGCATCGCGTTATCCAAAAATATAGATATGACATTTAAAGCGGCCTCGGCCATCCTGATATTGTTCGTTGCCATATTCATTTGGTACTCCAACTCGTTTTTTACGCGAAAAAGGAAGAAGGAGGTTGCTCTTTATGCCTTGCTCGGCGTACGCAAACGGTCGATTGGCAAGATGCTGTTTTACGAAAATTTAGTTATCAGCATCATCGTGCTCGCCGCCGGGATTTTCGTCGGAACGCTGCTCTCCAAAATGTTCGCGATGCTCCTGCTCAAGCTGCTCGGCTCAACCGCAGAAATCGGCTTTTCCATTTCCGTAAGCGCGATCTTGAATACGACGCTGGTGTTCGCCGTTATTATATTGATCACGTCGATCCAAGGCTATCGGCTGATTTATCGCTTTAAGCTCATAGAATTGTTTCAAGCGGAAAAACAAGCAGAGACCGTTCCAAAAGCGTCGACTGTATTAGCCATTCTTGCGGTTTTGCTGCTGGCTGCCGGGTATGGGTTTATTTCCTTGTCATTCAAGTCCGAATCCGAAATATTGCGTAATTATAGCGTAGCGTTCGTTGGCATAACTTTAGGCACTTATTTGCTGTTCCGCTGCTTAACGGTGTTCCTCCTTCGGCTAGCCCAGAAAAACAAAGCCCGTTATTATCGGGGCTTAAATGTTGTTGGGACCTCGCAGCTGTTATTTCGCATGCGCGGCAATGTGGGAACACTGACGATTATTGCTTTGCTCAGCGCGTTCACGCTGCTGGCGACGAACATCGCATTTAGCCAATATTACACGAATACGAAGCATGCCGATCAATCCTCGCCGTTCAGCTATATGCATCTCTCGCAAGGGCAAACCTTTGATGAACAGGTTAAGCAAATCATTGGAGGGGATAAAGAGCATCCCGTTACGGCAGAGCTGAATATTCCGGTCATCAAATCGAGCGGACATACATCAAGCTCGGAGGTGCTGCCGGCACGTTATTCGGAAGAGGATGCACAGCCGGTCAAAATCATTTCCGTCAGCACCTATGAAGCAATAGCAAAAGCTTTAAATCGAAATATTACTGTTAATCCGACGATCGATGAGGCAGTTGCGGTCAAGACCATGTATACCGATTACAGCTTGTCCGATTATGAGAAGGAGAAATTGACGCTGGAGACGGCTCGGCATAACGTGKAGCTTTCATTTACCCAACTGCTGGAAGATCGGTTTTTAAACTGGGCTTTTCCCGATTTCGTAATCGTAGTTAACGATGAACGGTATAAGGATTTAGAAAAGCTGCATGATCCAATTCTCTACAAGGCCTATAAAGTGAAGGATGAGTCAACGGCCGCGGAGACCTCCAATAAGTTGATGCGGCTTGTGGGGGCAGAGCAAGCGGGCTTATCTTCATACTACAATGTGTACAAAATGGGACTAGAGGACACGGGCATCGGTACGTTCGCAGCTGTGTTTTTGGGCTTGGTATTTTTGGCGGCCACAGGGAGCGTGCTGTATTTCAAGCAGTTGACGGAGGCGCATTCGGATAAAGAAAGATATGCAATTTTGCGTAAAATCGGTGTAACTAGAAAAGAAATCCGCGTGACGATTTTGAAACAGTCGCTATTTATTTTCGGATTGCCGCTCATTCTTGGCATCACGCACAGCATCGTTGTCGTAAACGCGATGTCAAAGCTGTTTTCCAATATGGTAGACGTCAACTTTACGGTGCCCGTTCTCTTCTCGACGGGGCTATATATTATCATTTATTTGTTCTACTACTTCTTGACGGTCAATTCCTTTAATAAAATCGTAAACAGCTAGAAAGAACAGGCGCCCGCTCAGTAAGCGGACAGCTCCGGTTAATTCTCATCAACCGTCCATTCCGTTTTTGGCAGAGCAAGCTTATTCCGTAAACGGCGAATCACCAACTCCGATTCCGGTTCCGCCTTCGGCTGCGATAAAAGAGCAGAAGACATCGGTTGAAGCCGTCGTTGAGGTTACTGAAGCAAGAGATAACGGCGAGGGCAGCCGCTCGCTTTACGTGTTTCAGAAGGGGAAGGAACAGGATGCGGAGTGGCGCATTGCAGATGAGGATTAAGAAAATAAAATAGCGGTAACAAATGGCTGTATCCGTGATGAAGGGCTCATGCGAGCCGTAAATCAGAGGGGAAAGCCTATTTGTTACCGCTATTGCTGTGCTAAGCGCCTACGAAATCTACCTCGATTTGAATGACCTCGGACCGGCTGCCGATTCTAACTGGCGGCCCCCATGTTCCAAATCCGGACGAGACAATGGCATGCAGGGCGCCTTTTTTTAAGTAGCCCCAATCCAGCTCGAACAATTTTCTCGTAATCAAGTGGTTAGGCATCATTTGACCGCGATGCGTGTGACCGGATACGGAAATATCAATACCGCTCTCGGCAGCTTTTGCAATGTCCGACGGCTGATGGTCCAGCAGGATAAGCGGCCTCGACTGGTCGAGAGGCGCAATCAAATCACGGATAGGCATTCTTCCGTTCCCGCCGAAGCCGGCGGAAGCTTTGTCCTTGCGCCCGATGATGTAGAAGCTGTCCGCGATAAGCGCGGTCTCGTCCATAAGGACGCGAATGCCGATCGCATCCATGGCTGCGATGAATTCGGGAACCTTCCCGCCAATGTATTCATGATTGCCAGTGACCGCGTATACGCCTAAAGGCGCTTTAAGCCTGCCAAGGACTGCAGACATGTTTTTGCGAAGAAACGGCTCGATGTCATCGTCTAGAATATCGCCTGGCAATAAAATAAGATCCGGCTTGATCTGCTCTACCTTGCTGAGCAAGCGCTGTAGATGCTTATTACCGACAATTGTTCCCAAATGGAGATCGGATGCCATGGCAATGCGCAGCTTCTTCATTTGGCCCGCCGGCTTCGGTACCTGTATGCGATAGGTTCGGATAATGGGACTCCACGCATTCCAGGTTCCGCGGACGAGGAGTATGATCATGAGAAGAATGGCGATGCTGCCGACAGCGACGACGGATATGGATTTTCCGGCACCCGCCGCCTTTAGAAGCAGTGATAGAATGTTGGCAGCAGGCAAAATCAGTACTGCGTATTCAAGAACGGCAAACCAATAGGAGCCGACGAGCTTGAATACTTCCGCGACTGGTCGCAGCGGCGTTCGGTAAGCGGCACGGCCGATTATATACGCATAAGCGGCAATGGCAGCCGCAAGCGAATACCAGCCTGCCTTTTCCCAATTGAAAAGCGTAGAAAAGAACAGCCAGCCATTCCAGCCGATATAGAAGGAAATGCCGCTGTACACGAGCAACACACAAAAAAATATGGCAATAAAACGCATCTTCATCCTTCAACGCTCCCTGGCTCATAATCTATTTTCATATAAGCTGAATTTACTATAGCATACGGGGATTCCCGGCAGCAAAAAATGCGAGATTGAGAGKAACGGCTCCAACTAGAGCAAAAGCGGAGGGGCTTGCCGCGGCTCTTAGGCGTTGCGCAGGCTGCAAGCCTATGGTATCGTTTCGTCATAGTGATCGATGCATATAAACGGAATGGAGCGAATAATGAAATGAAATCGCTTGTACTGGCAGAGAAGCCAAGCGTGGCGAAGGAAATCGCCCGTGTGCTCGGCTGCGGACAAAAGCAAAAAGGCTACATGGAAGGCCCTAAATATATCGTTACCTGGGCGCTGGGTCATTTGGTGACGCTGGCTGAGCCGGAGGATTACGATCCGAAATATAAAACCTGGAATTTGGAAGATTTACCGCTGCTTCCTCCGAAAATGAACCTGAAGATCATGAAGGAAACTTCACAGCAGTACCGTGTGGTAGCACAGCTATGCAAACGGCAGGATATTAGCGAGCTTATTATCGCAACCGATGCGGGGCGGGAAGGCGAACTTGTCGCTAGATGGATCATGGAGTTGGTTCATTGGCGCAAGCCCTTCAAAAGGCTTTGGATTTCATCCCAAACGGATAAAGCGATTAAGGATGGCTTTAGCAGTTTAAAGCCAGGCAAGGACTATAACAATTTGTATGCTTCAGCCGTTTGCCGCGCAGAGGCGGATTGGCTGATCGGGTTAAACGTGACGAGGGCTTTAACGACCAAATACAACGCACAGCTTGCTGCGGGGCGCGTTCAAACCCCTACGCTTGCCATGCTGATGGATCGCGAACAGGAAATTCAATCCTTTCAATCGCAGCCTTATTGGAATGTATCGGCTGAATTCGGATCATTCTCGGCGCTTTGGCGCGAGCAGGATACGCATGACGGAAGAGTGTGGAGCCGCGAAGAAGCTGATGCGATATCCGCTCGTATCAAGCAGGGAAGCGCAAAGGTAAGCAAGCTTAAAACGGTGGAGAAATCCGAGCCGCATCCCCAGGCGTATGATTTGACCGAGCTGCAGAGAGACGCGAACAAACGGCTTGGCTTCTCGGCGAAGCAAACGTCTAACGTCCTCCAGAAGCTGTACGAGCAGCATAAGCTGGTGACCTATCCGCGTACTGATTCCCGATACTTGTCAAGCGATATGGTACCTACTTTAAAAGGACGCCTTGAAAGTATCGCCGTAGGACCTTACGCGCAGCTGGCCCGTAAGTTGGTAAGAATGCAGCTTCCTATTACGAAGCGCATTGTCGACGATACGAAAGTTACGGACCATCATGCGATTATTCCGACGGAGCAATTCGTTAATATTTCAGCATTAACGAACGATGAGCGCAGGTTGTATGATCTGATCGTCAGACGGTTTATTTCTTTATTTTATGGCCCATATAAGTATGATGAGACGAGCGTCGTGCTTACAGCGGGCAAGGACTTTCTCTATGCGAAGGGCAAGATTGAGAAAGAAAAAGGGTGGAAGGAAATTTATCAGTCTGACGCGTATTCATCCAGCCAAGAGGAGGATGAAGATGATGATAACGGAGCGAGCGAAGCCGGGCAAGGCAAAGCTGACCGTCAGCCTGCGCAGCTGCTTCCGCCGTTAACGATCGGGCAATCGCTGCCTATTAAACAGCCCAAAGTGCGTGAGCTGCGGACTCTGCCGCCAGCACGTTATACAGAAGCAACGCTGCTCACCCGCATGGAAATGCATAGCCTGGGTACGCCTGCTACAAGAGCCGATATTATTGAGAAGCTGCTTGGTACGGATACCATTACGCGCTCGCAAAACAAGCTGATGCCAACCGGCAAAGGAAAACAGCTGATCGAGCTGGTAGTTCATGAGCTGAGAAGTCCTGATTTGACAGCAAAATGGGAGCAAGAGCTGGAACGCATTGCAAAAGGCAAAGGTAATCCGGCGGCATTTATGAAAAATGTTCGTCAGCAAGCATCGAAATGGGTATCGGAAGTGATTGCGGAAACAAAGGAATATAAGCCGCATAATCTGACGCACTCGCGCTGTCCGGAATGTGAGAAGCCTTTGCTTGAAATCAACGGCAAGCGCGGCAAATCGCTTGTTTGCTCGGACCGTGAATGCGGGTATCGCCGCGCTGCAGAGCCTATGCTCTCGAACAAGCGCTGCCCGAATTGCCACAAGAAAATGGAAATCAAAGACGGCAAGGCAGGGAAATTTGCACAGTGCAAGCCATGCAATGTTATCGAAATGCTAGGTGACAAACAGGGTGGAAAAGTAAACCGCAAGCAAAATCAGAAGCTAATCGAGCAGTTTAGCGACAATACATCATTGTCGAACAGCTTGGCTGATAAGCTCAAGGCAGCGCTAGAGAAGCAGACTGACAAGTAAAAAGATTTAAAGCGGCAAGCATCTCCTGTAAGGTGAGCCCTGCTAAACGAATAGAGTATCAATAAAATGAAACCCAGTACCTAGTCGGTACTGGGTTTGTTGTATGCGGGAAGAAAAGTAAAAACGAGAAAAGCCTGTTTATACAGGACACCTGGAAGGAGTTTTGTGCAAAAACATGCCTTCGCTTTCTCCATTGTTTTGTTTATTTATATCGATTATATTGATAACTGTTCTCAATACAATTGGATGAAGGGGTTTTCGATATGTACAATAAACAACTAAGACTTTTTCTTTTATGCCTGCTGCTCATTACTGTTGGTATTTTGGCCGCTTGCGGCTCAAATAAACCAGCAGAGCCGGCTGTGACTGCCGAAACAACGGAGGCTTCAGCGACGACACGTATTTTTAAGGACTTCAGCGGGCATGAGGTAAGGATCCCGACGCAGCCGCAGAAAATAGTGCTGCTCGGAGATATTCCGGGTGACCTCCTGTCGCTTGGCATCAAACCGGCGGGTAACGACTGGCTTGGAGAGCCTTACGTTTATAAGAGCGAGCTTGAGGGAGTCCCGGATATTGGATATCCGCATAACATGGAGAAAATCATCGAGCTTGAGCCGGATCTTATCCTGCAATCCGGATATGGCAGCCCCGATGACGAGAAGACCTATCAAGAAATGTCCAAAATCGCGCCAACGGTCGTTTTTAATAGAGACGCGGTAACTTTTGACCGCATCCGCACGATAGCGGATATAGTCGGCAAGCAGCAAGCCGCAGAGGACTGGATCGCGAGCTATGAGAGCAAGGCGAAAGAGACATGGAAGAAGATAGGCTTGAAGGAAGGCGAAACCGCCACCGTTTATCTAAGCTTGGGTGGCGACTATTATGTTGTGGGACTTTTCAGCCTGACGATGTCCCTCTACCAGCCGGAAGGATTTAGCGCGAGCGCCAAGGTACAAGAGCTTATTGATATGAAAGAACCTTTCTCTCCGATTTCCCGGGAAGTTCTTCCGGATTTCGCCGGCGATCATGTATTCCTGCTGAGCCTGCCGGGGACGGAGGACGAGAAAGCAGCGAAAGAGCTTATCGAGAGCCCGTTGTGGAAATCACTGCCTGCTGTACAGAACGGCCATGCTTACACGGCCAGCATCTCATGGAATGCGAGCGATCCGATTACGATGGAACGCTTTCTAGATGAGCTTCCAAAAATCATGGGAATTGAATAATCGGTGAATGACAAGCGATTTCGACGAAATAGTTGAATCGCTTGTCTTTTTTGTATACAATAATGATAATAATTCTCAATTAGAGGTAAACTTCATATGCCAATAGACCATCATTCCTTTCTTTCCTCATCGCTGCTTTTCTCGCTTGCTGAGACACATTTCTTTCAATGTCGCAAGAACGAGAGCACGAAGCTCGCTTGCGACAGGCATGCCATTGTTTTTTTGCAGCTGGAGAGGGGCATTATCGTATTGCCGATACCAAATGGATGCTGGAAGCAGGTTTATGCACGCTTCTACCGCCTGGCAGCGAAATCGAATGGCATGCCGGTTCTGCGGGTGTACAAGCGCATGCGGTCTTCTTTGACGTATATGGGTGGGGAGAAAGGAAGCCATTGTCTGTCGTCGAGAAGGAGTGGCCCTACTATCGGCCGATTGTCGTCACCCAAGCATCCCGTCTACACGATTCTATGAATCGGCTCAGACTTATTCCTTCGCATACAAGCGGCTCAGAGCGGTTGCGTCAGCAGATCCTGCTTCAGGAGCTCATATGCTTGCTTCTAGAGATGAACGAGCAAGCGGCCAAGCTGTCAGCTGCAGAAGAGGCAGGCAAGCTTCGATTAACGATCCGTTATTTGAACGAGCATTATTTGGACAATGTGACCGTTGAGCAGCTAGCGAGGATGAGCGGTATGGGCCGCTCGAAGTATAGTGCGGCATTTCAGTTGTCCATGGGCAAAAAGCCGCTGGAATACTTAAACGATTTACGCATCGATAAAGCAAGGAAGCTGCTTGCAAGCAGTGAGCTGCCGCTTAGGGAAGTCGCTAGGCAGGTAGGCTTTAACGATGAATATTATTTCAACAGGCGATTCACGAAGCGTATCGGGATTCCGCCGGGCATGTATGCAAAGCTGAGCCGTGCGCCTGCTTCCGATTTCATCCACTCACGTTTTTCTGCCCTTTCATCGACGCCGCAGCGAATTGTGGTTACCGGGTATATGCTTGGTGAGCTGCTGACCCTTGGCATTAAACCCGTTGGCGCAGAGCTTACCGTAATGGGCAGTCAGGTCGTATACGGGGATTTGCTTCAGGACGTGGCGGATGTTGGCATTCTAGGGGAACCTTCCTTAATCAAGGAACTCAGGCCTGATCTAATTGTACTCGGCAGCAAGCTTCACCGGCATCATGCTAGGCTGAGCACGATCGCACCAACGGCGATATTAGACGGCGGGCAGTCTACGTCAGAACGGTTGATATCGCTTGCCGAATTAATCGGCAAGCGG
Organism: Paenibacillus sp. 01T443; assembly: GCF_056398325.1. Classification (NCBI taxonomy): domain Bacteria; kingdom Bacillati; phylum Bacillota; class Bacilli; order Caryophanales; family Paenibacillaceae; genus Paenibacillus; species Paenibacillus sp. 01T443. Next base: position 322,320 of record NZ_JBFTPE010000003.1, read on the forward strand.
GATGAGGCTATGGCATGGATCGCCGATTATGAGAGCCGCTGGCAAACCATGTGGACGGATATTCCAGCAGATATCGAGCGAGGAGAGACGRCATCCGTCCTGCTTCTGCTCAAGAGCAAGCTCTATTTAATGGGAATGTCAGGCTTTGCTGCAACTCTCTATCACCCGCAAGGCTTCAGGCCTTCCAGCAAAGCTTTGGAGCTGATCGGGAACGAAGAGCCTTGCATTGAAGTGCAAGCGGAGTCGCTTGCGGCTATAGGCGGCGACCGAATATTTCTGCTCGCGGATGCGGAGGAAATAAGCAACCACAACGTCATTCGATTGATGGATAATCCCAATTGGAGAGCGCTCGACTCCGTTAAGAAGGGGAAGTATCACATTGCTGACAGCTCGTGGAACTTCGATGATCCGGTCACCAGGGATCGGCTCTTAGCCATTCTTCCAAACATTCTGCGGCTGCATTCCATTCGCAGCGATAAAAGCTTTGAAACGGCTTGAGCAAATATGGCAACTCGCTTGATGATCGAATATGAATAATAAATCGAGTAGTTGCAGCGAACAATGTAAGGCATGGACTAACTACCCCCGATTAGGAGAGCCTTGCTAAAGCACTGCCTTTTAGAAAAAAAGGATTTCAAAATGGGATATTCATTATAAAACTGATAAAAGCAGCCCGTTCCTCATTCGAGGACGGGCTGCTTTTGCTCTACTAGCTTTACTATTCGTTTCACATTCGCAACAAATGAGATGCGGTACGCTTGTATCCGCAATAGAAATAGTCTTCGATATGGCTTTTGACAATCCGTGGAATACTCGTTTTGCAGAGTTTCTGTAGAGAGAATTTCGATCTTAGTGTTGAAAAATGGAAATATATAGTTTACAAACCGACCGGCGGTCTGTATTATGAAGATAACAACAAACCGACCGACGGTCTGAAGACTTCTTTTGAGAAGAAGCTGAGGAACTGAAGGGAAGTGGGGGAGACGGCTTATGGTAGATCACACGTCAAATTCGAGTTATAAACGATTGCTGGAGACGGCAGAGCAGCTTATCAAAGAGAAAGGATGCCGAAATACAACGCTGCAGCAAATCATGCTGAACACCGGTTTATCAAAGGGAGCGATTTATCATTACGTGAAGAGCAAGGAGGAGCTGTTTGGACACATCCTGGCTGCGCAGCTGGAKCAAATAAATGATTCCTTCCATCTAGCGGTAGAGGAAGGACGCAATCTGACTGCTCCGTTACTCGCAATCGCGGAAGGCTTTGAGCAGCTCCAGCAGAAGGACAGCGCGGCTAATCAAATATTAACTTATTTGCTAAGTCAGAAGGATAAGCCGGGCGTTGCCGGCGTGCTGCAGCAATTTCATGAACGCTCTACAGCAGCTTCCTACGAATGGATTGAGCTCGGTCAGCGTGAAGGAGTCATTAGCCGGACTATCGATGCGCGCAAGGCAGCGGAGCAATGTGTCATGCTATCTTACGGTATGTGTCTCCGCAATATTATGCTGTCCGAAGCAGAGGGGTCGCCGGCGCGTGCTTTCGAGAAGGAGGATTTTTATCAATTTATGCTGCTAATATTGCAAGGTGGAGGCGATTGAGGATGGAGCGAGTATTCGTATTTTTGCATGTGCTTGGAGCGGTGTTGTTTCTTGGGAACATCATTACGACCGCATTTTGGAAAATTAGGCAGGACCGCAGCAGTGACCCGCAGCAGCTGCATCATATGGCGCAGAGCATTATGCGGGCTGATTATATTTTTACGATACCAGGCATCATGCTCCTCGTTATATTCGGTGTTTTGACGGCTCATTCGTACGGTTATTCCTTCATGGAGCTAAACTGGCTTACCTTGTCCATTTTATTGTTCGTAATATCCGGCATTCTGTGGGGTGTCGTTCTGTTGCCAAGCCAGCTTCAAATGCAAACGCTGAGCAAGCAGGGGATTCAAACCGGCAAGCTGCCGGACGCTTATTTTCAATATTCTAAGCGGTGGAATGTCTGGGGGACAGTAAATACGGTTATTCCAATCATCGTATTGTTCTTGATGGTCGTGAAGCCTGGGTGACCTTGAACGATAAACGAAACAAGAATTTGGGAAATGGCTAGCACGATTTGCTAGACTTAGCAATAAAGGCTCTTAACCTATGACATTCATCCAAGAGATAGATAGTACTCTGTCATATGCTATGGATGAAGCAATAGGAAAGGGGATAGGATGAAATGGGTGAACATTCAGGCAGGCAGCTTGCCAGCAAATGGGTAAAGACAGCGACTTTACTTTCCCACTCGAGCATAGCGCCGCATATTCCTCCGACAAGGAGATTTACGGCGAATAATCTCAAAGCCATGCTCGATACGCATCAGATGGTTGTCGTGAAACCGGTGGTTGGCGCCGGCGGGCACGGAGTCATTAAGGTAGCTCAAACTAGCGACGGATATTCTTATACTTATTATTCGCAGACGAAACGTTTTGCTAGTTTTGGAGCGTTAATAGGTGCGCTTAATAAAAAACGCAGAGGCCGGGCTTATCTGATCCAAAAAGGAATAAATCTGGCTACGGTAGACGGAAGGCCGATCGACTATCGGGTGAAATACGTCAAGACGGGGAATGGCTGGGTTTACCGGGCGATCGTGGGGCGCATTGCCAAAAAGGGACTGTTCGTAACGAATTTATGCCGTGGAGGCAAGCTGGTATCAGGAGCCCAGGGCATTAGCAGATCCCTATCGCCAGCGCAGGTTTCAGAGAAGAAGCAGAAAATGCGTGAGCTTACCGTGCTGTCGACAGGCGTGCTTGAAGCCAAATATCCAGGCATCGGTCAGCTGGGCTTTGATTACGGCATCGATAAACAAGGCCATATTTGGATCTTCGAGGTCAATACGCGGCCGCAATAAAATCTCTTAAAATGGCTTAGAACGCATGATACGTCTTAGCTTAGAGGGTGCCGTGGAGGTCAAACCGACTTCCGCGGCACCCTATTTTTAGGTTTCGAATCCCCTCCTATGCAACAGAGGGGCAATATATTCCATTAATAGATTTATAGATTCCGATTAAAGTTTTTTATTGAAAAAAGGAAAATTTGTCCTGTGGATAACTATATCCACATTATCCACCTTGATTTTGCTCATTGATAGATGTATATGCACACGCTGTACACAACGTATACACAACATCTTGTGTATAAGTAGTGCTGTTGTCCTTCTAATAGTGCCATGCTACTATAAAAAAGTAATAACCAAAGTATGGAAGAAAGGGTGTGTAGTGTTGGAGCTACTGTCTGATGAAATGTTAGTAGACACCTATTATGCAGCTATCCAATTTGAATTGGAGCCAGAATTCATTCGAATGTTAGCGATTGAAATGAAACGCAGGCGCCTTAATCCGGAAGCCGTCAAAATTACAGCTTAACCCTATTGCTGCTCTTAGCCTTACAACATGATTACCATTCCATAACCGATACCTCGGTTGTTAGCTTGCAAGTCTGGCAATATACAAGATGCATGCAGGATAAAGTTTCTCGCACAGAAGCATGACTTAACAGCGGTTCGTCCTCGATTTGAGCGTAAGGTGAATATGGACCTGTCAAATCAGTTGAACGACCGCAATCGACAATTGCGCTATCACAAGAGGAGCAGCGTACATGCAGAGATTGAATCCCGTTACAAACCGGACAAAACATAAGGGTATCCTCCTTGGCACACCGTGCATATGAATGCGATAGGTGCATGATTGAACTAATCCAAGGTTAGGATACCCTTATGTTTATTTTTTAAAAAAAGCAATGAAACATAAACGAATTAAAGCTTCATATTGCTGCTATGCCCAGGGGATAGCTTAGCGCTTGGATCGACGTATACCTTCGCATTGTTTATAGCGGTCGGCGCCTCACCGAAGCCTACGGCGATCAGCTTGAGCTTGCCGGGATAAGTCGTAATGTCGCCTGCGGCGAAGATGCCCGGTATATTCGTCTCCATTCGGGTATCCACAAGAATGGAGCCGCCTTGTATTTGAATCCCCCAATCCGCTATCGGTCCGAGAGAAGAAATGAAACCAAAATTAACGATAACGGCATCCACGTCATGCTCGGTTGTCTCTAACGTTTTGACGTCGGTTAACGTCACTTTTGAAATGCTGTCCTCGCCATGGAGCATGGTAATTTCTTTTGGCGTAAGCACGTGTACATTGGATTTCATGAGATTCTCCACGCTATGCTCATGTGCGCGAAATTTATCTCGGCGATGAATGAGCGTCACTTTCTCAGCAATCGGCTCCAGCATAAGCGACCAATCCACAGCCGAATCGCCTCCACCGCTTATCAGCACCTTTTGCCCTTTAAACCGCTGCAAATCACCTACGAAGTAATGAAGGTTTTTTTTCTCGAATTTTGCGGCATTAGCGAGTTCAAGCCTACGAGGCTCGAATGCGCCTACACCCGCTGTAATAATGACGGCTTTGGCATAATGAACGCCTTTGTCTGTTATAATCTCAAAGAGACGTTCGTCACGCTTAATAACGTTAGTGACCTTCTCCTCCAAACAGATCTCTTGTTTAAAATGAGAAAGCTGTTCTATCAGACGGTCGACCAGTTCCTGGGCAGTAACTTTTGGAAATCCAGCAACGTCGTAAATATATTTTTCAGGATAAAGAGCTGCAAGCTGACCGCCTAGCTGTGGCATGCTCTCAATTAGCTTTACTGAAGCTTGGCGCATACCGCCGTAAAAAGCAGCGAACAGTCCCGCAGGCCCTCCTCCGATAATTAAGATATCGACTGGGTTTACTGCTGTTTCAGGGTTAGACAATGTAGCCACCTCCGCATTATAAGCTTTACGAATACCATTATAATCCTTCGCGGAAGAAGAAGGAAATATTTAATTTGTATAGAGTTCTAAACAATTTCGTATATTTTGCCCTTGAACTTTTACTGAAAACTATGTAAAATTTCTGATGTATGTTAAGCACGGGACTGCTTGCAACAAGCGGCGAAAGTTGTCGCGCAGCAGCTTCCGATTCATTGATAAAATGGCTTTAATTAGAACACACTGAACTTATAATTATAGATATTCGGTTTAGCATGTGTAATTTTTCACAATGTATAAATACAAAGATAAGAGGAATGGATGGGATTAATCGATGAGCAACATACCTAAAATCGTCATTCTTGGCGCAGGGTACGGCGGTATTTTGACCGCGCTTCGTCTGCAAAAAGAATTAAATTACAATGAAGCTGACGTTACATTAGTTAATAAACATGACTATCATTATATTACGACACATCTTCATATGCCGGCAGCGGGCACGGATAATCCGGAAAATGCGCGTGTCAGCATATCAAAATTGATCGATGAATTTAAAATCGATTTCGTGAAATCAACCGTTGTACAAATTCGTCCGCAAGACAAAAAAGTCATTCTCGAAGATGGCACTTTGTCTTACGACTATTTGGTAATCGGCCTTGGCGGCGAGCCGGAAACGTTCGGTATCCCGGGCCTAGGCGAGCATGCCATGAATATTCGCAGCATCAATTCCGTTCGTTTAATTCGCGAACATATCGAGTATCAATTTGCTCGTTTCAAGCGCGAACCGCATCGTACGGATTATTTGACGTTTGTCGTTGGCGGAGCGGGCTTTACAGGCATCGAGTTCGTCGGTGAGCTCTCCGACCGTATCCCTGAGCTTTGCAAACAGTTCGACGTAGATCCGGCGCTCGTGAAAATTTACAATATCGAAGCGGCTCCAACGGCTCTGCCTGGTTTTGACCCTGAGCTTGTAGAATACGGGATGGACGTATTGACTAAAAAAGGCGTAACGTTCCGTATCGGCACAGCGATCAAAGAATGCTCGCCAGAGGGCGTTATTGTAGGTGAGGGCGAAGAAATTAAATCCGCAACCGTTATTTGGACCGGCGGTATCCGTGGGAACCGACTTATTGAAGAAGCTGGCTTTGAGACGATGCGCGGACGTGTTAAGGTTGATGAATTCCTTCGTTCGCCCGGCAATGAAAACATCTATATCGTAGGCGACAACTCGCTGATGTTTAACCCGGAAGGCCGTCCTTACCCGCCTACTGCTCAAATTGCGATGCAGCAGGGCGTCGTTTGCGCGCATAACCTTGTTGCTTCGATTCGCAATCAGCCGCCTAAGGGCTTCACGTTCAGCAACAAAGGTACGGTGGCTTCGCTTGGAAAAGGCGAGGCAATCGGTATTGCCTTCGGCAAAAAATATAAAGGGCGCGTAGCCGCTTGGTTGAAAAAAGCAATTGACCTGCGCTACCTGTTCATAATCGGCGGTATTTCACTAGTGCTTCGTAAAGGGAAATTCCTATAATGCGGCACTGCAGCGTACAAGTTCGCGGTTTACTTACAAGAGATGAGCTGGATCGTTACAACGCATTGATGGAGGTCGGTTCCTTCTTAGAATCACAGACACGCTACGACTTGGCCTATACGGTGCAAAAGGAAGTTGACCTGCTGATTCAGCCGGCAATCGAGCGGTTGAAGGATAAAGGCCGCGAACGCGACCGCGCAACCCAAGAATACCTGGAAGCAAAGCGTCTGGGCTTGGAAGAAGATGAGGACGAAGACGAAATTTAAACATAAAGGCTTTCGCTCTTGATGCAGCAATTATGCTGATCAACGGCGAAAGCTTTTTTTTTGGCCAAATGGCATAAAAAAAAGCATCTAGAAGATGCTCTAGACGCTTGAAAAGGTATCGCTATTTTTACAAAGACCTTATTCAACATCATAACAGGCGGGAAAGAAACAGTCTATTCTTTTGGCGAAATTTTATTTATAGTAAAGCAGCCGGCAGCAAAAAAAGGAATTGGAGTGTTGCAGCTATGGATGATTGTTTAGTGGCAATTGAAGATTTACAGCAGCTTGCGAAGGAAACTTTTGGTGCCGGCTATATGGTCAAGCAGGTTACAAACAGGCATGGAGGCGCTCAAAAAACCGTCTATAAAGTGAAGTGCACGAATGGTTTTATATTCATGCTGTATGTCTGGGAACTGGCGATGAATTATTTTCAAGAGGAAATCGAAAGGCTCCCAGAGAACGAGCGCACTTACGGATGCGGGCTATTCGAAGGGAATCAAGCTTTTTTAAGCAAGCATGGCATACGGACGCCTGGCATTTATTATATAAACAAGGAAAGAGCGCGATATCCCTTTGACTTTGCTTTTGTCGAATATATCGACGGTCCGGATGCAGCGAGTTTTTTGAATGCTGACGAGGAACCTAAGGAGAAAGTGTTCGGGCAACTGGGGTCGATGCTTGCACGGATGCACAGCTTAGAGAGGGATTATCACGGAAACATAAACGATGACTTTGTTCGTACCGGCAAATGCCATTTGCAGGAATTGGAACAAGCGGAGCAGCAGCTGGCCTATGCTTCGGAATATATAGCGGCATTCAAGGAAAATCAGATGAAGCTGCTGGAAAAAATGCATGAGCTGGAATCCAAAATCGAGGCAAGAGAGCGATACAGCTTTATTCACGGGGAGCTTGGCCCGGATCACGTCATGGTGAATGACAAGCTGGAGCCCTATTTAATTGATATTGAGGGAAGCCGCTATTACGATTCCGAATATGAGCACAGCTTTTTGACGTTTCGATTTGGAGCTGCTTACTCTTATTTGGGCAATGACCGGCTGGATCGGAACCGTATGTTATTTTATAAAATGTATCATCATCTCTCCTGTACAGCCGGCGGCTTAAAGCTGCTGCATCGCGGGTTTCCGAACCGGCAGCTGGCAATGGAGATCACTCGGCATAACTATCGAAGTGCGCTTAATTTCATTGCTATAAGCATCGACGATCTCGAATAAGAAAAAGACAGTCCGAACTGCCTTATCCACAGGCTCGGACTGTCTTATTTATGCTGTTAGGCTATAAACCTATATAGCGAGCATTGCCGCGAACTTCTCGCCGTTTAAGAAATTGCCGACATAGAAATCGCCGAAGTCCGCGAAGCGGGCGCTCACTTCGTCAAATCGCATTTCGTAAATCAGCTTTTTGAATTGCAAAGCATCGTCTGCGAACAGCGTAACGCCCCATTCCCAATTGTCAAAGCCGACAGAACCGGTAATGATTTGTTTGACTTTGCCTGCATAGGAACGGCCGATCATGCCATGGCTGCGCATCATCGTCTTGCGCTCGTCCATGCTGAGCATATACCAGTTGTCTTGCCCGTCGCGGCGTTTGTTCATCGGATAGTAGCAGATGTGGTTTGCCTTCGGCAGGGTCGGCTTTAGTCTCGCAATAATATCCGGATTTTGCATCGGATCCGATCCTGGCTGTGCCATATAGTTGCTAAGCTCTACGATGCTTACATACGAATGCACCGGATAGGTAAAGCTAGCGAAGGTCGTTTTGTTGAACGCGGTCTCGATTGCGTTAAGATCCTCTAGTGTTTCGCGCAAATGCATGAACATAAAGTCTGCCTTTTGACCAACAATCGAATACACGGCAGTGCTGCCTTGTTTATTTTCCTCCACCGAAGTCCATTGCTGCAAAAACGATTGCAGCTCGTCCAGCGCGCGGCTGCGTTCGCTTTCATCGGCTAAGCGCCAGGCTGTCCAATCGACGCTGCGGAAATCATGCAGCGCGTACCAGCCTTCTAATGTTTGTGCTGCTTCACTCATTGTATAAATGCTCCCTTCAAGCTCCATAATGATGCTGCCATCATTGTATCTTAATCTAGGCAGGCGGAGCAAATGGCGGTCTTGTGACATTTCTCCTAACGTAATTGACTTCCACTGGGCCATTAATTAAACTAATAAACGAGAGTCTGAAAGGGGAAGTCTGGATGCTTCAGTTAATTATTGCAACAGTGCTGTTTTTAGTCATGATGTTCGGTATCGGCTTTATTCTGAATATGTTGTTAAAAACAACGTGGTTTCCGATATATTTATTTGTTATCGCTTTAATAGTACTGGGTATTTGGGCGCCATGGGATAAATCCGCAACCGCCACGATCGAGAACTTCGCTCATTATACGGTCATCGATTACATACCGGTTATCGGAGCGCTGATCGGCGCTTACGTAAGTGGCTGGGCGATTCAAGCGCTTCGCAAGGGCGGCTACAAAATGTTCTAATCTGAAAATCCCTCATTCGGGGGATTTTTCTATTTTTCGACTCGTCCTGAACATCGGTTTTTATGTTAAAATGATAGAATGAAAGTAAGGGATGGAGCTGATGCAGTGCGCATCAATAATATATTGCAGTACACGGAACATCATCGGTATTACATATTCCGTGATTTTTCGCTAAGCAGCTTGGACTATAAAATGCTGTCGCTAATCTATCAGCCGATGATTGGTGCTTTTGCCGTCGCATTTTACCAACAGCTTTATCACGGAATCGCAGAGGGGACTTCCGGTTATTCTTCTATAGAGCCGCAGCGCAAGCTGTTTCTGGGCTTAGGTCTGGAGATGAACGAGCGGGGACGCAAGCATTTGATTGAACAGGCTTCCAAGCTTGAAGCAGTAGGCTTGCTGCAAACCTCACGACTAGGCGTACCCGATAATGCAGATGTTATTTATGAATACGAGCTTTCGCAGCCGATGTCGCCGGCAGAGTTTTTCCGCAATATGCATTTAACGATGCTGCTTCGGGATAAGGTTGGCAAATATGCGGTCATTTCGCTCCGTGAATCATTCGGGGCTAATGAGCCGGATGAGCTGGCAGGCGCACAATTAACGAAAGAAAACATATCGGTGCCTTTCTACGAGCTGTTTAAGCTGAATATGCAATCGGTAGACAATGAGCTTGAGCAAGCATTGACGGAGGTTGCGCCTTCCAGGCAAGCTGCCGCGAGATCAGCGCAAGCAACAGCAGGGATACCGTATGGAGAAATCATTTTGCGTTTTCCGCGGAATTCGGCGAATCGCCGCTTTGTGGAGCGTCTGCGAAATGATGAAGAGCAGCTCTCGCAGGTCAATTATGTAGCCTACAAATACAACTTGGCGGTAGTAGATATATGCCGGCTGCTTGATGAGGACGGCATTTTCGGAGAAAACGGCGAGCTGAACATTGATGAGCTCCAGCTGAGGGCCAACCAGTTTTACAGACAGGACAAAAAGCGGGAAGGCGAGCGGCAGCGCACGCTTTCGCGGACGCAAGTGGTATCAAATGAAGAGCCGGTTGATTCCGATGAGCTGACGGAGGAATACGAGGTACAGGAACAGCATTATTTGCAGGTTCCGAACCAGCTGCTTGGCCGATGTGATGTTCAGCAGTACAATATGCTGATGCGGAATGAACCGCATACTCGCTTTCTGCAGCGCTTTTTTCCCGGTGCAGTGCCGGATTGGATAGAACGTGTATTTGAACGAATGGATCTTAATTATAAATTAGCAGGACCGGTTATTAATGTACTCATTCATTATGTTATTGGAGCAAATGATGCTCAAAGAGTAACGAAGACGTTTTTGGACGCGGTAGCCTCGAATATGCTCGTGAAACAAATTGACACGTTCGAGAAGGCCGTTATTTACGTGCGGGAGCAAGCTCAGGTGGAGCAGGACAAGGAACGACGCAAGGAAGCGGCAGCCAGCTATGCCGGAGGCGGCTATAACGGCTCCAAAGGCGGCGCACGCAGCGGAGGCAACAGCAGAGGAACATCGCGTAAGCCTTCAATTCCGATTGTCCAGGAAGGTCAAACAGCGTCTTCGGTATCGGCTGACGAGCTTGAGGAACTGCGTAAGCTCGCGCGTAAATTAGACGGCAAATCATAGAAGCGGGGTGAGCAGATGATGGAGTCAATGGGCGAATTGCTAAAGGCATGGCCCACAGGTCAGGCGCTTACGGAGCAAGCGGAGCACAAGCTGACTGAGCTGCTCGCAGAACCGCTTGTCGAGAAGCTGCGGGTGAAATATCCGGATTTGGATGAGCGGACGATCCGGCTTAATCTGAATCGGGTTTATCAATACGTGACAGAATATCGGAACTGCAGCAACTGTCCGGGGCTGGATAAATGCCCGAATGATTTCGAGGGCCATTATACCTTGCTTAGCTCGGATACGATTAATGGACTAACTCAGCTTTACGACCGCAAGGTTGCATGCAAGAAATTTAATGCGCGTCAAACGGAGGATCAAATTCGCAGCCGCGTCCGCAGCTTCTATATCGATGAGAAGGCGCTGCAGCGGGGTTATTCATCCGATGAGATTTTGACGAATGATATGGAGCGCGCAAAGGCCGTCGGACAGGTGCTTCGCTATATCGACCGCACGAAAGAACACGGGCTGCAGGAGGAAGGCTTGTATTTGGCAGGCCGTTTCGGAACAGGCAAGACATTTCTTATGTGCTACCTGCTGCATGAGCTGGCAAAGGCCGGTTATTCCGGCGTAATCGTCTACATGCCTGATTTTGTAGAAGATCTGAAGTCGCTGATGCATGAGCCCGGCAAGCTGAAGGAAACGGTCGAAATGATGAAAGAGACCGATTTGCTTATTTTTGACGATATGGGTGCCGAGAATTTGAACCCTTGGGTCCGCGATCATGTGCTTGGCGCGATCTTGAATTACCGGATGCAGCGCAAGCCAACGTTCTACACCTCGAATTACGAGCTGGAGGCGCTGGAGAAGCATTTCAGCTTCACGAGCAAGGATGGCGACGAGCTGCACAAGGGACAACGTCTGATGGACCGCATAAGGCCTTATGTTGAGGTCGTTATGGTAACTGGGGAGAATAAGCGCGGACGAAAATAATTGAATCAAGCTTCGGTAAACAGAATCCTAATGGAAGCTGCTGCCGAAGCTTTTTTTTATGCATATGAACCTAAAAAGACCAAGCTTTTAACCGAATCGGGTGAAAGCACATTCAGTTTGTGCCGAGATTGCTTGAAATCATGAATAGGCAAGCAAAAGCAGCGAAATATAACCCACTTATAAAGCAATCTTATCGAACTTATCATTTTTTTGAAATTAAGTATTGACAGTGTTAGGGGGTCGCTGGTAAGATTCTTCCATAACCAACTAAACAGGTAGGAATAATGGTTTCCGACCGGACGAACCGGAGTAAACACCTATCAGAGAGAAACACATTTTTCGGATCATCACTTATACGTGTTTCTGCAGGCCTGTTAAATTAAAAAAGGGGTGTATGGAAAGATGAAGAAAATTACTCAAGTTCGTTCAGTCGTTATTTTATTGGCATTGGTGCTGGTTTTGGCTGCTTGCGGTCAAGGAGGCAGCAACGGAGAAAACAAAGCATCCAACAAACCTACTAACGAGTCTTCGGCAACGAATGCCGCAGCAACGGAAGAACCGGCGAAAGAAGAGCCCAAACCTCCAGTTGAGCTGCTAAATGTATCGTATGACCCTACTCGCGAGCTTTATGTGGATTTTAACGAAGCATTCTCTAAGCATTGGAAAGCGGAAACCGGCCAAGAGGTAACGATTAAACAATCACACGGCGGTTCCGGTAAACAAGCCCGCGCCGTTATCGACGGATTGAAAGCGGATGTTGTAACGCTTGCGCTTGGTTACGATATCGATGCAGCCGTAGAGCCTGGCCTAATCAATGCAGATTGGCAATCTAAATTCGAACACAATAGCTCGCCATATACATCCACAATCGTATTCCTGGTTCGCAAAGGAAATCCGAAAGGCATCAAAGACTGGAACGACCTAATCAAGGATAAAGTTGAAGTAATTACGCCAAACCCAAAAACATCGGGCGGCGCTCGTTGGAACTACCTTGCAGCTTGGGGTTACGCTCTGAAGCAAAACGGCAATGACGAAGCAAAAGCACAAGAGTTCGTCGGTGAGCTGTTCAAGCATGTACCTGTACTGGATTCCGGCGCACGCGGATCAACGACGACTTTCGTAGAACGCGGAATCGGCGATGTGCTGCTCGCTTGGGAGAATGAAGCATTCCTATCCATTAATGAGCTTGGCCCGGACAAATTTGAAATCGTATATCCATCATTGAGCATTTTGGCAGAGCCTCCCGTTGCTGTCGTAGATAAAGTGGTTGACGACCGCGGAACTCGCGAAGTAGCCGAAGCGTACCTGAAATACCTTTACACCGAAGAAGGCCAAGAAATTGCTGCTAAAAACTACTACCGTCCGATTTCCAAAACCGTTGCTGCGAAGTATGCGGATCAATTTAAAGAGCTTGAGCTGCTGACTATCGATAAAGACTTTGGCGGCTGGAAAGAAGCGCAAACGAAGCACTTCGCCGACGGCGGCATTTTCGATAAAATCTACACGCCAGGCTCGTAATGCACGATTTAAACATGATTGGAGCTGACTTCACATGAAAGGTTCCAAGTCCCGCAACGTACTTCCGGGTTTTGGTTTATCGTTAGGTTTCACTTTGTTTTACTTGAGCATAATCGTATTAATACCGTTGACTGCCGTTTTTTTCAAAACGGCAGAGCTCAGCTGGACGGAGTTTTGGAGCACGGTTACGAATGCTCGCGTAGTCGCTTCCTATCGCATCAGCTTCCTTACCGCCTTTTTTGCCGGGCTTGTTAATGCCGTATTCGGTTTATTAATTGCTTGGGTGCTTGTCCGTTACCGCTTCCCAGGCAAGAAGCTTATCGACAGCTTGGTCGATCTGCCCTTTGCGCTGCCGACGGCTGTTGCGGGTATTGCGTTAACGGCTATCTATGCACCTAACGGCTGGGTAGGCTCTCTATTAGAACCGCTTGGCGTAAAGGTTGCTTACACGCCGATTGGAATTACGATTGCACTTATATTCATCGGTCTTCCCTTTGTCGTACGAACCGTGCAGCCGGTGCTGCAGGATATGGAGAAGGAGACGGAGGAAGCAGCCGTCATGCTTGGAGCTTATCGTCTGCGGACGTTTTGGAAGGTCATTTTGCCGGAGCTTATGCCAGCGCTTTTAACAGGTTTTGCGCTCGCATTTGCAAGAGGCATCGGCGAGTATGGCTCGGTTGTCTTTATTTCCGGGAACATGCCGCTAAAGACAGAAATTACGCCGCTACTAATCATGACGAAGCTGGAGCAGTATGATTACGCTGGAGCTACCGCAATTGCACTTGTCATGCTTGTTGTGTCCTTCCTCATGCTGTTAGTCATTAATCTACTGCAGTGGCGGATGAATCGCCGTACTGTGTCAGACTAAGAAGGGGGCATATACAAATGGCTGGAGCAATTACCGTTCATACCAATGAAGAAGCCTCGAAACGGCCGCAGCATATAACGGAATCGGGTCCCGTGCGGTGGCTGCTGATTGGAATCGCCATGCTGTTTCTCGGATTGATTGTATTGCTGCCGCTCGCATCAGTATTTGTCGAAGCGTTCAAGAAAGGCATTGGCGTATATATCGATTCCATAACGGAGCCGGATGCCTTGTCAGCGCTTAGGCTTACGCTCATTGTAGCGTTGATTGCCGTACCCATTAACACCATATTCGGGGTTGCGGCAGCTTGGGCAATAAGCAAATTCCGATTCCGTGGCAAAAATATATTGATCACTTTAATCGATTTGCCATTTGCCGTATCTCCTGTCATTTCCGGCTTGATCTACGTGCTGCTGTTCGGTGCACAAGGCTTTCTCGGACCGTGGCTGGATGAACGGGGCATTCAAATCATATTCGCGGTGCCTGGCATTGTGCTTGCTACCGTTTTCGTCACGGTACCTTTTGTAGCCCGCGAGCTTATTCCGCTTATGCAGGCGCAAGGGGTGCAAGAGGAGGAAGCGGCAGCCAGTCTTGGGGCTAAGGGATGGCAAATTTTTTGGAAGGTTACTCTCCCCAACATCAAGTGGGGACTGCTATACGGCGTTATTTTATGTAATGCCCGCGCCATGGGCGAGTTTGGGGCAGTGTCCGTCGTATCCGGTCATATTCGCGGAGAAACGAATACACTGCCGCTGCATATCGAAATTTTGTATAACGAATATCAATTTTCCGCATCCTTTGCGGTCGCATCATTGCTCGTAATGCTTGCCGTCATTACGCTGATCGTGAAAAACATTGTGGAATGGAAGTCCGGTCAGCAAAAACTGGCCGTAAAATCCGACTAAGTCAATTTAAATGGAGGGGTTTCGAATGGCAAAACCGTTAGAAGTAGATCAACAATGGCTGGAGCGAATCGCGGATCAGGTTAGCGGACTAAGTTATGGACATGTGACGATTACCGTTCATGACGGCAGAATCGTACAAATCGACCGGACGGAAAGAACGCGTTATGACGGATCCTCTCAGAAGCAGCAGGTTCCGTCCGAGTCCCAGCAGCAAACGAAGCAGAGAGAAAGCCAATCCTCAAGCGAGGCGCTCCGTATCGTTCAGTAGCGGATCGTTAAGAAGACACTCCATATCGATAACGAAAAAATAAGCAAGGAGCTGACCCATCGATCTATGATCCTTGGGACTGCTCCTTGTTTTTTTATATGAAAATCAAGCTTTTATTGTAACTAAGCCTATTGTTTTCTACAATGGAAGAAAGAAAAAAGCAGCTTGCAGGGAGAATAAACATGCCGGATTGGAGCTATCAAACTATATTTCGTCCTCTGTTATTTAGGCTTCCTGGCCGTTTAAGCAGAGCGATTACGCTTCATGCCATCGGCGGCCTAAGCAAAATGCCAGGCGGTTCATTCGTGGTCCGGACGTTTGGCCATATGGAGCCGACTCCGCTTCTAAAGCGGGAATTAGCAGCAATTTCTTTGGATGCACCGATAGGACTCTCCGGGGGCGTAGACCCGGAAGGAATTGCTCACAGAGCATTTGCGCAGTTCGGGATTGGATTTATAGAGCATGGACCCGTTACGGTTCAGGAGATCCGCTGTGAAGAGCCAATAATTAAAAATACGGAAAGGGAAAGGTTGCAATACCCGGACTATTATGAGAATGACGGCGCTCAGCGATTCGCTCGGCGGATTGCCAATCCTGGCCATCCATTGCCCCAGTTTGTGCGCATTGCGCCAATGCCGTTCGCATCGCGTGAGCAGTCGGCAATCGAGCTTGTAAGCATGATGGAACAGCTTTCCGCAGCAGGCGCTGACGGATTTTATATCGATGTGCTTTATGGAGCTAGAAGCTGGGAGGATGCTAGCGCAATTTTGAAGAATTTCGCGAGCCTGCTGCAAAGCCTGCCCGATGTCCAAGCACCTTTGTTCCTATATGCGCCTCCTGATTATCCGAATGAACAGCTTTTGGCGCTAATAGCAACAGCACAGAACGGCTTTTGGAGCGGGGTCGTCGTTGGCGAATCCGTTTGCGTAGAGGCTGGAGCAAGCTTCGGATGCATAGTAAGCAAATCTGCAAAGGCCGATAGCTTATCCAAAATTAAGCTTCTGCGCTCATCATGCGGGCCTGATTGGGTGATCAAGGCAGGCGGAGGCGTACATGAGCCGCAGGATGCATTGGATTTGCTTCAAGCGGGCGCGAGCGCCATTATGCTTCATAGCGGCCTCGTGTTTGCGGGACCAGGACTGCCGAAGCGAATAAACGAAGCGATGATCTTCGAGCAGGTTAAGGATCAGCGGGTAGAACAGACAGCTTCTTTCTGGAGGCATTGGGGCTGGATGTGCCTGCTCGGCATCGGCATGATGCTCGGGGGGTTATTATCCTGGATCATCGCAGCAACCACGGTGCTGCTGCCCTATGATTTGTCCTTTATTGGAATGTCATTAGAGGAATTGCATCAAATCAATCACAATCTGCTCCATTTCATGTCCCATGACCGAATCACGTTATCGGGTACGATGATTACGATCGGAATTTTATATTTTCAGCTAGCCAGGCATGGATTAAGACACAGCCTGCACTGGGCTAGGACGGCGCTGCTCACTTCAGGGATTGTCGGTTTTGCAAGCTTTTTTCTTTTTGTGGGCTACGGCTATTTCGACCCGCTGCACGCATTGGCTGCGGCAGTTCTATTTCCGATGTTTCTGCTTGCGATGCGCAGTAATCCTGACCAGGTTTACCGCTTGCCTGTCAATGTCCGGAACGGCCGACTTTGGCGCAGGGCAATGTGGGGACAGCTTTGCTTTGTGGCGCTAGGCTTCGCGCTTGCTATAGGTGGGATTACGATTTCAGCAGTGGGGATTTCAGAAGTATTCGTTCGGACGGATCTCGTTTATTTGGATACGACGTTAATTGGGCTGAATGAATCGAATGCGAGATTGATTCCGTTAATTGCCCATGACAGAGCGGGATTTGGCGGAGCGCTGCTTTGCGCGGCGATTGCCATTCTGATAACGGCATTATGGGGAATTCAGCAGGGCTCGCGCTGGATATGGTGGACGCTGCTTCTCGCCGGCGCGCCGGGCTTCTATGCCGGCTTAAGCGTGCATCTATCAATTGGCTATATTGATTTTTGGCATCTCTCGCCGGCACTATTTGCGCTGCTTCTTTATATACTCGGACTTATTTTGCTCTATCCTTATCTGATTCGTTTCCCAAATACAGATGCGGCTATGCGGCAAGCACAAAAGGAAAATGACTGAAAATAAAAAAAGGAGCAGTATTCTGCTCCTTTTTTTTACGAGATGATGAACTTTACGATTACGGCAATTGCGAAAATGACGGTCATAAAACCGAGCATTCCGCCAAAGCCGAAGACGACATCCATCAAGTCATCGCGAGGCTCTTCGTTAAAATGCTCGCGCGGGTCTCTTACATTTTCCATCGCTTACGTCCTCCTTGAAAAAGACCGATTGCTTCAATCACAACCTTGAGCGGTCGTCTTTATGTAGTATCGGTTTATTCAACTTATATTAGTATACCCAAACAGCCAAACAGTTGTAAAGCAAATAGAGGTGACAATTGTAAGACAAAATACGGTCTAATTATGCTAAAATGTGTACAGAATCATTAGGCAGTCGGAGGCGAGAGCATGGGTCAACAACATACGGATCGGTTGCAGGCGGAGCAGGAGCTTGCAGAGGCCAAAGAGACGATACGGAACAAACTAGCTTTGCTCCCCGATCAATCGGGCTGTTACCTTATGAAAAACAGCGAAGGCGTCATTATTTATGTCGGCAAGGCGAAGGTGCTCAAAAACCGCGTGCGTTCTTATTTCAATGGCAGCCACAACGGGAAAACGCAGCGGCTGGTGTCTGAAATTCGCGATTTTGAATTCATCGTAACCTCTAGCAATATGGAAGCACTTATTTTGGAATGCAATCTAATTAAACAATACCATCCAAGATATAACGTCCTATTAAAGGATGACAAAACTTTTCCATACATCAAAATAACGAACGAGAAGCATCCGAAGCTTGAGGTCACAAGACGAATCATCAAAGACAAAGGCAAGTATTTCGGCCCTTATCCAAATGCCTATGCGGCACAGCAGACGAAGAAGCTGCTTGACCGTCTCTATCCTTTGCGGAAGTGCAAGACGCTGCCGGATAAGGTCTGCTTGTATTATCATCTCGGGCAATGTATTGCGCCCTGTGAATTCGATGTGGAGCAAACGGAGTATGACCGCATGATCCAAGAAATTTCGCGGTTTCTAAACGGCGGTCAGGATGTAGTGAAAATAGAGCTGCAGCGCAAGATGGAAGAAGCGGCAGAGAAGCTGGAATTCGAGCGGGCCAAGGAGCTCAGGGATCAACTGATTGCGATTGATGCCGTCATGGAGAAACAGAAAATTACGATGTCTGATGCGCTTGACCGCGATATCTTTGGCTTTGCGGTAGATAAGGGCTGGATGTGTGTGCAAATTCTTTATATGCGCCAAGGTAAGCTTATCGAACGGCATGGGACGACCTTCCCCTATTACGGGGAAGCCTACGACGATTTCATGACGTTTGTGACGCAGTACTACAGCGACAATCCCGCACTCCCGAAACAAATTTTGCTGCCGCTGCCCCCAGAGTATGAGCAAGCCGAAGCAGCCGATGGGTCTGCGGCCGCAGACGAGATCTCCTCGCATGCGGATGATGTTATTGCTTCCCTGCACAGCTGGCTCAAGGTTAAGGTACTGATGCCGCAGCGGGGACGCAAGAGCGAGGTCGTGACGATGGCGATCGACAACGCGAAGGTCATGCTGGACGAGAAGTTCCGTCTCATCGAGCGGGACGAGGAGCGCAGCGTCAAAGCGTCGGAGTCGTTAGCCGGTTGGCTCGGTTTGGAAGAAGTTCGCAGAATCGAAGCTTTTGATAACTCGAACATTCAAGGTACGAACCCCGTCTCAGCAATGGTCGTCTTCACGGACGGCAAGCCAGACCGCAAGGAATACCGCAAATACAAGGTCAAGACCGTGAAGGGCCCGGATGATTACGAAACGATGCGAGAGGTTATAAGGCGCCGTTACGAGCGTGTGCTCAAGGAGGAAATTACGCCTCCGGATCTGATCGTTGTCGATGGCGGGAAGGGACAGATTTCGGCGGCGCTTGATGTGCTTGAGAATGAGCTTGGACTTTTCATTCCCGTATGCGGGCTAGTGAAGGATGCGAAGCATAAGACGGCTCAGCTCATGACCGGCGATCCGGCGGAGATTGTTCCGTTGCCGCGCGACAGCCAAGAATTTTATTTGCTGCAGCGCATTCAGGACGAAGTGCATCGCTTTGCGATTACGTTCCACCGGGAGCAGCGGGCCAAGTCGATGGTGGAGTCGAAGCTCGATTCGATCCCTGGCATTGGCGAGAAGCGCCGGAAACTTCTGCTTAAGCATTTTGGCTCCATCAAGAAAATAAAAGAGGCCTCAGTCGAAGACTTTCGGCCTCTGTCTATAGGGGATAAATTAGCTTCGCAAATTATAGCTGCTCTAGGGGAGGAGTCGTCGTAAATGACGGCTTCTTTTCTTTTTTGCGGCTAAAATATTTGAGAACAAACGCAATAATGACTGGCAGCACCGAGAAAAAGATAGCCGAGATGATATTAGGCGCTGTTCCGATCGTAAGCAAGGACATGCCAACCGCTACGCTGTTAAAGATCGCATGGGTGAACATCGCCGTAATGAAGCCGTATCTGACGAAAATAAAGCTGAACAGAAGGCCGATAATCATCAGCTCGATCAATCTTGTCGAGGACGGGTAGAACGGATACATCACATGCCCAAGCGCCCAAAATAGAGTAGGGAACAGCGCTGCGGCAAACGTATTTTTGAACCATCTGCGGAATAACCCGATGCCGAAGAAGCGGAAGACGGCTTCCTCGGAAATAGCGGCAGCCCAAGCAAGGACGGGCATGAGCCATAGAATGCCCATATTGTAAGGCGATTGGGTAGCATCAGACGTATCCCAAGTACCGATCGTCAGCCTAAGCGCAATGAAGATAACCGATTGAACGGCAAACAAAATAATTGCGAATAAATAAGCAAGCCCCATGCTCCGCCATACATAATCTCCATACCCCTTCTGACCGAATCGCGGCCATAAGGCACGGCCCTGGGCTTTCCATAGTCCGTCGCCGGCTACGATTGAGATATATATGGATCCGGCCATCGGAATGGTTAACAGAACTGTGAATATGGCAGTAAACAGGACAGCTTGCCCGGCCAGCTCGTTTTCGCCTAACGAAGCTCGAATGCCGTCGAGTACATTCAAGTTCATAATGATATAGGTGATAAAATAAACGACGGTCAAAATAATGCCGTATTTGAAAGACGTGAATTTTCGGTACAGCACTGCGTAAATAATGGCTAGAACAAAAAGAACGAAGCTCATGAACATGTAACCGAAGCCGGTAAGGAAGCCTGCCCATTTATCCTGCTTCTTCACATATTTGATATAGTCAGCAGGTGCAACGAATGCTGGTTTATATTTGGTGACCATGTTTTTTCCATGGATGTTCTGCGCGTAGATATCGATGTTAAGCGCAGCTTCTTCGATGACATAGCCGGCAGGCGCTTCGCCATGCCACTCGCCGTTTTCTTCTATTTTACTTTCTTTAAATGCAGCGCCTCCAAGGCTCTGAGTGGCTAGAAAAGCATTAACCACCTTGTTTTTATCAGCGTCTGCCAGCTCTTGTCCGTCAATATGAAAGTTCCAGGCTACGATCTTTTCACTTTGCATATGTACATATACGAAGCCGTTTCCGCCGTCCGTAAATTTCAAATCGACTTGAAACGTATCCGTAGGAAAGCTCTGATCATATTTATCGCTATACGTTTCGATCAGCTTATGCTTGGATAAGTAGCCGTTCATCAGCTTATCGGTTTGATGCACGGCTTTCGCCGATTTCACCTGAAGGCCCGTTTGCTTCTCGGCGAAAGCAGAAGCGCGGTCCTCGGCGGCAGTCTTTTCAATAACCTTTGTGTCTATTTCTCCGGAAACGATGGATGCGATCATGGGTCCTACTTCAACAGCAGCGTAAATGAGGAAGCAGGCAATCGCAGCCCATAGAAAACGTTTCCATTCATTCGGCTTGATTGAATCAATCATGGGTTCACCTCAACTGTCCTTTTAATAAATAGCTTATTCCAATACCTTAACATATAAATCCCTGAATTATCCAATGAAAAAGCACGTTTACTCTCAAAATAATGCGAAATAACGATGTCCGGCAAGCTTGATGCTTACTGCTTCGTCCGGTTGCCCTTATTTGGTCTAAAATCGTCTTGTTTGTCCCAAACGTCAGCTTTATATCAAGACTGCTTTGGGATTATAATCGTTAACGTCATACAAATCGCATAGCAAGCCGAATTTCCTAAGGAAATCGGGGGAACCATAAAGCTGTCAAAAGATATGATTGAGATTCAGGCGAATCGATTCATAATTGGCGGCATGGGGTGAATTTTAGCGGTGAAGCATTGTCTTCCGCCGCCGAATAGGGCTGCCTGTCCAGGCCCGAATCCGTCAGCTAACCTCGTAGGCATCATGGAACAGGACTCATCGCATAGAGCACTTGAGTTTCAGTGCTTTTTTTTATGCTTAAATATAGATATTGATTGGTTATGACATATCGCTGAAGAAGGTTAGAAGAATGAAAGTTGATTGGAATGTTCTTAAATGGTCGCCCCCACGGATATTGGTAAGCGGGTTTGCTCTTATTATATTACTGGGTGCACTGTTATTATCCATGCCGTTTGCATCGGCGAACGGGGAGAGGCTGCCTTTTATAGACGCATTGTTTACGGCAACGTCAGCCACCTGCGTAACGGGGCTGGTTGTCGTAGATACAGGCACTTATTTTTCGGTGGCGGGTCAGGTTATATTAATGTGCCTGTTCCAGCTCGGCGGACTCGGCTTTATGACAATGGCAACGCTTGTCGCGCTCGTGCTGCGCAAGAAAATTTCATTACGCGAGCGGTTATTGCTGCAGGAGGCTATGAATCAATCGAGCATGGAAGGAATCGTAAGATTGATCAGGCGGGTTATCGTTTATTCATTAACAATCGAATTTGTCGGATTTATCCTTTTTTCCACCAGGTTTACATTTGATATGCCTATAGGCAAAGCGTTGTTTTTCGGTGCATTCCACGCCGTATCGTTGTTCAATAACGCCGGGTTTGATATTTTCGGAAACTACCGAAGCCTTACGCTTTATGTAGAGGACCCGATCGTCAATATAGCAGCTATGATGCTCATCATAACGGGAGGCTTGGGCTTTGTCGTTATGTCGGATCTAATGGAATTCCGTAAAAACCAAAGGTTATCGCTGCATAGTAAAGTTGTTCTTTCCATGACGGGAACATTAATAGCAGTAGGTGCAATCGTTATTTTTGTTTTTGAATTTTCCAATTCGAAGACGCTTGGGTCTTTGGACTGGAGCGGTAAAATTTGGTCCTCTTTTTTCCAGTCTGTAACGCCAAGGACAGCAGGGGCTAATACGCTGGATTATACGGCTCTTCGTCAGGCCACCGTATTTTTTACGATCATTTTGATGTTCATCGGTGCGTCACCCGGGTCAACCGGCGGCGGGATTAAGACAACGACCTTTACGACTTTGATTGGTGCCGTTGTTGCGATGATTCGCGGACGTGATGATATCGTGCTCTTTCGGTACCGGCTCGGCAAAGACAGGATTTTCAAGGCGCTTACCATTACCTTGATTTCACTAGGGCTGGTCATT
This sequence comes from Paenibacillus sp. 01T443, assembly GCF_056398325.1. NCBI lineage: Bacteria > Bacillati > Bacillota > Bacilli > Caryophanales > Paenibacillaceae > Paenibacillus > Paenibacillus sp. 01T443. Next base: position 345,255 of record NZ_JBFTPE010000003.1, read on the forward strand.
GTCGTTACGATGATCTTGTCGATGACCGAGGATCAAGCGTTTATTAAACTGTTGTTCGAAGCGACGTCAGCCTTCGGTACGGTAGGCTTGTCCGTGGGCGTTACGCCAGAGCTCAGCAATGTTGGGAAAATAGTCATTGCATTAACGATGTTTGCTGGTCGGCTTGGTCCATTGACGCTTGCTTATGCGTTAGGACCGCGCACAGAAAAAGAATTGTACCGGCATCCTGAAGGCAAAATTACGATTGGATAGGAGACATACGCAAGTGGGAATAAAGAAGAAGCAGTTTGTCATTATTGGATTAGGCCGTTTTGGCTCAAGCCTGGGACGGGAGCTCGTTGAGCTCGGTCATGAGGTACTCGGCATTGACAAGGATGAGGAAGCCGTTCAGGAAATGAGCGGCGTGCTTACCTATGCCGTATCGGCCGACTGCACAGATGAGGAAACGCTGCGTTCGCTCGGCGTGCGGAACTTTGACTGCGGTGTTGTCGCAATTGGCGATGACATTCAATCCAGTATTTTGACGACGATTCTGCTTAAGGACTTAGGCGTAAAGCAAGTTGTCGCCAAGGCGATGAGTGAGCTTCATGGTCGCGTGCTTGAGAAAATAGGCGTTGACCGTGTCGTCTATCCGGAGAGAGATATGGGAATCAGGGTTGCGCATCAGCTCGTTTCTCCGAACCTGCTCGATTATATTGAGCTTTCAAAGGAATATACTATTGCGGAGCTTGCGGTACCCCAATGCTTGGACGGTAAATCGCTGCATGATTTAAATCCGCGCGCCAGATTTGGCTGCAGCATCGTAGCCATTAATAAGCCAAGCGGTATTATTATTGCGCCTACGGCAACGGACGTGCTTGCTTTACGCGATGTGATGGTTATTATTGGAACGAATGAGCAAATCGAAGACTTTGAGGAAACGGTAATACGCTAAGAAGCCTCAGCTTCAAGAACGGAAGTGAGATGCAGTTGGAAACCGCGGCAACACCAGTCATTCATCATCTGCTTATATTGCTTATTCTCATCGTAACAGCCGGTATGCTGGCAGGCCGAGCGGCTGTCCATCTTCGCATCCCTGATGTAGCTGCTTTTATTATAGTAGGCGTGCTGCTTGGACAGGGCTTGCACTGGATCAATGAATCAAGCAGCTCCTTAATTAACCAGCTGATATTAATAGTAGGCTCGACCGTTATTTTATTTGACGGAGGGCGCAATATTAGTCTACCCGGGCTAAGCAAAGTGAAATGGACGGTCGCCTTGCTGAGTGTTCCGGGCGTTCTTATAACCGTTGCGGTCGTAGGCACAGCTATCCATTTTATTTTCGGCATAGAATGGATGTACGCGCTTCTCGCAGCCTCTGTTATCGCTTCGACGGATCCGGCTTCGATCATACCGGTATTTCGACAGGTTTCCATTAGGAAGAAGGTACGCGAGACCGTTGAAAGCGAATCGGCTTTTAACGATGCGACCGGCTCCATTATTACGTTTGCCTTAATTGCTGCGATAACAGGGAAATCGGCATTAGAGGCTGGACCTCTGCTTTACCAGTTCGCTTATACAGCATTTGGGGGCATTGCATTAGGCCTGTTGGTCGGCGCTGTCTCTGTATTCGTTGTGGCTCATCTGAAGCTGGGCATATTACGGGACTACACGACCATCGCCATGCTGGCAACGGCCTTGTCTGCGTATTTGCTTGGTGATTTATTGCATGTGAGCGGCTTTATGGCTACCTTTGTAGCGGGACTAATATGGGGAAATCCTCGGTTTTTGAAGCTGCAATTGGATGAAAAAGAGTCGGAAATCGTTCACTTCTCAGATAACGTGACGGTAATGCTGCGCATGCTCATTTTTGTGCTGCTCGGCAGTCAAGTCGATCTCGCCTTGCTGATCGAATATGGCTGGCAAAGCTTTGTGGTTATCATAGTGCTTATGTTTATCGCACGCCCCATTACCGTTCTCGCCTGCAGCCTTCCTGATCGGAAGGCAGAATGGCAAAAAAATGAGCTGCTATTTATGATGTGGGTGCGAGAGACAGGTGTCATCCCAGCTGTTTTATCCGGGATGATCACGAGCGCCGGTATTCAATATGCGGACAAGATCGCTTCGATAACATTAATGGCCATTCTCGTTACGGTTCTGCTTCAAGCGAGTACTACTGCGTTTATGGCAAAAAGGCTTGGCATGGATTCGGAAGCTTAATATTGGAAATGATGAGGACATCAGCCTCTTTAGAGGCTGATGTCCTTTTTCGTAGGGAAGCGTGCGGCCAGCTCATTAATCCATAGCCGAACGGAAGGGCTTAACGCGGCGGAATCCGCATGTATGAGCGAGGTTGTCCGCTTCGTATCTTCGAGCTCGCGTATAGGCATGACGATAAGCTCGTTATCTTCAAGAAGCTGATTGCGCATGTAGGATTGCGGAAGGAGAGTTGCGGCTCGGCATGTATGAAGCAAGCGCAAAATCGCTTCGAACGAATCAATTTCCATCCGCACATCCGGCTGGAGATGATACTTGTCGAAGAGCTCGTCGGTAAGGAGCCGGTACCATGTACCCTTGGAGAACAAGATCATCGGCATGCCGGTCAAATCCTGTATGCCAAGAGCGCCTTTGTCGGTTATGACCTGATTGCGCGGCAGCACAAGCGATAAATGATCCTCGAACAAAGGAATGCACCGGAGCGTGGAATCCTCAATGCTGGAGGCGACAATCCCGATATCTGCTTTATGGTCGCGTACGAGCGATACAATTTCATGGGTTTTGCCCGTTACCGCTTTGATATCGATTTCAGGGTGAGTGGAAGTCAGCCGTTGGATCAAATCCGGCAGCGTCGTTTGCAGTGTCGTCAGACTTGCGCCTATCGTCAGCGTGGTATGTCCCGTAGATGTAAATTCAGAGACGGTTTGCAAATATTTACGATGGAGCTGGCGCAGCTCAAGGGCATATTCATAGGTCAGCTGGCCGATCCGAGTGAGCTCCAGCCGTTTGCCAATTCGGCGAAATAACGGCGAGCCCAGCTCCTGTTCAAGCTTGGCTATTTTGCGGGAGAGCGCGGGCTGGGACAAATTAAGCAAAACCGAAGCTTTGTTCATGCTGGATTGCTCTACGATTACGGTAAAGACATGCATCTCTTCATTCATGAAAGAAGCTCCTTATGTCATTTTGTTATAAGAAATTATAAAAAATAAGCAATTCCATTATAAGATGAAAAGGAGTAGGATGGGAAGTGTGGCTAATATGTGTCGACTTTTGTTGACGGAGGTACATGCTGGGGTTACAATGTAGAATGATTTGCCAAGCGTAACAAGCTGATGCCAGCCCTCGGCGGCACAGCGCTTCATTTGCGCTGAAATATAAGCAATGTATAAAGGAATATCCGATACATTCTTATATTTTAAAAAATGCATGCTAGCACTCACAGTTTTGAAAGGAGAAGGAATGACATGAAAGGAAACTCGTATTTCTCGCGCAAGCTTCACTCGCTTCTCGGGATCATTCCGCTCGGCGGTTTTATCGTCGTACATGGATTGGCTAACTACCAGGCGTTTGAGCGCGGACCGGAAGGCTTCAGCAAAGGTGTACATTTTATCAACAGCTTGCCTGTGATCCCGCTGCTCGAGATTTTCGGCATTTACCTCCCGTTATTGTTTCATGGTATTTACGGCTTATATGTCGCTTACCAATCGAACACGAATACGGGACGCTTCAAATACGGACGGAACTGGGCATTCACTGCACAGCGCGTTACAGGGGTAATCACCTTTGTATTCGTATTCTGGCACGTATTCCAAACGCGGATCCAAGTATATCTAGGCAACATTACGCATGAAGAGCTGGGCTCAACGATGAATCAAATTGCAAGCAGCCCTGTTTATTTTGTGCTTTATGTGATCGGCGTACTCGCAGCCGTGTTTCACTTCAGCAATGGCCTATGGGCATTTCTGATCAGCTGGGGCATTACGATCGGCCCGAAAGCTCAACGTATCTCTTCTTACATTTGCATGGGCGTTTTTGTTATTGTATCCGCTTTGTTTATTCTTTCGCTAATCGCATTTACCGGCGACGAATTTAAAGAAGCTGCAAGTGCGGCATTGGCATTTACGAATATCGGTTAGTTTGTAGACAAGGAGCGAAACGTTATGGCTAAAAATAAAATTATCATCGTTGGCGGCGGTCTTGCCGGCTTGATGGCTACCATCAAAGCGGCAGAAGCCGGCGTACACGTTGATCTGTTTTCACTAGTACCAGTCAAACGTTCCCACTCAGTATGCGCACAGGGCGGCATTAACGGCGCTGTTAATACAAAAGGAGAAGGCGATTCTCCATGGGAGCATTTCGACGATACAGTTTACGGCGGGGATTTCCTCGCAAATCAGCCGCCTGTTAAAGCAATGTGCGACGCGGCACCAGGCATTATCCACCTTATGGACCGGATGGGCGTTATGTTCAGCCGTACTGCCGAGGGTTTGCTCGACTTCCGTCGTTTCGGCGGCACGAAGCATTCGCGTACGGCCTTCGCAGGCGCGACGACTGGACAGCAGCTTCTATATGCGCTGGACGAGCAAGTACGCCGGTGGGAAGCAGCGGGTCTAGTCAACAAATACGAGCACTGGGAATTCCTTGGCGCGGTCGTTGATGACGACGGCATTTGCCGCGGCGTATCAGCGCAGGATTTGCGTTCGATGGAAGTGCACACGGTTCGTGCGGATGCGGTTATTCTTGCATCAGGCGGTCCCGGCATTATTTTCGGCAAAACAACAAACTCGGTTATCAATACAGGTACGGCTGCGAGCGCGGTTTATCAGCAAGGTGTGAACTACGCGAACGGCGAATTCATTCAAATTCACCCGACAGCGATTCCAGGGGACGATAAGCTTCGCTTGATGTCCGAATCGGCACGCGGTGAAGGCGGACGGATCTGGACCTACAAAGACGGCAAGCCTTGGTACTTCCTTGAGGAAAAATATCCGGCTTACGGAAATCTGGTGCCTCGTGACATTGCAACACGTGAAATCTTCAGCGTATGCGTTGATCAGAAGCTTGGCATCAATCAGGAAAACATGGTTTACCTTGATCTTTCCCATAAAGATCCGAAGGAGCTTGACGTGAAGCTCGGCGGCATCATTGAAATTTATGAGAAGTTCATGGGCGATGACCCGCGCAAAATTCCAATGAAAATCTTCCCTGCGGTCCACTATTCGATGGGCGGCATGTGGGTCGATTACAACCAAATGACGAACATTCCTGGCTTGTTCGCAGCCGGCGAGTGCGAGTATCAATATCATGGCGCGAACCGTCTCGGCGCAAACTCGCTTCTATCGGCCATTTACGGCGGTATGGTAGCTGGACCGAAGGCCGTGGAATATATCAAAGGCTTGAAGAAATCAGCTGAAGATGTTGCTTCCTCCGTATTCGATCGCGAGAACAAGCGTCAAACAGATAAATACAACAGCATCATTAACATGAACGGCAATGAGAACGCGTATGTCATTCACAAAGAGCTTGGCGAATGGATGACGAACAACATGACGGTTGTACGCTTTAACGATAAGCTGGAGCAAACGATCCACAAGATCAAAGAGCTGAAACAGCGTTACGCTAACATCAACATTAATGATACAGCGCAATGGAACAACGCAGGCGTGGCATTCACCCGTCAGCTTTGGAACATGCTTGAGCTTTCAGAAGCAATGACGCTTGGCGGACTACTGCGCAACGAGAGCCGCGGAGCTCATTACAAGCCTGATTTCCCGGATCGCGACGACGACCAATTCATGAAATCGACGATTGCGAAATGGACGAAGGAAGGTCCGCAAATTTCGTATGAGGACATCGATGTAAGCTTGATCAAGCCTCGTAAACGTGATTACTCGAGCGACAAGAAGAAAGGAGAATAACGATGGCTGAAACGACTGTAGCTACAAAATCGGTTAAGTTTATCATCACGCGCCAAGACACTCCTGATTCAAAGCCTTATACGGAAGAGTTCGAAATTCCTTACCGCGCGAATATGAACGTAATCAGCGGTTTGATGGAAATTCAGCGTAATCCGAAGAAGGCTGATGGCGCGAGCACGGCGCCCGTTTGCTGGGACTCCAATTGCTTGGAAGAAGTTTGCGGCGCCTGTTCGATGGTCATTAACGGCAAGCCGCGTCAAGCATGCAGCGCGCTAGTTGATAAGCTGGAGCAGCCCATCCGTCTTGAGCCGATGAGCACATTCCCAGTTGTACGTGACCTTGTCATTAACCGTGAACGTATGTTTGGCGCTCTAAAACGCGTGAAGGCATGGATTCCGATTGACGGTACGTATGATCTAGGTCCTGGACCGCGGATGGCAGAAACGAAGCGTCAATGGGCTTACGAGCTATCTAAATGCATGACATGCGGCGTTTGTCTCGAAGCTTGCCCGAACGTGAACGATCGGAACAGCTTTATCGGTCCTGCGGCTATTTCACAGGTTCGTTTGTTTAATGCTCATCCAACAGGTGAGATGAACAAAGAAGAACGTCTGGATGCGCTTATGTCCGATGGCGGTATCGAAGGCTGCGGAAACTCGCAAAACTGTGTTCGCGCATGTCCGAAGGGCATTCCGCTCACGACTTCAATCGCTGCTATCAACAAGGATACGACTAAACATTTATTCAAAAAATGGCTCGGCATGTAGGCTGAGCGATAGGATGGAAGCCCTCGGAATTTCGGGGGTTTCTTTTTTTGCATATATAAGAATTTATATGTTTTCACATATAAATGTGCTTATATATCTCCGCGAAACGACTGCTTTTGCCACAGAGGACGGCGACAGCCGTTTACGCTTGTATGATATTGATTATTATTATCAATGATAGTGGATTGGGAATCCTTTGTCAATTACGTTGGGAGGGGAATAAAAATAAACGGAGAAATAAAAAAAACCGCCATAGCGGTTTCTTAGCTTACATCCATTGTTCGCCCCATTTTTGAATGGACTCGATGACTGGCTCCAGCTCACGGCCTTTGCCGGTTAGCTCGTACTCGATGCGTACGGGCATTTCAGGATATACCTGACGTTTAATAATCGTTATCGTTTCCAGTTCTTTCATCCGGTCCGTCAGCATTTTGTCGCTCATCTCGGGAATTTGTTCTTTAATCTCTTTGAACCGTTTAGGTCCTCCAAGCAATACCCGAATAATTCTGCCAGTCCACTTCTTACCTAATATGTCGGCTGCGGCTTCATACTTTGGGCACATTGTCGAATAATCCAACCGTATCACCCCGCTTTTTGTAATACTATTGTAGCATATGAACAAACTAAAAGTAAGTTCATTTGAGTGGGAATAGGTGTTATTTAAATAATATATATTTACTATACTAAAGTTAGACGTAAAATGAAAGGCAGACACCTTTCATTATAAACGGATAATGATTAAACCGAGTATGGTAAAGGCAAAGGCTGTCCACTGCACGAGCGTAAGCTTCTCCTTGTAAAAAAAAATGGCACCTGCCGCTACAACAAGGCTGTTTGTTGCAAAGATAGGCGCAGCCAGATTGGCTTGCCCCGTGGCAAGAGCGATCGCATAAAGCTGCAAGCCGCCGTACGAGAAAAGGCCGGCAACGATGCCGAGCCAAAGTCCAGTTCGTTCTGCGCTGCGGGATGAAGCAGTTTTGGCAGGAACAAGAAACCAAAAAAGTGAAAGGGCATAGGCAATAAATAAAATCGGAGCGCTGGGAAGCCCAAGTTCCTCTGTCACCTTAAGGCCGCCATTCCGGAGCGCGAACATGACGATCGCGGTTGCAACGAGCAGAAACCATCGTTTCTCCGTAATCGTAAGAGGTTCCTTCCGTTTATGGGCAATGAAGATGACCGCGAGCAGAAGCAGTGATATTCCAATGGCCTCAGAAGCGCCTAACGGTTCTTTGTACCACCAAGTGGCCATCGCGATGACTAAGATGATATTCATGTTCGTTAGCGGAGAGGTTAAGCTGGCCGGCCCAAAATGCAAGGCTTTCATAAACAAGGCATTGCCCCAAGCAGAACCTGCACCTATAATAATCCCGGCAACCCAAATTTGCGGATCGGCAAGCCAATCGAATGTTCCTTCAAGCGCAGCATGTACGCCAAAGCCAAGTGTTCCAGAGGCATACAGTCCGAGCAGAAGCGTCTTGGATGAGCCGCCGCGCATTTGTGATACCTTCATCCACCAGCCTGCTAGTCCGAATAAAACAGCGCTGCTGATGGCTGTAATGAGCCACATTGATGTTCAACCCCTCAAATTTGTTACACAAATGAAATAGTTCTGTTATCGTCTCATTACATTAAAGGGCTATTATAATAAACAAGACCCCCTTTTTTAATATATCCTTTGGGACCTGCAGCGTGCAGGTCCACTTTTTTGTCTATTTATAGGCTTATATCGGTACGATGACCTGCTGGCGCTTGCGATAATAAACCCAATGCTTAAAGCCGATCTCCTTCAACCTCTGCTCCACGAGCTCCCATTCATCGCCAACTCTGCTTGGCAGGTGGGCATCCGATCCGAAGGTTACGTTCACGCCAAAGTGCAGCGCGCGCTCTAGGATTGCATCTGACGGATACCAGCCGCCGACATACTTGGTGCTTCCGGATGTATTGATTTCGATGGAAACCCCGCACTCAGCGATGGTCTTGAGCGTATCGTCGATTTCAGCATTTGCCGGAATGTCGGAGAACGCGGGATAATAGCCCTTCATCGCGTCGATATGGCCCAAAATATCGAACATCCCGCTTTGCGCGGATTGCTTGATGAGATCATAATAGCTTCGTTTCACTTCGATATGCTGCTTTTCATTTAAGTTTTTCCAGCGGTTCCGGTTGAAAATGCTCACCTCGCCTACTTGATGGACGGAGCCGATCAAATAGTCGAAGGGTACACCTACGTAAGCAGCCTTGTAGCTCTCTATATGCTGAGGGAAGAAATCGGACTCCATGCCAAGCAAAACCTCGATTTTACCTGCGTATTTCTCCTTTAAACGAAGAACCTCTTGCACGTAGTTGGCGAAGTCGCTTCTAGCCATCGCAATACCCGGTGAAGGCTGATCCTCCTTATGGAAGAAGTAAGGGGAGTGATCTGAAATGCCGATCACTTGAAGCCCGGCTTCCAGGCCTGCAAGGATATAATCTTCGATAGTTCCGTCTGCATGGCCGCATCTCACATGATGGGTATGTAAATCGAATTTCATTAGTATTCTCTCCTTGTCGGGTTTCTGAAATGGATGCTGTTTATTCGCTGCTTATAAATTGATGCTCGGGCATGCCCTTCAAGTCGCTAAGAAATTGCTGCATTGCGGTATTGATGTAGCGTCCGGATTTATAGACGACACCGACGGGATGGCTCATATCCAGCTCATTTACTTTAATCATCTTTAGAGTACCCAATCGAACCTCGTTCGCAATGGAAAGCTTTGAAACAACTGCTGCGCCCAAATTGATTTCTACCATGCGCTTTACTTCTTCGCTGCTCGAGACCTCCATGACAACATTTGGTTGTATGCCGTATTTGCGGAATATTTGATCGATGAATTTGCGGCCAAGCGTATCTGGAGCCAGCATGATCATCGGAATGTCCTTGAGTGTATCAAAGGTCGTATGCACAAGCCGGCTCATGGGATGAGATGGCGATACGACGAGCTCGAATGTATCGTAATAAAGAACGGAGGAGGTTACGTTCGGATTTTTTTCGGTAAGGTATGTAATTCCGATATCGACAGAGCCGTTCTCGACGCTGGTCATAACCTGGGATGAGGGCATGGAATGTATCGTTGTTTTAATTAGCGGAAATTGATTTTGAAAATAAGATAGCACGCGCGGTAAAATTTGTATGGCAATGGAGGAAGTGGTTCCAAGAAGTATATGACCCTGCGGCGTTAAATTCAAATCGGACAGCTTATGCTTAAGCTCTTCCACAATCGTAAGAATTTGTTCGGCATGCTCTAGAAATACTTGTCCATGATCCGTTAAAGTGACTGGCTGATTACGATCGATGAGGATCGTTTTGAACTCATCCTCCAGACTTTTGATTTGCGCCGATACGGCAGGCTGAGTCAGATTCAGCAGCTCGCCAGCTTTCCGGAAGCTCATCGTTTTGGATATCGTTAGGAGTGTTTCAAGCTGACTAATGTTCACGTCAATCCCCCTTTCAAAGGTACAATATTCTCAAATATGTATTTTCTCATTATAAAGGATACAAGTTGCAACAGCAAAAAAGGACTGCGGCGCTTAGGGCATGATGACCATAGCGCTTGCAGTCCTTGTGAACCTACCCGTTTGTGGCGCCTTACAACCATTCCTTCTTGCGGAATATGAAGAACATGCTTATGCCGAGCAGCAGCATTATGCCAAGTAAAATGTAGGAACCGAGTCGAAGATGGAGACCCGGGATAAAGTCAAAGTTCATCCCGTATATTCCCGTAATAAAGGTGAGCGGCATGAATATCGTCGTAATCGCGGTAAATACGCGCATGATTTCATTGGCACGGTTCGATACGCTGGACTGATAGGCCTCGCGCAAGTTACCCATGAGATCGCGGTACGTATCGAAGGACTCTGCAATTTTGAGCGCATTCTCATATATATCGCTAAAATATTTTTGCAGCTGATCGTCAATAAGCTTTAAGTCTTTCTTATTAAGGGTAGCGATGACGTCGCGCTGCGGGCCAAGCACCTTCTTCAGCCACAATATTTCACCGCGCAAACCAATAATTTCGTTCAAATGCGATTTTTTGGTGTGCATTAGAATATCCTCTTCGAGCGCTTCGATTCGGTTGTCGATCCGATCGCCGACAAGAAAATAGTTATCGACGACAATGTCGACGAGATGGTACAAGAAATAATCGGGCCGGCTGACTTCTTGCTCCCACAGCACAGGCTTTAAAGAACGCAGCTCATTAATTTTCTGTTTCGTAACGGTAATAATAAAGTGGCGGCCGAGGAAAATGTTCAGCGCCCTTAGAAAAATTTCTTCATCATCGAATCGAATGCTGTTTATAACAATGAAATAATGGCTTTCGTATATTTCGATTTTTGGACGCTGCTCCTCTTCGCTGAGGCAGTCCTCGACGGCCAGGTCATGCATGCTGAACAGMGGCTGCAGAACGGCTAGATCCTCCACGTCAGCGTCAATCCAGTAAAAACCTTCTTTTGAGGGAACTAAAGTTTCATTAATATCATCTATGGTCGTAAAGATGCCATTGCTTACGAGACGTATTTTCATCCGGAGTTACTCCTTTCTTTCGTTAGAGGAAACTGCCGGCTGAATTGGACTTGGCCGGCAGTAACCGTATTCGATAGTTTTCAGGCTTCGGTCTGTCGCCTTCCATGTCCGTTTGCACCCCTTTATTAATGGAATAAAAGAAATAATTCTTGTCTAGTATACTCCCGCATCAGCTTTACATTCAAGCACAAAAACAACGGATTTTCAGGGATATCTTCAGGATATGCAAAGGAGCTTCTTGACGCGATTAACAGAATGCATTAAAGTAAAGTTGAAATGTAACCGCGGAAAATTGAATAGACTACTTTCTTATCAAGAGCAGGCGGAGGGACTAGCCCGATGAAGCCCGGCAACCGGCGTGAAAAACGCACGGTGCTAATTCTTGCGGAAACATTATTGTTTCTGAGAGATGAGAGAGGCGGATGGCTTATTTACTGAGCATACGACCTTTTCTCACAGCAGAAAGGGTCTTTTTCATGTTCAAGCGGTCATACTGCCTAATGAGGAGTGAAAACCATGCCTATTAAAGTACCAGACAATTTACCGGCAAAAGAAATTTTGAGCAACGAGAACATTTTCGTTATGGATGAGAGCATCGCCTACCATCAGGATATTAGGCCGCTCCGGATCGCTATCCTTAACTTAATGCCTACCAAGGAAACAACCGAAACGCAGCTGCTGAGACTCATCGGTAATACACCGCTTCAGGTGGAGGTTGTACTGCTTCATCCGAGGACGCATACTTCGAAAAATACATCAGCCGAGCATCTGGAATCCTTTTATAAAACGTTTGATGAGATCTCGCATGAATATTATGACGGGCTCATCATTACGGGCGCACCGGTTGAGCATATGCCTTTCGAGGATGTGAACTACTGGGAGGAATTAAAGGAGATCATGGATTGGAGCGTAAGGCGCGTAACTTCCACATTCCATATTTGTTGGGCGGCTCAGGCAGGACTTTACCACCATTTCAACGTGCCAAAATACAACCTGGACAGCAAAATGTTCGGCGTTTATCCGCATACCATCGAGAAACGCAACGTGAATTTGCTGCGAGGCTTTGATGAAATGTTCTTTGTTCCGCAGTCGCGTCATACGGAGGTTCGCAGAGAGGATATCGAGTCGATCGATAACTTAGACATCCTTTCGGAATCGGATGATTCCGGCGTGTATATTGTTGCTTCAAAAGACGGCAAACAAATTTTCGTTACAGGCCATTCCGAATACGATCCGACCTCACTCAAGTATGAATATGACCGTGATCAAGCCAAAGGGCTTAGCATAGATGTGCCGAAAAACTATTTCCCGGGAGATAATCCCGCAAATTTGCCGCGATCGACTTGGCGCGCACATGCAAACCTGTTATTTTCAAATTGGCTAAACTACTATGTATACCAGCAAACACCGTTTGATTTGGGTGGAGGCATTTAATAATAGAAAAAGGAGCGCTACATTACAATGAAAATTGAAAGTCATTTAGCTCAGATTGGATCGATTAAAGAGCCTGTCACCGGTGCAATAAGCTTTCCCGTATATCAAGCAACGGCATTTCGTCATCCTAAGCTTGGACAAAGCACGGGATTCGATTATGCCCGAACAAAAAGTCCGACTCGGGCAGTACTAGAAGAAGCAGCTGCGCAATTAGAGGCTGGCGACGCGGCTTTTGCCTGCAGCTCCGGCATGGCCGCTTTGCAAACGATTTTTGCATTGTTCAGCCAAGGCGACCATTTGATCGTATCACTTGATTTGTACGGCGGTACATACCGTCTGCTGGAGCGGATTATGTCTAGATTCGGCGTGACTGCGTCTTATGTGGATACGAACGATATCGATGCAATGGCGACGCTGTGGACGCCAAATACCAAAGCGGTGCTTATTGAAACGCCGACTAACCCGCTCATGATGATTACGGATATCGAACGTGTAGCGGCATGGGCGAAGTCGAAGGGCTTGCTCACTATCGTCGACAATACGCTGCTAACGCCGTTCTTCCAACGTCCAATCGAGCTTGGCGCTGACATTATCATTCACAGCGCGACCAAATATTTGGGCGGCCACAATGATGTGCTTGCAGGCCTAATCGTGACTAAGGGCAAGGAGCTTTCCGATGAAATGGCCTTCCTTCATAACTCGATCGGCGCGGTGCTTGGACCGCAGGATTCATGGCTGCTAATGAGAGGGATGAAGACGCTGGCACTCCGCATGGAGCGTCATCAGCACAATGCGACAACGATCTCGAACTATTTGCTCGAGCATCCGGCTGTCGAGGATGTTTATTACCCTGCTCTGCCGCATCATCCCGGCCATGAAATTCAGAATAAGCAATCATTGGGCAATACGGGAATCTTCTCATTCCGACTCAAGGATGCCCGTTATATCGAACCGATTCTCCGTCATATCAAGCTTATTGCTTTTGCTGAGAGCCTCGGCGGCGTAGAATCCTTAATGACCTACCCGGCCGTACAAACGCATGCGGATATTCCGCTTGAAATCCGTCAAGCCATTGGCGTTGATGACCGCCTGCTTCGTTTCTCTGTCGGAATTGAGCATGCGGATGATTTAATCGCTGACCTTGCGCAGGCGCTGGAAGCAGCAAAACGTGAAATCGAGGAGGTTCAATAACCGATGAGCAATGAAACGAACAATAAGAAACCTCAGGATCGGCGTTTTGCCACGAAGCTGCTTCATTTTGGCGCAGAGATTGATGAACAGACGGGCGCTTCGAGCGTACCGATCTTTCAAGCTTCAACGTTCCATCATCATGATATTTTCGAGCCGCCGCAATATGATTACAGCCGCTCTGGCAACCCTACCCGTCAAGCGCTCGAAGATTATATCGCGCTGCTTGAAGGTGGAGCCCGCGGCTTCGCTTTTGCCTCAGGCATGGCTGCAATCTCAACTACGTTCCTGCTGCTGTCTCAAGGGGAGCATGTTATTGTAACGGAGGATGTATACGGCGGAACGTACCGTTTGCTTACATCGATTTTGGATCGGCTAGGCATTGAATCTACATTTGTTGACATGACCGATTTCGAAGCGGTTAAAGCAGCGCTTAAGCCAAATACGAAAGCGGTCTTTATGGAGACGCCTTCGAACCCGACGCTCAAAATCACGAATATTGTAGAGACTACTGCGTGGGCGAAGGAGCAAGGGCTGCTTACCATGCTCGACAATACATTTATGACTCCGTACCATCAACGTCCGATTGAGCTTGGCGTAGACATTGTGCTGCACAGCGCAACGAAATTTCTAAGCGGGCACAGTGATGTGCTGGCCGGTCTTGCGGTAACCGCCGACGAAGCGCTAGGCAAGCGTCTGAAGCAGCTTCAAAACGGAATGGGCACTGTGCTTAGCGCACAGGAGTCTTGGCTGCTGATGCGGGGAATGAAGACGCTGCAAACTCGGATGGAGCATAGCGAGCGCAGCGCGCGCAGATTGGCTGAATGGCTCTCAGAGCATAAGGAAGTAACAGCTGTTTATTATCCTGGTCTTCCTAACCATCCAGGCCGGGCCATTCACGAGAAGCAATCACTTGGATATGGGGCTGTCGTTTCCTTCGACGTAGGAAGCGGAGAACGTGCCAAAGCCATGCTGAATAAAGTCCAAATCCCGCTTGTAGCGGTTAGTCTGGGCGCAGTGGAGAGCATCTTGTCCTATCCGGCGATGATGTCGCATGCGGCAATGCCTAAAGAAGTTCGTCACGCCCGCGGCATTACGGACGGCTTGGTACGGTATTCAGTGGGGCTAGAGGATATTGAGGATCTTATCGAGGATTTAGATAACGCGCTTCGTGCCTAAAAGGGATGAAATGCAAGAAAAACACGGTTGTTCTTACGAACACGCCGTGTTTTTCCTTATTTCAAGGCGAGAGAGCATCATATGGCATGTGACTTCAACCAGCTATTTATGATAGGATAAAGTGATCGATTGTTTACTAAGAACGGGAATTTACTAAGAACGGGAATAAGGAGGTCTTGCGGAATGGGAACGTTGGACCATATTTTGGATAAAGCATTGCGCGGCGAGCGAATTGCGCTCGAAGAAGGCATGGAGCTGCTCGCTTCAGATCAGATTGAGAAAATGGGACATGTAGCCAATCAGATCATGCTGAGGCATCATCCAGAGCCAATTACGACTTTTGTCGTTGGCCGGAATGTAAATTACACGAACGTTTGCGATGTTTATTGCCGTTTCTGCGCATTTTATCGCGCGCCGGGCTCCAAGGAAGGTTATGTCCTGCCGGATGAAACGATTTTGAGCAAAATTCAAGAGACCGTCAATGTTGGCGGTACGGAAATTCTAATGCAGGGCGGTACGAATCCGAATTTGCCGTTTACGTATTATTTGGACCTGCTCCGCAAAATCAAACAGCATTTTCCGGATATTACGATGCACTCCTTCTCTCCTGCGGAAATTCAGAAGATGAAGGTCGTATCCGATGGTCTTTCGCTGGATGAAGTCATCAGGCAGCTGCATGAAGCAGGTCTCGATTCTTTGCCGGGGGGCGGAGCTGAAATATTGGATGACCGTACTCGCCGCAAGATAAGCCGGATGAAGGGCTCATGGACGGACTGGATGGATGTTATGAAGTCCGCTCACCGCCATGGGATGAATACAACGGCTACAATGGTGTACGGACTAGGCGAGACGGTTGAAGAGCGTGCGCTGCATATGCTCCGCATCCGTGACGCTCAAGATGAATGTATTGCGAACAAATATGATTCCACTGGATTCTTGGCGTTTATTTCTTGGCCGTTCCAGCCGGACAATACGAATCTGAAGCTTGAGAAAGCAAAGCCAGAAGAGTATCTCCGTATCGTTGCGGCAAGCCGCATCATGCTCGATAACATACCGAATTTCCAATCGTCATGGGTGACGATGGGGCCTGAGATGGGTAAGCTATCGCTATCATATGGCTGCAATGACTTCGGAAGCACGATGATTGAGGAAAATGTAGTTTCGGCTGCGGGAACGACACATAAAGTCAACATTGAACTTATTCTTGAACTCATTCGCGAGGTTGGCAAAATTCCAGCCCAGCGTGATACAAAATATAATATTTTGAAAATTTATAATGAAACGGATAAAGCCGATCTTGATTTTGTAATGCAAAACTAAGCTCGCTTCAGGTGACGATTATAAATGATTAAACGTTTGTGTATTGTTCCTCCTTAACCGGACGGAGCATTATACAAACGTTTTTTTATTATCTTGCTTCCCTTACATTCCAATGTCTTCATCGTATATCCCCGTACGCGGCACCATATACTGATAAGGAAGGAAAGGGGTGAGCTTATGGAGCTATTCACGGTATCGTTGCCTGCAAGTCTCCAGAAGTCAGTGAGTAAACTAATGGAATTATTGATGGAACAAGCGCTCGTCGATTTACATATCGGCTCAAAAACGGAGCAGCCTGCGGTAATTGAGTTTATGCAGATATCCGAACAGGATGTTCGGTGTCAGGCTATACTACCGCATTTTCAGCTAAAGGTTCATGCTCAAGCTGTTTATCATGCAGCAGCGTTAGCTGTTGCTGAATTTGTTGTAAGCGAAATGGAGCCTGACATGCTTGCGGCTATTATTCGCAAGAAATATCGCAACAATAATTCGGGCGATGCAGCCGCGATTGAAAAGTATTGCCATGATTTGCTTCACGGCAAAGAATGGGATGGCTTAGGTACAAGATTTTTAGATGCAGATCGATTGAGGCGCAAGAATAAGGTTGCAGCCGAGGTCGAGCTTTTTTTACAAGAAAACACCGAGCTAAACGTGAAGGGATTTACCTCCTTCCGGCTTGAGCCTTACCGCAAGGAATTAGCTGAGGTAGTAGAATACGCATTGGATGAATATGTCCTCGATAAACAATACCAGGAGTTTATTTCCCTGTTAAAATATTTCGTGTTTCTTCAGGACACGAAGCTGCCGATGGTTCATTTGCTGCATAAAGGCGGGCATGATTTTATGCTTTACGATAATAGCTTTCAGCCGCTTGATCCCAATCCTCCATCAGACCGAATCGTAGCGGAAATGCTTGAGACGGAAATGAATATCGAGGATATGGTGATCAGCTCATTGATTGCTGTATCGCCAAAGCATATTACGATTCATACGAGACAGCCTGACATGCAGGTGATCCGCACGATTGAAACGATTTTTGATCAGAGGGTAACGGTATGCGTACAATGCGCATCCTGCAGCAGCAGCCTCGATGAGCTCGTTCAGCCGTAGAGGAAACGAGCAGTACCCTTGACCAAACGAGGAAGTCGAGCTATAATGACACACATATACGTTGTAATCGGCAATGATAAAGACATGTGTCTGCTTATGATATTTGGTCCAGAGAGAGGAAACTCGGCTGTAATTTCCTTCCGTAATGTCTGCAGATATACCCCTTTGAAGCTGTATGGCCCAACCCGTAGCGCTCATTTATTGAGATAAGCCGCGGCAGTATGCTGTACCGGAAATCTCCGTTACCAGATAATACGAGGACTGCAAAGCTTGATTCACAGAGGCTGGCAGTCGAAGTAGGGTGGAACCACGAGCACACAAGCACTCGTCCCTTTTTAGGGATGCGTGCTTTTTTTGTGTTCTTTTTTGCTTGTGAAGACGGAATGCAGCAATTCGCTTATTTACAAATTGGAGGATGAACAATAATGGCCATTCAAATCACTTTGCCGGACGGCGCAGTTAGAGAATATGCTGCCGGCACTACGATTGAAGAAGTAGCGGGCTCTATCAGCCCAGGATTACGAAAAAATGCAATTGCAGGTAAAATTGACGGCAAGGTAGTTGACGTATATACGCCAATCGATGCTGACGCGGCAATCGAGATCGTAACCGTGGAATCGGCTGACGGCCTTGAAGTATACCGCCATAGTACAGCTCATTTGCTCGCGCAAGCGATCAAACGCATTTATGGTAATGCAAATGTGAAGCTTGGAATCGGTCCGGTCATTGAGGACGGCTTCTATTATGATATCGATATGGAGCAATCCTTGACACCGGAGGATCTTGTTAAGATCGAGAAGGAAATGGAGAAAATCGTTCAGCAAAATCTTGATATCCGTCGCCGCATTGTAAGCAGGGACGAAGCGCTGGCGATTTTTACAGAGCTGGACGACAATTTGAAGCTGGAGCTCATTCGCGATCTTCCTGCTGACTCGGTTATCACGATGTATGATCAAGGTGAATTTTTCGACTTATGCCGCGGTCCACATTTGCCGTCTACAGGCCGCATCAAAGCCTTTAAATTGTTAAGCGTGGCTGGTGCTTACTGGCGCGGGGATTCCAAAAACAAAATGCTGCAGCGGATTTATGGAACGGCTTTCCCTAAGAAAGCGCAGCTTGACGAGCATCTCCACTTCCTTGAAGAAGCAAAAAAACGCGATCACCGCAAGCTGGGACGCGAACTGAAAATGTTCACGTTCTCGCGCGAGGTAGGTCAAGGCTTGCCGTTATGGCTGCCGAATGGCGCGAAGCTGCGCAGAACGATGGAACGCTACATCGTTGATCTAGAAGAAAGATTGGGTTACGAGCATGTCTATACTCCAGTGCTGGCGAATGTAGAGCTGTACAAAACCTCTGGTCACTGGGAGCACTATAGCGAGGATATGTTCCCGAAAATGATCATGGATAACGAAGAGCTTGTGCTTCGCCCGATGAACTGTCCTCACCATATGATGGTATTCAAAAGCGATATGCGCAGCTACCGTGATCTGCCTGTAAGGATTGCAGAGCTTGGAACGATGCACCGCTATGAAATGTCGGGCGCGCTCACTGGCTTGCACCGCGTACGTGCAATGACGCTTAATGATGCTCATATTTTCTGCCGTCCGGACCAAATCAAAGAGGAATTTGCGCGTGTCGTTAACTTGATCCGTAAAGTGTACGAGGATTTCGGTATCAAAGAATACCGCTTCCGCCTATCGTACCGTGATCCTAAGGATACAGAGAAGTATTTCCAAAATGACGAGATGTGGGAAATGTCTCAGCGTATGCTACGCGAGGTTGTAGAGGAGCTGGAACTGCCATTCTTCGAGGCTGAGGGCGAGGCGGCATTCTACGGACCTAAGCTTGACGTTCAAATTAAAACGGCGCTGGGCAAAGAAGAGACGCTCTCAACTGCACAACTCGATTTCTTGCTGCCTGAACGCTTTGAACTGGAATATGTCGGCGAGGACGGCAAGAAACATCGTCCGGTCGTCATCCACCGCGGCATTATCAGCACAATGGAAAGAATGACTGCGTTCCTGCTTGAAAACTTCGCAGGCGCACTGCCGCTATGGCTCTCTCCTGTACAAGCGAAGGTGATACCGGTATCGACTGCCTACGAGGGTTACGCCCGCAAAGTAGCCGAGCAGCTTCAAGAAAACGGAATTCGAGTGGAAAGCGATCTCCGCAACGAGAAGCTGGGCTACAAAATTCGCGAAGCACAGCTGGAGAAAGCGCCTTACATGCTCGTCGTTGGCGAGAATGAGATGCAGGCGGAAGCCGTATCCGTGCGTAAACGCGGCGAAGGCGACTTGGGAGCAATTCCTGTTGCTGAGCTGATTACTCAGCTGCAAACGCAAATTGCGAACAAAGAACAATAATAAATAGCGCATAAAGCTTGGGCCACTGGGGCATTATTCTTCTGAGGAGGAAGTAACCCAGATGGTCACAAGCTTTTTTTATTTCAGAAAAGGTCTTACCGCGTTGCTGCTTATATCTGTCATCGTGATCGGTTTAAATACTACGAGATGCTCAGCACAAGCTGAAGCCTCATCGCCAAAGGCAATTGATGAAGCGAGTAAGAGCGCTAGTTTGGCTAACTCAGGAAAGAAATCGGCGGTATCCAAAAAGGAAAAGGCTAACACGGTTGAGGTAATCGCTACAGGCTATACGGCAGGCGTGGAATCGACGGGAAAGCGTCCGGGACATCCGCTGTACGGAATAACGTATTCCGGCGTGAAGGTGCGCAGGGATCAAGTCTCGACAATCGCTGCGGACACGAAGCTTTTTCCAATTGGCACGCTGCTTTATATTCCTGGCTACGGCTATGGCGTAGTGGCGGATACGGGATCGGCCATTAAAGGGAAACGCATCGACTTGTATTTTGAAACGATCAAGCAGGTTTACGAGCAGTGGGGCAAGCGAACGGTTCACGTAGAGGTGCTTCGAATCGGAACAGGGAAGCTCTCGCAAGCGTGGCTTAATAAAATCAACCTGGCAATCGAAGCAGGAAAACCTATTCCGCAGACGTATTTAGAGTCGTAAAAAATTTGTATAATACGCGGCGAAATTGCCATACTAATTTTGAACGGGGAGGTGAATTACAATGGCTAAAAACAAAAACAATAAAGCCCAAAACAATCAATACAATGCAGAATTCGCGGAAGAGTTTAACCAGAATAACGCTGCTGGCAAACAAGCGGCAAACACAGCTCAACAAAAAGCTGAGAAGTAACATTTTTTGCTATGCAAAAACGAGTAATTATAGAGGAACTCTACGGGGTTCCTCTTTTCTTTTGTCCTATGCTGATATATAATTTAGGGAAATTTTGTATCAGCAAGCGAGAGGAGCAAAAAACCAGACATGAGTGCAACAACCAGGTGGTTTTCACGCAATCCTAAAATCCATTCAGCTGACTCACAAGGGACGGAGGAGCGTGCTCGAATGACACGCTTGTTAAATGAATCCGTCGTTATTTCTGACCAATTAAATGCCGCGGTAGACGAGGTCGACCACTCGGCGAGCCGTTTGACTGAAATTGCCGATGTATCCGCGGAGCATGAGAAGAAGCTTAGATCGAGCAGCTTGCTTGCAATGAAACGAATAGAGGAAGCCTTTTCTGCGCTGCAGGAGGTTGCCTCTGCTGCCGAGCAAATAAGCGGTGCATCCTCGCATTTAAACATAAAGAGCAAAGAAACGAAGGAAGTCGTTCTAGACGTTTGCCGATCGCTAACCAATACGGATGAGGTTATGAATGAGCTGAACAAAAATAACCGTTCCATGGATGTGCATATCAGGCAGTTGATCGAGCAAACCTCTCATATAAATGAAATCAATCAATTTATTCAGGAAATTGTCTCTCAAACCTCCCTGCTCGCACTGAATGCCGCCATTGAAGCTGCACATGCCGGGGAATACGGTCGGGGTTTCTCGGTCGTTGCCCAGCAAATCAAGAAGCTTGCCGAGCAGAGCGGCGAAGCCGTTAAACGTTCTTCGGCTATCGTAGAGCAAATCGAGCATGGGGTAAAACGAGTGGTGGATGCGGTTGATATGGAAAAGCTGTCCGTAGAGCGAGGCGTAGCGGAAATGGCTGTCAACCGAGACCGAATGGATGTGATTTTCTCAAAAATAACAGAGGTTGACGAGCTGGTGGGACAGACGAGCATGGCCAGCAAGCAGCAAACTGATCATACGGCGGATTCCACACTAATGCTCAAGGATGTCGTTGATTCAGTAAATGAAACGCTGCAAAGCGTAGACAGTACTCTTCAAATGAACCAGCTGCAGCGCGAGCAAATAGGAAATATGAATCGCATCAGCCATAATCTCAGGCGTTCATCCTCGGACTTGACGCAAGCGATCGAGCAAGTGGGCATGCGCCGATCTGATCAGGATGTTAAGGTAAACGTTGCGGGCGTACAAGAATGGCTGCGAATTGCCGCTGCAGATTCCCAATTAGCCGCATTGAACATAGCAGAGCATGAGGCCAAGCTCTCCTCGCTTCTTCGGGCAAAGACAGAGATCGAAGCGATTTGGTCCAACCGATTGGATGGCTCTTTTATATTTTCTTTGCCAGAGGCGGGTTTGCTGAATGCAAAAGGAAGAGAATGGTGGAAAAAAGCCATTGCCGGAGAAATCTTTCAGTCGGAGGTTTACGTTTCGGCAATATCAAAGCAGCTATGCCTTACGGTTTCCGTTCCGATACATAACACGCAAGGCAAAGTGGTCGGTGTGATCGGCGCAGATATTTCCATCTCATAAAAAACAGTTTTCAACGACCATGTTTTGTTGTATTATTATATATGTAAGAAATAATAACATGACAAGACAGGTGAATTCTCATGACAGATCCGATCATTCATTCAGGCTTTGTAATTGCTGCCCATCATCGTAAAGCGGGCGAGGTTTTTCCTTTTATCGATGCCTACGTTGCTAAGAAAGAGCAGGAAATAGCCGAAATTGAACAGATGGTTGAGCGTTATGAGAAAAGAAGAATGATGGAAGAACGCGCATATCAATCGATGTCTACAATTAGAAGGATGCTCACGGGAAAGAAGCCCGACCATCACTTGGCTGTTGAATATATTCATTTTGTTAGAAAACCAATGGAGAAGGTTCGTGCGCTCCGTTTGGAAATTGAGAGTGCCCGTTCTATCAAGAATGTATCTGCACCTACCGATATTGTTACCGTATCCTACGAACTCGCCAATGAGATGAACGAATAATTAAGCTGGCATGCATATAGAGAAGAAAAGAACCGTCCAGGCCATTGAGGCTTAGACGGTTCTTTTGGTTTATTTACTGTTTCTTAACTGATCAACGTCGAGGAAATCATGCTCCTGGCTGTATGCAGGGACGCCGTGAATACCCACATCAAGTCCGATAAGCTCTTCATCCTTGGAGACGCGAACGGGCATCACCTTGCGGATAAGCCAAAGCGCTCCCCATGTGAGAATGAAACCCCATACCGATACGATGACAAGTCCAAGCGCTTGCACACCAAGCAGGTTCCAGCCGCCACCGTAGAATAAACCATGATAGCCTTTACCTACTCCCTCTGTTAGTTCCGGCAGTGCGAATAATCCGACTGCGAGGGTACCAATGCTGCCGCTGACGCCGTGAACGGCAAAGGCGCCGACAGGATCATCAACCTGTTTGCTCTCGAGCCATTCCGTAACGAGTACCATTGCAACTCCCGAAACGGCGCCGATACCGATGGCGGCGATATCGGAAACGAAAGCGCAGCCTGCAGTAATACCTACAAGGCCGGCAAGCGAGCCATTAATAACCATTGGAGGATCAGCCTTCTTGTAGCGGAACATCGTGAATAAGATACAGGTTGCGCCGCCTGCAGCGGCGGATAGCATCGTTGTAATCGCAATGTGGCCGATCGACCCGTTCGTTGCGCTGAGCGTGCTTCCGGCATTGAAGCCGAACCAGCCGAACCATAGGATAAACGCACCTACCGATGCGAGCGGCAAATTTGAAGGCGGAACGATGTTTACTTTACCGTCGGCACTGAACTTTCCGATACGCGGACCAATAAAAATGGCTGCAGCGAGCGCGGAGAAACCGCCCAAAGCATGAATAACCGCGGAGCCGGCAAAGTCGATCATGCCCAGCTTTCCTAGAAAGCCGTTACCTGACCAGACCCAATGTCCGGCAAGCGGGTAGATAAAGCCGGTCATGGCAATCGTTAATAAAATATAAGCTCTAAAATTGATTCTTTCAGCCACCGCTCCGGAAACGATGGAGATTACCGCGATGACAAACGCGCATTGAAATAACCAATAGGTTTCGTGAGTAATATTTAATTCAATATGCGACAGGTCACCGTTAATGAGGAATCCGGTTGTGCCAATTAAACCGCCTGCATCTTGACCATACATGAGAGCAAATCCAAAAAAGTAAAAAACGAGTGCGCCGAAAGCGATGTCGACAAACACCTTCATGATAATGCTGACGGCATTCTTTTGCCTGACAAATCCCGCCTCAAGCAAAGCGAACCCGCCTTCCATGAGCAAGATCATGGCTGCTGTCAAAACGACCCAGATCGTATCCAGTCCTTTTGACAGTTCGATAACGTCCATTGCTTCATCTCCTGTTCCTTATTGTCGTGCATAGCTGTCTCTATCTCCTAATCCGTTCATCATTATAAATAGAAGAAGTGAGCTATGTCAACGTTCTGAGTGATGTTACATGACGCATGTCAGGTTTAAAATGGATAGAATCAACAAATGCTCGGTCTAGAGACTGATTGCGATTTCAATCGGTCGTCCCTTTTTCTGAGGATTACACTCCGTTATACTAAGATTATCAAACTTATCAAACCACGATGGAATCGTAAGGAGCTGGGGCCGCTTGAACGGTAATTTCGCAAACCGGTTATTCACCGGGCTAGTCATCATTGGAATTGGCGTATTGTTTTTGCTAAGGCAAACAGGTCATGTGACCTTTGATTTTGGTGATCTTTTTTCTACCTATTGGCCTGTGATCCTCATTATAGTCGGCATCCGAGGCTTATTGTCCAGCCGGACGCATGGATCAGGCTCTAGCTGGTGGGGAGCCGTTGTCTTATTAATCGGTTGTGTATTTCTGGGACGCAATTTAGAATTATTCTCTTGGTCCATCGGTGATATTGTTCCTTATATTTGGCCAGTTGCCGTTATTTTAATCGGTATCAATTTAATTTGGAGGCCAAAGTCGAAGCGCCAATCTCCACCAACAGATGATTGGAAGTCATACCGTCCTTATCCGGACGAGGCATCTGTTCCGCCGGCGCCGCCCTTGCATCCTGATCCTACAAAAACGCCCATTCCTACGCCGGAACAGGAATTTAAGCAAGAAGGCACTGGGCAAGGTCATTATGAAGGTTATTCCAATAGTAAAAAGGAATACAAAGAGTGGAAGAATCATCACAAATCCGAGCTCAAAAAAAATGCGCAGGAATGGAAACGAAACCATAAGGAGCATGTGGAGTGGTGGAGCCATGGAGACTCCAATGTGCAGACACGCTCGGGCTTCATAGGCGACATCCATATCGGTCATGATTATTGGGATTTAAAACCGCTTAATATTTCCCATTTCATAGGCGACACTGTGCTTGATTTAACGAAGGCGCAGGTCGCGCTCGGTGAAACGAAAATTCATATTTCTTCCTTTATAGGTGATGTGAAAGTATTTGTACCAAATGATTACGAGGTTGGCGTACAGGTCGTATCGAGCGCCTTTATCGGCGACGTGAAGATTTTAGGACAAAAAGAGGGCGGTTTGTTTACGAATATTAACATCCAGTCCCCTTCGTATATTGAGACGGACAAAAAAATCAAGCTGATCGTCAGCACGTTTATCGGTGATGTGCGTGTCACGAAGGTTGGGTGATTACGCATGATGGTTCGGTTTTTGAGGAGCGGGAAGTGGGAGCTCATTGGGATGTTCGTCATTGCCTCAGTGGTATCGCTCGTGCTAGGTGCGGTAACTTGGATCGGTCTTGCGGATGAAATGGGAAAGACGGAAGTGCGCTTAGGCGCCGCCTCCGTCTTCCTGCTTGTGAGCGCAGCTTTCGGTTACTGGGCTGCCCAGCGAATTGGACGACGTATCGATACGCTGCATTTGTCGTTGAAGCAAGCCTCCAACGGCAATTATGGCGTTCGGATTACGGAGAGCGGACATAATTCATTTATTGAAGTGTACCGGGAATTTAATGAGTTGGCGGAGCAAATGGAAGAGAAGATGAAGTGGCTGCAGATGCGCGGCGAAGAGTATGTCATGACGGAATCAGCCTCTAATGAAGCGGCTGTGCTTGAGGAGCGAAAGCGTCTCGCACGAGACTTGCATGATACGGTAAGTCAGCAGCTTTTTGCTATTCATATGTGTGCCTCTTCGCTTCCTAAGCTGCAGCTTGTTGACCGTGAGCGAGCGGATTCTGTATTGGAGCAGCTTGTAAATATGTCGAATTTGGCCCAAAAGCAAATGAGGAATTTTATCGCTCAACTGCGGCCAATGGAACTTGAAGGCAGAACCTTATACGAGGCACTCGATAAGTGGTTTCCGGACTATTGCCGGCAAAATAATTTGCAGGGTGAATTGGAATGGCGATTGAAGGAGCGCTTGTCAGAAGCGAAGGAGCATCAGCTTTTCTTGATTGCACAAGAGGCAATGGCTAATATCGTAAAACATGCAGGAGCAAGCGGATGCACGTTGGCACTGTCAGATACGGAACGGCAGGTTGTTATGATTTTGCAGGACGATGGGGTTGGCTTCAAGGCCGATGAGGTCAAGCGAGGTTCCTATGGGCTTTCGACGATGCAGGAGCGGGCGCAAAAGCTGGGCGGAGCAGCAGAGATTTGGAGCAAGCCCGGAGGCGGTACAAGAGTTAAAGTGACAATTCCTAAAATGCTGAGGGGAGAACTTGAACAGTGAGCGGAACTGAGCTAATAAAAATAATGATTGTGGATGACCATGATATGGTTAGAACGGGACTTCGAACGTATCTGATGCTGGAGCCGAAATTTCATGTTATTGCAGAGGCGGGCAATGGGCAGGCAGCAATCGACTTGCTTGAAGCAAGCCCGGAGGAAAAGCGCCCTCAAATCATTCTCATGGATCTGATGATGCCTGGGATGGACGGCATTGAAACGACAAGAGCCATAATCTCTAGATTTCCGGATATGAAAATCGTTATGCTGACCAGCTTCCTTGAGGATGACAAGGTGTATGGAGCGATTGAGGCAGGCGCGGTCAGTTATGTACTCAAAACGGTCTCGGCGGAGGAACTCATATACGCAATTAGCGGTGCGTTTAAGGGGATGCCGGTTATGACGGCCGATGTATCGCAAGCTCTAACAAGAGGTTTGAGGCAGCGGACGGCACAATCAGGCGATGAGGGCTTGACGGAGCGCGAGAAGGAAGTGCTGCTTCTGATTGCAGACGGCCAGTCGAATAAAGAAATTGCGGAAGAGCTGCACATTAGTATTAAGACAGTAAAGACGCATGTAAGTAATTTACTAATGAAGTGTGAGCTTGATGACCGGACGCAGCTTGCGGTGCTTGCTCATCGCAAGGGCTGGGCGAATCGCACATAAAGGAAGAATTGGGCGGGCATACTACCTACTAGCAAAATAAGATGCGAAATATGCTAGTGTAAAGGGGCAGCTTTCATGATACCGATTTCGTCCGTGCTGGAGTCGCGGGAGCAACATTTTTTAGAGACGAAGGAGCTGCTGGAGACGCAGCGATTTACACTTGGCGGCAATTGGGAGTACGATAGGGGATCCTTTGACCGTTCGCTCGATGAAGGGCATAAGGTCTGGCTTCGCATTCCGTTTGAAGTGGTAGCCGGTCATATCGATGTTAGCGAAGCAGACAATGAAGCGAGGATAAAGCTGGGCACGCCGTATGTACTAAAGCATCTTTACCGGGAAGGCAATGATCCGGAAGCGTCCGTACGCGTTGTGGGAGCACTGTTCGATCAATTCCAAGCCCCCACTGATCCTGATGCGCATGTAGATCCGAAGTGGATCGATCGGGCTAAGGAAGCTCTTCATGACGTAGAACAGCTATTTCCTCATTGATTTCCAATCCAAAAAAACGTTCCCAAAATCAATTTGGAGCGTTTTTTTTATTTCTGTTTAAATTCCTTTTAAGTTTGTTTTAAGGTAGAATGTGCATGATAGAACTATATCAATTAACATGCTTCGTGGTTTGAATGCCAATAGGATGCATGATGCAATAAGATTCAAGGAGGAGAACGTACATGGACGATCAAAACAACAAAAAGGGATTCGATGATTTTTTCCGGAAAAATGATGAAGAACAAGGCGCTGCAGAAAGCAGCGAAAACAGGAAAAGTTCAGATCCTGAAGCTTCCAATGAATCACAGGAGCAAACGGCCAAGCCATCTTATTACTATTCGTATGGACCATTTAAAGCTAACTCTGCGGAGGGAACAAGTTCTCCCAATCATAGCTATAACCCGGAAAAGCCTAAGCTGATTCAAGACGAGCCTTATGGCAATACGCAAAATGTACAATCCGAGGCATCTAGTGCGCAGCAGTCAAATGGACAGCAAGAGATGTTTGCGGATTCGGAACAAGTAAGGCCGCAATCGCCAGTGCAATCCCAAATACGGCCATTCAATCCCTCGCCGCAATCCTCCAAAGGACCATGGCAGGTAAGAGAAACGCGCCGGACATCATTTAAAGCTGTTTTCGCATCGTTTCTAGCAGGCGTTATCCTAGTTGGCTCTTTAATGTACACGGCAGATTTAAACAATTGGTTTACGAAGGAACAAGCTCTTGCGACCAACACGCAATCAAACGGTTCAAGCTCAGGATCCGCTGCTACTGCGGGAACGAGCGGCAGCGGAGCGGCTTCGACCGTCGCAGCTAGACCGGATAATATCGCGCAATTGTTTGAAACTGCTAGTCCAGCGGTCGTAAAGATCGAAACGTATGTGAATACAGCAAAACGCAGCAACAGCGGAAGCATGCTGGATGATTCGTTTTTCCGCCAGTTTTTTGGGGATGACTATCCTGGCACGACGGAGCCTGAGACTGACACGCAAAATGAAGAAGGCCAAATGCAGCAATCAGGCATCGGTACCGGGTTTTTCTTCGAATCCACCGGCTATATTCTGACGAACCAGCATGTGGTTAGCGAATCGGATCAAATCAAGGTTATTGTTCAGGGCTATGATAAGCCGTTCACGGCTGAATTGCTTGGTTCAAGCTATGAATTAGACCTTGCTGTACTTAAGGTTACCGGCGATAAAGCATTCCCAACGCTGCCGCTAGGCAACTCCGACAATATCAATATTGGCGACTGGGTAGTGGCAATCGGTAATCCTTACGGCTTTGACCATACGGTAACGGTTGGCGTGCTGAGCGCAAAGGAACGCCCAATCGATATTCAAGACACGCAGGGCGAGCGCAAATACGAGCACTTGCTGCAAACGGATGCTTCCATTAATCCAGGTAACTCCGGCGGTCCATTGCTTAACGTAAATGGCGAGGTTGTCGGCATTAACACGGCAGTCAGCTCGCAAGCGCAAGGAATTGGCTTTGCCATTCCAACGAGCACGATCCAGGAAGTATTGGATAACTTGAAAAACAATAAAACGATTCCTAAACCGGCTGTACCATATATTGGCGCCGAGCTGCAGGATGTAACGGCAGATATCGCGAAGCAATTAGGGATGGATAAGGTAGAAGGTTCTATCGTTCGTAACGTATACTATAATTCACCAGCTTATTTGGCTGAGCTTCAGCAGTTCGACGTAATTGTGGGTATCGACGGCAAGAAATATGCGAATACGCAAGAGTTGATTGCAGCGATACAAACGAAGAAAGTCGGCGATAAGATCGAGCTGAACATCGTTCGAAAAGGCAGCGCGATGAACTTGCAAGTTGAGGTCGGCGACAAGAATACAGCTAGCGCTCAATAACGTTAAGAAATTGGAAGTAAAACAAAAAGCGCAGAGTGACAGCATGCTCTGTGCTTTTTGCTGCAAATAGAGGGGGACAAGCAGATGAGACAGCATATTGTAGTAGTGGATGACGATGATAAAATCATTTCTTTACTTCGCAGAAGCCTAGCGTTCGAAGGTTATGAGGTGACTACCGCTTCGAATGGCATGGAAGGGCTTAAAGTACTGCTTAAAGCGGAGCCCGATTTGCTTATTCTGGACGTGATGATGCCGCAGGTGGACGGCTGGGAGGTCTGCCGGCGTGTGCGCGAGAGCGGAAGCACCGTGCCGATTATGATGCTGACGGCGAAGGATGATGTGATCGACCGGGTGAAAGGCTTGGATCTTGGCGCAGATGACTATTTGGTCAAGCCGTTTGCGCTCGAAGAGCTGTTAGCTCGCGCACGCGCATTGCTGCGCCGCAAATCCGATAAAATCGAGCAATCCAGCAATCAGCTGCTATACGAGGACTTGATTTTGGACATGGACGCCAGGGAAGCAATTCGTTCTGGACGCCGTATCGAACTTACCTCAAAGGAATACGATTTGCTGCTTCTATTCATGCAGAACCCGCGCCGCGTGCTGACGCGGGATGCCATTATGGAGAAAATTTGGGGCTATGACTTTAGCGGGGAATCGAATGTGTTAGAGGTATACATTGCAATGCTGCGCCAAAAGGTAGAGGACGGAGGCAGAAACCGGCTTATTCAGACGGTTCGCGGCACCGGCTACGTGCTTCGCGGAGAGGCGGGTTAAACTTATGTCTATTAGGCTTCGGCTGACGCTTTGGTATTCGAGCTTGCTTGCGGTAACCATGATTGTTTTTGGCATTTGCATTTACGTTTTCGTGAATTGGAATACTTATGCGGAAATAAAAGAGCAGCTGCGAATTCAGGATAGTAAAACCGATATAATAGGTTCCACTAATTTTCTCGATAAAAAACTAGATTTGTTTGTTGGACCGCAATTCCGAATCGACCAAAAGGATACCTATATCCAGCTCGTAAACTATAAGGAATCAGCCATTACGCAATCAAACAATTACCCGGATCAATTTGTCATCCCTTACCCTGAAGCCGAGAAAAAACCTAAGGATGGATTTGTAAAGACTAAGGTTGAGATTAACGGAAAAAAATATGACATGCTGACGTATCAACGGGCGCTCTTTTTAAAAGAGGATAAAAGCCTCGTGGGGCTGCTTCAAATTGGCGTATTTACGTATAATGAGGAAAGATTCCTGAGCGGTCTGCGGACTATACTTATATTTTCTTCCTTAGTCGTTGTCTTCATCGCTTTTACAGTAGGTTTATTCATTGCTCGTCAGGCGCTGCGTCCAATTGAACGGGTTATCCGATCAACTCAGCAGATCGAGAATGGCTCTGATCTCAGCGTCCGCATTCCGACGATGGGGCCGAAGGATGAGATCGGCAGACTCGTCAGCACGTTGAATGTCATGCTCGCACGCCTTGAGATGGCCTATAACGAGCTGGATGAAGCTTATAAAGCACAGCGTAGATTCGTATCCGATGCTTCTCATGAATTACGGACACCATTAACGACAATAAGAGGCAATATCGAGCTTCTGGAGCGCATGTGGATGAAGGTGCGCGAAACGAACCAGGATTCGGAAACGGGAGAATGGATGCCGCTTGATTTGGATCGCTGGGAATTATCGAAGGAATCGATGAGCGACATTTCCGCTGAAGCGACACGCATGAGCACGCTCGTAAATGATCTGCTTGCGCTCGCAAGGGCTGACGCAGGTTATACGATGGAGAAGACGCCGCTTGATTTAATGCCGCTTACTGAGGAAGTTGTGCGTCGTGCGCAGCTGCTACCTCGTACAGCGGATTGGAAGGTAGGAAGTCTCTCTGCGCTGGAGGACATACGCGTAAATGCCAATCATAACTATTTGCAGCAGCTGCTGTTTATATTTATTGAGAATGCGTTCAAGTATACGCCAGTGGGCTCGATAGAACTCAGCGCAATCAGGAACGAACAGCAGATCGGTTTTGTCATCCAAGATACCGGAATTGGCATGAATCCGGAGGAGATTCCGCATATCTTTGACCGCTTTTATCGGGCGGACGAATCGAGGGGCGTCACAGTCGGGACGGGTCTCGGTTTATCTATCGCCAAGTGGATTATTGACGAGCATCAAGGCTCTGTTGAAGTGACGACCCGTGAGGGAAAGGGAACCAAGTTTACGATTTGGCTGCCAATAAGCTTTTCTGACACGTCTCATTCGTCTATAATAGTAGCAACGGATGAAATGAAGGAATTATAAATATAGTGCATATCCGGTCAGAAAGCAGGTGCAAGGAATGGAAATCGTTAGAATATCACCGCGTGGTTATTGCTACGGCGTAGTCGATGCAATGGTGTTGGCTTTGCAAACGGCCAAAAACTTAGAGCTGCCGCGGCCCATCTATATATTAGGCATGATCGTCCATAACGCGCATGTAACGGACGCATTCGAGCAGGAAGGCGTCATTACGCTTGATGGTGCCAATCGTCTCGATATTCTGGATCAAATCGATACTGGAACTGTTATTTTCACTGCGCACGGGGTATCCCCCGAGGTTCGCCAACGCGCCCGTGAGAAAGGACTGTCCGTCGTTGACGCCACTTGTCCTGACGTAACTAGAACGCATGATTTAATTCGTGCGAAATCGGCGGATGGCTATCATATCATTTATATTGGCAAAAAGGGCCACCCCGAGCCGGAAGGCGCAATCGGCGTTGCGCCGGAGCAGGTTCACCTCATTGAGCGGGAAGAGGAGATTGCAGCCCTCAATGTGCCCGAAGGTCGCATTATTATAACCAACCAAACGACGATGTCGCAGTGGGATATTCGTCATATCATTAGCCGTCTCCTTGAGCGCTATCCAGCGGCCGAGGTCCATAACGAAATCTGCATGGCCACCCAGGTGCGCCAGGAAGCGGTTGCGGAGCAGGCGGGAGAAGCCCAATTGTGCATCGTAGTCGGCGATCCAAGAAGCAACAACTCCAACCGTCTTGCCCAGGTTTCAGAGGAAATTGCAGGCGTTAAAGCCTATCGGGTTTCTGATGTATCGGAAATTGAACAAGAATGGCTCAAAGGGGTAGACCGCGTAGCTGTAACATCAGGCGCATCCACGCCAACGCCGCTGACAAAAGAGGTCATTACCTACTTGGAGCAATACGATCATAATAATCCAGAAACATGGGAAATTCGCCGTACGGTTAATATGAATAAGCTGTTGCCTAACGTGCGTGTGAAATCTACGGCTGCTGTTTCTTCGGCGACGGCAACGGAAGAGAAAGTTGAATAAACAAAATATTCGAATCGAAGAGGGAAACCTGTTTGCCGTGAGACTGTCTCAAGGCAAACAGATTTCCTTCTTTTTTTGGGAGACGGGTTGACGAAATGGGCATTCTCCTGTATATTTACTTTAGTGATTAAAAGCGTAGAAGCTAAACAGCATAAAAGCTACGAAGCATAAAAGCTATAAAGCGTATAAGCGATAAAGCGAAAAGAAGGACAGAGCAAGTATGTCTGCAATCTACAAGCCGCCCAATACAAATTCAAGCCAACTTACGAAGTAAGTTTGACATCACAAAACCAATAAAATTTTAGGAGTGATCCATATGATCGTCATTACAAATTCAAACATTGCAGAAGAGCGTATTTCAGAAATTGTTGCCCATATTGAAAGAGCTGGCGTGCAGGCTCATGTATCAAGAGGTACGGACCGTACGGTAATCGGAATCATCGGTCAAGCAGAGCCGACGCTTGCTGAGCATTTGCGTCAGATGAAGGGCGTAGAAAACGTAATTAAAATATCCAAATCCTACAAGCTGGCAAGCCGCGACTTCCATCCTGACGATACCGTTATTGATATCAAAGGCGTGAAGATCGGCGGAAGCAACCTTGTTATTATGGGCGGACCTTGCGCCGTTGAAACGCCAGAGCAAATCGATGAAATCGCTCGTCTGGTCAAAGCAGCGGGCGGTCAGGTATTGCGCKGAGGCGCGTTCAAACCGCGTACAGGGCCTTACAGCTTCCAAGGCGTAGGCGTAGAGGGACTTGTGATGATGGCGGAAGCAGGCAAGAAACACGGGCTTCTAACGATCACAGAGGTTATGACACCGGAGTACGTAGATGTTTGTGCGGAATACGCCGACATCCTTCAAGTGGGCACACGCAACATGCAAAACTTTGATCTGCTTCGTAAGTTGGGTACTATTCAAACGCCGGTGCTGCTGAAGCGCGGTTTCAGCTCAACCTATGACGAGTTCCTAAATGCGGCTGAATACATTTTGGCAGGCGGAAATCCGAATGTTATGCTTTGCGAGCGCGGAATCCGTACATTCGAAACGTACACACGCAATACGCTCGATTTGTCGGCAATTCCCGTATTGCAATCTCTTAGCCATCTGCCGGTTATCTCAGACCCGAGCCATGGTACTGGACGCCGCKAATTGGTAGAGCCAATGTCCAAAGCATCGGTTGCTGCAGGGGCGAACGGACTTATTGTTGAAATGCACACCGATCCGGATAATTCAATGACTGGCGATGGCGTACAATCGTTATTTCCTGACCAGTTTGCTAATCTTTTGAAGGATCTTGAAAAGCTTGCGCCAATCGTAGGCAAACAATTCGATACACCAAAAGCGCCGGCAGAGGCATTCAAGGAATGGAAAATTTAATTAAAAAACAAACAACGCTTTGCCATCCTGGGATGGCAAGGCTCTTTTTTTGTATAGGGTTCATGAAGCGGCATGAATGCGAATTCCGAATATACTACAGTTATGATTTTAAAGATTTTAGTTTTCAAACAAGGATTGTATTACATTTCCAAGACTCAGCCGGTTACCAGTTCAAATGCCGCCGAGCCTTTGTTATTCAAGGGTTGAAGCGATTTTCAACTGGCTTTTAAGGAGTATTTGTGAACAACTGTACAAACTTGTAAGTATAGCTTACATAGCTTTAAAAAATACCTTACATAGCTATTGACGGAGATTGAGAGCTAGTTTTATAATAACGACATGGATTTGGAGCAATAATTGAACAATACCTGTTCAACACTACGCTAATGTTCGGAAATGGAGGAAATTATTAATGTCAGTTCAAAATGTTTTGGACAATATTAAAGAAAACAGCATCATGTTTGTAGATTTCCGCTTTGTAGATCTTCTTGGTCATGCACACCACATCACGCTTCCAGCTGCTGAGGTGGATGCTGATACTTTCGTAAACGGGGTAGCTTTTGATGGTTCTTCGATCCACGGTTTCCGCGGTATCGAGAATTCCGATATGGTTATGATGCCGGATACAGAATCCGTATTTATCGACCCTTTCACTGATCACCCTACACTGAACGTTATGTGTAATATCCATACACCTGAAGGCGACCGCTATGACCGCGATCCGCGCAGCATCGCTCAAAAGGCTGAAGAGTATCTTCAAACGACTGGCATTGGTACGACAGCATTTTTCGCGCCAGAGCCTGAATTCTTCATCTTCGACGAAGTTCGCTATGAAAGCACAATGAATTCTTCTTCGTACATGGTTGAATCCGAAGAAGCTGGCTGGAACACGAACCGTAAAGAAGAAGGCGGAAACCTTGGTTCGAAAATTCCGGTTAAAGGCGGCTATGTTCCAGTAGCTCCAGTTGACTCCCAACAAGATATCCGTAGCGAAATGGTACGCCTTTTGCAAGAAACGGGTCTTCGCGTTGAACGTCATCACCATGAAGTTGCAACTGCTGGTCAAGCAGAAATTAACTTCCGTTTTGACACATTGACTAAAACTGCTGATAACCTAATGAAATTCAAATATGTAATTCACAACACTGCTCGCCAATACGGCAAAACGGCTACTTTCATGCCGAAGCCACTATTTGGTGACAACGGTAGCGGTATGCACGTTCATACTTCTATTTTTAACGGCGACGAGCCAATGTTCTACGATAAAGGCGCGTATGCAAACCTTAGCGAAATGGCTATGCACTACATCGGCGGCGTGCTTTACCACGCTCCGGCTTTGATCGCTATCACAAACCCAAGCACGAACTCGTTCAAACGTCTAGTGCCTGGTTACGAAGCGCCAGTTAACCTTGTATTCTCAAAAGGTAACCGTTCTGCAGCAATCCGTATTCCGATTGCAGCTGTAACGCCTAAAGGCTGCCGTATCGAATTCCGTACACCGGACAACACAGCTAACCCTTACCTAGCTTTCGCAGCAATGCTGCTTGCTGGTTTGGACGGCATCAAGCGTAAACTTGATCCAGTTGCTCTTGGTTATGGTCCTTTCGACAAAAACATCTACGAATTGCCTGAAGAAGAGAAAAAAGAAATTCGCAGCGTTCCTGGAACGCTTGACGAAGCGCTTAGCGCTCTTGAAGCTGATTCGGATTTCTTGACTGAAGGCGGCGTATTCTCTAAAGACTTCATCGAGAACTATGTAGCTATCAAACGTCAAGAAGCTAAAGCAGTTGCAATCCGTATTCATCCGCATGAGTTCAGCCTTTACTACGATTGCTAATCCGATCGTTAAGAAATATAAGAAACGGGTCCTTCTAGGACCCGTTTTTTTATGGATTGTAAAGAAATGATGAACGAAAACCGAATGTTTTTTGTCAGTAATTCGACATACGTTCGACTTTTTGTTTTTTGAAATTGACGAATAGACTTGATGCGGCCCTTCAAAATTGCTATCATAACCATATCATATATAAAGAAACAGAGGTGGGTATCCGAAGATGACACGAGCATTTAATTTTAATGCAGGACCAGCCGCAATACCACTTGAGGTACTAAAGCAAGCACAGGAGCAATTTGTTGATTATCAAAACGCGGGCATGTCCATTATGGAAATGTCTCACCGCAGTAAAATGTACGAAGCTGTGAATAACGAATCACAGTCGTTGCTTCGTGAATTGTTCGGAGTTCCTGAAAATTATGATGTGCTTTTGCTGCAAGGCGGTGCCAGTACACAGTTTGCTATGCTTCCGCTTAATCTTCTAACTCCCGGAAAACCAGGTGCTTATGTAATGACAGGCGCTTGGGCGGACAAAGCGCTGAAAGAGGCGAAGTTTGTCGGAGAAACGGTGGTTGCTGCTTCGACAGAATCCGACAAATTCATGCGCATGCCGACAATGTCTGAGATCGAGATACCAAGCAATGCTTCTTATCTTCATCTTACATCGAATGAAACGATCGGTGGGACCCAGTTCAAGGAGTTCCCGGAAACGGGGGATGTGCCGCTTATAGCGGATATGTCGAGTGATATTCTAAGCAAGCCGATTGATGTTAGCAAATTCGGCGTAATCTATGCGGGTGCTCAGAAGAATTTGGGTCCATCGGGTGTTACGCTTGTTATTATTCGCAAGGACCTAGTTGAAAATGGTTCGAAAACCATTCCAGCCATGTTCCGATACAGCACGCATGCGAAGAGCGGATCGCTTTACAATACACCGCCGTCATTCTCTGTATACATGATGAATCTGGTATTGCAATGGATCAAGAACAAGGGCGGAGTTGCCCAGCTGGACCAGCTTAACCGGGACAAAACCAAGCTTATCTATGATGTGATCGATCAAAGCAGCGGCTTCTATATCGGCTGTGCGCAGCCGCAAAGCCGTTCGCTTATGAATATTACGTTTCGGATTCAAAGCGAGGAGCTTGAGAACCTGTTCGTTAAAGAATCGGAGAAGGAAGGCTTCGTAGGTTTGAAGGGACATCGTGATGTCGGCGGATTGAGAGCTTCAACTTATAACGCGGTTCCTCTCGAGAGCTGCCAGGCGCTACAGCAGTTCATGATTGATTTTCAAAAGCGTAACGGCTAATCGGACGAATCGTCTCCGGTTAGGTTATTAATAGGGGACAATAAAGAGCCGCCCTTTCCTTCTTCAAAGAAGGCAGGGCGGCTTTTGGTTTGCATTTATTCTAGATCTAAGCTTGTGCGACCGAGCTCTCGGCAACATGAGGCCCGTTCAGCTTATAGCCGACATTACGTACAGTCATGATATATTCCGGCGTGCGGGCATTTTTCTCGATTTTATCGCGCAAATGGCTGATATGGACGTCGACAATCCGGGTGTCACCAAGGAAATGATAATCCCAAACGCCGTGAAGCAGCTGCTGGCGGCTGAGTACTTTGCCTTTGTGGCGGCAAAGGAACAGCAGCAGCTCGAACTCTTTTGGCGTAAGCTCAACGGGCTTGCCGTCAATGAATACCTCGCGCTGCTCTACCTGAACCTTTAATCGGCCAATGTTGAAGATGGTTTCTTCCGCAATGCCAGGCAGCGATTGAACGCGGCGGAATATAGCTTGAATGCGAGAAACCAGTTCCTGCGGGCTAAAGGGTTTTGTCATATAATCATCGGCACCGTTATCAAGTCCGGCAATTTTGTCCGTAACGTCCTGAAGAGCGGTAAGCATAACGATCGGTACTGCATTGCTTTGCTTGCGCAGTTCGCGGCAAACCTGGATTCCGTCCATTTTTGGCAGCATGAGATCAAGAACGATCAAGTCGGGACGAAAGGGCTTTAACATTTCAAATACAGCTTCACCGTCACCTACGCAGCGTACGTCATAGCCTGCCAGCTTTAAGTTAAACTCAATCAACATCGAGATAGATGGTTCGTCATCCACGACCAATATCTTTTTTCGCATGCTTCAGCTCTCCTTCATGTGTTTCCGCCTATTCTGTACCCTATTATGAGGGTGGAAATTATGCTTGAGATTAACGGTACGTAAAGTGGGTGTAAAAATATTCGGTGATTTCGTGTATAATAGGCAAAATGAGAGGTGTGATAGATAGCTATGCCATTTCATATCGTTTTGGTAGAGCCGGAAATTCCGGCAAACACAGGCAATATTTCTCGGACCTGTGCGGCAACTGGTACAATTTTGCATTTAGTTAGACCGCTTGGCTTTGATACGGATGACCGTACCTTGAAGAGAGCGGGGCTCGATTACTGGCATTCGGTACATATCGAGTACCATGATTCCTTTGAAGAGGTGCTGGCTGCGTATCCGCAAGGGCGTTTTTTCTATGCAAGCACGAAAGCAAGCAAGCCATATTCACAATTCGATTATCAGGATGGCGATTTCTTTGTATTCGGAAAAGAAACAAAGGGTCTGCCGCAGGAGCTAATAGATGCGAATAAGGAAACTTGTATTAGAATGCCGATGACGGATACAGTGCGTTCACTGAATTTATCCAATTCGGCAGCAATTATCGTGTATGAAGCGCTTAGGCAAAATGATTTTCCAGGACTTGAGTAAATTAGTTGCTTTATTTCTCATTTTTTGGGATTTATTAGCCAGAAAACAAATTTTTATTGCAGGATATTAAGAAATTATGAATTTGGGAAGGAAAAGCCGTAGTGCCATCGAAAGACTATAACGCAGAGGTTTCTCAGAAATGACTTGCGAAACCAGACACAGAAGAGGTGAAAGCGATGAAACCAGCAGGTGTAGTAAGAAAAGTGGACCAACTCGGACGTATTGTACTTCCAAAATCATTGCGTAAACGTTATTTGATGAACGAGGGCGATCCCGTTGAAATTTTCGTCCAAGGTGACCATATTATTTTGGAGCGTTACCGTCCAAAATGCGTTTTTTGCGGTTCGATGGTTGAAGTTCGTGATTTCAAGGATCGCTATGTATGTGGCGACTGTATGGAGGAAATGGCAGTTCTGCAGCGCTAATCAGCATGACGGAATGCTTTTCTAACCAAATGAAGCTTCCCGTTATGAGCTAAATGCTCTGCGGGAAGCTTCATTTTTTTTGAAAAGAAGAGAAAGCATAAGATTCAGGCTTATTTCTTTCATATCCTTCAACAATATGCGGATGGCGGCCAATTTCTTGGCCGCCATCGATACGCTTGCTATAAGCTGAGCAAAGTCGGCTTATAGACCTTTTGTTTTGTCTTCATTGTAGGAGCTGGTCAGCATCGCCGTAATGAACAACGCAAACACAGTCATGACAATAATAAAGTTCATCTGTGGGACACCTCCAAGTACGTTGTCTTTATTATAACCAACGTCAGCTAAAAAGAAAACTTTAAAAGTTGTGAACACATTGTTAACATAGAGAGTATGAGCATAGCAAGCGTTTAAGTTTGCGAGGAGGAGCATATAATATGAATTATCGTTTTTCATCTAGAGTGTCACAGCTTAAATCGTCAGCGGTTAGAGATATTTTGAAGCTGACGCAAGGGAAAGATATGATTTCGTTTGCTGGGGGCTTGCCAGCTGAGGAGTTATTTCCTGTACAAGCAATCCGCGAAGCGGCTGACCGTGCATTTACGGCTGGGACAGGCGCATTGCAATACGGCTTGACGGAAGGTTACATGCCGCTTCGCGAACAGTTATGCGAGCGTATGGCGGCGAAGCAAATGCATGTAAATCCGGAGCAAATGATTTTGACAACGGGCTCGCAGCAAGCGATTGATCTGCTGGTAGGCGTGCTTACCGAACCAGGCGATACCGTCTTGGTCGAGAAGCCTACTTACTTGGCAAGCCTGCAGGTATTCGCGCTCCATGGCTTAAAAGTGATTGCTGCAGAGAGCGACGAGGATGGAATCATCCCAGAGGATGCGGAACGTCTCATCCGGGAGCATCGTCCGAAGCTGCTTTACGCCGTGCCTACTTTCGGTAATCCGACAGGGCGCGTTTGGAGTGTTGAACGAAGAAAGAAGCTGCTTGCTTTGTGTAAGCAAAATGAAATGCCCATCATTGAAGATGATCCATACGGAGATATTACCTTTGATGAGAGTGAACAATATCCAACGCTGTTTTCGCTTGAGGGTCAAACGGAGCGAGGCGCCGTCTTTTATACAAGCACATTTTCCAAAACGGTTGCGCCTGCGCTTCGATCAGGTTGGGCTATCGGGGACAGCGGCGTAATCGGTATGGTAGCCAAAGTGAAACAAGCGGCTGATCTTCATTCAAGCGCAATCGATCAGCAGATCTTGAGCCAACTGCTAAAAGGTTTCGATTTGGACGGCCATATCCGGTTGATTTCCAAGTCATATGGCGAGCGCATGATTGAAATGCATGAACTTCTAAAGCGGCAGGGGCTGCAGGATGTTTCATGGGTTAAGCCTAAAGGCGGTATGTTCCTGTGGCTTGAGCTGCCGGACGGATTGGATGCAGAAGCGCTTCTTCGCTGCGCCGTTCAAAAGGGCGTCGCGTTCGTGCCGGGCAGCTCGTTCTATGCCGATCATCCTCAGCGCAACACCGCAAGACTGAACTATACGTATAATACAGGTGCGCGTACGAAGCAAGGAGTGGAGCGCTTCGTAGAGGCGCTCGGCGAATTTACGGCGCGGAGCTAATACTTAATTTCCATTCCGCAATGACTTCTCCATACTCGGCCAATGCAGCCGCGCCTTCTGGGCGCAGGCTGTATTTTCCGCGTGCAATGCGCTCGAACCAGCCATAGTAGTTATTGCGGAGCGTTTCACCGCTTCGGCTATAGCCCGTAATAGCGGATACTTCACGCGGGGCAAGCGGTCCAGCTGTATGAAGCGCGTATGCGCAGCGCAGAGCCTTCTCGCGGTAAGCTGTCACTAGTTTGCGGCGGGTGCTTCCGCCAACGTTGTAGTCGCCGCTGCGCTCTCTGAATTCGGTAAGCAGCTGTGCCTGCTTTTTGCGTCTTACGCCACGCTGCGGCGGATCGCCCGGGTGGCAGAGCATTTCAATGACCGGCGGTTTTGTTTTGTAAAAGGTCACAGTCATCAAGCCAAGCCCCAGCAAGCGGCAAAGCTCCGTCAAATCGCCAAAGCGTTGATTGTGAGCACCGCTTTTCTTTCGGTTCCGTTCAACGGCGAGCACGACATGGCTGTTCAGACGAAGACGTTCAACCCCTTGCAGCAGCAGTGCGAGGTTGAACGTTTTTTTCATTTCGACAATTATCGTTTCATTCTGATCCGGATGGATAGCAACCAAATCACAATGGAGCACCTCGCTTTTTACGGTAAAGCCAAGCTGCTCATAGTGCTTTTTTATAGGGCTGTAGAGCTCTTCCTCGCGTGCGACTGCCACGTTTTTTTCTCCTCTCCACTCGTTTMAATCGAAGCATTTGCCTCCATTATAGCAAAGGAAACTGCCGGCTTGTCGTTTTTTGATGGATGATGGACAAAAATAGTGTGCAATTATCTTCCCGAATAAGCATAGGATTGTTATATCTCAATAAAAGTTGACACCACT
Source organism: Paenibacillus sp. 01T443 (assembly GCF_056398325.1). Lineage (NCBI taxonomy): Bacteria > Bacillati > Bacillota > Bacilli > Caryophanales > Paenibacillaceae > Paenibacillus > Paenibacillus sp. 01T443. The sequence goes on from NZ_JBFTPE010000003.1 coordinate 386,862, forward strand.
CGATAGAGCGTCTAGAGACAAATCCCGGGCGTAGAATGATAAGTGGAATGCGGAAGCGATGGGAGGAGGCACGGTATGGACATTTTCAAGCGAATATCGGAGTATCAGGCTGAGAGCGAGAAGCTTTCATGGACAGGAACATTCAAGGATTATATTGAATTGCTGAGGAAGGACCCGTCCCCGGCCATGACTGCACATTCACGCGTTTATGAAATGATTGAATCTCACGGGGTGGAAGATGTTGGCGGTCACAAGCAGTATAAATTTTTTAATCAAGAAATTTTTGGGCTCGATCGTGCGATTGAGAAGCTGGTAGAGGAATATTTCCACTCATCAGCTCGCAGGCTTGAGGTTCGTAAACGGATTCTGCTTTTAATGGGTCCTGTCAGCGGAGGCAAGTCAACGATTGTTACCATGCTCAAAAAAGGACTTGAGCGCTTCTCCAGAACACAGCGAGGAGCCGTTTATGCGATTAAAGGCTGCCCTATGCATGAGGATCCACTGCATCTTATTCCCCATGAGCTTCGTCCTGATATCGAGAGGGAGCTTGGTGTTCGAATTGAAGGCAACCTATGCCCATCCTGCCAAATGAGGCTGCAAACGGAATACAGCGGCGATATTGAGAACGTCCTCGTTGAACGTGTGTTTATTTCGGAGGATAACCGCGTCGGTATCGGTACATTCAGTCCGTCCGATCCGAAATCGCAGGATATTGCCGACCTTACGGGCAGTATCGATTTCTCTACCATAACGGAGTACGGATCCGAATCCGATCCGCGCGCCTATCGGTTTGACGGCGAGCTTAACAAAGCGAACCGCGGATTGATGGAGTTCCAAGAGATGCTGAAATGTGATGAGAAGTTTTTGTGGAACCTGCTCTCCTTAACCCAGGAAGGCAACTTCAAAGCTGGACGGTTCGCGCTCATTAGCGCCGATGAGCTCATTATTGCCCATACGAATGAATCCGAGTACAAATCGTTTATAAGCAATAAGAAAAACGAGGCTTTGCATTCCAGGATGATCGTTATGCCGGTTCCTTACAATTTGAAGGTATCGGATGAAGAGAAAATCTACAAAAAGCTTATCGCCCAAAGTGATATGCGGCATATCCATATTGCGCCTCATGCCTTGCGTGCGGCTGCGATCTTCTCTATTTTGACAAGGCTGAAGGAAACGAAGAAGCAGGGTATGGATTTGGTCAAAAAAATGCGGATGTACGATGGCGAGGAAGTAGAAGGCTTCAAGGAAGCGGACTTGAAGGAAATGCAAAATGAATACTTAGAGGAAGGCATGACGGGCATTGATCCGCGCTACGTCATTAACCGGATCTCTAGTGCGCTCATTAAGCAGGATACGCAATGTATTAATGCACTTGACGTGCTGCGTGCGCTGAAGGAAGGATTGGATAGCCATCCATCTATCACGAAGGAAGAACGTGAGCGGTACTTAAATTTCATTTCCGTCGCGCGCAAAGAATATGATCTTCTTGCGAAGAAGGAAATTCAAAAGGCGTTTGTTTACTCCTATGAGGAGTCTGCCCGCACCTTGTTTGAGAATTACCTCGATAACATCGAGTCTTACTGCAACTGGGCCAAAATCAAGGATCCTTTAACCGGTGAGGAGATGGATCCGGATGAGCGCCTCATGCGTTCCATTGAAGAACAAATCGGTGTCTCGGAAAATGCCAAAAAAGCATTCCGGGAAGAAATTCTGATTCGCATATCCTCGTATTCCCGAAAAGGGAAGAAATTTGATTTTACGAGTCACGAACGTTTGCGCGAGGCGGTGGAGAAGAAGCTGTTCGCCGATCTTAAGGATATCGTGAAAATAACGACTTCCACGAAAACACCGGATGAGAGTCAGCTGAAGCGTATTAATGAAGTCACAAAACGGCTTATGGATGAGCACGCGTACTGCCCGGTATGCTCGAATGAACTGCTGCGTTACGTAGGAAGCCTGTTGAACCGGTAAACCTTCCATGCGAGCGTTGGGGAAGCTGATAGACAATTGTCTATCAGCTTTTCTGTACGAGGAGAAGGTTTAAAAAGTATTTAAAACGTTCATACTATTTCTTGTATGTTTTCCGATATAATAGGTGGTAGTGAAGAACAATACACCGAAGGAGTCGGATTATTTGATTAAATTATCGGCAGAACGCAAGAGACAGCTTGAATACACGGGCATTACAGAGCAGGATTTAAAGGTCCTGGCTGACTGTAAGCCTATTTTTCAGAAAATTGTCGATGAAGTGGTTGACCGATTTTATGAAAGTGTCGGACAGCAGCCGGAATTGGTTGCGATTATATCGAAAGTCAGCACCATTGAACGTCTTAAGGAAACGCAGCGATGGTACTATATGTCGCTTACCGAAGGGGTAATCGATCAAGCGTATATTGATAACCGAATAAAGATAGGAGCCGTCCATTCCCGCATTGGCTTAACGACGGATTGGTATTTAGGCACCTATATGACATATCTGGACATATCATCAAGCGTACTTCAAAAAGTGATTCCTGAAGGCTGGCAGGAAGTTGTACATGCTTTGACGAAATTATTTAATCTGGATTCGCAATTCGTGCTTGAAGCCTATAATCAGCATGAGCAGCAGAAAATCCAGGAGCTCGCGGACAATCGCTCCATCATGCTTACTACCGTAACCAGCGCGGTGCAGGAGCTGGCTTCGCTTATGCTCGAATTGGACGAGGGTGCACAAACTATTGCAGCAACGGCAATTTCGACTTCGCAATCCCAGGATAAGACGCATACATTATTAGGAGAGCTTCGTGAAGAGCTGGACGGCATTAATGAAATGGGCTCATTAATTCGCGGGTTGTCGGATCAAACGCATTTACTCGGGCTTAATGCCGCAATTGAAGCGGCGAGGGCTGGAGAAAACGGGCGAGGGTTCGAGGTTGTAGCGAATGAAGTGCGCAAGCTGGCCTCCTCATCACGCAATGCGCTCGAAGGGATACAGTCGAAGCTTGAAGAGATTGACAAGAAGCTGTTCGCCGTACGTCACGAGTCCGAGCAGACATCGGTCGAAGCTCGTAACCAAGCAGCTCGTTCACAGGAGCTGGCTTCGTTCGTTCAGATGGTCGATAAGGTCACGAAAGATCTACAGCAATTAAATCAATCCTAGAATAAAACGCAGCTTAGAAAAAGCAGGAATTCTCTCTATCGAGGGTTCCTGCTTTCGCGTTATATAAGTTGACACAATTTTCTGATTTTAGTATGATAATCCTAACATTAAGATGCGATTCGGTTATAATTGTTAAGTTTTTTAACATGAATATAACATAATTGATCAAATGTTTAACTTGCTCGTACCAAATCGGTGCAGCGCCCATCATGGAGGAGGCGGTTGTCATGTCGACGGCCAAACAGTCGCAATCGCAATTTTACGATTCTCAAACCTTTTACGATGAAATGTTCGATAAGGACTTTTCGGTACGTGCCCACTATGACACGGTTCATCGTTTATTTGGGAGAATGAAGCCAGCAGAGCTCGCTGTCCGTCAAAATGCGATTAATCAAAGAATGATGGAAGAGGGCATTACGTTCACGCTGTATAGCGGAGCACAGAATGAACCCCTCGAGCGAACGATTCCGTTCGATTATATCCCACGTGTTATTCCTAAGCATGAGTGGGAAGGCGTGGATCGCGGAGTAAGACAGAGAATTCGTGCTTTAAACGCTTTCCTTCATGATGTGTATCATGGTCAACGAATCGTTTCAGACGGCATTATACCTCGGCGCATGATCGTATCCAATACTTATTTCAGGCCAGAAATGGCTGGTCTACATGTTCCTGGCGGTGTATATATTACAGCATCGGGTATTGATTTAATTCGTGACGAAAAAGGCCGTTATTTTGTGTTGGAAGACAATTTACGGTCACCGTCGGGTTTTTCCTACTTGTTTAAGGGCAGAACGTTAATGAATGAGTTATTCCATGATTTATATTTATCCAGCTCAGTGCAAAGCATTGACCGCAGCTTGAACTGCTTCTTAAGCTCGCTCCGCGCGCTTTCTCCAAACGGCAAACGGGATCCTTTGATCGTCTTGCTAACACCAGGCGCTTATAATTCTGCCTATTACGAGCATACCTTTCTGGCTCAGCAAATGGGCATTCACCTCGTTGWAGGCAGAGACCTTGTTTACAAAGACCACAAGATTTTTTTGCGAGATTTGCGAGGTCTCCGTCAGGTAGACGTGATTTACCGACGCATCGACGATGATTTCCTTGATCCTCTAGCCTTTCAGCCTGACTCCTTCCTGGGCGTGCCTGGACTCATGAATGCTTATCGTGCCGGAAATGTTGCAATAGCTAATGCACCGGGAACCGGGGTAGCAGACGATAAAGCCGTTTATGCGTATGTTCCGGACATGATTCGTTACTATTTGGGAGAGGAGCCTCTCTTGCATAATGTTCCTACGTATATATTGTCGCGCAAGGAAGAACGCGAATATGTGCTTGATCATTTAGATCAGCTAGTGGTGAAAGAAACATCACTGTCGGGCGGCTACGGGATGCTGATTGGGCCCAGCGCTACTTCAAAAGAGCTTCAAGCGTTCGCGGAAGCCATTAAACGCGAGCCGGGTCGCTATATTGCACAGACTACGATGAAGCTGTCTCGCGCACCAGTCATGGTCGATGGCGGCATGACGCCGCGTCACATCGATTTACGTGCTTTTGCTTTGATGGGTGAGGATACGCATATCATTCCGGGAGGTTTAACGAGGGTTGCAATGACAGAGGGTTCACTTGTTGTCAATTCTTCACAAGGCGGCGGCGTCAAGGATACGTGGGTCCTTAATCGATAAATATGGAGGGAATGCGATGCTGAACCGGAATGCAGAAGCATTATTTTGGATTGGGCGTTATATGGAGCGTGCTGAGAACCATGCTAGATTGATTGATGTACATTATCATCTTCAAGGAGATGAAGTCACCATGGGCATCGACGGGAATCCCGAGAACGAAGCGGCAGAGCCTTATTTGAAATGGGCAAGGATCGTGGACGCGTTAGGCAGCCGTGAGGACTATGAGCAGCAATATGACAGCTATAATGAACGGGATGTGCTTTTCTATACGACGCTGGACCGGGATAATTCCAACTCCCTAGTCTCGTGTGTCAGCCATGCTCGCGGCAACTTGCGCACGCTGCGCGAGAAGGTGCCAAGCGAAATGTGGGATGTGACGAATGCCTTCTATTTATGGCTGAGGGAGAAGCAGCCGGATGATTTGCTTCGCGAATCTCCGCATCTATTTTTCGGGCGAATCAAGGAATGGACAGCATTGTTCCAAGGGGTTAGCCAATCGGTCATGCCGAGAGAAAATGAATGGCATTTCATTGAATGCGGCCGATACCTGGAGCGATCAGAAAATACGCTGCGAATCATTAAAGCCGTAGGCAATGCGGCAAGCGGCGATGGCTGGAACAGCGCGAGCGCTTATCCGTACTTGCAAGCAGTCTTGCGTTCCGTTAGCGGCTATCAAGCATTCCGTCGTTATTATGCAGACGGGATATCGGTGGAAACCATTGTTGAATTTGTCGTGCTGAACAGCGCTTTTCCGCGTTCTCTTCATTTTGCGCTGCATACGCTTGATGATCATATGCGGCATATCGAGCTGCAGGATAAGCAGTTGCGAACTGCTCATGAGAGAGTTATCCGTCAGGTGGGCAAGGTGAAAGCCGATTTGGCGTGCTTGGAGCGTGAAGATATGGTTATCGATCGGGGTGGAACAATCGTTGCCCATTTGCTCGATGCTTGCCAACAGCTGGGGATGGCGTTCGCCAAAACCTTTTTTCGAATGGGGGAAGCAAGCGCATGAAGCTGAGTATTTCGCATGTGACCAAATACGAGTACGCGGACGCTGTTACGGACAGTGTCAATGAGATCAGGCTTACACCAAGCACGAATGAACGGCAGTCCTGCTATCAGCAAGCAATCTCAATCGAACCGAATGCCTCCTTGTTCACTTACGAGGATTATTTCGGAAATCGGGTGCATGCGTTCTCGGTAAACGGACCACATAAACGGCTTACGATACGAACATCTATGACGGTCGTAACAAAACAGGCGCCAACCTCGGAGGAGAGAGCCCAATACTTAAGCAAGCGTTCGCCGGAACAAGCTTGGAGCTGGCTGAAAACAGACGCTGCAGCCGACCGGTTTACCGAATTTCTGTTGACGACAGAATATACTGCAGTCACGAGCGAGGTTGAGCAATTCGCGGGTGAAATTTCGGGTAAGGACGAGAATGGGCCTACGAGCGTACTGGACTGGTTGAGTGCTTTATCGACCAAAATTAGAACGGAATTCATTTACGATCCTGAAGCAACGGACGTAAAGACAAAAACCTCAGAAATGTTTCTCAGCAAACGGGGCGTATGCCAGGATTTTGCACATTTGATGATCGCAAGCTGCAGGGCTTACCACATCCCTTCCCGTTACGTGAGCGGCTACCATTTTGTTGGAGATTTACAGGGCGGAAGTGCGGATTTTGAGCAGGCATCTCATGCTTGGGTAGAGGCCTTCGTGCCTGGTCTCGGCTGGTGCAGCTTCGATCCGACGAATGTTGATCCTGTCGGAGAGCGATATGTGAAGCTTGGTCATGGACGGGATTATAAGGATATCGTACCGGTTAAAGGGGTTTATAGAGGTACAGGCGAGCAAGTGCTGCATGTATCAGTTGATGTAAGAAATGTAGAGGATTAACAGATGAATAATCAGTTATAAAAGGAACAGTGACCCGCTGAATCAGCATGGGGTCGACTGTTCTTTTTTGTTCGGTTTAATGAAATATAAACATTTTTCCATGTATGTTTAATTGTCAGCAGTGAACCTTATAAACAACAAGCAGGAGGTGTTTTGGGGTGTTGAGATTTTTGAAGCCAATTGTAACTACATTCATGGTTGCGGTGTTAGGCTGTTCATTGGCAGCATGCGGACAAAATAATACAGTGAAAGAAAATGCGATTCGGACAAAAAATGAAATGCATCGTTTGGAAACCAAGTCTTTGCCAAACGGAATGAAATCAACGCACAACGCCAAAGAACTGGCGAATCGAGCTGATCAAGTAACTGGCGTGAATAACGCGACGGTCTTCTTGCATAAAAAAGAGGCACTCGTTGGCCTTGATGTAACCGATATGGGAAAACGATCGATTATCGAGAAACAGGTTTACGCTGCTTTAAAAGGCCAATATCCCGAATTTAACATCCATGTAACCTCAGACCGGGGCATACAGGAGAAAATTGGAAAACTTGATAACGGTTTGACGAATGGACATCCTGTGAAGACCTTAGCTCAAGATGTGGCTGTCATCATACGTGCTATTGGCAACGCGGTAACCGCACCAATCAAATAGAGATATTCTATATCTATCGGCAGCTTCCTCGAGAGCTGCCGACCGCTGTTTGGAATACATACGAATATTTTTACACCTCTTAAGTTAATTTCGAATCCGCTATAACCTAATTTATCCTGAAAATCCCGCTGATTACCGTATATATCGTAAGGACGAGCAGCAAATAATCGCTGTGTTAGGAGTGAAGTTTGAAGGCAAGGGGGAAATGAAAATAAAGAAAGGAGAATGACCGCAGATGAATGACGAGAAAGTAGTGGAAGAAATTAGGAATCGGGCGGTTAAGCTCGAAAGTGCAGACGATCTCGACTTGATCGTTCAAGCGGTCGGAGATGCTGATTTTGTTCTGCTTGGGGAAGCTTCGCATGGCACCTCCGAATTTTATACGCTGCGTGCGGAATTATCAAAGCGTTTAATCCTTGAAAAAGGTTTCACCTTTATCGCCGTGGAAGGAGACTGGCCTTCCTGCTACACATTGAACCGTTACATTAAGCAATACGCAGGCTCTGCCGCAAACGTCAGAGAAGCGCTCCGGGATTTTAATCGCTGGCCGACATGGATGTGGGCGAATAACGAAGTGATGGATTTCACGGAATGGCTGTATGATTTTAACCGAGATAAAACGGCAGAAAGAAAAATCGGCTTTTATGGAATCGATGTATATAGCTTATGGGAGTCTATGGAGGAAATTATCAGCCATCTGAAGAAAACGGGATCTCCGGAATTGGGGGCTGCACAAAAGGTTTTTAAATGTTTTGATCCCCACAACCGCGATCCTCAAAAGTACGGGGTTTCGGCAGCATTCTTATCTGAAGGCTGCGAGGAGGAGGTGGTCAATCTATTGAAAGAGCTTCAGACCAAAAGGCAGCTTAGCAGGGGAGAAGATGAATCGGCTTTAAGCGATGAATTGAATGCCCTGGTTGCAGTGAATGCCGAACGATACTACCGATCTATGGTACAAGGCGGTCCGGATTCCTGGAACGTTCGGGATCGGCATATGGTTGAAGCGCTTAACCGCATTAAAGCCTTTCACGGAACGGATGCCAAAGTCATTGTATGGGAGCATAATACTCATATTGGCGATGCGAGAGCGACGGATATGGAGGCCGATGGGATGGTGAACGTAGGGCAATTGCTCCGCGAGCAGCACGGCGATGAACGGCTATTCATTGTGGGATTCGGCACGCACCGAGGAACTGTGATTGCAGCTGATCATTGGGGCGGTGAAATCAAAGCGATGAAGGTACCGGAGGCTCAGCTAGGCAGTTGGGAAGATTTACTGCACAAGGCAGGTGCCAGCGACAAGATCCTGGTGTTTGACCACGACTGTGAGCCTTTCCTTGAGCCAATGGGGCATCGGGCTATAGGTGTCGTATACAATCCTCGACGTGAACGCGGAAACTATGTTCCGTCTAGTATGACCGAGCGATATGATGCTTTTGTCTATGTAGACGAATCACATGCGCTCACCCCTCTGAAGCAGGAGATATATCACTATTAAAACCGCAAAGGTTCTGAGATAAGCGAAACAGGGTGCCATATAGGAGCACCCTGTTTATGATAACTCTGACAAATTGACCGATGGAATCAATATTTAGAAATCAGTTAAACAAACTTCCGGCTCGTCTTCTTCCCATCGCAGCTAAACACGATCTTTTTATCCTCAACGAATGTCTCGAGATGAACGTTTTTCCCCCAAAGCTGAACGACATGCGGCAGCGTACGCTCCACATATTTGAGATCAAGCTCCATACCCTCGTATTCATGAATCAGGTAAAGTTCGCCAACACGGTTGAAGTCCCCATCCTTAACCATTAAGCTCGGAAAACCGCCGTTTACTTTGGAATAGACGAGCTGATCGCGAATGTTCTCCCAAGACTTATCGGTAATCTTCCATTCCGGCCCCTTTTTCTCGAAAATATAGAGATCGAGGTCGTTTACTAAATCCTTCGTTAAATAATTGCGGAGGAAGGAGATGTCGGAATCCAGCTCGCGCACCTCGAACATTTTCTCCCTGCCTTTCCCGGGAACGCGGCCAAAACGCCTTTGTTCTTCCTTGGTCGGGTTATCGAAGCGGCGCTCGATATCCTCAAATATTTTGAGCCCTAAATAGTAGGGATTCAGGCTGTGCCTGGACGGCTGGACGACGGAGGAGTTCAGCTTGGCAAACTCGATCGTCTCGTCGCTCGTCAGATCCAGCTCGCGGATGATGCGTTGATGCCAGTACGAAGCCCAGCCTTCGTTCATGATTTTGGTTTCGATTTGCGGCCAGAAGTATAGCATCTCATCGCGGAGCATCGACAAAATATCGCGCTGCCAATCTTGAAGGGTAGGCGAATATTCTTCAATAAACCAAACGACATCCTTCTCGGGACGCGGAGGGAAACGCTTGGCATCCGCGGCCTGGGATTGAGCGGCAGAAGCGGCGGCAGCGGTTCGATCGGGATCGAGATTCCATAGGTCGTCATACTGGGAAGCAGGAATGTTCCACTCAGAACGCTCGCTGTCCTTCTGAACCATCTCAATGTAGCGCTTCTTATCAAGCTGGTAAGGCTTAATAAGCGTGGGATCGACATGCTCCTGAATCGCAAGGATCGCATCGATAAATTTCTCAACGGCTTCCGTGCCATGATCCATTTCATATTGATGAATCCTGTCAGCCGTAGCGGACATACTCTCGACCATATTGCGGTTGGTCACGCCGAAGCGGGCGTTGTTTTTGAAAAAATCGCAGTGAGCGAGCACGTGTGCGACGATGAGTTTATTTTGAATTAAGGAGTTGCCTTCAAGCAGGAAAGCGTAGCAGGGATTGGAGTTAATGACGAGCTCATAGATTTTGCTTAGGCCAAAATCGTATTGCATCTTCATTTTGTTGAAGGTTTTGCCGAAGCTCCAATGGCTGAAGCGGGTCGGCATGCCGTAAGCGCCAAACGTATAAATGATATCCGCAGGGCAAATCTCGTAGCGCATCTGGTAAAAGTCGAGTCCAAAGCCCTGTGCAATTTCAGTTATTTCATCGATGGATCGCTCCAGCGCGCGAATCTCATCCTGTTTCATCCGTCATCCCTCCGCATTCGAAAATACGATTCATACCATGTTTATGAATAAATGGCCAAGGTTATGACGATAGTCAGCTTTATCCGCACGGCGGAAAAAGATTTCAGTTTCATTTAAGCTTCGTTTCAGATTGTTCTCAGATTGTTACATTACAATGCGTAGTGTGGATAAACGAATGAGAATCAGAACAGATGCCTTCCACGAAAAAACCTAGGAGGGAAAGAGATGAAAAACAAAAAGATAGCCGTACTGGGAGCAGTAATTGTTATTGTAATTGGCGGTACCCTTTATTATGCTTATGATCGTTTGACCGGTAATCATGTAGAAATTGAAAGTATCATAGCGGAAGCACCAGCAGTAGACAACAGCGGTGTCGTATCGGGAGATACAGGGGATACAGCTAATACTGAGCAATCGGAAAATAATGCCGCAGAAACCTCCGGCGATGCAGTCGACGTAGATGGGACATGGACGATCGGTACCGACTCAAAGGTGTATTTTTCGGTGACAACCTCTAGGGATACGGTCAACTATGAAATTGATAAAGTAACAGGCTCATGGGAGCTGAATACGGCTGATCCTGCTCAGACGAAGGCGGAAGGTACCGTTGATGTGACGAGCATGGACTCTGGAAATTCGCAGCGGGACAAGCATATTTCAGAGGCTGAATATTTAGATACGGCACAGTTTCCGAATGCATCATTTAAGGCAACTTCCTTTGATGGACTTCCGACAGCATGGAAATCAGGCGAGGTACACGATGTAAGTATTACAGGTGAGCTAACGGTTAAGGGAATAACAAAGGAAGTTGTTTTTACGGGACAAACCTCATACGATCAAGGGGCGTTAAAGCTTGAAGCAAGCACTGTAGTCACCTTTAGTGACTTTGGCATGAAAAATCCGCATACAGTCGTTATGGATACGGAAAATAATCTTACGGTCGAGCTGAGGCTTCTATTAAACAAATAAAGCAGCTGACTGTTAAGCGGAGGCGCTTTGCTAGGAAGGCTAAACACGAGGATATACAATGAAAAACCTTTGTAGAACCGCCAGCCGGAGTTTTATCTCCGAGCGAAGCCTGGTTTCTCAAAGGTTTTTTTCATTTTGTTTTATGCCGTACATGGCCTGGTCGGCGTCGCTGATCAGGTCTTTTAAGCTGTTGCTTGTACCCTGCATGGAGCTGATGCCAATGCTTGCGGAAATACGAAAGGTATGTCCGTCAATCGTGAAAGGCTCTTTAATCGAATCCTTTATTTTTCCAGCCACAAATTCGATATCCTGATTATCAACCAAATGCTGAAAGCAAATTACGAATTCATCTCCGCCGTATCTAACGAGTATGTCGGTTTTGCGGACACTCTGTTTAAGTCTTGCAGAAATTTGAAGCAGTAGCAAATCGCCGATATCATGGCCGAATGAATCATTGACCTCTTTAAAGTCGTCGATATCGATAAACATCACGCTAAACTGCTTGTCCGAGTCGTTATAGTACAGATGAGACAAATACCGCCGATTGTATAAGCCAGTTAAACTATCCGTGACGCTTGCGTTTTCCAGCTCTAGAATATAAGCGAAAAAAGCGGCCATTGATTCGAGGAAGCCAAGCTGCCTCGAATCTAATTGAATAGGCTCGCTGCTTAATGCGCATATGGTTCCGATAGGTTGACCGTCATTTGTTTTTATAGGAATTCCGATTAGCGAACATGCTCCAAGCTGCTGAGTGATCGGTAATGAGGCAGTACGCTGATCATCAAGTGTGTTTGTTATGACTAGTAGGGGCGCGGATTGCTTCACAATGAGGTTGCTGTAACTTTGTAACAATGGGAGTTGTGAGCTGCTTTGCGCTAAAATCTCATGATGGTTTAATGCCCGGATGATTCTGCTTCCATGACCATCGTTTGCTGAGATGAATATTGTGTCTACTTGTAGAAAGTGCTTCAAGGTGTCAATAATGTGGTCGGCTGCATCTTCTAGTGAGCGTGTGGGTCTGCTCATGTTCTCAACTCCTGCCGTAGTGTTGAAACAAAGGATTTACCTTATAGTTCCATAGTAGTCTAAAATGAGGACTAACTCAAGAAACTAATGATAAATATTAGGAAAATTGAACTACTTTTTTACACATGTAAAACTTTAGGCGCATATAAGGAGAAAAATGCCCTATGATTTTTTTTGAAATAATATATATATTAATTCAAATATACTAAAATTAATACTTGAATTAATTACGAACCTGTAGTTAAATAATAATAGAAGTTTGTATTAATGCTCAACTAACTAATTAATGAAACTATTAATTGATGTGAGGTGGATGATCATGGCAAACAAAGCAACAATGATCGTGGATAAGGATTTTCAAGTTGGAGAAGTAGATAAACGTATTTACGGTTCATTCATAGAGCATCTTGGGCGTGCCGTTTATGGTGGTATTTACGAGGCTGACCACCCGCAAGCAGACGAGCAAGGTTTTCGTTCCGATGTACTTGAGCTTGTAAAGGGACTTGATGTTCCGATCGTCCGTTATCCAGGAGGTAATTTTGTATCCGGTTACAACTGGGAAGATGGCGTCGGCCCGGTAGACCAACGTCCGAAAAGGCTTGAGCTTGCTTGGAGGACGGTCGAGCCAAACTGGATAGGATTCAATGAGTTTATGGACTGGTGCAAAAAGGCGAATACAGATGCAATGATGGCGGTTAATCTAGGTACTCGCGGCATTGATGATGCGCGTAACTTGATTGAGTACTCCAATCATAAGTCAGGCTCGTATTGGAGCGATCTGCGTATTCAGCACGGTTACAAGGATCCGCATAATGTAAAAACCTGGTGCCTGGGTAATGAAATGGACGGGCCATGGCAAATTGGCCATAAAACGTCAGTAGAATATGGCCGCCTTGCTAACGAAACAGGAAAAGCGATGCGTTGGGTCGATCCAACGATCGAGCTAGTCGCATGCGGAAGCTCGCATATCGGTATGCCGACATTCCCGGAATGGGAATCCACGGTGCTCGATCTGGCTTATGATACAGTAGATTATGTTTCTATTCATCAATATTACGGAAACCCGCATAACGATACGCAAAACTTCTTAGCGCAATCCATGAGCATGGATTCTTACATCAATACGGTTATCTCGACCTGTGATTTTGTGCAAGCGAAGAAACGCGGCAAGAAAAAAATCAATCTCTCCTTCGATGAATGGAATGTATGGTTCCACTCCCATTCGCAGGATAAAAAGCTTGATCCTTGGCAAATTGCTCCGCCACAGCTTGAAGATGTGTATAATCATGAGGATGCACTTGTGGTTGGCTGTATGCTGATCAGTATGCTGAAGCGTGCTGACCGCGTGAAAATGGCTTGTATCGCGCAGCTGGTTAATGTTATCGCTCCAATCATGACGCAAAACGGCGGTCCTGCTTGGAAGCAAACGATTTATTATCCGTACATGCATGCAAGCATTTTTGGCCGCGGAACGGTTCTGGTACCGCTTGTGAAATCGCCGAAACATGATACGAAGGATTTTACTGATGTTCCTTACCTGGAGACGGTAGCTGTTCATAATGAAGAAAAAGAGGAAGTGACGATTTTTGCGGTTAACCGCAATATCGACGAAGCACTGCCTTTTGAAATCGATCTTCGCAGCTTCGGTGCTTTCCGGGTTATCGAGCATATTGTGCTTGAGCATGAGGATCTGAAAATGACAAACACAGCAGATGCGCCTAACCGCGTAACGCCGCATACGGCAGGTAACGCTTCTCTTGCAGACGGCGGAAAAATTCAAGCGACGCTTAGCAAAGCATCGTGGAACGTTATCCGTATTAAACTTTCATAAAAACAGAACGGGGTATCCGGAAGCCAAGATTGCGGCTTTTGGGATGCCCTTCTCTTATTATAGAATAGAGAGAGGAGGGGTCAACGATGATACATGCAAATACAAACGAAGAATGGCTGCCTTTATATGAAGCTTTAGCGAGCCCGGTCAGGCTTTCCATCATAAACCTGCTTGCTACGGATATGATGAACGTCAAGGAGCTTGCCGAGGCGATTGGCTTAAGCAGCGCGATTGTAACCATGCATATCCGGAAGCTGGAGAAGGCGGGAATCGTTCAAACCAAGATGGTTCGAAAGCAGGGAGGCACTCACAAAATATGTACCCTGGCAGAACGTTCCATCGCTATTGAACTTCCGCATCCTACGCTGGATGTGAAAAAGGTGCATGATGTAAGCGTGCCTGTTGGACATTTTACAGAATTCGAGGTGTTTCCGACCTGCGGCATTGCTACGGTGGACAAGCTGATCGGGCAATTTGATGACCCGCGCTTCTTTTTGGAGCCGGAACGGATGAATGCCGGCATTTTATGGTTCGGCAAAGGCTACGTGGAATACAAGGTACCGAATTACTTGCTTGCAGGTCAGCGTCCTATTGCGCTGGAAATCACATTGGAGCTAGGCTCTGAGGCGCCGGGCGTGAACGAGAACTGGCCGTCGGACATTAATTTCTCTCTTAATGGCAAGGACATTGGCATGTGGACGAGCCCTGGCGATTATGGCGAGGTTAGAGGACGGTTCTCACCTGCTTGGTGGGGTGAACGCGTCAATCAATACGGATTGCTTAAGGTGATACGCATACAAGAGGACGGTACCCTAATCGACGGACAGCATATGTCGTCCATTAGTATCGGAGAAATTGGGCTGGAGCGCAATTTTTGGACATTCCGAATAGGAGTGAAAGAGGATGCCTTGCATGTTGGCGGCTTAACCTTGTATGGAAAAGGCTTCGGTAATTATAATCATGACATTATGTTTCGAGTCTTTTACGAGGATGTGCGCGGCGTTTAAAGCAGTTTAGCTGCTTTGGACCCGTGCCTCACCCGGGCTTACCTCATTAACCTCCCCGTTATCCAAGGTCCAGTCATCTCCGTTTATTTTTATATTCCGCTATGCCATTTCTAAATTCTAGAAGATATAATGAGAGTAATAGCTAGTTTAAGCCATTATTACTCGGAGGATCAAAGATGCTGACGATGTTCGCTTTTCTCAAAAAGTACCGTTTGGCTGCTTATGTAGCGCTGCTGCTGATGCTGGTAGAGCTCATGGTGGAGCTGCTTCAGCCTTTTATTATTTCCAAAATCATTGATGACGGCATTGGCAAGGATAATTTAACGGTTGTACTTCAGTGGGGCGCTTTCTTGATTGGCTGTTCTATTATTGCATTTGTAGTAGGGATACTCAGCTCCTTCTACGCCTCACATGTCAGTCAAAGCTTTGGTTTTGATTTAAGGGAACGTTTATACGAAAAGGTGCAATCGTTCTCGTTCGCGAATTTTAACCGTTTTCCGGAATCATCTCTAATTACCAGACTTACAAATGATGTATCGCAGCTGCAAAATACAGTCTTTATGGGCTTGCGAATCATGCTTCGTGCCCCGCTGCTCGTCATCGGAAGCATTGTGATGGCCTTTGTCGTCCAGCCTAAGCTGGCAATTTGGCTTGTCGCTGTTATTCCGTTCCTTGGTGTTTTTCTGCTTTGGGTGCTTAAGAAAGGCGAAAAATTATTTCGCTCCGTTCAGCAGCAGCTCGATCAGGTAAACAGCGTAATGCAGCAAAATTTGATCGGAATGAGAATTGTCCGCGTATTCGTACGTATGAGGCATGAAGCTTCAAGGTTTGCGGGTTCAAGCGAGCAGTTGATGGACCGGACCGTTGCAGCGCTTCGTCTAACGGAGGCTACGATGCCTATTGTTCTTCTTTTTATGAACGCGAGCGTCATGGCTGTGCTCTGGTTTGGCAGAATTGAGCTTGATACAAACGGCGCAACGGTTGGTGAAGTTATCGCGATCGTCAATTATGCGACAAGAACAACTGCTGCGTTATCCATTATGTCAATGATCGTGGTCAACTTCTCAAGAGCTCGCGCATCGGCTCAACGGATTGAAGAGGTTGTGTTAACAGATATCGACTTGACCGATACGTTGGAAAGTGACGAAGGCGTAAAGCTGCGAGAAGGATATGTTTCATTTAAGAACGTATCGTTCCAATATCCGGGTTCGGACCAGCATGTGCTGCAGCATATTTCCTTCTCGGCAAAGCCTGGCGAGACGATTGCGATAATGGGAGCGACCGGTTCAGGGAAAACCTCTCTCATCCAGCTTATTCCGCGTTTGTACGACGTGCAGTCCGGAGAAATAGGCGTGGATGGCAAGGATAATCGTTTAATGAAGCTGGAGCAGCTCCGCAAGCAGATTGGATATGTGCCGCAGGAGATCATGCTGTTTACGGGAACGGTGGAAGAGAACATCCGCTGGGGTAAAGAGAACGCTACCATCGAAGAAATTATGGAAGCAGCGAAACTTGCTCAGATACATGACACGATAATGAAGCTGCCGGAGCAATACGATACGATTGTTGGTCAAAAGGGCGTCAACTTATCAGGCGGACAGAAGCAGCGTCTTACGATTGCGAGAGCATTGGTGCGGAAGCCGGTTATTTTGCTACTGGACGACAGTACGAGTGCATTGGATGTCAAGACCGAATCGGCGCTTCTGCAAGCGCTTAAGCATATCAAATGCACTACGTTTCTCATTACGCAAAAAATAAGCTCTACGGTGTCAGCCGACTCCATTCTGCTTTTAGATGAAGGGCAGCTGCTGGCACAAGGTAAGCATGAGCAGCTCATAAGGCAGTCAGCCTTGTATCAAAAAATTTATGAATCACAGTTCGGGAAGGAAGGTGTATCCCGTGCTTAAACATTTAAAAGAGCCTTTTCAATATGCGAAGCCGCTTGATGGAAAAGAAGCAAAAGCTAAAGATCAAATGGCCGGAGGCCCTGCCAGAAGCAAGCCGCGGGCGAAGAATATGTCCGGAACGCTAAAGCAAATGTGGAATTATCTCCTTGAATATAAAGGAAAATTAGCTGCAGTCATCATCATGGTGTTATTAAGTTCCGCTTTTTCCTTGCTCGGTCCATATTTGGCAGGCACGGCAATCGATCATTTTTTGATCAACCGTGACAGCGGTTTTATCGTATTTCTTATCGGAATGGCGATCGTTTATGTGTTTCATTCTGTCACGATGTGGTTACAAAGCATATGGATGATAACGATATCACAGAAAACCGTATACCGTATGCGCGTTCAATTGTTTGAGCATTTGCACAGACTTCCGATACCCTATTTCAGCAAACGCCAGCATGGGGAGCTTATGAGCCGCGTGACGAATGATATTGAAAATGTCAGCGCATCTTTAAACAGCTCCGTTATTCAAGTATTTTCAAGCATGCTTCTGCTAGTTGGAACGGTGAGCGTCATGCTGTCGCTTAGCCCGTTGTTGACTTTGCTGACATTTCTTGTCGTGCCGCTTATGGTGCTGGGAATGAAATGGATAACGAAGCAAACGGGACGTTTGTTCAAAGCGCAGCAGCGCAATCTTGGCGATTTGAACGGCTATATTGAAGAGACGCTGTCTGGGCAGCGCATCGTGAAGGCCTTTTCCCAGGAGCAGACGGTCATTGCTGCTTTCAAGGAGCGTAACGAGAGAATCCGCGTTTCTGGCTTTTGGGCGCAGACGATCTCCGGCTTCATTCCCAAGCTGATGAATGCGCTCAACAATTTGAGCTTTGCCATTATAGCCGGGATCGGCGCTATTTTTGTGCTGAATGATCAAATTACGGTAGGTACGATTATCATATTCGCGGAGTATTCGAGACAGTTTACTAGGCCGCTTAATGATCTCGCCAATCAGTGGAATACGCTGCTATCCGCGGTTGCCGGCGCAGAGCGTGTGTTTGATGTGTTAGGAGAAGACGAGGAACGGTCAGACGAGGGTTCTGCAATAGAGCTTGGAGAGGTAAAGGGGAGCGTTGTATTTGATCATGTAACGTTCGCTTACGAAGGACGGGCATCTACGATTAACGATGTAAGCTTCGAATTAACCCCGGGAGAGACCGTCGCGCTAGTAGGTCCTACCGGAGCGGGAAAAACAACGTTGATTCAGCTGTTATGCCGCTTTTATGATCCAAGCTCTGGCAGCATCCTGATCGATGGACACGATACCCGCATGATCAAACGTGAAAATCTGCGCTCGCATATGGCATTTGTACTGCAGGATCCTTTTTTGTTCGAAGGCACGATAAATGAGAACATTCGTTACGGCAAGCTCGATGCAACGGATGCGGAGGTAGAAGAGGCTGCGAAGCTTGCTAATGCGCATTCGTTTATCACACGTTTGAAATCCAGCTATAATACCGTGCTTAAGCCGGATGGCAGCGGGATCAGCCAAGGACAGAAGCAGCTGCTTGCGATTGCTAGAGCTATACTTGCCAATCCTTCCATCCTAGTACTTGATGAAGCGACAAGCAGTATCGATACCGTTACGGAAATCAAAATCCAAGAGGCACTGCAGCGTCTCATGCAAGGCCGCACAAGCTTTGTTATCGCCCATCGACTGAACACCATCCAGCAGGCGGATCAAATTGTGGTCCTTCAGGATGGTGCCATTATAGAAAAAGGATCCCATTCACAGCTTTTGGCACAACAAGGCTTCTATAGTTCCTTGGTTAACGGACAGCTTAGGAATGGCATGTTGAACGAAACGAGCTAATCGTATTGCAGCCATCATTTTTAGTTAATCCGGAACGGAAATTGCAACTATTTTTAGGGATTGAAAGTATAAGTAGGTATAACATGGAGGTGGGATGTATGACTATTGCCCAGTGCGCCAACTGTGGAAAGAACAACGATGTCGATCCGAACAGGTTAATGGTTATAGAATGCTCCGCATGTGGCTCGAAGCTCATCGAAGAGTCCGTTCCGTTTGAGATTGCGGAGGAGGAGCTTAAAACATCCTTGGACTTGAGTAAAGAAAAACCGTTAGAGGAAGTCGACATAAATAAATGGATCGGCAAAATTGGGGACCACGAGAAACAATCGAAGTACGTAGAAGAAGGGTTTTGGGCAAAGGTGAAGCGCCATGCAGCTAAAGTACCGTTTGCTAAGGAGGTTGTAACGCTTTATTATTGTTCGGCTGATCCCAAAACGCCGATTTCAGCCAAGGCGACGGCAATTGGCGCCTTAGCTTACTGGATCTTGCCTCTGGACCTTATTCCTGACTTTCTGCCGGTAGCCGGCTTTGTTGACGATGCAACGGCCGTGTTTATTGCTTACAAAGCGATCAGCGGTCAAATTACGGATGATCATCGTGAAAAGGCGGAGCAATTTTTTATATTAAATAAAGGTGTGAAGCTGATTAACCATCAGCAATAAAATAGACGCAAGCAAGAAGGATGACCCTGCGAACTTATTCGCCTTGGAGTCATCCTTCTTCATGTGCGTGGGAGTATGCAATTAGAATAAGCTCCAATCGAACTCACGCGATAAGGATTCCAGAAGCGCGACACCGGCAATGCTGTTTCCTTTCCGATTCAGTGAAGGGCCTATCAATCCAATACCGTATCTCCCAGGCACCAGCGTTAAGATACCGCCGGATACTCCGCTTTTTGCAGGCAAACCGACTTGGATAGCAAACTCGCCAGACGCATTGTACATTCCGCATGTGATCATGAACGTTTTGGCGATTTGGACGTAACGACGGGGGATTAGTTCTTCTCCTGTAAGCGGGTTTTTACCATTATGGGCAAGCACCAAAGCCATTTGAGCTAAATCCGTGCAGGTAACGCTAATGGAGCAATGCCGGAAATAAACGTCGAGAACATCCTCGACCGCGCCTTGTAACACGCCGTTGTCTTTTAGAAAATAAGCCATCGAACGATTTAAATTCGCGGTAGCGGATTCGGATCGGTAAACATCCAGATCGTAGTTAATAGATTGATTATTAGAAAGAAGCCGCATGAAATCAAGTACGCGATCGGATTTTTCTATGGGATCCTTACCTGCAATTAAGGAAGAGATTGCAATCGCACCGGCATTGATAAGGGGATTAAATGGGATGCCCGGCTGTACAAGCTCAAGCTTGAGCATGGAATTAAAATTGTCGCCGGTAGGCTCCATGCCGACTTTGTCAAAAACAGCTTCTTCTCCGTTATCCATGAGCGCAAGAATGAGTGTGAAGACTTTAGAAATACTTTGCATGGTAAAAGACAGTTCTGTATCGCCAGCGGAAATGGAGTATCCTTTTGAATTAATCAAGTGTATTCCCAATGCGCCTATCGGCGATTTGGACAACTCAGGAATATATGAGGCTACCTTGCCATAGCTGCATTGTTGCCTGCTTGATTCCACCCATTGCGGCAGAAGGGCCTCGATACGTGCGATTTCAGATAATGACATTTTGTTACCCCTCCCGTATAAGCTTTTAGAATGGATCGAATGATCTGTTATAATACTTATTATTTTATAACAACAGCCAAGCTATTATAAAGTTGTTTTACTGCTAGGTAGAGCAGATGTATAAGTGTGTGTTTTGCAGCCCCAAATCACAAAAAACATGATTTTAAAAGTTTTTTTGAATAAACGCTTGACCAATTGGGCGGTAGCATGATATATTCTAATTCCGGCCGAGAGAAACACGCGGACGACAAGCAAAACAAGCGTAACAAACGAAAGAAAAGATTGCTCTTTGAAAACTGAACAACGAGTAATAACTGCCTCGCAAATCCTTCGGGATAAGCGAAAAAGCGATAAAAAAGTAATGAGCATTTCAAACACCAATTTGGAGAGTTTGATCCTGGCTCAGGACGAACGCTGGCGGCGTGCCTAATACATGCAAGTCGAGCGGATCTTGTCCTTCGGGACAAGGTTAGCGGCGGACGGGTGAGTAAC